>CAMNOU010000013.1 GCA_946546945.1 uncultured Lachnospiraceae bacterium
TCATTTGAGCCTAATTTTTTGACTCGACTTTTTCATAATTCATTTGACACTACCTGTGATATATGTTTCAGTCGTTCCTTATGTCATGGGAATCAGATCATCATGCTTATGAGTATAACAGAATATTCGATGGATTTCTATCAGGAATTCGTTTGCGTTTATCCCATTATGGAATAATGCCCCGTTTTTGGTATACAAATGTGTATTTTTTTCGAAAGAATGGTATACAAAGGAGAAAAACAGATGTATAATAATTATGTCTTTGATTGAATAAAGGAGAAAAAAATGAGATACGGATATTTTAATGCATGTAAAGGTGCGTTCTCTATCCTGTGAACTTCGGGACAGCTGCATTGATATCATATGTTTGTGCGGCTGTCCTTTTTTGTGCTTATGCAAAAACAGAATAATTCATCTCAGTGTGAGAGACCCATACTTCTTAAGTGGCGGGTAATGACAAACTCGTCTCAGTGGGGGTCCAATCTCCCACTGAGATAAACGCTCCGCGAGGATGCGCAGGAATTCGGTTTGGAAGATGTCAGCTGACGCTGACCCGAATTCCGCGCCAAGTCTCGCAAGCGGGACTTGAAAAAAAAGGATGCATAAGATGCAGTTATGGTATAATCTATAATATATATGTATTGTAAGAATACACCTGTGAAAAGAGGTAAGATAGTATGTTGACAATGGAAGAAGCACAGATGCTGCTGACGCAGAAGGTGGAGGAGATCATACAGACAGAGAAGGTTTCACTTTTCGATGCGCTGGGCCGGAAACTGGCGGAAGACATTATTGCGGTGCGTGATCAGCCTCCGTTTCCCCGGTCACCCCTGGATGGATATGCGCTCAGAGGCGAGGATACGACGGGTGCTTCCCATGATACACCGGTCACTCTGAAGGTGATCGGGAAAGTGTATGCCGGATCTGTTTATGAAGGAACGGTCAAAAAAGGAGAAGCGGTGCGTCTTATGACCGGTGCACCGATCCCGGATGGGGCGGATACGGTGATCCGGCAGGAGGATACAGACCTGGGCGGAGATACCGTTTCTGTATACCGGGAATTGCGGCCCTATCAGAATTACTGTTATCAGGGAGAAGATTATCAGGCAGGTTCCATACTGGTGAAAAAAGGCAGGACATTGCATGCCGGAATCATAACTGTGATCGCTTCTCTGGGGAAAACGGAAGTGGAAGTGTTCAAAAGACCGCGGATTGCTCTTTTATCTACCGGAGATGAGGTTCTCCTGCCGGAGGCCGAATGGAAACCGGGGAAAATCTATGATACTAATCGTGCATATATTGGATCACGGCTTATGGAACTGCAGAATCCGCCTGTGTTCTCAGAGCATATCTCTGACGAGGGAAGCGTGGTTGCCGAAGAAATCCGAAGAATCGCACCGGTGACGGATCTGATTATAACGACGGGCGGCGTTTCGGTAGGCGAAAAGGATATCATGCATGAGGTAGTGGACATCCTTGGGGCAAAGCAGCTGTTCTGGAAAGTCCGGGTCAAACCGGGATCACCGACGCTTGCATTTATCTGGGAGGGGACGCTTGTGCTCTGCCTTTCCGGGAATCCCTTTGGAGCCATCGCAAACTTTGAACTGCTTGGCCGTCCGGTTCTGTATGCATTGACCGGACAGGAGAAGTGGAAACTGCGGACGCAGCAGGCAAAACTGCAGAATGACTTTATCAAACCTGCCGGAGGCAGACGGTTCTTAAGGGGCTGGCTGGAAGACGGAAAAGTGTATTTGAATGGGAAAAACCAGGCTTCCGGCGCAATCCTTGCCATGGCGGACTGCAACTGTCTGATTGAAATCACACCGGATATGGCTGGAGCAAAAGCGGGTGAATGTGTGCAGGTATATATGCTTTAAAACAGGAATCCTTTTGGGAATGGAACAGACTACAGAAAGACGCAAATGGGAAGCTTATGAAAGACGGATTTGGAAGAAACATTGATTATCTGAGAATATCGGTCACGGACCGCTGTAATCTTCGCTGCAAATACTGTATGCCGGAAGGGGGTGTGCAGTCTCTGCCGATGTCAGAACTTCTGACTTATGAAGAAGTCACAGAAGTCTGTAAGATCGCGGCGGAACTTGGAATTCGGAAAATACGCCTGACCGGCGGAGAGCCTCTGGTGCGGACGGAATTGCCGAGGCTGGTGCGGATGATCCGCAGGATTCCGGAGATTGAGAACATTGCGATGACGACCAACGGGATACTGCTGACGGACTGTCTGGACGAGCTGGTGGACAGCGGTCTGGATGGAGTAAACATCAGTCTGGATACTCTGGACCGGGATACATTCCGGCATATTACAGGACAGGATGCGTTAAACAAGGTCATGACAGGCATTCAGGCATCTTTGGATGCCGGGCTCCGGGTAAAGGTGAATACCGTTCTGCTTCCGCATCATTTTTATCTTCATGAGGGTGACAGCTGGAAGTCCATGCTTCCTCTGGCCAGGGAATTGCCGGTTGACCTGCGGTTCATCGAACTGATGCCGATCGGCGAAGGAAAACAGTTTTACCAGATAACGGGTGAAGAAGTGCTGGGTGAACTGCGAAAAGAGTATCCGTCCGTTGCAGATGATCATACGGTACATGGGAGCGGGCCTGCGGTCTACTATAAGATTCAGGGATTTGCCGGTACGATCGGTCTGATTCAGGCGATGCACGGAAAGTTCTGCTATCAATGCAACCGGATCCGGCTCAGCGCCACGGGAAAGATCAAGCCGTGTCTGTGTTACTCGGATACCTATGATATTCAGTATCTGGTCCGGGAAAGACGTCTGGAAGAGATAAAAAAGACCATGGAAAAGGCTATTCTGGCCAAACCGGCAGCACATTGTTTTGAAGAACTGTCACAGATTTCGGAAAACCATAAAATGGTATCGATTGGTGGATAAGTCAGGAGGTATAAGAATGGGAAAGGTAATGGGAATCTGCATCAGTAAAATCAGGGGAATACAGAAGACAGAAATTGGTGAGGCAAATCTGATCGAGAATTGGGGAATTGAAAAAGACGCACATGCCGGGGACTGGCATCGTCAGGTGAGCCTTTTGGGACTCGGAGAGATTGAAGGATTCCGTGCGCGCGGCGCCGAGGTAGACTATGGTGCGTTTGGGGAAAATATCATCGTGGATGGCTACCGGATGAAAGATTTTCCGGTGGGTACCCGTTTTCGGATCTCGGATGCGGTGCTGGAACTGACCCAGATCGGGAAGGAATGTCACAGCCATTGCGCCATCTACAAGACGGTGGGGGATTGCATTATGCCCAGAGAAGGAGTGTTTGCCAGGGTGATCCGGGGCGGACATATCAAGGACGGAGACGAGATCACGGTTCTGGAACCGCAGGAAAACTGATACGGGAAGCTTGTATCATATAATAAATATCTGCAGTATCAAAGAGAAAAGGAGAGAAATGTCATGATCAGTGCAAGAAACCAGATTAAAGGAATTGTAAAAGAGGTAAAGGAAGGAGCCGTAAACGGCATTGTGAAAGTAGATGCAGGAAATGGAAATACCATCTCTGCGACGATTTCCATGGAATCCATCAAAGAACTTGGCCTGACAGCCGGGAAGGAAGTAACAGCAATTATCAAGGCTACTTCTGTAATGATGGCAAACAGCAAACTGAAGCTCAGCGCGCGTAATCAGCTTTCCGGAAAGGTTGTCTCTATCCAGGAAGGCGCAGTAAACGCAATCGTAAAACTGGATGTGGATGGCGGAATCGGTATCACATCTACCATTTCCATGGAAGCAGTAAAAGAACTCGGCCTTACAGTCGGAGGAGAAGCTACAGCGATCATCAAAGCGACTTCTGTAATGATCTCTGCATAATCCGGGATCAGGTATCATCCGTTACATATGAAAAACAAAAAAACGCCGCGTCAATGAGCAGAACTCATAAACGCGGCGGTTTTTTTTCATTAGTCTTCTTCGTCAGGAATATTATTCTTTTTTGCGCCTGTAAAACAGATTGCAAGGAGAACAATTGCTACACAAAGAAGATATACAGATACGATTGTAATTGCCATAAAGTGATACCCTCCTTATAACTTTTCACCTTTGTTTGTAATTTTCCAGATGAAGAACAGAATGATGCAAAAAACAATTCCGAATATATACTGAGTTGCAATATCCTGAATAACCCACATATTTGATTCCTCCTTTAAGCCTGTAATGTTCTGCCTGTATTGGCCGCGATCTCGGCAGCATGTGTCTTCTTCCATGCCGGTTTGCCCGGAAGGATGAGATGAAGGATAATACCAAGCACAACAGATGCCACCATCGTTGCGTACAGGTTCATGCTCCAGATTCCCGGAAGGGGCATCGGAATGAATGTCCAGATACAGTCAACAATATAGGTAATAATCACGGTAAGCCATGCGGCTGTCTTGCTGACCTTGAAGTTGTATCCGATGATGAATACGATGAAGACCGGCATACCGAAAGAGAATACCCACAAAAACAGGTTGAATACGAATTCATGTGCCATGATGAGTGCTCCCGGAAGCAGTAAAGCAGCTGCGACAACGATGCAGGCTTTGTTGATGCGGAGTTTCTTTTTGGGATCTGCGTTCGGAACCGCACAGCCGATGATGATATCGTTCGCGATAACATTGGAGTTTGCAAGAACGACACCGCCGCCGGTGGAAAGGGTTGCGGAAAGCAGCGCTACCATCAGAAGACCGATTGCCGGAACCGGAAGACCTGCCTGAGCGATCAGCGGAACG
Source organism: uncultured Lachnospiraceae bacterium (assembly GCA_946546945.1). GTDB lineage: Bacteria > Bacillota > Clostridia > Lachnospirales > Lachnospiraceae > Eubacterium_I. Next base: position 4,748 of record CAMNOU010000013.1, read on the forward strand.
GCCTCAAGTCCGTTCGGGGATACCTGAGAAGCAATTGCAGGGATGGACATAGCTGCAATACCGAGGAAGATCCAGGGCAGGGATGACATGATATTCAGGGAACAGCCGAGGAACACACCTTTGCGGCATGCATGCTCATCTTTGGCAGCAAAGAACGGCTGCATCATGGTCTGGGAAACAGCTCCGGCTGTTGTATGTAATACGATGACCGGAACAATGACGCCTGCCCATACAGGAACCATACCGAGCGTACCGGTCTGAGTCAGGATATTGCTGTAACCAGCAGCGTCATATACCTGGCGAACGCCATCCCATCCGCCGATTGCCGACAGATAATGAACAGCGATGATGCCGATGGCTGCATAGGAGGCACCAAGCATAACGATCGCGTTAATACAGTTCAGCCATGCCATCTGCAGCATACCGCCGAAGAAAACATAGCATACGATCAGGATGAAACCAAGGATGATTGCGCCATAGATGCTTAAGTTGATTCCGCTGGCCTGACAAAGTGTCCAGATCGCAGTACCGGTCGCAACCAGCTCAGAACAGCCGATACCGGTCCAGGTCATGGTCTGGAAGGCAGCGTGGAAATACCCCATTTTCTTGCCGAAAATTTTGGAAAGTGCGGTCGGTGCGGAAGGTGCGCCGATTTTTTTGTAAAGCGGCCCGATCCAGAGCATGGCGATCGGAAGAAAGATTCCGCCTGCGCCGAGCGCCCACCAGCATGCGCCGGTACCGATACCGGTGAAGGATGCCCAGTCCGTAAAACCGCCTCCTGCGGCTTTTTCCCACAGGGACATGGTGTGACCGGAACCCAACGGAGCAAGGACGAATGAGAAGGTAACCATGATCCATCCCATACCGCCGCCCGCATTTGCAAAGTCTTCTGCTGTTCTGACTTTGTTTTTTGAGTACAGACTGGCTACGATAATGAGTGCAGCAAAGTACACAAGAGCGATAACGAGAGCCATAAACTTATTCCTCCTTAAATAGTTTTCCTCTACTTCATGTTTTAGTAGTGTAATGTGTGTTGTTGGAATACAGTCAAGAGACATAATGAACAAAATTCAAGTCTCGCTCGCGAGACTTGGCGCGGAGCGTTTATCTCAGTGGGGGTCTCTCACACTGAGATGGAATATCCTTATATGCGAAGGAAGATAGGACAAATAATACGATTTTGAGGGGCATATCTTGGCTGAAAATTGTTTACAATGTATAATAGGTTAAGATTTGAAGAGAGATGTTTGTACAATGTGCTGTATGGCAGAAATATGGGGGATGAAAGAAATGACTGATTTACAGATACGATGCTTTCTGGAAGTGGCGAAATGTTTGAGTTTTACAAAGGCAGCAAAGCATTTATTTATTTCTCAGTCCAATATCAGCCGACAGATTGCTTCGCTGGAGGAGGAGTGGGAGCTGCCGCTGTTCGACCGGAATACGAAGGGGGGTAAAACTGACCGCATCCGGGCAGATTCTCGCGGAGACGCTGGATGAAATGTCCGAGACCTGGAATATGGTCATGCTGCGGGAGAAAAATGCAGTCAAAAAATATTCAGGGACTTTAACGATCGGATCTCAGCCGCATATTAAAACAAACAGTTATATATCCCAGGTTCTTTCCGGGTTCCGTGAAGAGCATCCGGAGATCCAGGTGATCAAGGAGCGCGTTTCCCAGAAGAAACTGGTAGAAGGGTTGCTGAACGATTATTACGATGCCATTCTCATAGCGGATCACGATGTGAAAATGGTCAGAAATGTGGAAAAGCTTACATTATTCTATTCCAGAGTCGGTATTGTTATTCACAAGAAGCATCCGCTCTTCTTTAAGAAAAATGTGACGCTGGCCGATTTTAAGGACAGCTTGTTTCTCAGGTATAAGCCGATGGAGATGAATCCTGAGGATGACTACCTTATTAATATTTGTGCAGAGTTTGGATTTTATCCGAAAATCACAGCAGAGATCGAAGACTTCGAGGAGTTCCTGTTTCTTATTGAGACGGGAGAAGGAGTATCGCTGGTGTTTGAGGAGGCAGAGGTCATCTCAAACATGAATCTGCGGTTTATTCCGATCAATGAGGATGTTCCGCAGAAGTATCTTCCGATGCAGCTGACCAGAAAAGAGAAGAACCATAATCCGGTGCTGAACAGTTTCTTTGAATATGCGCGCAGGTATTCGAACCTGCATCAGAAAAAAGATATCTGATCCCGCGTGCAGAACAGACCGGATTCCTGACTGAAAAAAAGTGCTTTAGGCACTTTTTTTTCTTCTTTGGAAAATCAAAATTGATGCTTGACTGTAATGTTGGAATACACTTTATAATGAGCCTCAGTAAGGGGAGAAATGATATCTCTTCTTATAAGATCATCGCAGATGGTTCAGATAGAAGGCCCTAATTTTCCTCTACTTATCCGGGCACATTGAGAGCTTGCGCGGTGGTATCGATTCAAACATTATTTTTAAGGAGGTCTAAGTAATGCAAGGTGAAATTCGTTTGACTAACTCCAGCACCGGCGGTCCCGTGTTCGTATACGTAAAAGATGGAAAAATCGTACGTATTACACCGATGGATTTTGATGAGACAGATCCGGAAGGCTGGACCATTAAGGCAAGAGGCAGAGAGTTTAAAGCTCCGAGATACACAACAATTGCTCCTTTTACAGCAGGTCAGAAATCCATGATCTACTCCGATCGTCGGCTGCTTTATCCGATGAAGCGTGTAGATTTTGATCCCAATGGAGAGAGAAATATCCAGAACCGCGGTATTTCCGGATATGAGAGAATCAGCTGGGATGAAGCCACGGATATTGTTGTAAATGAAATCAACAGAATTAAGAGAGAGAGCGGTCCTGCATCTATTATGTCTACACCGTCATCTCACCATTTGTGGGGCAACGTAGGATATCGTCATTCCACTTACTTCCGTTTCATGAATCTCATGGGATTCACATACGCAGACCACAACCCGGATTCCTAGGAAGGATGGCACTGGGGCGGTATGCATATGTGGGGCTTCTCATGGAGACTTGGATGTCCGGAACAGAATGATCTGTTAGAGGATGGTCTGAAATATGCGGAGATGATCGTATTCTGGTCATCCGACCCTGAGGTTAACTCCGGTATTTATGCTGCTTACGAGTCACACATCAGACGCCGCTGGCTTGATGAACTGGGCGTTAAGATGGTATTTATTGATCCTTTCTTCAACCATTCTGCAAATATGTGGGGAATGAAGTGGTTTTCACCGAAGGTTGGTACCGACCATGCAATCTCCTTCGCAATTGCTTACACATGGCTGACAGAAGGTACCTATGATAAAGAGTACGTAAAAGACCATGCTTACGGATTTGAAGAGTGGGCGGAGTATGTACTCGGCAACGGCGAGGATGGAATCCCGAAGACATGTGAGTGGGCCGAGAAAGAGTCCGGCGTTCCCGCATGTGAGATTCGCGCCCTTGCCCGTGAGTGGGCTAAGAAAAATACCTACCTTGCAGCCGGCGGTATGGGCGGCTGGGGCGGCGCCTGCCGTGCAACCCATGGTATTGAGTGGGCGCGCGGTATGATTGCTCTTGCAACTATGCAGGGAATGGGTAAACCCGGATCTAACATCTGGTCTACCACACAGGGTGTTCCGACTGACTATGAATTCTACTTCCCCGGATACGCAGAGGGCGGTATCTCCGGTGATTGCGCGAACTCCGCTGCTGGATTCAAGTTTGCATGGAGAATGTTCGACGGCAAGACCACATTCCCGGCTCCGGTCAAGCTGAACTGGGAAGCAGGTCAGCATATCCCCCGTCTGAAGATTCCTGAGTGTATCATGAACGGCAAGTTCGAATGGTACGGCAAAGGATTCTGCGGAGCTTCCATCGAGGCCCAGATGCATCCGTACCAGTATCCGGCACCCGGATACGGAAAGATTAAGATGTACTGGAAGTATGGCGGACCGCACATCGGTACCATGACCGCTACGAACAGATACGCGAAGATGTATACATCTGAGAGCCTTGAGTTCGTTGTATCCCAGTCGATCTGGAACGAGGGAGAGGTAATGTTCGCTGATATTATCCTTCCGGCCTGCACCAACTATGAGAGATGGGATATCTCCGAGTTTGCAAACTGCTCCGGTTATATTCCGGATAACTTCCAGATGGCGAACAACCGTGTCATTTCCTTACAGGCAAAATGTATCGAGCCGCTTGGTGAATCCAAGTCCGATTACGATATCTATGCTCTTATGTCCAGGAAACTCGGTATTTATGATATCTTTACCGAGGGCAAAGACGAACTTGCATGGGTTGAGCAGTATTACAATGCTACGGATTGTCCGAAGCTCATGAGCTGGGAAGACTTCTTCAAGAAGGGTTACCTGGTAGTTCCGGACAACCCCAACAGAAAGAAAGCAGTTGCTCTTCGCTGGTTCGCGGAGAACCGTGAGCGCGATACACCTGACTGGGGTCCGGCGCCCAACCAGACTGTACACCTGAAGGGTCTGCAGACCACGACAGGTAAAGTTGAGTTTATTTCCACATCCATCAAGCGTTTTGAGGATCAGGGATTTGTTGACGAGTATCGTCCGGCGATGCATAAATATGTTCCCGCATGGGAAAGCTGGCATGCTGAAGTTGCAAAGAAATACCTGCTGGGCATGTTATCCCCTCATCCCAGATTCTCCATGCATACCATGGGCGATGCGAAAGACTCCTTCATGCTTGATATCAAGGATCACCGTGTGCTCGTGGACGGCTGGTATTACTGGATCATCCGTATGAACACCGTTGATGCGGAAGCCCGTGGAATCAAAGATGGTGACTTAGTACGTGCTTACAACGACAGAGGTTCCGTAATCCTTTGTGCTCAGGTAGGTGAGCGTGTTCAGCCTGGTACTGTTCACTCTTATGAGTCCTGTGCAGAGTATGCACCGCTCGGAAAACCGGGATGCTCCGCAAACCGCGGCGGTTGTGTAAATATTCTTACACCGGATCGCTACATGTCCAAATACGCGTGTGGTATGGCACCGAACAGTGCTCAGATTGAAGTAGAAAAATGGGATGGCGGCATTTACGAGATTTACTAATCTCGTAAATACCCTCAGAAAGGAGAATTCAAGATGAAACAGTGGTATTTAGTAATAGATGTCAGATGGTGCCATGACTGTAACAACTGCTTTATGGCCTGTAAAGATGAGTTCGTGGGAAATGAGTGGCCCGGATACACAAATGAACAGCCGCGTCACGGACATCGTTGGATGAATATCCACAGAAGAGAGCGCGGAAGATATGCCCGCAACGATTATGTTTATCTGCCGATGCCCTGCCAGCACTGCGAGAATGCTCCCTGCCAGAAAGCAGGCGGCGATGCAGTTACGCGCAGAGAAGATGGAATCGTTATGATTGATATGGAGAAGGCAAAAGGCAACAAAGCGCTTGTGGATTCCTGCCCTTACGGAGCAATTTACTGGAATGAAGAAGCAAATGTAGCCCAGAAATGTACGCTTTGTTCCCATCTTCTGGACGATCCCGACTGGATACCGGGCATCCCAAGATGTGCGCACAACTGCCCGACAAAGGCTATCAAAGCTCTTCATGTTGAGCCGGAGGAGATGAAAGTCATCGTAGAAAACGAAGGTCTGGAAGTATTCCATCCGGAGTATGGAACCAATCCGCATGTATTCTACAAGAACCTGTACAAGTTTACCAAAAACTTTGCATGGGGCGGCGTTCTGATCAATGGCGACTGCTTTGAAAATGCGGATGTAGAGCTTAAGAAAGACGGCAAAGTGATCGCAACACAGAAGACAAACTTCTTTGGCGATTATAAGTTTGACGGTCTGGAAGACGGTGATTATGTAATCAGCATTGATGCAGATGGAAAGAAAAAAGATATTCCGATCACCATCGCAGGCCAGTTTCTCAATCTGGACTATGTAGAATTAGCATAATGGATGCTTAAGGAACGAAAGGCACGGGGTTATCCCGTGCCTTTTGTCAGTGCGATTCCGTGTTTTCTGAAAAAAATCAGAACCAGTCTGTCCCATTCATTTTCCAGTGATTTATCCATGGAAAAAATGCGGTAGGAAATGCCTGTTGTGCATGTCAGTTCACCGTTTTTATAGTTCAGGTTCAAAAACATTCCGGAGATATCTTCCGGTGTAAACGATGTCCCGGCGCGCTCAATCGTATTGGCCTGATTCTGAGGGGAGAGCAGAAACACAAAACGGAAGGATTCCGGTTTTCTGCGGCCCTTCAGCAGTTCCAGACAGAGAGGGCGCACCCGGGCGTAGGGAATATACGAAAGCCCGCTCAGATGCAGGGCTTCTTTCTCGTCTTCAGAATAATAGGTATCACTCAATGTTCCGTCGATCTGAAAATCACAGGCCTGACGGATCGTGGCTTCTTTCAGAAGGAAGTGGTCGAACATATCGCCTTTCAATAAAGCGGCCGTGAGCGGCCCGATCTCAGTGATCTGAATCGCTATCATAAAAACTCCTGTTCACAAAAGATATATAATATGGTATGATTAGTTTTTAAGGAAATAAAACAGATCTGTTTTGACATGATAAAACAGGGATCTGTTTTTCATTATATATAGAGATGAAAGGAAAAGCAATGTTAAAAGAAGATATGAATGCTGTGATACAGATGCTGAAAGAATCAGTTTCCTCATATCATACTGTTCTGGCGGCTGAACGGCGCCTTGTCGAAGACGGATTTCAAAAACTGCAGATGCAGGAAGTATGGAATTTAAAAAATGAGGGAAAATACTATATCATACACCGGGATTCTTCGCTTTTTGCGTTTACGGTCGGACGGGATCTGAACAGGGAGATTCCTTTCCGTATTGCTGCGGCGCACACGGATTTCCCGGGGCTGTATATCAAAGCTGCTCCGCAGTTGAACAGACACGGATATCAGCAGCTGAATGTGGAAGTGTACGGCGGACCGATCCTGAATACTTGGCTGGACCGCCCGCTGAGCGCTGCAGGCCGTGTGGCTGTCAGAAGTACGAATGTTATGAAGCCGGACATTCACATTGTGGATCTCAAAGAGCCTTTTTGTACAATTCCGAATCTTGCGATTCATATGAACAGTAAGGTCAATCAGGGAGTGGAACTGAACCGCCAGATCGATCTTCTCCCTGTTGCGGGGCTGGGATCCCCCTCTGATCAGGAGAACGGATTTGTCTCCTGGCTGGCAGACCGCATGCAGGTGGAACCGGAGGATATCCTGGATTTTGATCTGTATCTGTACTGCACGGATGAGCCTGCTTTTGTAGGCATGGGCAGGGAGTTTTTATCGGCGTCCCATCTGGATAACACGGCCGGAGTGATGTCTGTGCTTGATGGGATCAGAGGTGAAATATCGGATTCCGGAGTCAATGTGGCGGCTCTCTTTGACAACGAAGAGGTCGGAAGCCATACCGCACAGGGGGCCGGATCCGCGCTGTTTTCGAATCTGCTGAGAAAAATCTGCAGAAGTCTGCCTTCTCCGGTATCAGAGGATGTGCTGTATGACAGTATGATGCTTTCCGTAGATGCGGCGCATGGCGTTCATCCGAATCACCCCGAAAAAGCGGATCTTGTGCTGCAGCCGGTGCCCGGGAAGGGCTTTTGTATCAAGGAGGCCTGCTCACAGTCCTATCAGACAGACAGTAGTGTGATTGCTGTCATTCAGCAGATCTGCGACCGTGAGAATATACCGTATCAGAAATATGCGAACCGTTCGGATATCACAGGCGGAAGTACCCTGGGAGGGATTGCTTCTGCTTTTCTGCCTGTGGCAATTGTCGATATCGGTGTGCCCCTTCTGGCCATGCATTCGATTCGGGAACTGGCGGGGGAGGCAGACCTGAAAGCAATATCTGATTTTATCTATGCATTTTACAGGGCTTAAAAAAGCCGGATGCACCTGCTGCCAAAGGAGAGGAAGATGAGAAAAAGAAAATATCTGATAACCGGCGCTGCTGCAGCGGTGTGCTTCCTTTTGCTGGCAGGCTGTGATGCTGCGGATTTTACACAGATACAGGAACCGTCCTCCGCTGTGGAAAGTAAGGCGCCTGTTCAGATGCCAAAGGAGGAGAATCCTGCAGAACCGCTTGCGGCTGAAAGCATTTCGCTGGAAAAATATGCGTATCAGATGCTGGATGATGAGGAAAAGAAGGTATACGATGAATTGGTATATGCTTTTCTGAACCGTGAGGAAGATGTTACAGTTGCAACACTGAGTCCGGAGAAAATGGAGCATGCCTATAACGCTGTGCGTGCGGATTACTGCAATCTGTTCTGGGTAGACCGGCTGTCCTATGTGATCTACAGCCTTGGAGATGAGACAACATCCATTGAAATCACACCGGAATTTACGATGACGGCAGAAGAACAGGAACAGATCCAGACGCAGATCGATGCGGAGGCAGAGCGTATGCTGTCCGGTGCGCCGCTTGACGGCAGCGATTTTGATAAGGCTCTTTATGTCTATGAAACGCTGATCCGTGAAGTGGATTATGTGGAGAATTCCGAAAACAATCAGAACATTATCAGTGTTTTTGTCAATCACCAGACAATCTGCCAGGGATATGCCTACGCAACGCAATACCTGCTGGAACGGCTGGGAATCCCCTGCACGACCGTAGTCGGAACCGTTGCGGATGGTGAGACGCACGCATGGAATCTGGTCGTTCTGGATGGAGAGTATTATTATATCGATACGACCTGGGGGAATTCCCAGTTTGTGTACAGGAATCAGGATGAAACAGAGTCCGACGGCACAGGGGATGAAAGCCGGAAGTATCTGGATTATGATTATTTCGGCGCGACGACAGCGAGCCTGACGGCGACACATACACCGGATCCGGAGTTCCCGATGCCGGAATGTTCGGCGACTGCGGACAATTATTATGTTCACGAGGGACTCTATATCGACACCTGGGATGCAGACCGGATCGGCACGATCATATCGGACGGACTGGAAGAGGGAGAGGATGATGTCCAGATTAAATTTGCGGATCAGGCTCTGTATGAGGAAGCTTTATCCTATTTTATAGAGGACAGTCATTTGTTTGATTATTGCAGCGGGATGGAGTCTGTACAGTACCTGGAAAATACGGACAGCAATATTCTGACCATTCTGTTCTGATTCGCAGAAAGCGTACTGGATCAAGGCTTCGCTGATTTGACAGTTGAAAAAACATTCCTGTTTGTTATATAATAGGAACACTTAAAATTTGCAAAAGATATACAGGAGATTCCCTGCGGGAAAGACGGCAGTATTTATGGAAAAGACAACGATCAATTTATCGCATAATTTACTTGGATGCAGGTTTGACAACTGGCTCCGCCTGAAACGTTCCAATCCGATCACAGATAAGAAAGAGGCAAGACTGATCACTGCAGTGACGTTTGTGCTGGGGATACCGGCTTTACTGGAATGGCTGATTTTTTACCGGCCGGTCAGGAAGACCAGGATCACAAAGGATCCGGTTTATATCGTGGGGTTCTGGAGGTCCGGAACGACCTTCCTGCAGAACCTTCTTACCAGAGATCCGCAGTTCGCGTGGTTCGATCCGGTAAAGACGGTGACGTTCAACAATTGTATCCTGATGAAGCATGTGCTTGCAAAGGCGCAGAAGAAGCTGCTGCAGGGCGCCCGGCCGATGGACAATCTGGAGTATACGCTGAATCTGCCTATGGAGGAGGTTTTTGCGCAGGCAACGATTTCCACGCAGGCGATCAGTCATATGCTGGTGTTCCCGGATGGAGGGAACGGGGTGAAATATATTGAAACAGCGTTTATCGATGAGCAGGATGAAAAGAAACAGAGGGAATGGAGAAAGGCATACGATTATATTTTGAAAAAGGTGACTTACCTTTGCGGGGGCAGACAGCTTTTGCTGAAAAGTCCCGAGAACACCTGCCGGATCGGAGAGCTGAAGCGCTGTTATCCGGGGGCAAAATTCATTAATATCTACCGGAATCCCTATTCGGTCGTCATGTCGACGATCAATATGTTTACAAAAGAAATGAATCTGCTCTGTCTGAATACGCCGGCTCCTTACGAGGTTATTGAGGACGTGGCCATCAGCCTGTTTGAGCGGATTTACAGAAAAGCGTTCCGTGAGCTGGAGGAGATGCCGGAGGAGGATCATATCGATATCTGTTATGAGGATTTCTGTAAAGATCCGGAAGGTTTTGTGAAAATGATGTATGAACATCTGGGAATCGGCGGATATGAGGCGGCGAAGCCGTACTTTGATGAGTATCTGGACAGCCAGAAAAACTATCAGAAGAATAAATTTCATCTGGATCCGGCGCTGCGCGAGAAGATCAACAGCAGGCTCGGTTTCTACTTTGAGCATTACGGATATGAGATGATTACCGAATAAATGTGTGATTTTTGAGAGATTGTAAAAGGAGGATTTTATGACGGATGTAAATGAAATGATGAGCTTCGATGAGATGGGTGAAGTGCGCGAGAACATGCAGAAGCTCGAAAAAGCACTTCTGTGCACACATCACATTGACCCGAATCTTTATGTAGAATATGATGTAAAAAGAGGATTAAGAGATTCCGACGGAAAGGGGGTTCTGACAGGTCTGACCGAGATATCCGATGTCAATGCCTTCAATCTGGAGAACGGGCGCAGGATTCCCGCGGACGGCAGTCTGTATTACCAGGGTGTCAATATTGTCGATCTGATTGAAGGAATGCAGGGGAGAAAGTTCGGTTTTGAGGAGACCACGTACCTTCTTCTGTTCGGCAAGCTTCCGAGTGAAAAGGAGATGGAGCATTTCTTTTCTGTCATGTCAAAGATGGAGTCTTTGAGCGGCCGTTTTGTGCGCGATGTCGTGATGAAGGCTTCTTCTCAGAATATTATGAACGCGATGCAAAGATGTGTCCTGACACTGTATACATATGATGAAAATCCGGAGGATATCTCTCCTTCCAATGTATTGCGTCAGTGTCTGGAGCTGATTGCGAAGCTGCCGATGATCGCGGTCTATTCTTATCATTCCTATCTGCATTTCAGAAAAGATGAGATGCTGGTGATCCGAAATCCTGAGAAAGGGCTCTCGCTGGCAGAAAACTTCCTGCATATGCTCCGGCCGAACGGGAAATATACGGAGCTGGAGGCAAAGGTTCTGGATACGGCGCTGATTTTGCATGCAGAGCATGGCGGCGGAAACAATTCTACCTTTACCACCCACGTAGTCACATCTTCCGGCACAGATACCTATTCTTCCACGGCGGCTTCTCTGGGATCCCTGAAAGGACCCCGGCACGGCGGCGCCAATCTGAAGGTACAGCATATGTTTGCGGATATCAAGGAGCATGTGAAGGACTGGAAGAATGAGACGGAGGTGGAAGAGTACCTGCAGAAGATCCTGGACAGGAAGGCTTTTGACCGCGCCGGACTGATCTACGGCATGGGGCATGCGGTCTATACGCTGTCCGATCCCAGAGAGATCATATTGAAGAAGTATGCGCGGATGCTTGCCGAGGAAAAGGGAATGATGGACGAATTCGAACTCTACGAGATGGTGGAGAACCTCGCAGGCAGACTGATCATGGTACAGCGCAAAATGCAGAAAAATGTGTGCGCAAATGTCGATTTCTACAGCGGGTTTGTGTATTCCATGCTGAACATTCCGGAGGAACTGTTCACACCGATTTTCGCGATCGCGCGTATGCCGGGATGGAGCGCGCACCGTCTGGAAGAACTGATCAATGCCAGCAAAATCATACGTCCGGCATACAAATACGTCGGATCGCACTGTGATTATATTACAATGGATGAAAGGTGAAAGAGATGAGTGATTACAGAATTGACACAAAATGTGTTCAGGCAGGGTATCGTCCGGGAAACGGGGAGCCGAGGCAGATTCCGATTATTCAGTCAACGACATTTCGTTATGAAACAAGTGAAGCGATGGGGAGATTGTTTGATCTGGAAGAAGCCGGTTACTTTTATACAAGACTGCAGAATCCGACCAATGATCTTGTGGCGGCGAAAATAGCCGACATGGAGGGCGGCACGGCAGGTATGCTGACCTCTTCCGGACAGGCAGCGAATTTCTTTGCGCTGTTCAATGTGTGTGAATGCGGAAGCCATATCGTAGCATCTTCTGCAATTTACGGCGGCACATTTAACCTGATCGCCATAACGATGGCCAAGATGGGGATTGAAGCGACTTTTGTCGCTCCGGACTGCACCGAAGAGGAACTGAATGCGGCCTTCCGCGAGAATACGCGGGCAGTGTTCGGCGAGACCATTGCCAATCCGGCACTGGCGGTCCTTGATATTGAAAAATTTGCGAAGGCGGCGCACGCGCATGGCGTACCGCTCATTGTGGACAATACATTCCCGACTCCGGTCAACTGCCGCCCGATTGAGTGGGGCGCTGATATTGTGACGCATTCTACAACAAAATACATGGACGGACACGGAGTGGGCGTTGGCGGAGCAATCGTAGATTCCGGACGTTTTGACTGGATGGCGCATGCGGATAAATTCCCGGGACTGACAACTCCGGATGATTCCTACCACGGGATTACCTATGCCGAAAAGTTTGGCCTTGAAGGCGCTTTTATTACGAAGTGTACCGCTCAGCTGATGCGGGATATCGGCTGCATCCAGTCCCCGCAGAATGCATTTTATCTGAATATGGGTCTGGAGTCCCTGCATGTCAGGATGGCCCGGCACGTGGAAAACGCGCAGGCTGCCGCCGAATTCCTTCAGAATCATCCGCAGGTGGAAGCGGTAAGTTATTCCGGACTGAAAGGGGATAAATACTATGAGCTCGGACAGAAGTATCTGCCCAAAGGCGGCTGCGGCGTAATCTCCTTTGAACTGGCAGGAGGCCGTCCTGCGGCAGAAGCCTTTATGAAAGAGCTGAAGCTTGCCGCCATTGAAACACATGTTGCGGATGCCCGGACATGCTGCCTGAATCCTGCCACATCCACACATCGTCAGATGACGGATGAGCAGCTTGCACAGGCCGGAATCCCTGCCGGGCTGGTACGTCTGTCCTGCGGTCTTGAGGATAAGGAAGATCTGATTGCGGATATTGCGCAGGCATTGGATGCAATCGGGCGATAGAGTGAACAAAAAACGCGTCATTTGAATCAGGAGGAGACGAAAATGAGAGGAAAACTGTACAAATCAGAGGATAACCGGGTGCTGTGCGGTGTTTGCGGAGGCTTGGGCGAATATCTCGGAATTGATCCTACCATCATACGGATCGTGTGGGCAATCATGATCTTTTTTGCCGGCAGCGGCCTGCTTCTCTATCTGCTCGCGGCAATTATTATTCCGAGAGAGCCGATTGACTAGGAGGCGTGATGAAGAATTTTAAGGAATTATATCTGGCTGGCGAGATTCCATTTGAAAAGATCGATGATTATGTCATGGAATGGGGATACAGCGATGAGGAACGTACGCTTGCCTGTTTTCTCGGCCTCAATGCCGAGGAGGAGGACGCGTGGGTCAGTGACAGCGAAGAAGCAATGAAGGAATTGCTTGACAAACAGAAATGACAGCAGAAAGAATGACGGCAGGATCTGCCGTCATTCTTTCTGAAAACCTTCGCCAACCACATCACTGGAATCCATGATCACAATAAAGGACTTTGGATCCAGCTGTTTTGTCAGCCTGCGGATTCCGAACATCTGCTTTTTGTTGCAGGCACACATAATCACATCTTTGTCCTCCCCGGTAAAGCCGCCTGTTCCGTTCAGAATAGTGGAACCGCGGCCGAAGTGATCATCGATTTCCTGACATAATTTCTGACCGAAATCGGTAACAATGAGGGCTACCTTACCCTGGCTCATACCGTACATCAGTTTGTCGATCACGATCGAGGACAGGTATGCAATGATCACACCATAGATCAGACTCTCGATATCCTTTGAAACAAGCAGGGTACCCAGCAGAATGACCGCGATATCCAGAATGAACGCAATCGTTCCGATGGTAAGGTGCGGCTTTTTCGCCCGGATAGCCAGTGTGATAAAGTCAGATCCACCCGTAGAGGAGTCCCGCATGAAGATCAGCGCATAGCCTGCTCCGGCGAGTACACCGCAGCATAGTGCCGCGAGCAGGCGGTCGCCGGAATATACCGGGAATAAAGGGGCAATTACGTCGGTAAGGATGGATGAAATGATCATGGATTTGATGGATTTTATAAAAAACCGTTTTCCCAGGATCGGATATGTGGCCAGCGCGATCGGAATATTCAGGACGATGGTCATGATACCGATTGGAAGATGGAATAAGTGGAAAAAAATGAGGGCAAATCCGCTCACCCCGGAAAGGGGGAAATGTGATGCGGACGCAAAATTATAAACACCGACCGCAATCAGGAGTCCTCCGATCAGGTCATAGGCCAGGTCTTTCGCAGCTTCTTTTTTACTGAAATACTTCATCATAATGGTTAACCTCCCTGTCGGACAGGGCTGAGCAATCCGCCGCTGTCCCTAAAAAACGTCTGCGTATTCTATTGTAATCACAATTCCGGGATCTATCCAGGGAAAACAACCACAATATAATACGCAGACGCTCTTTCAGTTCTCTATCTTACACAGAAGCGGAAGAATTGTCAAATGTTTCTTCTCATTCAGCAAAATTAACAAAACAGTTACCGGTTTTCAGGATATTTTCTGGTAAAATTGTTCTTGAAAAAAAGGGAAAAAAGTTTCAATATACTAGGTATACTGATTAAAAAGGCAGTATATGCAACCTGAGGATCTCAAAGAGGAGGTGACTTACACGGACGGGATTATTGAAGAATTGCTTGATCAGCTGAATACAAAAACAGTGTTTACGATCCCTGTTTTCGGGGGACTGGAGATTTCGGAATCGGTCGTTGTGATGTGGATCATCATGGCGGTGGCTGTAATCGGATCCATTTTTCTGACCCGGGGGTTTTCAGTGGAGAATCCGGGAAAGAGGCAGTTGTTTCTGGAAATAATGATCGGTAAATTCTACGGATTTTTTGAAAGCCTGGTCGGAGAGAAAGGAAAAGAATACATTCCTTATCTGATGAGTGTCGGGTTTTTTATCGGATTTGCAAATCTGATTGGCCTGTTTGGGTTTAAGCCCCCGACAAAGGATCTGAACTGCACCATCGCGCTGGCGCTTATGAGCATTGTTCTGGTGGAAGCGGCCGGAATACGTGCCCGCGGCGTAAAAGGATGGGCAAAAAGCTTTGCACAGCCGGTGGCTATCATCACGCCGATCAATATGCTGGAGGTCATCATCAGACCGTTTTCATTATGCCTTCGGCTTTTCGGCAATGTGCTTGGCGCATTTGTAATCATGGAACTGATCAAGTCGGTCGTTCCGATGGTTTTGCCTATGGTGATGAGTCTGTACTTTGATATTTTTGACGGCATCATTCAGGCGTATGTATTCGTATTTCTGACATCGCTTTATATAAAAGAAGCCATAGAATAAAAGAGGCTGCAGAATAAACGGGGTCATAGAAATAAAGACAGGCTGAGAATTAAAAAATGATCAGATGAAATAATGAAAGAAAAGGAGATTTTTATTATGTCATTAGTTGCAATCGGAGCAGCGATCGCTGCATTAACTGGAATCGGAGCAGGAGTTGGAATCGGAAAGGCAACAGCGAGCGCTGTGGAATCTGTAGCAAGACAGCCGGAGGCTGGAGGAGAGATCAGCAAGAACCTTCTGCTCGGATGTGCCCTGGCAGAAGCCACCGCGATCTACGGCATGGTCGTAGCCATTCTTATCATTTTCTTTGTCGGATAATCACAGCGGTAGTTTCTGTGAATAACCGCGGAAAAGAAAGGAAACGATAAGATGCTTAGAATTGATTCCAATATCATCTGGATTATTGTCAATCTGCTTATCTTTTACTTCCTGATCAGAAAGTTCCTTTTTAAAAGGGTGCTGGATATGATCGAGAAGAGAAAGCAGTTGATCGAAGGACAGTTTGCGGAGGCTGACAGGACAAATCAGCAGGCGCAGGAATTGAAATCCAGGTACGAGAATTCTATAAAGAACGCAAAAGAAGAAGGAAATGCCATTCTCGATAAAGCCAGAGAACGTGCAGAAGCGCAGAGTTCAGAAATCATCAGCGCAGCACAGGCACAGTCCAGACAGATCATCGAAAGAACCAATAAACATATTGAGAGGCAGCAGCAGAAGGCACTGCAGGATGTGGAGAGCCAGATCGGTGAGATTGCGATGGCTGCCGCTGCTAAAATTATCGGAGAGAAAAGCAGTCCGGATTCGGATGACGCGATTTATGATGAATTTTTAAAGAAGGCGGGAGAAAAAAATGACAGTAACGGCCAGTAAGTACGCAAAGGTGCTCTGGGAACTTGCCATGCCGGAAGAGGCGTTAAAGACTGCCGGAGAACTGCTTGCCGGGAATCCTGCGCTGTATGCGGTGCTGAATGATCCTGCAGTGCATAAAGAACAAAAGCATAAGGCGGCGGATCGTATCTTCCCTCCGGAAGCCGTGAACTTTATAAAGTTTCTCTGTGATGAAGGAGACCTGTCTTACTTTTCTGAAATATGTGAGGCCTATGAGCAGCTGAAAAACGAGAAAAACAAGACAGTTACCGCAAAGCTTTTGTATGTCACCCCGCCCGGGAAGGCTCAGGAAGAAGGCATGAAAGACTTTCTCAGGAACTATTTTCAGGCGAAGAACGTGGTGCTGGAACAGATCCGGGACAAATCGCTTCTCGGAGGGTTTATCCTCAGCGCACGCAATCGGGAGTGGGACTGGAGCCTGAGAGGGCGGATTGCCCGGATGAGTAAAGATTTGAGCAGGAGGTGATATGGTAAATGAGCGCAATCAGTTCTCATGATATTATATCCATATTAAAAGAAGAGATTAATCAATATGATTTTGAGATAAAAGACAGAACCGTTGGCAGTGTCATCTGGATCGGAGACGGGATTGCCACCGTGTATGGAATTGATCACGCAATGTATGGAGAGATCGTTGTTTTCGAGAACGGAATCAAGGGAATGGTCCAGGATATCCGGGAAAACGAGATCGGAGTCATCCTGTTCGGCCGTGATACCGGCATCAAAGAAGGGACAAAGGTCTCAAGGACAAAGAAAATGGCCGGTATTCCCGTAGGAGAGCAATTCCTGGGGAGGGTGATCAATGCTCTCGGCGCCCCCGTTGACGGGGAAGGAGACATTAAAGAAGACGGATACCGACCCATTGAACATGAAGCGCCGGGGATTGTTGACAGACAATCCGTCGGAGTTCCCATGGAGACAGGGATCCTTTCTATTGATTCCATGTTCCCGATCGGACGCGGCCAGCGCGAACTGATCATCGGAGACCGGCAGACCGGCAAGACATCGATCGCGACGGATGCCATTATTAATCAGAAAAACAGTGACGTGATCTGTATTTATGTAGCCATCGGGCAGAAAGCATCCACCATTGCGAAAATCTTGTCGACCTTAAAAAAACACGGCGCTATGGAATATACGACGATCGTTGCTGCGACCGCAAGTGATCCGGCGCCGCTGCAGTATATTGCGCCCTATGCGGGAACAGCGCTGGCAGAGTATTTCATGTATCAGGGCAGGGATGTCCTGATCGTATATGATGATCTGTCCAAGCATGCAGTCGCTTATCGTGCGCTGTCACTGCTCCTGGAGCGCTCTCCGGGGCGGGAGGCATATCCCGGCGATGTTTTCTATCTGCATTCCAGACTGCTGGAACGGTCCAGCCGTTTGAATGAGGAACTGGGAGGCGGCTCCATTACGGCCCTGCCGATTATCGAGACACAGGCCGGTGACGTATCGGCTTATATTCCGACCAATGTCATTTCCATTACAGACGGGCAGATCTTTTTGGAGAGCAATCTGTTTTTCTCGGGAATGCGGCCGGCAGTAAATGTGGGACTGTCCGTTTCCCGAGTCGGCGGTGCGGCGCAGACGAAAGCAATGAAAAAAGCTTCCGGAAGTATCCGGATCGATCTGGCTCAGTACCGGGAAA
Organism: uncultured Lachnospiraceae bacterium; assembly: GCA_946546945.1. Taxonomy (GTDB): domain Bacteria; phylum Bacillota; class Clostridia; order Lachnospirales; family Lachnospiraceae; genus Eubacterium_I. The sequence goes on from CAMNOU010000013.1 coordinate 22,738, forward strand.
TGGAAGTGTTCACGCAGTTCAGTTCTGATCTGGATGATGATACGAAACAGCAGCTGCAGTATGGAAAAAGTCTTATGGAACTTCTGAAGCAGCCTTTGTGCCAGCCTCTGACGATGGCGGAACAGGTCATTACCCTGTGGACGGCTACGCATAAGCTTTTCCTCGGAGTGGAGATCAGAAAGATCAAGACTGCACAAAAAGAGATGCTTGCATATTTCCGGTCCGCCCGTCCGGAGATCCTGAAAGAACTGGAAGACACGGGGGTGCTGTCCGATGAGCTGGGAGAAAAAATACTGGCTGCCGCCGGAGAATTTTTTGCCGGTTTCGGATCAGAGGATAAAAAGGAAGAGTAAGGAACGGCCGGCAGTACCGGCCGCATAAAACAGAGGTTAGATATGGCAAGTGCAAAGGAAATTCAAAACAGAATAAAAAGTATTCAGGATACAATGAAGATTACCAATGCCATGTATATGATTTCATCCTCAAAGATGCAGAAGGCAAAAAAGAAGCTGGAAGACACAGAACCTTTTTTCCGTTCACAGCAGCAGGCGGTGACGCGGTTCATGGCAGTCATCCCAAAGACCATGAATATTTATTTTGACAAGGACATTCTCCCGGAAAAGAGAAAACGCGGATATGTCGTGATCACTGCGGATAAAGGACTCGCCGGCGCCTACAATCACAATGTTCTGAAGCTGGCGGAAAGCGAGATCAGAAGCCATCCGCACAGTAAGCTGTTCGTGGTCGGCGAGCTGGGAAGACAGTTCTTCCAGAGAAAGGGTTTTGAGCCGGATGGTGAGTTTGCGTATACGGTGCAGGATCCGACCATGTTCCGGGCGCGGCATATCCAGCAGAAAATCCTGGAGATGTATACTGACGGCGAGCTGGATGAGGTCTATATTATTTATACACATATGGTCAATTCCTTTCAGATGGACGCGACCAGTTTCAAACTCCTTCCTCTGAACAAGGAGGAGTACCGGGTGAAGACGGATTCGAACGGAAGAAAATATGAGGATATTACGTTCTTTCCGTCTGTTGAGGCAGTTCTGGATAACCTGATCCCGAATGTGGTCTCGGGCTATATTTACGGTGCGCTGGTGCATTCCTATGTCAGCGAGCACAATTCGCGTATGATGGCAATGCAGACGGCGACAGACAGTGCCAAAAAGATGCTGCATGAACTCGGCATGGAATATAACCGTGTCCGCCAGGCGGCGATCACGCAGGAGATCACCGAAGTGATTGCGGGAGCAAAAGCGCAGAAAAGCAGGAAAAAATAAACGAGGACAGGAATTATGAGTACAGGAAAAATCATACAGGTCATGGGCCCTGTCGTGGATGTTGTCTTTGAGGATCATGACCTTCCAAATATAAAGGACGCGCTCGAGACCGATAACAACGGGAAAAAGAGCGTGATGGAAGTGGCGCAGCATATCGGAAATGATACCGTGCGCTGTATCATGCTTGCGGCCAGTGAAGGACTTTGCCGTGACATGGAGGTCAGAGCTACCGGCTCAGGAATTAAGGTCCCTGTTGGAGTACAGACGCTGGGACGGCTCTTCAATGTGCTGGGAGATACCATTGACGGCGGGGAGCAGATTACAGATTCGGAACGCTGGTGCATTCACAGGGAACCGCCTGGCTTTGAGGATCAGAGCCCGGTAGTGGAAATCCTGGAGACAGGAATCAAAGTCATCGACCTTCTGGCACCTTACGCCAAGGGCGGCAAGATCGGTCTTTTTGGAGGCGCCGGTGTCGGCAAGACAGTATTGATCCAGGAGCTGATCCGCAATATTGCAACAGAGCATGGCGGATACTCGATCTTCACCGGAGTCGGGGAACGGTCCCGCGAGGGAAATGATCTCTGGACAGAAATGAAAGCATCGGGAGTCCTGGAGAAAACGGCTCTTGTTTTCGGGCAGATGAATGAACCGCCGGGAGCGCGAATGCGTGTGGCGGAGACAGGACTGACCCAGGCAGAATATTTCAGAGATAAAGAACATCAGGATGTATTGTTGTTTATTGATAATATTTTCCGTTTTACCCAGGCAGGGTCTGAGGTGTCGGCATTGCTGGGGCGCATGCCGTCGGCGGTGGGATACCAGCCGACTCTTGCCAATGAGATGGGCGAGCTTCAGGAGAGAATCGCTTCTACAAAAGAAGGATCCGTCACTTCGGTACAGGCTATTTATGTTCCGGCCGATGACCTTACAGATCCTGCTCCGGCGACTACCTTTGCGCATCTGGACGCAACTACGGTGCTTTCCAGAAAGATCGTAGAGCAGGGAATCTATCCGGCGGTCGATCCGCTGGAATCCAATTCACGGATTCTGGAACCGGACGTCGTGGGCGAGGAACATTATGAAGTGGCCAGAAAAGTGCAGGAGATTCTGCAGGGGTATAAGGAACTGCAGGATATCATAGCCATCCTGGGCATGGAGGAGCTTTCCGACGAAGATAAAACGACGGTATACCGGGCAAGAAAACTCCAGAGATTTCTTTCCCAGCCGTTCCATGTGGCGGAAACATTTACCGGTATTCCCGGCAAATATGTAGCGCTGGAAGACACCATCCGGGGCTTCAAAAAGATCATCAGCGGAGAAATGGATGAATATCCCGAGTGGGCATTTTTCAATGTCGGAACGATCGAAGAAGTCATCGAGAAAGCAAAAAACGGACAGTAAGTGAGGTGCGGCTGTGAAAACATTTCATTTAAGCGTGATTGCTCACGATAAAGTGTTTTTCGACGGGCCGGCGGTATCGGTGACGCTGCCGGCCTATGACGGCGAGATCCAGATCCTTTATGATCACGAAAACTATGTGTTTGCTGTGGTCGAGGGGGAGATCCGTATAAAAACAGAAGACGGCAAGATGATTCCGGCAGTCTGCGGAAGCGGATTCGCCGAGGTATTTACCGACGACGAGGTAGAGGTCCTGGTGGACACGATCGAACGGCCGGAGGAAATTGACGTAAGACGTGCGCAGGAAGCGAAAGAACGCGCGGAGGAACAGATGCGGCAGCATCAGAGCAGAGTAGAATTCTATTCATCCAAGGCGGCGCTGGCCCGTGCCATGGCGCGATTGAAAGAAGCAAATAAATACAGACATTGACGGCAGATGATTTCTGCCGTTTTTTTTGTGTCATAGAAATTGCGATTTCCTATGACACAAAAAACGCTCCGCTAAGGATGCGCAAAAATCCGGCCGGATATCTCATAAAAAATTTTGTTGCAATATTGACAATATCAGAATCTTGAGTTATCTTATAATAAGAAATGTTAGATGAGGCTCATTTTTGGTAGAATGAGTTATTAACAATTCCATATTACTAACCCGGAGGTGTTACATATGATGCCTTTATCAATGGCGAAGACAGGAGAAGTCGTTGTGATAAAGAAGATCACTGGGAAAGATGAAATCCGTCAACATCTGGCTGAACTTGGCCTGGTGGTGGAAGAGAGTGTGAAAGTTGTCAGCGAGGTCGGCGGCAATCTGATTATTCAGGTCAAGGAAAGCAGGATTGCTTTGGACCGTACAATGGCAAACCGCATCATGGTCTGAAGGACAGATTTGACTAAGTACAGGAGGTTCAGAAAATGAAAACATTGAAGGACATACCGGTAAACGGTGTGGCAGTAGTCAGAAGGCTGCATGGCGAGGGACCGGTAAAGCGGCGTATCATGGACATGGGAATCACAAAAGGTGTTGAGATTCAGGTCCGTAAGGTCGCACCGCTCGGAGATCCGATCGAGCTGAATGTCCGTGGATACGAGCTGAGTATCCGCAAGGCAGACGCTGAGATGATTGAAGTGGAGTAGAGACCTGAAAAAGCAAGGATAGATGAAGGAGAGTGAGTTATGAGTATCAAGATAGCACTTGCCGGAAATCCAAACTGCGGCAAGACAACATTGTTCAATCAGCTCACCGGCAGTTCACAGTATGTGGGGAACTGGCCCGGTGTAACTGTAGAGAAAAAAGAAGGAAAATTAAAAGGACATAAAGGAGAGGTCATCATTCAGGATCTGCCGGGAATCTATTCCCTTTCTCCCTACACTCTGGAGGAAGTGGTTTCCCGTACTTATCTGGTGAATGAGCGCCCGGATGCCATTTTAAATATTGTTGACGGTACAAACTTCGAGAGAAATCTGTATCTGACTACCCAGCTGATGGAACTCGGAATTCCGGTTGTGATCGCTGTCAACATGATGGATATCGTCAGAAAGAACGGCGATAAGATCAATGTAAAGAAGATCGGAGATCAGCTGGGATGTGATGTGATTGAAATCAGCGCCCTGAAAGGGGAAGGCGGATTCGAAGCGGCTGAGAAGGCAGTACAGGCTGCCCAAAGCACAAAATTCAAAGAGCCGCTGCACGTGTTCACCGGCAGTGTGGAACATGCGATCGCACATATTGAGGAATCTATTGAAGATAAAGTGCCAAGGGAAAATCTTCGCTGGTACGCGATGAAGCTGTTCGAGCGGGATGAGAAGATTCAGAAGGAACTCGCGTTCTCCGCAGATCTGATGAGCCACATCGAAAAGCATATTACGGACTGTGAAGAGGAGCTGGATGATGATTCAGAAAGCATCATCACCAATCAGAGATATACATATATCAGTAAGCTTTGCGACAATACGGTACAGAAAAAAGCGGCGCTTCACGACCTGACGCTGTCCGATAAGATCGACCGCATTGTAACGAATCGTATTCTGGGTCTCCCGATTTTTGCCGGAATCATGTTCCTGGTGTTCTTTGTTTCCATCAATTCACTGGGCGGATTCCTGACAGACTTTGTAAATGATACTGTTTTTGCAGACGGAATCTGCGCATGGCTGGGAACAGCTCTGGATAATGCAGGCGTAGCTCCCTGGCTGGCAGGACTGATCAACGATGGTATTGTGGCCGGCGTTGGCGCGGTACTCGGATTTGTGCCTCAGATGCTGGTACTGTTCCTCATGCTGTCAATCCTGGAGCAGATCGGTTACATGGCGCGAGTAGCGTTTGTTCTTGACCGTGTATTCCGCAGATTCGGACTTTCCGGAAAGTCTTTCATCCCGATGCTGATCGGTGCCGGATGCGGCGTGCCGGGAATCATGGCATCACGTACGATCGAGAGTGAGAAAGACCGCCGGATGACGGTTATGACCACTACCTTTATTCCCTGCGGCGCAAAAATGCCGATCATTGCATTGATCGCCGGCGCACTGTTTTCTAACAGACAGGGACTGATCGCGGTTTCCGCATATTTCGTAGGAATCGCTGCGATCGTTGTTTCCGGTATTATGCTTAAGAAGACAAAACCGTTTGCAGGTGATCCGACTCCCTTTGTTATGGAGCTCCCTGCTTATCATATTCCTACGATCGGTTCGATCCTGCGCCCGACCTGGGAGCGCGGATGGTCCTTCATCAAGCGTGCCGGTACAATCATCCTGGCAGCTACCGTGCTGATCTGGTTCCTGCAGGGCTTTGGTATGGTAGATGGCCATCTGGCTATGGTAGAAGACGCGGATGCATCGATCCTGGCTGCAATCGGAAACGCAATCTGCATTATTTTCCGTCCGGCAGGATTCGGAAACTGGCGTGCGACAGTTGCTGCAATCACCGGCCTGATCGCCAAGGAAAATGTCGTTGGTACCTTCGGTATTCTCTATGGCGGATTTGATGAGGTCGCTGAAGACGGACAGGAGATCTGGGCTGCGCTTGCTGCTTCCTACACACAGCTGTCTGCTTACTGTTTCATGCTCTTCAACCTGCTCTGCGCACCCTGCTTCGCGGCGATGGGCGCGATCCGCAGAGAGATGAACAGCCAGAAATGGTTCTGGGCGGCAATCGGTTATCAGTGCTTCCTGGCATATACCGTATCCATCATTGTATATCAGATTGGAAGCGCGGTTACAGGAAATATTCATCCGGTAGGATTTGTTGTTGCACTGATCATGCTGGCAGGTTATATTTACATGCTGTTCCGTAAAAACCCCTATGCTTCACATGTCGGAAAGAGGGCTGTGGCATAGCAAAAATGGAAAGGAGTATCTATGGCTACTGTGATAGCGGCTATCATTGTTTTTGGAATTGTCGGGCTGGACGTGTTTTACCTGGTCCGCCAGAGAATGCAGGGGAAGAGCTCCTGCAGCTGCGGCGACACATGCGGCGGCTGTGCCGGTTGTAAAGGCGGAAGCTGCTGCGGGCATGCATGCAGTACCCGGTGACATAAAGAAAACAGAAGTATCAGTTGTCATCAATAGTACGGATATCTGAAAACTCCTCCTGCCGGGAGGAGTTTTTTCATGTCATAGGAAATTCCGATTTCCTATGACATGAAAATGTGCTCCGTCTGCGGATTTTGCTCTCATAATAAGGAATAAAATCCGCTTTTGACAAATGTAATAAAAAACAGATGATAATCATTCCTTTTTGTGTTATAAAGTGACAGGAAAGTGGCATATTGTCAAAAAAATATCAAAAAAAATAGTGCAATTATACTAACAATGTGGTAGAATAGAAGTCAGTAATGAATAATAACCACATTATAAAAGGAGGAGTTATCATGAAAGTTGGAGTTATCGGTGCAGGCACAATGGGATCAGGTATTGCACAGGCATTTGCGCAGACAGAAGGGTATGAAGTATATCTGTGCGATATCAATGATGAATTTGCTGCAAACGGAAAAAACAAAATTGCGAAAGGTTTTGCAAAACGTGTTGCAAAGGGCAAAATGGAGCAGGCTGCTGCAGATGCTGTCCTTGCCAAGATCACAACAGGTACGAAAGAGATCTGTACAGACGCTGATCTGATCGTTGAGGCTGCCCTGGAAGTAATGTCCGTAAAACAGCAGACATTTAAAGAGCTTCAGGACATTGTTCCCAAGGATTGTATCTTCGCTACAAATACATCTTCTCTCTCTGTTACAGAGATCGGACAGGGACTGGACAGACCGCTGATCGGTATGCATTTCTTCAACCCGGCACCTGTTATGAAATTGATCGAGGTTATCCAGGGCGCGAATACTCCGGATGAGCTTCGTGACAAAGTAGTAGAGATCTCCAAATCAATCGGCAAGACTCCGGTTGAGGTAAAAGAAGGCCCGGGATTTGTTGTAAACAGAATCCTTGTTCCTATGATCAACGAGGCAGTTGGTATTTACGCAGATGGTCTTGCTTCCGTAGAGGGTATTGATACAGCTATGAAACTCGGCGCAAATCATCCGATGGGACCTCTGGCATTAGGCGACCTGATCGGCCTGGATATCTGCCTTGCTATCATGAATGTTCTCTATGATGAAACAGGAGATCCGAAGTATCGTCCGCATCCGCTTCTTAAGAAGATGGTACGTGCAGGCAAACTTGGCATGAAGACCGGCATCGGTTTCTATGACTACAGCAAATAATGATACGTTCTGAATCAACAGGAGGAAACAGCCTGAAATATCCGGCTGTTTCCTCCTCTTTTTATCTGGCAGTTTCTTCGTAGATATGTTTGACGAAAACCATGTATTTATGGTATCATTTTTTTGGTACTTGGTGCTTTGTTTCAGGAAGGAATATGTATGAAAACGTTTTTTATTTTTTTAATTTCAGCTGCTTTGATAGCCGGACCGGCTGCGGGTGTACCGGCCGCAGAGCCGAACGCGGAAAGCGGGGTCTACGCTGAGGCCGCGGATATGACGGCAGAAGAGCAGACGGATGAAACTGCTGTTTCAGAGAATGAAGATACTTCTTTGAGTACGGAAAACGGGACAGCGGGTGTAAGTGCTGATCAGGCAGCCGGTGATCCGGCCGGAGAAACGACAGAGGATGTCGGACAGGAAGAACCGGCAGCGGAAGATATCTCTCAGGAAGATCAGATCAGTGATCTGTCTGAAAATGAAGAAATGCCGGAAGCAGAAAGACTGCTTGAAACGATCTCAGATTCAGATCGGGAAGACGGGCAGGAACAGGGAAATCAGGAAACAGAACCGGGCGGGATTACCGGAATCTCCCTGCCGGATTCTCTGACAATGAAGGACAGGACCATACAGATGCAGCCCGTTATTGAACCGGAAGGGGCAGAGGCCGCAGAGTATGTGTGGAGTTCTTCCAATGAGCTGATCGCAAAAGTCGATCAGAACGGACTTGTGACAGCAGTTTCCGATGGCGAGGCAGTCATCACCGTGACGGTAAAAACGGATGAAAACAATGCGGATACTGAAAAAACAGATACTGCTGCAAAAGAGGATGAAACGGCGGGCGTTTTATCTGCGGAATGTGCAGTAACGGTAACTGCCTATAAAGGAACGACCGGGGTTTGCAAGTCAGAAGACGGGAACTGGTATTATTACAAAGACGGTGTGATTCAGACCGATCATACCGGGATTGATCAGAATGCGAACGGCTGGTGGCGCATTGTCAACGGCAAGGTTGACTTTTCCTGCAATTCCATCGAAAAAAATCAGAATGGATGGTGGTATTTACGCAAGGGCAAGGTTGATTTTTCCTATAACGGTTTCGGTACCAACAGAAACGGACAGTGGTATTGCGAAGGCGGTAAGGTTAAGTTCAATAAGAACAGCGTCATCAAAGATACGAACGGGGCACTTGGCACGAAAGGAATCTGGTACTATGTAGTGAAGAGCAAAGTGACCCGCACCAATACGATCGCAAAGAATGAAAACGGCTGGTGGCGCATTGAAAACGGCATGGTGAACTTCACCTGCAACAGCGTGGAGAAGAATGAGAATGGCTGGTGGTATATAAGAAAAGGCAAGGTCGATTTCAGGTACACCGGCATTGCCGCGAATGCGAACGGCTGGTGGCGTATTGTCAGAGGTAAGGTTGATTTTGGCTGCAATACGATTGAGAGAAACGAGAATGGCTGGTGGTATTTAAGAAACGGTAAGGTCGATTTCGGATTTACAGGCATCGGACATAATAAAAATGGTTCCTGGTACTGTAAAAAAGGAAAAGTAGACTTCCGTTATACCGGTATTCTGACCTGGAATGGGAAAAAATATGTTGTTGTCAGCGGCAGCGCGACACAGCCGTCCTCCATGCCGTCCAGCGGATGGCTTGTGAAAAACGGTCATTATTATCATTTTAACTCCAGCGGACAGCTGGACAGAAGTACGACGACGGCTCCTTCGCTGGTGTCTCTGGGAGGGTATTATATCAGCCCGATGTATGCCGGACAGTACAATAGTACTTCTGAGCGGATCGAAGCGATGATCCGCAGGGCATATGATTATCGGAATGCAGGAACGACTTACAGAATCTGCAAGTCGATGGCGCCCGGACAGTATGCGGACTGCAGCGGTCTGGTCATGCAGTGCCTGTATGCAGCTGGTTTTGATCCGTATCCGGCTACGCCGGCGCATCATGCGCGTCCTGAGAATGAGTATGACTCCAGGACACTGTTCAATCAGACACCGATGAAACATGTGCCTGCATCCCAGATGCGAAGAGGGGATCTGATCTATTACAAGAGCCCGCGCAGCGGTGCGATCATTCATGTGGCAATATACCTCGGAAACGGCAGAGTCATTGAATCCTGGCCGCCGGCTGTCACGGACAAATATGGTGTTACATCCTATCCTCATACAATCATATACGGGGTGACCCGGCCTTTTGAATAATGAAAAAGTGAGATGATTTTATGGCAGAAAATAAGTACGATGATTACGGAGAACAGATACGCAATACAGTTGACAATGCGATCCGGAATAATGATTTTTCAAATCTGAGCCGATCGGTAGGCGATATTATTAATGGCGTGATCGATTCCGTACGGTGGACGGTCGGAGACGCAAATAAAATGCGGCAGCCATGGGAGAGCCCTTACCGCTCTGCATCCCAGCCGGGAGAAACCGGAAAAGGGACCAGAAACTTTGTGCAGAATCAGGCGGCGGATCTGTATGAAAAATATCCGTCGGGTAAGACTGCCGGCATTCTGATGGCTGCGGGCGGATTTGCCGGGACCGGTATTTTCGGGATCCTGACCCTGGTCTTTGCAATCATTGGCCTGGCAAGTGCGATCGTGGCCGCGCCGGGAGTGATTGTGTTTGGCATTCTTACGATTGCCTCTCTGGTTCTCGGAATCAGGGGAGTCTCCAGGATCGGTTTTATAAACCGTTACCGCAAGTATGTGCGCGTCCTGAAAAATCAGGTCTATATACCGATCCGGGCACTTGCGCAGCAGGTCGGGAAAAATGTGGAGGACACAACCCGGGATCTGAAGAAAATGATCAGTCAGAAACTGCTGTTTCAGGCACACATTGATGAAAATGAGCATTATCTGATCATGACGGACGAGGCTTACCGGGAGTACTTAAAGGCCCGCTCGGATCTTGTTGCAAGAGAGCAGGAGGCAAAGGCTGTAAAACAGGCGGAAGAAGAACTTCCGGAAGAAGCAAGACGGCTGATCCGGCAGGGCCAGGATTACGTTGCGTTCATACACAGATCGAATGAAAAGATACCGGATGAGGATATTTCGGAGAAGCTTGTGCAGATGGAGACCGTGGTCGCCAGAATCTTTGATGTCGTGCGCGAGAGGCCGCAGGTGACTTCGGAACTTGACAAGCTGATGAGCTACTATCTGCCGACAACAAGAAAATTGCTGGATGCGTATATGGAACTTGACCGGCAGTCTGTTGCCGGACAGAATATAGCCGCTACCAAAAAGGAGATCGGAGATACGATCGATACGCTGAATGCGGCATTTGCAAAACTACTGGACAGTCTGTTCATAGACCGGGCATGGGATATTTCGTCAGATATTTCGGTGCTGAATACAGTGCTTGCGCAGGATGGCCTGAAAGAGGATGAACTTCAGGCAAAAATGCAGGCACAGGGACAGGTCATGGAACAGAAATAAAATATAATTAAGAACTACGGGGGGATCAAGATGAGTGACGAGTTTAAAGATTTTGAGCAGGCACAGGCGCCGACCTTGACGTTTGATGTGAATCAGGAGGCAGAGGCTGCAGAACAGATGGTGGAAGCGCCGACAGCGGCACCCGTGACTGCGCCGGAATTTACTGAGGAAAGCCTGACGGAAGAAGAACGCAGGATGGTGGACGAGTTTTCGGAGAAAATTGATATTCGTAATTCTCAGGCTGTTTTGCAGTACGGAGTCGGCACGCAGAAAAAGATGGCAGACTTTTCCGAGGCAGCGCTGAAAAATGTGCGTACGAAAGATCTCGGGGAAGTGGGAAATATGCTTTCTTCACTGGTTACGGAGCTTAAGAGCTTTGAAATCGATGAAAACGAGAAAGGGCTGAAGGGGATTTTCAAGAAACAGGCCAATAAGACGACGGCCCTGAAAGCGAAATATGCCAAAGCGGAAGTGAATGTCAATAATGTGAGCAATGTTCTTGAAAATCATCAGCAGACGCTTTTAAAAGATGTGGCTCTCCTCGACAAGATGTATGATGTGAATTTATCTTATTTTAAGGAATTGTCCATGTACATTCTTGCCGGCAAGAAAAAGCTTGAGCAGGTGCGGGAAACAGAGCTTGCTGAAGCAATCAAAAAAGCGCAGGAGTCCAATCTTCCGGAGGACGCGCAGGCGGCAAAGGATCTGGAAGACAGATGTGAGCGTTTCGAGAAAAAGATTCATGATCTGGAGCTGACAAGAGTGATCGCGCTGCAGACGGCGCCGCAGATCCGCCTCGTTCAGAACAATGATACCCTGATGGCTGAGAAGATCCAGTCTACAATCGTTAATACGATTCCTCTCTGGAAGAGCCAGATGGTTCTTGCTCTTGGTATTGAGCATTCGAACCAGGCGGCAAAAGCAGAGCGCGAAGTAAACGAAATGACGAATCAGCTGCTGAAAAAGAATGCAGATATCTTAAAGACCGCAACGATCGAGACAGCAAAAGAATCTGAGCGCGGCATTGTTGATATAGAAACACTGAAACATACAAATGAAACTCTGATATCTACCTTTGATGAAGTGATGAAAATTCAGAGCGAGGGACGCGAGCAGAGGAGAGTGGCCGAGGAGGAAATGCTCAGAATTGAAAATGAGCTGAAACAGAAGCTGCTGGAAATCAATCGAAAATAATGAAAACAAACATGCGAGATGTCCCTTTGCAATCGGGGACATCCCGCGTGTTTTTTTACATAGGGGAGCTGAAACCTGCTCCTGTGTTTGAGGATAGGGGAAATGTATAAAGAAATTGCAAAACTGATCATGTATGGAGATATTGATCCGGACAGTATTATGTATCAGATGGGAGAGATTTTCCGCGACTTTGAAACCGGGACAGCAAGCGATGCGATTTTGACCAGACGGATCTATACGCAGATGAAAAGACTTCTTACGCTGGCGACCGATTACGGATTTGACAGGAATCTGTGGCATAACTATCTGGCTTATTTTCTGATCACCAGCGAGAACCCCTTTTCGCTGACCTGCGAAAAGACGGGAGCCAGTGACGGGAGTGTGAATCATTTTGCAAAAAATGATTTTTCAGCGGTGAAAGCCCTGTTTGATTATGATTTTTCCGCGATTGAGAGAGCGCTTGGCATCGATTGTTTCTCTCATATATCCGATTATCGCGCGATTGAAAAAAAGGAGCTGATGTACAACAAGAATGTCAGCGAAAAAGTACAGGCACTCAGTCTTTCACTGGAACAGGCGGAGGATGAGAACGGTTTCTTCGATGCCGTTACCGGTTTTTATAAAGATTACGGAGTGGGCATGTTTGGCCTGAATAAAGCATTCCGCATTACGAATGACGCAGAGGGCGGTCTGGTTTTCCTGCCGATCAACAATATGGAAAAGGTGATGCTGGATGACCTGGTGGGCTATGAGATCCAGAAGAAGAAACTTGTAGACAATACACGAGCTTTTGTGGAAGGAAAGAAAGCGAATAATGTTCTGCTGTTTGGTGACAGCGGAACCGGGAAATCGACAAGCGTGAAAGCGATTGTCAATGAGTTTTATGCAGACGGGCTGCGGATGATCGAGATTTATAAACATCAGTTCAAAGACCTGTCAAATGTGATTGCGGCTGTAAAAAACAGAAATTATAAATTTATTATTTATATGGATGACCTCTCATTTGAAGAGTTCGAGGTGGAGTATAAGTTCCTGAAAGCAGTGATTGAAGGCGGTGTGGAGACCAAGCCGGACAATATTCTGATTTACGCGACTTCCAACCGCAGGCATTTGATCAAAGAGACCTGGAGCGACCGGAATGATATGGAAACGGATAACGGCCTGCACAGATCGGATACGATGCAGGAAAAACTCTCGCTGGTAAACCGTTTCGGCGTGACCATCAATTATTCAAAGCCGAGTCAGAAGGAGTATTTCGATATTGTCATACATCTGGCCAGACGGGCCGGCATTCCGATGGCGGATGATGAATTGAAAAGTGAAGCCAATAAATGGGAGCTTTCCCACGGAGGAATATCCGGGAGAACGGCGCAGCAGTTTGTTTATTATCTGCAGGGAATTTACGAATAAGATTTTTAATATTGGGGGATTTTTTACATGCGATTAGGTTTTATCGGAGCTGCACATGAGGTGACAGGAAGCTGTCATTTTCTGGAGGCAGGGGAAAAACGTATTCTGATTGACTGTGGGATGGAGCAGGGACCGGACATTTATGAGAACCAGGAAATTCCGGTCAATGCCGCAGCCATTGACTACGTGTTTGTAACACATGCGCACATCGATCACAGCGGCCTTCTTCCGCTTTTGTATGCGCGCGGATTCCGCGGTAAGATTTATGCAACCAATGCGACTTCGCAATTGTGCGGCATTATGCTGAAGGACAGTGCCCATATCCAGGAATTTGAGGCAGAGTGGAAAAACAGGAAGGGGCAGCGGGCCGGCAGGGAAGAAGTAGTTCCCATGTATACGCTGAGTGACGCGGAGGGAGTGCTCAATTATTTTGTGCCCTGCCCGTATGATAAGCAGATCAAAGTATGCGAAGAAGTGACCATTTGTTTCAGGGATGCCGGACATTTGCTGGGCTCCTCCTTTATTGAGGTGTGGGTGAATGAAAATGAGAAGCATTGCAAGCTGATTTTCTCGGGAGACCTTGGGAATGGAAATCATGCGCTGATCCGTGATCCGGCGGTCCCGGATACATGTGATTATCTGATTATTGAGTCTACCTATGGGGACCGCTGCCATGAGACGCCGCCAGACTATGCGGTGGAACTTGCAAAGGTGCTTTCCGCAACATTTTCCAGAGGAGGCAATGTTGTGATTCCTGCTTTCTCTGTCGGGCGTACACAGGAAATGCTGTATCACATGCGCAGGATCAAACAGGAAAAAATGCTTCCGGCCTTTGCTGATTTTGAAGTTTATGTGGACAGTCCGCTTGCTGTAGAAGCGACGAATATATTCAATGAAAATGTTGCAGAATGCTTCCGTGAGGAAGATCTGGAGATGATACGCAGCGGCGTCAATCCGATTCAGTTTCCGGGACTGAAAAAGTCGGTGACCAGCGAGGACTCAAAGGCCATCAACTTCAATCAGAAGCCGAAAGTCATCATTTCCGCATCCGGAATGTGTGAAGCCGGCCGGATCCGCCACCATCTGAAACACAATCTCTGGCGGGCGGAATCGACCATTGTTTTCGTGGGATATCAGGTGCCGGGAACACTCGGACACAGTTTGTTAAACGGTGTCCGCGAGGTGAAGCTGTTCGGGGAAAACATACAGGTGGCTGCACAGATCCTGAATCTGCCGGGAATCAGCGGCCATGCGGACAGGGATCATCTGACTGCGTGGGTCAGCGCAATGAAGGAACTGCCAAAGAGAATATTTGTCGTACACGGAGAGGACAGTGTCACTGACGAATTCGCGGCACATCTGACAGAAGTGACCGGTGCCGAGGCAACTGCGCCTTACAGCGGAGATGTCTATGATCTGGCCGCCAATACATGTGTGGAGTTCGGGAGCAGGAAACGTGTAGAAAAGAAGGCAAAGGCACAGAAAGCGAAGACGGTATTTGACCGGCTTCTGGCTGCCGGGCAGAGATTGCTGGCTGTCATCCAGAAAAACAAAGAGGGTACCAACAAAGATCTTGCGAAATTCGCGGACCAGATTAATGTTCTCTGCGATAAATGGGAACGCTGACAGGTATTTGAATACCGGAAAGAATAAAAATTCGTATGTACCCTTGCTTAACCTCTTTTTTTGCTTTATAATAAAAATCTGAAGGGGGCAGTAAGAATGAATATAGGATTGATCGCACATGAGTCGAAGAAAAAGCTTATGCAAAATTTTTGTATTGCATACCGGGGGATTTTGGGGAAAAACTCCCTTTATGCGACGGGCACAACGGGGCGATTGATCGAGGATGTTACGAATCTGTCGGTGCGCAAGTATTTGCCGGGACATCTGGGGGGAGTTCAGCAGCTGGGTGCAGACATTGAGAACAACCTGATTGATCTGGTTATTTTCCTGAGTGATCCGCAGTCAACCAATTCAAAGGATATCGGACTGGGCAACATATTGAGACAGTGTGATATTCACAATGTGGCGATCGCCACGAATCTTGCCACTGCGGAACTGCTGATCCTTGCGCTGGACAGAGGCGACCTGGATTGGCGTGAGATGTATAAATAGTCATTTTTTACAGTACAGATCCATAGGAACTGTACTGTATTTTTCGTTTATTAAAAATCTGATTTTCCATATACAAAGAATTAATAGTTTTTTAATGATTTTATAAATTCTTTGTGCTAATATATTATCAGTCTGGCCTTGATGCATAAATGACCGGTATGAACAGAGTGGATTTCCGGTGTAATACGGATGAGAAAGTGACATATACTAGATTTAGGGATTTGTTTATGGAGATACTGAAAGATATTTATAATCGTCTGGATGAGCGTATGAAAAGTGTTTTAATGTTTGCTGCCGGGACGGCCGCAATCATTGTGTTCTGTCTTTTTGCACGGGTGGCATGGCCGAATATCAGCAGAGAACCGGAGATGACACTACTTGGCGACGCGCAGATTACGATCTCTGCCGGGACGGATTTTCAGGATGAGGGAGCAAAGGCATTTATCCGGAAAAAAGATGTCAGCGACCAGATCTATGTGACCGGCGAGGTGGATACTGCCGTTCCGGGGACATATGATCTTGCGTATAATGTAGATGGCCGCTGGGAGACTTACTCGGTAGACCGGACAGTGACGGTTGTTGATACCGATGCTCCGCAGATTACGCTGAATCAGGATGAAACAGTGACGGTGGAAAAGATTGAGGATTATCAGGAACCCGGAGCAGTGGTGATTGACAACTGTGACGGAGATATGTCTTCTGCCCTGGATATCCAGACAAAGCAGAGCAATGATTATACCTATGTTGTTACCTATACGGTGACGGACTCCTCAGGAAATACGGCGACAGCGCAAAGGCAGGTCATTCTGCAGGACAAAGTGGCTCCTGAAATAACGCTGATCGGAGAGGGAGCAATTACGATTCAGGAGCGGGAGAAGTTTGCAGACCCGGGTGCGCAGGCAGTGGATGACAGAGATGGAGATATCTCACAGAATGTCGTAGCTTCCGGCTTTGTCGATATCTATCGTCCCGGTTCGTATACCGTGACTTATACCGTATCGGATGCGGGAGGCAATCAGGCATCTGTCACCCGCGATGTTGAGGTGCAGCGGGTGAATTATAATCCGGAGAACGCGATGTACCTGACCTTTGATGACGGTCCGAGCGGGGATGTGACGCCGCAGATTCTGGACACACTTGCAGCAAATCATGTACAGGCAACTTTTTTCATCTGCAATTATGACGAGAGCAAGATTCCGATTATCAAGAGGATGATCAATGAGGGACATACCATCGGTATTCATGGCTATTCCCATGAATATGCTGAGATTTATGCTTCGGCGGATGCGTTTATGAATAATATTTATTCCCTGCGGGATAAACTGAAAAATGATACCGGTTATGAAGCGTTCTGCATACGGTTCCCCGGAGGAAGCAGCAATGCGGTCAGCAAGCACTATTGTGAAGGGGTTATGTCGCAGCTGGTTCAGAGGGTTACAGATGAAAATCTGATGTATGTGGACTGGAATGCTTCCTCGCATGATGCGGAGAGCGGATACCATTCTCCCCAGTCGATTCTGGAAAACGTTAAAAACGAGACAAAGCTGGGGCGGACGAATATTGTTCTGATGCATGATATTTCGTCCAAACAGACGACGGCAGATGCCCTGCAGAGCATTATTGATTACGGAAAAAGCAGCGGATTTAACTTCTGCAGGATAGAGGAAAACACAGTGCCTGTGCATCAGACAGTGCAAAATTAATGATATGAAAAAACTACTGATCTATATGAAAGGATACCGGAAAGAAGCAGTGCTCGCCCCGCTCTTTAAGATGCTGGAGGCGACACTGGAGCTTTTCGTGCCTTTGATTGTTGCGGCAATCATTGATACCGGAATAGCAGGCAAAGATGCCTCCTATGTCATAAAGATGGTATTGGTTCTGGTCCTTCTGGGTGCAGTGGGGCTGGGCTTTTCTGTGACAGCGCAGTATTTTTCGGCAAAGGCGGCCACGGGTTTTGTGACCAGACTGCGTCATGTTCTTTTTTCCCATATTCAGAAATTATCATATGAACAGCTGGACACGCAGGGGACTTCCACTTTGATCACCCGTATGACCAGTGATATGAATCAGGTGCAGTCAGGTGTTAATCTGACGCTGCGCCTGTTATTGCGTTCTCCCTTCGTGGTGATCGGAGCCATGGTGATGGCATTTACGGTGGATCCGAAAGCTGCGATTGTGTTCGTTGTGGATGTTCCGGCACTGGCAGTGGTTGTTTTTGGCATCATGTTTGCCAGTATTCCGCTGTACCGGAAGGTGCAGAGCAGGATCGATGAAGTTCTGGGGATGACCAGAGAGAATCTGACCGGAGTCCGTGTGCTCCGGGCCTTTGGAAAAGAAGAGGATCAGATCAGAGAGTTTTCTGAAAAGAATGAAGAACTGACCGATACCCAGAAATTTGTGGGAAAGATCACGGCTCTTCTGAACCCTGTCACTTATGTGATCGTCAATGCTGCGATTATTGTTCTGATCTGGGTCGGCGCAATTCGCGTTCATACAGGGATATTGACGCAGGGAGCAGTCGTGGCTCTTTACAATTATATGGCGCAGATCCTTACGGAGCTGATCAAGCTTGCCAACCTGATCATTAATATTACAAAGGCCGTCGCCTGCGGGAACCGTATTCAGTCTGTTCTGGAGGAGGAGCCCTCTGTGACGGACGGCATGGCAGAAGAACAGGAACACAGTCCGGGTACGCCGGCGGTTGAATTCAAAGATACCGGGCTTCGCTATCCGATGGCTTCCGAAGAAGCACTGTCCCATATTTCCTTTTTTGCAATGCCCGGGCAGATGATTGGTGTGATTGGCGGAACAGGATCCGGGAAAACTTCCCTGGTGAATCTGATCCCGCGTTTTTATGACTGTTCCGGAGGGCAGGTGCTGGTCAACGGAACAGATGTGAAAGACTATAAAATGGATGACCTGCGGTCGCGGATCGGTGTGGTGCCGCAAAAAGCAGTTCTGTTCGCGGGTACGATCCGTGAAAATATGCAATGGGGAAAACCCGAAGCTACAGATGAGGAGATCTTTCGCGCTCTGGAAATTGCGCAGGCGCTGGATATTGTCCGGGGAAGGGAAGCCGGACTCGATACGAA
The DNA here is from genome assembly GCA_946546945.1 of uncultured Lachnospiraceae bacterium. Taxonomy (GTDB): domain Bacteria; phylum Bacillota; class Clostridia; order Lachnospirales; family Lachnospiraceae; genus Eubacterium_I. The sequence goes on from CAMNOU010000013.1 coordinate 41,403, forward strand.
GGTAGAACAGGGGGGACGGAACTTTTCCGGAGGACAGAGACAGCGGCTTACCATTGCGAGAGCACTGGTGCGCCAGCCGGATATTCTGATATTGGATGACAGCTCTTCTGCACTTGATTTTGCGACAGATGCAGCGCTCCGAAACGCAATCCGGACGATGGATCCGAGACCGGTCCTTTTTGTTGTATCGCAAAGAACCAATTCCATACAACATGCGGATAAGATCATTGTTCTGGAAGACGGACAGGCAGCAGGGATCGGAACACACGAGGAACTGCTGAGAACCTGTGCTGTCTATCAGGAAATTTACCAGTCCCAGTTCGGCGCACGGACAGAAGGGGGGCACGTACATGAAGAAGACTAAAGAAAGACGCGTTATCCTGAAAAAAGTTCTTCATTATATCAGTGCTTACAGAATTTGGATCTTCTTTTCCATTCTGCTCGCTGTGATCACGGTTGTGCTTACGTTGTATATTCCGATTCTGGTGGGACGGGCAATTGACTATATTGTCGCTGAGGGATTCGTGGATTTTGAAAACATTATAAAGATTCTGATCAGAATTGGCATTGCCGCTGCGGCAACCGCAATCTTGCAGTGGGTCATGAATACCATCAATAATAAGGTGACCTATCAGGTAGTCAGAGATGTGCGGAACCAGGCTTTTGAAAAGATTCAGAAGCTGCCGCTGAAATATCTCGACGGACATACCGGCGGAGAGATTGTCAGCCGGGTGATCGTGGATGCAGATCAGTTTGCGGACGGATTGCTGATGGGGTTCTCGCAGCTGTTTATCGGAATCGTAACGATCGCGGGAACGCTGTTTTTTATGCTGACGATCAAACCGGCCATTACGGTTGTCGTTGTTGTGCTGACGCCGGTTTCACTTCTGGTGGCGCGCTTTATTGCGAAAAGGACGTTCGACATGTTTGTCCTGCAGTCAAAGACACGTGCGAAGCAGACGGCCCTGATTGATGAGATCGTCGGAAATCAGAAAGTTGTACAGGCGTTTTCACATGAGGATGAAGCGATAAAAAACTTTGATGAGATCAATGAGGAGCTCGGGAAATGCTCTCTGCGCGCTACGTTTTTTTCATCCCTGACCAATCCGGGTACGCGTTTTGTGAACAGTCTTGTTTATGCAGCGGTTGCTCTGAGCGGCGCACTGACGGTGATTGCCGGCGGGATGACCGTCGGCGCGTTGGTCAGCTTTCTGAGTTATGCAAACCAGTACACAAAGCCTTTTAATGAAATCTCCGGTGTGATTACGGAACTGCAGAATGCGCTTGCCTGTGCCGGGAGGATTTTTGAACTGATCGAAGAAACGCCGGAAAGGGAGGATGCCCCGGATGCGGTGACGTTACAGCATCCCAGAGGAGCTGTTCAGATTGAACATGTTGATTTTTCCTATGAACCGTCACAGCGTCTGATCGAAGATCTGAACCTGGATGTAAGACCGGGGCAGAGGATTGCGATTGTGGGACCTACCGGATGCGGAAAAACAACGTTTATTAACCTCCTGATGCGGTTTTATGATGTAAAAGGCGGCACGATCTGCGTGGATGGAAAGGAAATCCGGGAAATCACCCGGAAGAGTCTGCGGGGATCCTATGGAATGGTGCTGCAGGACACCTGGCTGAAGTCCGGGACCATCCGGGAAAATATCTGTATGGGGCGTCCGGACGCTTCGGAGGAGGAAGTGATTGCTGTTGCAAAGGCGTGCCATGCCCATGGATTTATCCGGAGGCTTCCGGATGGGTATGATACAGTGATCGGAGAAGACGGGGGAAGTCTTTCCCAGGGGCAGAAACAGCTGATCTCCATTGCAAGGGTCATGCTGAGCGAGCCGTCCATGCTGATTCTGGATGAAGCTACTTCTTCTATCGACACAAGGACAGAAATGCATATCCAGAATGCATTTGCGAAATTGATGGAAGGCAGGACCAGTTTTATCGTTGCCCACCGGCTTTTTACAATCCAGAATGCAGACCGGATCCTTGTGATGAAGGACGGCAGGATCATCGAGCAGGGAACGCACCGGGAGCTGATGGAAAAACAGGGCTTTTATTATCATCTTTATCAGGTATGAAAAAAGGGTTTGTAAAGTTACAAAAAAAGCTTTACAAACCCTTTTTTTGTGTTATAATAAAAATAACTTAATGATAATGATTATTGTTAGTGAGTGATAACTTATGACAGAGGGAGCTATCCGCAGATATAGTAAAAAGCGGCAGGCAATTCTTGATTGTCTGAAAAAAACCGATACGCATCCGACAGCGGAGTGGATTTATGAACAGCTGCGGGAGCAGTATCCGGATCTGAGTCTGGCAACCGTCTACCGCAACCTGAACCAGCTGAAGGAAGCCGGGATGGTCCGCTCGATGGGAGTTGTGAACGATCACGAGCGTTTTGACGGGAAGACAGGGCCTCATTCCCATGTGGTCTGTGCCGGGTGCGGGGCGATCATTGATCTGGATGATATCCGGATCGATGAGGATATGATCGCGCAGGCAGAGACGGCGACTGGATACAGTATCTCGGAGGTATCCCTGCACTTTATCGGGATGTGCCGTGACTGCCGGGCGGCCGGCGCAGGGGATCCGGTACGGAAAGATGACTGAAATGGGGGGCAATCCCGTTTCAAAATATTATTTTAATGAATGATGGAGGATGATGACTATGGCAAAATTTGTATGTTCTGTATGTGGATATGTTCATGAAGGAGATTCTGCTCCTGCTGAATGTCCGGTATGTCACGCACCGGCTGAGAAGTTTACTGAGCAGAAGGGCGAGATGACATGGGCAGCTGAGCATGTTGTCGGCGTTGCACAGGGTGTCAGCGAGGATATCCTTGAAGATTTGAGAGCGAACTTCGCAGGTGAGTGCTCTGAGGTCGGTATGTATCTGGCTATGGCAAGAGTAGCATTCCGCGAGGGATATCCGGAGATCGGTCTTTACTGGGAGAAAGCTGCTTATGAAGAGGCAGAGCATGCCGCAAAATTTGCAGAGCTTCTGGGTGAGGTTGTTACAGATTCCACAAAGAAGAATCTTGAGATGCGTATTGATGCTGAGAATGGCGCGACCGCAGGAAAGACAGATCTGGCAAAGAGAGCAAAAGCTGCAAATCTGGATGCAATTCATGACACCGTTCATGAGATGGCACGCGATGAGGCAAGACACGGAAAGGCTTTCAAGGGCCTGTATGACAGATACTTCGGCTAAAAAGAGAACACAGGCGCGTTCTTGAAAGACAGGGGAAGGCCGCAGACTGCCTTCCCTTTTTTGTTGATTTTTTAACAGGTATCGTTTATACTGTATTTAATGATTTTTCCAACGCAGAAAGGAGAAGAAGGCATGGATTCAAAGGTCATGAATCAGTTGTCCTATGGATTGTTTGTACTGACTGCGAATGTAAACGGAAAGGATAACGGCTGTATCACGAATACCGCGATTCAGGTCGCATCGGAACCGAACAGAATCAGCTTTGCAGTGAACAAAGCCAATTATACGCACGAGATGCTGATGGAGACATCGAAGTTCACGATATCGATCCTCAGCGAGGCAGCTGACTTTGAGCTGTTCAAACGGTTTGGTTTCCAGTCGGGCAGGGACACAGACAAATTTGCCGGATTTACCGGATGCAGGCGTGTTCCGAGCGGAGCTCTGGCGGTCACGGAAGGGACCAATGCCTATATTTCAGGCTGGATCGAGCAGAGAATTGATCTGGGCAGTCATACCCTGTTCATCGCACAGGTTACAGACGGGGAGATCCTGAGCAATGTTCCTTCTGTAACATACGCATATTATCATGCGAATATCAAGCCGAAGCCGCAGCCGAAAAAAACGGAGGACGGCAAGACCATCTGGCGCTGCAAGATCTGCGGTTATGAATATGTGGGAGAGGAGCTTCCGGCGGATTTCATCTGCCCGATCTGTAAGCATCCGGCTTCCGATTTTGAAAAAGTGAATTGACGGTTCAGGAACAATAGTCCGGAACTGTTATGTATTAGATTTTTATGAGCCCGCAAGAGGGCTCGCCAAGACAGAAAGGAGTTTTAACATGGACAAGTATGTATGCGACGTTTGCGGCTGGGAATATGATCCTGCGGTAGGAGATCCGGACAATGGTATCGAGCCGGGCATCCCGTTTGAGGAGCTGCCGGACGATTTTACCTGCCCTCTTTGCTCTGTAGGCAAAGACCAGTTTAAAAAAGCTGAGTAAAGATTAAGAATGGGGGAACTGATATTATCAGTTCCCCTGTCGTGCGAAGAGATGGAAAGGAGTTTTTAACAGTATGAGCAAACCTGTGATAACAGACACTATTAAATATATCGGTGTCGATGACAAGACAATTGATCTTTTTGAAAGCCAGTATGTTGTGCCGAACGGAGTTTCCTATAATTCTTATGTGATCCTGGATGACAAGATCGCAGTGATGGATACGGCGGACGCACGTGCTTCCGAGGAGTGGTTCGCAAACCTTCAGGCGGAATTGAACGGGAAGACACCGGACTATCTTGTGGTCTCCCACATGGAGCCGGATCATGCCGGAACGATCGGAAAACTGATTGCGGCTTACCCGGACATTACCATCGTCGGGAATGCCAAGACATTTACCATGCTTCCGAACTTTTTTGAGCTCGGTGACGTAAAGACCCTCGTGGTGAAAGAAAAAGAGGAACTTTCCCTGGGGCAGCACACGCTGCAGTTCTTCATGGCTCCGATGGTACACTGGCCGGAGGTCATGGTGACCTATGAAAAGAGCAGCAAAATTCTGTTCTCCGCAGACGGATTCGGAAAATTCGGCGCCCTCGATACAGATGAGGACTGGGCCTGCGAAGCTCGCCGCTATTACTTCAATATTGTTGGAAAATACGGCGTACAGGTACAGGCGCTCTTAAAAAAGGCGGCTGCGCTTGATATTGAGATGATCTGCCCGCTCCATGGACCGATCCTGAAAGAGAATCTCGGTTATTATATCGGTTTGTATGATACCTGGAGCAGTTACAAGCCGGAAAATAAGGGCGTGCTGGTTGCCTATGCATCCATTCATGGGAATACCGCAAAGGCTGCAGAGCAAATCGCACAGATGCTTCGCGATCTGGGCGAGGAGAAAGTGGCTGTCACCGATCTGGCAAGAGAGGACATCGCGGAAGCCATTGAAGATGCCTTCCGTTATGACCGTATGATCGTTGCTGCATCCAGCTATGACGCAAGCGTATTCCCTCCGATGGAACTTTTCCTTCTCAAACTGAAGGCGAAAGGATATCAGAACCGCAAAGTTGCCATTATTGAGAACGGATCCTGGGCACCCAGCGCAGCAAAGAAGATGCGCGAGTATCTGGACACCATGAAAAATGTGGAGATCCTGGAACCGGTCATAAGTATCCGTTCCACTGTAAAGGAAGAAACCGTCAGCCAGCTGAAAGCAATGGCAGAGATGGTAAAAAATGCTTAAGATTTCAAAAAAAGACGGCTCAGCCGTCTTTTTTTGTATTATCCAACGGAAGGACTCTCAGGAAAGCGTCTAGATAGAGATTGCGGTTTCCTGAATTCCAGACACAGATGAGCCCCTTATACTGTCCCTTCACCGGAATCTTTTTTATCGTTTTTGAAGCACTGGAATAGTCGAAAAAATTATCGATAAAAAGAATTGCGTTGTTGGGCTGCATTAAAAGATATCGCAGTTTGTAAATGTCATCATAAGTAAAAGTCACTCTGGGTTCCACCCCATAAGCAGAAAATCGTTCCCGAAGATCAAAGAGGAAATGATCTTTTTTCTGACCGATTTTAACTGTAACCTGATCATAGTCGAGGATATCTTCAAATGTAAGGATATCTCTGTCTGCAAGGGGGTGGTCCGCCGACATTAAAGCATAGGCCTTGTCTCTTGCAGCATATTTCCATTTCCAGTTTCTTGTTTCTACATAATTTCGCTCTACATCCGGGATGATGATTGCATCGTAGAGCCAGTTTTCCAGTTTCTGTTCCAAATCTGTGATATACCCGCTGTCCGAGAAAACCTGAATATCAGGGGAGTTCTCTTTTAATCGTTCCAGGATTGGATAAAAATATTTGTTCGGGTGAACAGTATTTAGAAGACCAATGCGCAGCGAATGGTTCTGGTTTCCCTGAATGGCGTAGGCATGGTGGTAAGTTGCGTTCATTTTTTCAATTTGCAGTTTCCATTCTTTATATAACAGTTCGCCGGCTTCTGTCAGATGCAATTCTCTGGTAGAGCGGATGAACAACTGGATGTCCAAATCGTTCTCCATTTTAGAAATACTTTTGCTGATCGCTGATTGCGTCAGATGCAGATCGATTCCTGCGTTTGCAAACCCGTTTGATTCTACAACAGCGAAGAAAATCTGAATCTGCTGGATTGTTATTGTAGAAAGATTAAACTTCATGGGACACCTCCTTTTTCTCAGAATGTACTTTATAATTATACAATACTCTTCTTGCTCCTATGCATAACAAATATATTCCAGAAGTTCATTTGTGTTGAACATCTCTCATAATTCTTAAATTCAATATTGAATCCCTATCAGTTAAAATATGACTATAAATATTATACCGTATTGCAATACAGGAAAGGGGTGTGTATGAAGTTATATGATTTGGAACATCATTTCTATATCAAAGAAACTATCGATGCGATGAAAAAAAGGAAAGGATATCCGAATTATGATGAAAAAGAAGATGTGATTAACTGGTATAAGAGTTTACCTATGCCGCAGGGGCCGCTGCTGAAAAAGCTGCTGGAACTCGGTGATGAAAGAGTGCGTATGATGGATGAGCTTGGGATATCTACAGCAGTCTTAAGTACTTCTCAGGGTGTAGAAGATTTGGAAACAGAAGAAAGTATCGAATTGGCACGAAAGACAAATGACGCTGCTTATCAAGTGACACAGAAGTATCCGGGAAGATTTCTTGGCAGCGCTATTCTCCCGACAAAATATGTTGATGCGGCACTGGTTGAACTGGAGCGCTGTGTGAAAGATCTGGGTTTTGTGTGCTGGCATACACATTCCAATCTGAGGGGAGCTTTTCTGGAAGAGGAACGTTTTTTACCGCTTTTTCAAAAAGCAGCGGAGCTGGGGATCTATATTTATTTACATCCCAACATCCCGAATCTGCCGAATCTGCATGAATATGGATTTACAGTAGCCGGGCCGGGGGCAGGATTTACGGTAGATACTATGATGGCAATTCTAAAGCTGATTGCAAGTGGATTATTTGACCGGATCCCGGAAACAAAACTGGTGATAGGACATTTTGGTGAAGCAATTCCTTTCCTGATGGACAGAATTGACAACCGATTCAATTTCATACCGAATTCCAGATTAAAGAATAGAGAGCTTCCCAGCTACTATTTTCGCAGAAATATTCTGGTCACAACAAGTGGAAATATGTCAAAGGCGGCGTTTGAATGCACAAAAGAAGTATTTGGAATGGAACACATTATGTTTGGAAGCGATTATGCCTATGAAGATGCAAAAGAAATGGTGAATTTTGTTCGCGAACTGAGTCTTACAGAAGAGGAGAGAGCAATGCTCTATTATAAAAATGCTGAAAAATTGATGAAACATTGACTTTAGAAAGGAGGATATGGTCTTATAGGTGACCATAAGGGGAAAAATGAAAAAATTCAGAACACTTATAGCACTGCTTTCGGTAGTGACATTGTCCGTTACCGGCCTTTCAGCCTGCGGAGGAAAACAGACAAAGAATGTGGATAATGAAAAAACTGCAGTTTCGTCAACAGAAGAGTCAGTACCGCAAATTATTAGCGGCAATTATACCATCCGGCTCGGGACTCCTACAGGAGGAAAGCATCAGCAGAATGTTACTATGGAGAAATTCAAAGAGGATATTGAAGCTGCTTCAGACGGAGCAATTACAGTTGAGCTCTATCCGACCAGTCAGCTTGGAACAGCACCACAGATGATTGAAGGGGTTCAAAACGGGGATATCGAAGGGGTACTGATCCCGTCATCTTATTTTGCCAGTGCAGCACCGGCTATGGCCGTACTTGATATTCCCTTCCTTTTTCCGGCAGATGGTACTGCTGCCGTGAAGGCTCAGAAGATTCTTTCATCCGGGACCAGTCTGGACGATTATCTTTATAAAAAGGGATTTGTTGTCGGGGGGTATCTTCTGGGCGGAAATCAGTATATGCTTACCACGTTTGAAATAAAATCCATGAGTGATCTGAAAGGGAAAAAAATGTGGACACTTCCTTCAACACTGCTGAGAGAATCGCTTGAACTGTATGGCGCACAGGCAGTGGGGCTGGATCCGTCCGATGTAGCTTCCGGACTGCAGAATGGAACAATACAGGGTGTGCTGAATGACTGCACTTTCTGGAAGACTCAGGGACTTGTCGACAGCGCAAAATGCATCAATCTTTGCCCGGCCGGAGCATTTGTAAACTGTTTCTTTTTCAGTGCAGACTGGATGGATACGCTTCCTGATGAAGTAAGAGAACTTGTACTTTCTACGGCAAAAGATGTCGTAAATAACTTTGAAGTGGATTATATGACCAAATATTCTCAGGAAACAATAGATGCCGAAGTGAATGAAGACGGATGCACCATCTACGAGCCTTCTGAAGAATTGCTGGAAGAAATGCGGGCAGCTACCGAGCCAATTCATGAGGAGTTTAAAAATACAGATGACGACTGCGCGGCTATTTATGATGAATTTGTAACCCTTATTGAGAATGAGAAATAAGAGAATGGAGATTTTCTATGGAAAAATGGGTTAAGATTACACGGCATATCCGACGGATATTATATTCAATCTCTGTTGTGTTTATTACAATTGCAACAGCTTTGGCGGCCGTTAATTCGATTCTCCGGTTCGTAGGAGTAGGATTTCCATGGGCAGATGAATTGTATGTTTATCTTATTGTTCTAATGGTATATCTCGCGCTGCCTCAGATGGAGGGGGCCGGAGATCAGTTGTGTATCTCTGCAATTGACAGTTGGATAAAAGGAGAGAAAGGGAAAAAGATTCTCAACTATTTCAGACAAATTGTTACCTGCGGCGCCCTGACACTTTTGGCCTATTATGGGATGCAGGTGATGATAAAGGCATTTACCAGGAAACAGTTGACCTATATTCTGATGCTGCCAAAAGGGATACTTTATGCTATTGCGGTTATCAGTATTGCGGCGGCAATTTTTGCTCTGCTGGTGATAATGATTTTTAATAAAGGAGAATTTGACGATGCTTCTTAATATCCTTATACCTGTACTGGTCATACTGATAGTTTTATCGCTTCTGAAATGTCCGATTTACGTTTCCATTCTGGCAGCGGCGATTTACCTGCAGATTTTTGTAAACCACATGTCGATTGCGAATCTGTTCACAGGCGTCTTTGAATCTATGACAAAAAGTGCACTGATGGCCGTCCCGTTTTTCATGGTTGCAGGAAGTATAATTGCAGCAAGCAGTCTGGGAACCAGACTGATTAACGCATTTATTGAATTGTTAAAATCTGTGCGCGGCGGATTTCCGATTGCCTGTGTTGTGGCAAACGGGATTTTTGGCGCCATTTCCGGTTCCGGCCCGGCTGCAACAGCAGTTTTCGGGAAAATCTGTTATGAACCGTTGAAAGAAAAATACAACGAAAAGTTATCGCTTGGCGTTATCGTATCTTCTGCCTCACTCTCAACAATTATTCCGCCGAGTGTGTCGATGATTATTTTTGGAGTTGCGACAGAAACCTCAATATCAAAGCTTTTTTTGGCAGGGCTGATTCCCGGAATAATGATTGTTGCGATTGTTTCGGTTTATCTGGTCATTCGGTGCAAACCGAACAAAGATGCTCCGAAAGAACAGTTTTCTTTGAAAAGTTTCGGAAAAGCTTTGTTGCAAAGTATTCCGGTTCTTGTTTTGCCCATCATTGTTCTGGGGTCTATCTATTCCGGACTCTGCACTCCAACCGAGGCAGGAGCATTATCTGCTTTGTATGCATTTGTAGTCGCTGTTTTCGGGACCAGAGACATCAAATTGAAAAAGGTACCCTCTGTCATCAAAGGAGCGGGCAGAACAACTGCACAGATTTTTCTTTTAATTGCTACCAGTACAGTATTTTCGCAGGCGGCAACCGTGGCTCAGCTTCCACAGCTTCTTCAGCAGGCATTTGCGGGGATGGGATATATTCAGTTCATGCTGATGCTTAACATTGTTCTGCTTATTGTTGGATGCTTTTTTGATACAGGGGCTGCAATCCTGATTTTGGCACCCATGCTGATGCCAACTGCGCTGGCATTTGGCGTAAGTCCGCTTCATTTGGGTATTGTATTTATCGCGAACCTGGCAATCGGATTATTTACACCACCGTTCGGACTCAATATATTCGTGGCCCAGAGTGTACTGAAGCGTCCGATCGGGATTATAGCCAGATCTGTACTGCCATACATTGCATTGTACTTTGGGTCAATATTGCTTATTACCTATATTCCGGTTTTATCGACCTGGCTTCCGGGGAGATAAGTGTCGCTGCACTTGTTTTTTATTATCCATTCGTTTATACTTTATCAAGTACGCCTCGGGCGTACTTGCCGCGGCGCGCTTTCCGCTTGCGCGCCTGCGATCCGCCGGAGGCTTCAATCTTCAGCGCAGGTATGAAACCCATGCTGAAGACGTAAATGTTAATTTGGCGCATTCCTCTCACGACTAAAAGTCACGAGAATCCTGCGCTGAATATTGAAAAGTCTAAAAACAATAGAATGGGGAAACAAGTTATGGATGAACAAAAAATCTGGAACCGTACTTGTAAGGAGCTGGTATCAGAAATCATTGCTTTGGGATTCCCGGAGGAACTCGGTTATGCAGCAGCAAAATATCTCGGCAGTCCCAGGGCGATGGAGAGGATGATTTCTTATCTTAAATATGTAAAACCGAAAAAAGCAGAGATGGTGGCAGATGAAATGCTCGCAATCAGGAGTGAGATAGATGCATGGAAAGAGAAAAAGGCAAGTGAGCAGGCAAATGCAGCATACAATGAGATGCTGAACAATGGACTCGGAACAGAAGAATGAAAAAAGAACAGTGTTGGTGACCCTCGCTTTCAAAACAGGGATTAACTCGTTGGAATGAGTTAATCCCTGTTTTTTGCGTGATATACGCTCAGCGAGTAATCAAGTACGCCTCGGGCGTACTTGCCGCGGCGCGCTTTCCGCTTGCGCGCCTGCGATCCGCCGGAGGCTTCAATCTTCAGCGCAGGTATGAAACCCATGCTGAAGACGAAAATGTTAATTTGGCGCATTCCTCTCACGATTAAAGTCACGGGAATCCTGCGCTGAATATTGAACATCATATCTCCCATACATGTCAAAAAAGAGGAAATGAAAAATTGCCACGTACATCGCCACCGCCGGTACATGTCAAAAAAGAGGAAATGAAAAATTGCCACGTACGTTATCGTCGCCAGTACATGTCAAAAAAGAGGAAAGGGGAAAAAGCCACGTACGTTATCGTCGTCAGTACATATCAAAAAAGAAAACGGATATGGTATCCATCTTTCGGTTGTGATATGATAAGGTCAATGTGAAATGTTTATCCCAGTGGGCGGTTGCCCCGCTGAGATAAACGCTCCGCGAGACTTGAATTACAAAAAGAGATAACGAAAGGATATACGACTGGTGAAGAACGGAAAGAATAAGTTTGAACAGGTGTTTGATGAACGATTCAACCGGCATCGCGATGAATTGCGCTGGCTTTATATGGAATTATATGAGAATGGCGGCATGTTTGATGAGCTGTGCACAAATATGAAAGAATTCTTCATGAGCAGAGATCCTGATCTCAGACAGAGAGATCGAGTGAGGGAGGAGAATCCGGACTGGTATAAAAGGAATGACCTGCTTGGGATGATGCTGTATATTGATAACTTTGCAGGCAATTTAAAAGGAGTGATGAATAAGCTCGGTTATCTTGACAAATGTCAGGTGAACTGTATTCATCTGATGCCTTTTCTGGAATCGCCGAAGGGCCGCTCGGACGGAGGGTATGCTGTGTCGGATTACCGCCGGGTACAGGAAGAGTACGGGACGATGGAGGATCTGTCCGTTCTGACGCAGGCCTGCCATGCAAAGGATATGAATGTCTGCATGGATTTTGTGATGAACCATACTTCGGAGGATCACAAATGGGCAAAAAGAGCCCGGGCGGGAGAGAGAGAATATATGGACCGGTTCTTTTTCTTTAAGGATGAACAGGCGGTCGGAGAATATGAAAAGACGGTTCCCCAGGTGTTTCCCACAACGGCGCCCGGGAATTTCACCTGGCTTGAGGATGTCGGACAGTATGTGCTGACGACCTTTTATCCCTATCAGTGGGATCTGAATTACCGGAATCCGAGAGTGTTTAATGAAATGATCTATCATCTGCTGTTTCTGGCAAACAGGGGGATTGATATTTTCCGGCTGGATGCCGTGCCATATATCTGGAAGACGCTGTATACTTCCTGCAGAAATCTGCCGCAGGTCCACACCATTGTGCGGATGATGCGCATGGCTGTTGAGATTGTCTGCCCGGGCGTTCTCCTTCTGGGCGAGGTTGTGATGGAACCGGATAAGGTGGTGCCTTATTTTGGAACACTGGAAAAGCCGGAGTGTCATCTGCTTTACAATGTTACGACGATGGCAACGACCTGGCATACCGTGGCGACCAGAGATATCCGGCTTTTGAAGAAACAGCTCGATACGGTGAACCATCTGCCGAAGGAATATACATTTGTAAATTATCTGCGCTGCCACGATGATATCGGCTGGGGACTGGATTATCAGACACTGTCACAGTATCACATGGAAGAAGGCCCGCATAAGAAGTATCTGAATGATTATTTCCGGGGACTTGCCGGGATGAGTCACAGCCGCGGAGAACTGTATAATGATGATCCGGCTTTGCAGGATGCCCGGTTCTGCGGTACGACCGCTTCCATGTGCGGAATTGAAACAGCCCTTGACGCCCGTGATACGGAAGGATTGAAAAAAGCAATTTGTCTCGATGTGATGCTGCACGCCTATATGTTCATGCAGTCCGGGATCCCGGTTCTGTACAGCGGAGATGAGATCGGACAGTGCAATGATCTTTCTTATAAAAAGGATCCGGAAAAAGCACAGGATTCCCGTTATATTCACCGCGGTAAAATGGATTGGGAGGCGGTGAAGCGGATCCATAATCCTGACAGTGTGGAAGGAAAACTGTTCAGTCAGCTCAGCCGGCTGGAAACGATCCGCAGACAGGAGCCGGCATTTGACTGCAGTGCGGATGTCTGGACGCTGGAGACCTGGGATCAGAGTGTGCTTTGTGTCGTGCGGCAGACAGGTGAGGAGAAACTGATCGGCTTGTTCAATTTCAGTGAACAGGACAGGACAGCCTGGATCAACGAGACAGACGGCCTGTATCAGGATCTGATTTCAGGGAAGGTACGGGAAGCGAAAGGCGTTGACATACCGGGATACGGTTTCTTTTTGTTAAAACGGGAGACAGACGGAGAAACAGCGCGGGCAAAATTTGCCCATGCAGAACGGGAGAACAGAAGCCGGAAAGAAGAAGTGGCGTGACAGGTTTTTCCCTTCAGGTATTTTTATCGTAAAAGAAAGGACAGAATATGAGTAAAAAAATAGAAGAATATCTGGAAGATTCCGCGATTGAGCAGAATCTGTCCAGGGATAAGACCATCGTACGGACCAGCATTACCGGAATTATTGCAAATGTTTTTCTGGCGGCGTTCAAGGCCTTTGTGGGAATTGTTTCCGGGTCCATTGCGGTCACTCTCGATGCCGTAAACAATCTGTCAGATGCGGCTTCTTCGGTCATCACAATCATCGGAACGAAGCTTGCGGGCAAAGAGCCGGACAGAAAACATCCCTTCGGATATGGCAGGATTGAATATCTGAGTGCAATGATCATTGCGGTCATTGTTCTGTATGCCGGCATTTCGTCTCTTGTGGAGTCAGTCAAAAAAATCATGCATCCGGAAACACCGGACTATTCGGCAGTTGCGCTCATTATTATCAGTGTCGGCGTGCTGGTCAAGATCTTCCTCGGCAGGTACGTAAAATCTGTCGGAAAGAAAGTAAATTCCGACTCTCTGATCAATTCCGGAGAGGACGCAACGCTGGATTCCATCATTTCCGCCTCTACGCTGGTAGCCGCAGTGATTTTCCTTATCTGGCATGTTTCTCTGGAGGCATGGCTGGGAGCTGTCATTTCTGTGGTGATCATCAAATCCGGTATAGAGATGCTTCGCGACACGCTGTCTCAGATCCTGGGAGAAAGGGCGGACGCAGAGCTGGCGAGAACGATTAAAAAGACGGTCTGCAGTTTTCCGGATGTCTCCGGCGCTTATGATCTGGTCCTGCACAATTACGGACCGGATACGTACAATGGCTCTGTCCATATTGAGGTGCCGGATACCTATTCGGCGAATGAACTTGACGCATTGATCCGGAGTATTCAGGTGAAAGTATACCAGGAGCACCATGTGATCCTGACCGCGATCGGCGTCTATTCGGTCAATACGAAGGATGAGCATGCGGCCCGGATCCGTGACGAGATCAAAACTGCAGTGATGGAACATCCTTATGTGCTGCAGGTGCATGGCTTTTATCTGTACGAGGAGCAGAAACGGATCCGTTTCGATGTGGTGATCAGTTTTGACGCGGCAGACCGCCGGAAGGTATACAAAGAAGTGCTGCAAACAGCAAAGGATCTTTATCCGGAGTATGAATATATGATTGCCATGGATACGGATTACAGCGATGTATAAAAAGGGGGATACGATGTTATTTATTGGAATTACCGGAGGCGTCGGCGCGGGAAAATCGGCGGTTCTGAACTATCTTTCCGAAAATTACAACTGCAGGATTATGCTTGCGGATGAAATAGCGCATGACCTGATGGAGCCCGGTACAGACTGTTACAGGCAGCTGCGGGAATTGTTTCGTGCGGAGGATATCTTTCTTGAAGACGGACAGATCGACCGTCTGAAACTGGCAGAGGTATTGTTCGGGGACGCAAAAAAGCGCGAGGCCCTGAACGGAATCGTTCATCCTGCCGTCAGAAAGTATGTGCAGGAGCAGGCGGAACGGGAACGAA
This sequence comes from uncultured Lachnospiraceae bacterium, assembly GCA_946546945.1. GTDB lineage: Bacteria > Bacillota > Clostridia > Lachnospirales > Lachnospiraceae > Eubacterium_I. The sequence continues at coordinate 56,522 of CAMNOU010000013.1, forward strand.
GCAGGAATACTCTGGATTTTCTGGTCCTGGAAGCTGCTCTTTTGATAGAAGAACATTATGATGCAATTTGTGATGAACTATGGTATATTTATACTTCAGAGGAAAATCGCAGAAGCAGGCTGAAAGAAAGCCGCGGCTATTCTGATGAAAAAATAGACCGTATTTTTCAGAGTCAGCTTACGGAAGATGAATTCAGAAAACACTGTGCGGCACAGATTGATAATAATGCCGCCGCGGATGACACCTTCCGGCAGATCGATGCGATTCTAAAGGAAAAAGGAATGACAGCACAGCCGTGCCGTCAGGATATGGAGGAATAGTATGCAGCTTTGCAGCATAGCCAGCGGCAGCAGCGGCAATTGTATTTATGCCGGCACGGAAGATACCCATGTGCTTGTGGATGCCGGCATCAGCGGAAAACGGATCGAGGCGGGATTAAACGAGATCGGACTGAAGACGGCAGACATGGATGGAATCCTTGTCACACATGAGCACGCGGATCATATCAAAGGGCTCGGCGTGATCGCAAGAAAGCATGGGATCCCGATTTATGCGACGAAGGGCACGATTGATTATATGAGAGACCGGCAGGCAATCGGCAGGGTAGATGAATCACTTTTTCATATCATAGAGCCCGGGGTGCCGTTTCAGATCAGCGATCTTTGTGTGGAACCGGTCCATACTTCCCACGATGCGGCGGACCCGGTCGCCTATATCATGCGTCAGGGCAAAAAGTCCATGGGAGTGATCACGGATCTTGGGAAATATGATGATTATATTGTGGACAAGCTGCAGGGGTTGGATGTATTATTATTAGAGGCTAATCATGACGTACATATGCTTCAGGCAGGTGTGTATCCTTACTATCTGAAGCAGAGAATCTTAAGTGACAGAGGACATTTGTCGAATGAACTTTCCGGACAGCTGCTCGGGGAGATTTTACATGACGGATTCAAAAAAGTACTGCTGGGCCATTTGAGCAAAGAGAACAATTATCCGCAGCTTGCGTATGAAAGCGTGCGGATGGAGATCACAATGGGAGAGAATCCGTATCAGGGATCTGATTTCCCGATCGAGGTAGCAAAACGTGATGAGATATCAGAATTGATCACGTTTTGAGAAAACAGGAGGATGAATGAGCATGGAAAAAACATCAGACAAGACAGTGATTACCGTGGTTGGAAAGGATACCGTAGGCATCATTGCAAAAGTATGTACTTATCTTGCGGATAACAATATTAACGTGCTGGACATTTCGCAGACGATCGTTCAGGGTTTCTTTAATATGATGATGATCGCGGATATGAATACATCGGATAAACCTTTCGATGAATGCTCTGCCGAGCTGAAAGAGCTGGGAGAGAAGATCGGAGTCGTTATCCGGTGCCAGAAAGAAGAAATATTTAATATGATGCATCGCATATAAAGGAGACAATATGATAAATCTATTCGAAGTCAATGAGACGAATAAGATGATCGATCAGATGAATCTGGATGTCCGGACCATTACGCTGGGGATCAGTCTTCTGGACTGTATCGATCCTGATCTGGAAAGCCTGAACCGGAAGATCTACAATAAAATCACTTCCGTTGCCCGCGATCTGGTAAAAACAGGGCAGGAGATTGAAAAAGAGTACTGTATTCCGATCGTTAATAAACGCATTTCTGTGACGCCAATCTCACTGGTCGGCGCCGCAGCCTGCAGGACAGAAGAGGATTATGTGGAAATCGCAAAGACCCTGGATAAAGCGGCCCATACGGTCGGAGTGAACTTTATCGGCGGATATTCCGCGCTGGTTTCCAAGGGAATGACCGCGGCAGATGAGCTTCTGATCCGTTCGATCCCGCAGGCCATGGCCGCCACAGAGCGCATCTGCAGTTCTGTCAATCTGGGATCTACAAAGACCGGCATCAATATGGATGCGGTAAAACTGATGGGCGAAATCATCAAAGAGACTGCGGAGTATACGAAAGAGAATGATTCTCTCGGCTGCGCAAAGCTGGTCGTTTTCTGCAACGCGCCGGATGATAATCCGTTCATGGCAGGCGCCTTTCACGGTGTGACAGAAGCCGATGCAATCATCAATGTCGGCGTCAGCGGCCCCGGAGTAGTCAAAAAAGCTCTGGAGGAAGCAAGAGGCAAGAATTTTGAAGTCCTTTGTGAGACGATCAAAAAGACCGCTTTTAAAATTACCAGGGTCGGTCAGCTTGTTGCCAGAGAAGCCTCGAAAATGCTGGGGATTCCGTTCGGAATCATTGATCTTTCCCTTGCGCCGACTCCGGCAGTCGGGGACAGTGTGGCAGAGATCCTGGAAGAAATCGGACTGGAATATGCCGGAGCGCCCGGGACAACAGCGGCGCTGGCTCTGCTCAATGATCAGGTGAAAAAGGGAGGCATCATGGCTTCTTCTTATGTCGGAGGCTTAAGCGGCGCCTTTATACCGGTCAGTGAAGATCAGGGGATGATCGATGCAGTGAGGGCAGATGCCCTTACTTTGGAGAAGCTTGAGGCGATGACCTGCGTATGCTCTGTCGGACTGGATATGATTGCGATCCCGGGAGATACAAAGCCATCCACGATCTCAGGTATTATCGCAGATGAGATGGCGATCGGTATGGTCAACCAGAAAACGACTGCGGTACGTCTGATTCCGGTCATTGGAAAGGGCGTAGGAGAGATGGCTGAATTCGGCGGACTGCTTGGCTATGCGCCGATTATGCCGGTCAACCGGTATTCATGTGAAGCATTTATTAATCGCGGCGGAAGAATTCCGGCGCCGGTACACAGTTTTAAAAACTAAGGAGGAAAACAGTATGCAGATGCAATCGATCGAAGAACAGTTGAAGGGGAATTCTTATCCCGGCAGAGGAATCATTATCGGAAAAACACCGGATGGGACCAAAGCTGTGGCTGCTTATTTCATCATGGGCAGAAGTACGAACAGCCGCAACCGCGTATTCGTGGAGGATGGAGAGGGAATCCGCACAGAGGCATTTGATCCTTCCAAACTGGAGGATCCGAGCCTGATTATCTATGCGCCGGTCCGGGTACTTGGAAACAAGACAATCGTAACAAACGGGGACCAGACAGATACGATCTTTGAACAGATGGACAAACAGATGACCTTTGAACAGTCTCTGCGCGGCCGGGAATTCGAGCCGGACGGCCCCAATTATACACCCCGTATTTCAGGTATCCTGCATGTAGAGAACGGAAACTACAGTTATGCGATGTCGATCTTAAAGAGCAATAACGGCAATCCGGAAGCATGCAACCGTTTTACCTTCGCGTACAGCACGCCTGTTGCCGGTGAAGCGCATTTCATCCATACTTATATCGGGGACGGCAATCCGCTTCCAAGCTTTGAGGGTGAGCCGAAACTGACAGATGTCCTGGATGATATCGATGCCTACACAGATCTTCTCTGGGAAAACCTGAATGAGGATAATAAGGTGTCTCTGTTTGTGCGCTACATCACCATTGCGGATGGTACGTATGAGACAAGAATCGTCAATAAAAATCATTAATGAAAGCTGTATTTGGCAGCAGGAGGATAACACGAATGAAAGAATTAGAACTGAAATATGGATGCAACCCGAATCAGAAACCGTCAAAGATTTTTATGGCAGACGGAAGCGACCTGCCGATCAGGGTCCTCAATGGAAAGCCCGGATATATTAATTTTCTGGATGCGTTTAACGGCTGGCAGCTCGTGCGTGAGCTGAAGGCAGCGACCGGACTTCCTGCAGCAACCTCTTTCAAACATGTTTCTCCGGCAGGCGCGGCAGTAGGCCTTCCGCTGACCGATGTGGAGAAAAAGATCTACTGGATCGGGGAGGACAAAGGGGAAATGTCTCCGCTGGCCTGTGCCTATGCACGCGCGAGAGGAGCTGACCGCATGTCTTCTTTCGGAGATTTTATTTCCCTTTCCGATATCTGCGACAAAGATACGGCGCTGCTGATCAAACCGGAGGTTTCAGACGGCGTGATTGCTCCCGGATATACGGAGGAAGCGCTGGCAATCCTGACGGCAAAAAAAGGCGGCAATTATAACGTGATCGAGATCGACCCGGAGTATGTGCCGGATCCGGTAGAGCATAAGCAGGTTTTTGGCGTAACGTTTGAACAGGGCAGAAATGAGTTGAAGATCGACCGGGAGTTCCTCGGCAATGTAGTGACAGAGAATAAAGAAATCCCTGATTCCGCAAAGATCGATCTGATCATTGCGCTGATTACGTTAAAGTATACCCAGTCCAATTCTGTCTGCTATGCGAAAGGCGGCCAGGCAATCGGTATCGGCGCGGGACAGCAGTCACGTATTCACTGCACCAGACTGGCCGGACAGAAGGCGGACAACTGGTATCTGCGTCAGGCTCCCCAGGTACTGAATCTCCCGTTTAAGGCAGACATCAAACGTGCCGACCGTGATAATGCAATCGATGTATATATCGGCGACGAATATATGGATGTTCTGGCTGACGGAGCTTGGGAGCGCGTCTTTACGGAAAAACCGGCTGTCTTTACAAGAGAAGAAAAAAAAGAATGGCTGAAGGGAAATACCGGGGTCGCACTCGGGTCAGACGCATTCTTCCCGTTTGGGGACAATATTGAGCGCGCACATAAGAGCGGCGTACAGTATATTGCGGAACCGGGCGGATCGATCAGGGATGATCATGTCATCGAGACCTGCAATAAATACGGAATTGCCATGTGCTTTACCGGTATCCGGCTGTTCCACCACTAAAAAACAAAAATCTGGAGGAATCTATGAGCGAGAAGACAATCGAAATAACGCTGGCTCCCTATAAGGGAGTCAGGATAAAGAAAAAAGAAGTGACAGTTAGCGAAGCGGAGATCCTGGCGGAACTGGAGAGAGCCCGTTCCTATGCTTCAAAGACGGTTGATAAAACAGACGGAACTGCAGAAATGGGAGACCAGGTGGTGATTGATTTCGTCGGATATATCAACGATGAGGCTTTCGAGGGAGGAGACGGGACAGATTATCCCCTTGCGCTCGGATCGAATACGTTTATTCCCGGCTTTGAGGAGCAGCTGGTGGGGGCAAAGGTCGGCGACACCGTTGATGTCAAAGTGCCTTTCCCGGAAAACTATCATGCCAAAGAGTACGCGGGAAAAGACGCGGTATTCAAAGTAACTGTCAAAAGCCTGCGCGCAACAGTAACTCCCGAGCTGACGGATGAGGTTGTTGCGAAGATTTCGCCCTGCAAGTCGGTGGAAGAGTTTAAAGGGTATGTCAGGGATCAGATCCATCAGTACAAAGCGGATCAGATCCTGCAGGAAAAAGAAAATCAGATTCTGAGCCGGATCGTAGATGCCTCCGAAATCCTTGTGCCGGAAGAAATGATTGCCGAGCGGCAGGAAGCGCTGAAGAACAATCTGATCGCACAGCTCCGGAACAGCGGAAATACACTGGAAGCTTATCTGGATTACAATAATCTTACCGAAGAAATGTTTGATGCATATGCGAAAAATGACGCGCATAACATGCTGAAAGGCCAGGCTGTTCTGTCTGAAATCGCCCGGACAGAGGGCTTCTCTTTCACACCTCAGGAGCTGGAGGATGAACTCTTCCGGATGGCAAGAGGCTATCAGATGACCGTCGGGGAACTGCGGGATATGATTGGCGAAGAAGGGGTGAAAATGGTAGGCAGTGACATTCTGAACAAGCAGGCACTGGATTTTGTCGTCGCACAAAGCATAGAGGAATAAAATCAGCAGGAACGGTACAAACTAACGGATAAGAAAATGAAAAGGAGATTTCATGATGACTCAGTTAGATTGTACCGTGACAAACTGTTTGTATAATAAGGACTGCCTGTGCAGCAAGGGAGATATCATCATTGGAGGGAACCATGCGGCCCGGTCTTCCGATACCTGCTGTGAGAGCTTCAGGCCGGGAGGATCCGCTGCCGTTAATTCCACAGGAACAGCATCTACTACCGTTGATATTGACTGCGAGGCAATCCGCTGTATTCACAATGCTGACTGTAAGTGTTCTGCTTCCCACATCGGAATCGGAGGAGGAAACAGAGCCGTATGCAGGACAGATACGGAATGCGCTGACTTTATGTGTAAGTAGATGGATAAAAAAAAATTGAAAAAACAGATAGAAGAAGCCAGAAAAGATCTCAACGAACTGATTCTTCAGGGACAGGACAGGGAACGGATTCTTCAGCAGAGCAGGAAGGTGGATGAACTGATTGCTCTTTATTACGAAAGCACTTGAATCAATAAAGATTCAAGTGCTTTTTTTTAATATCCCCCTTGATTTTTCCCATCAAATACCGTACTATTGATATAAAAGTGGCGGAAAGTGGCGCTAAAGTGGTTTGAAAGGTCACAAAGTGGATAAGTTGATAAAAATGTTGATAACCTCAAACCAGTGACAGCACTTTCGAAAACAGCCGGGGAAGAAGGTGTTTTTGATGTTCAAAGGAGAATATAACCATTCTGTGGATGCGAAGGGCAGGATTATCATGCCGGCGAAGTTCCGTGAGATGCTTGGCGATGAATTCGTGGTGACCAAGGGATTGGATCACTGTCTGTTTGTGTACCCGAATGAGGAATGGCAGAACATCGAAAACAAATTCCGGGAAGTGCCGCTTACGACAAAAGATGCCAGAAAGTTTGCGCGGTTTTTCTTTGCGGGAGCCGCCGACTGTGAGATCGACAAGCAGGGCAGAGCTCTGATTCCGGGGGTATTGCGTGAATATGCGGGACTGCAGAAAGAAGTGGTTCTGGTCGGAGTCCTGAACCGGATCGAGATCTGGAGCAAAGACCGCTGGCTTGAAAATGAATACGATGATATGGATGAGATTGCTGAACACATGGCAGCATTAGGACTGGGGATCTGATGATGGAGTTTTCACATTTATCTGTTTTGTTAAAAGAGACGGTTGATGCCCTGGTCACGGATCCGGACGGTATTTATGTGGATGGAACTCTGGGAGGAGCCGGACACAGCCTGGAGGTTTGCAAAAGACTTTCTGACAAGGGGCGGCTGATCGGGCTGGATCAGGACGCGGACGCAATCAGGGCTGCAGGCAAGCGGCTTGAGCCTTACCGGAATCAGGTGACAATTATCCGGAGCAATTATTGTGATATGCCGGATGTCCTGAAGCAGTGCGGTATCACCCGGGTAAACGGAATCATGCTGGATTTGGGAGTTTCTTCCTATCAGCTGGATGAACCGGCCAGAGGGTTTACTTACAGAACGGAAGATGCCCCTTTGGATATGCGGATGGATCAGCGCCAGACCATAACGGCCAGAGATATCCTGGCAACCTACAGTGAACAGGAACTGTACCGTGTCATTCGAGATTACGGAGAGGACAAGTTCGCCAAAAACATTGCAAAGCATATTGTGAGAGCACGGGAGTCGGCGCCGATTGAAACAACCGGACAGCTGAATGAGATCATAAAGGCGGCGATTCCCATGAAAGTGCGTGCTCAGGGCGGGCATCCGTCCAAACGGACCTATCAGGCTCTCCGCATAGAGCTGAACCGGGAATTGGATGTGCTCCGGAATTCGCTGGACGGCATGATACGTATGCTGAAGCCCGGAGGACGCCTGTGTGTCATTACCTTCCATTCCATTGAGGACAGGATCGTAAAAACCAATTTTAGAAGAAATGAAAATCCGTGTACCTGTCCCAGGGACTTCCCTGTCTGTGTGTGCGGAAAAGTGCCGATGGGAAAAGTTCTGACAAGGAAGCCGGTTCTCCCGTCTGAAGAGGAACTGGAAAGAAACCGAAGAGCAAAAAGCGCGAAGCTTCGTGTATTTGAAAGAGTATAGAAAGCAGCAGGAGTAAAAGATGGATCGCAGAGATTATTATGATGATATGTATATAGAGGGAAATGCAGTTCGAAAAAGGCAGGCCGTTCCAAAGAAAGCGCCGGTTCCGGAGCGCACCAGAGAACAGATCAAACGGGACAGGGACAGAAGACTGTCCGCAAAACGGAATCAACAGCATGCGATGGCAATCAATTTGGGATATGTCCTTTTCCTGATGGCTGCGACCGTTGTTTGCTGTGCTGTCTGTATTATGTTTATCCGTCTTCAGTCTGATATCACAACACACATGAAAGCAATCACGGGCATCGAGACACAGCTGGAAGAGCTCCGCTCTGAGAACGCGGCTCTTCAGAACCGCATTGAGACGATGATCACACTGGATCAGATTAAAGAAAGAGCGGCAAGCCTGGGGCTTGTTTATCCGGATTCTGAGCAGGTGTACACTTACTCTGTGCCGGATACAGACTATATGAATCAGTATGGGGAAGTCGTTTCGAAATAGGAAAAAAGGAAAGGCGGTTCAATGCGCACGGGAAGACGGCGGAGCCGCGGAATAAAGACCTTCCGGTTTCTATTCCGCATGAAAAAAAAGCTTATTATATTATTTCTCATTATTATAGCATTTTTGATTTTAATGATCGGGCGGCTGGCATATGTGGAACTGAAAAGCGGTGATCGGTTTGAGAAGATCGTGCTGAGTCAGCAGGAGTACAGCAGCAATACAATTCCATTTCGAAGAGGAGACATTGTAGATCGAAAGGGGACTGTTCTGGCCACCAGTACAGATGTCTACAATGTCATTTTAGATTGCAGTGTAATCACTTCGAAGGAGAAGTATCTGGAACCGACGATGGCTGCCCTCGAAGCATGCTTTCAGGAAGATCAGCTGGAAGTCACTTATTCCGAAATCCGCAGCTATATCTCAGAAAATCCCGGACGCAGATATTTCGTGGTTGCCAGGAAACTTCCGTATGAAGAAGTGGATGCGTTTCAGGAAATGGCAGATGAAGACGCGAATATCAAAGGGATCTGGTTCGAAAAAGAATATATCCGCGAATACCCGTATGGTTCTCTGGGGAGTGCTGTAATCGGCTATATGGCAGACGGCAATGTGGGAATCGGCGGGATCGAGGATTCCTATAATGACACCCTGAACGGTGTGGACGGCAGACAGTACGGCTATCTTAATTCAGACTCAAACTATGAGATCAATATTAAAAACGCCGTCAACGGGGAGACGGTGGTATCGACCATCGATGCCAATCTGCAGTCCATTGCGGAAGAAAAAATGAAGGACTTTTACGACCGTCTGACGGACAACTTCCGGCAGGGCGGCGGCGCGTCTCATATCTCAGTGCTGATGATGGACCCGAATACTGCGGAAGTGCTTGCGATGGCAAACTATCCAAGCTATGATTATACGATTCAGCCAAATGAGAACCTCAGCCGCTTTTACAAAGAAGAGCAGATCGCTTCCATGACGGAAGAGGAAAAATCTGCAGCGATTGAGGCACTGAAACAGAATTTTTCAATCACATACACCTATGAGCCCGGATCTACGGCGAAACCTTTCACGGTCGCGTGCGGACTGGATACAGGAACGATTACGGAGGATATGACCTTCTACTGTGACGGATACGAAAAGATAGCGGACCGTACCATCCACTGTATCAACCGGAACGGACATGGAGAAGAAACCGTTTCCGGTGCCCTGGAGGATTCCTGTAATGATGCGCTGATGCAGATGTCATACCGGATCGGGGCGAAGAACTTTTCAAAATATCAGCAGCTGTTTAATTTCGGACTGCGCACCAATATTGATCTTCCCGGAGAGAGCCGTACGAATACACTGATTTATCATGAAGACCAGCTGACGGCAATCAATCTGGCTACCAATTCCTTCGGACAGAACTTTAATGTCACCATGATTCAGCTGGCCAGCGCATATTGCTCTGTGGTGAACGGAGGAAATTACTATCTGCCGCATATGGTCAGAAAGCTGGAGGATGAGCGGGGAAATACTGTGGAAGAGATCAGGCCGACGCTCTTAAAACGCACGATTTCAGAAGGAACTTCTGATCTGCTGTGCGGGTATCTGAAAGCTACGGTAGAAGAAGGAACTGCAAAAATCGCGAAGGTTGACGGCTATTCCATGTGCGGGAAGACCGGAACGGCGGAAAAATATGTTCTCGATGAAAAGGGAAATGCGACTTCTGTCCGTGACACGGAAAACAATCTGGTATCTTTTATCGGATCCGTCCCCGCAAACAACCCGAAGGTGGTTATTTACGCCATTGTAGATGAGCCGAATGTGGATGACCAGGCGCATAGTAATTATGCGCAGAACCTGGTCAGAGAGATTCTGAAAGAGTCGCTTCCCTACTTAAATATCTATCCGGATGAGGAACTGACGGGGATCAATGAAAACCTGAATGTTCTGGGGGAGGATCAGAGTCAGGAACAGGCAGGACAGTAAAAAGTCCAGGCATAGCCCGGCATTCCCCGAATAGACTGTAATAAACGGCCTCAGCAGGGGGACATTTGCAGCATATCAAAACCTTTCAAAGAAAGAAACTGCTGGTATTCATACTGATCATCATTTCCTCTCTCGGGGTACTGACCGGCCGGCTGGCCTGGCTGATGCTTGACAGATCTGCCTATTACAGTCAGAAGGCCAGAGATCTTCATGAAAGAGAACGCAGCATCAAGGCGGCAAGAGGAGAGATCAGGGACCGCAATGGGATTGTGCTGGCTGCGAATCAGTCAGTCTGCACCATTTCCGTGATCCATCGTCAGATCGAAGATCCGGAAGCGGTGATTGCCATGCTCACAAAAGAGCTGGAACTGCCGGAAGAGACAATCCGCAAAAGAGTGGAAAAGATAAGCTCGATTGAGCGGATCCGCTCCAATGTTTCAAAAGAGCTGGGAGATAAGATCCTGGCCTATCACATGCCCGGCGTAAAAGTTGATGAGGATTATAAAAGATACTATCCGTTTGATTCTCTGGCTTCCAGAGTGATTGGCTTTACGGGAAGCGACAATCAGGGGATCATCGGACTGGAAGTAAAGTATGATGAGTGGCTTTCCGGAGAGGATGGCAAGATCCTTACCCTCACAGATGCCTCCGGCATGGAAATCGAGGGAACCGGGGAAAGCCGGCAGGAACCCGAAAACGGGGATCACCTTGTGACCAGCCTGGATTATAACATTCAGTGCTATGCCGAACAGGCGGCTTATACTGTGCTGGAAGAAAAACAGGCGGATGCGGTCAGTGTGATCCTGATGGATCCGCGAAACGGTGAGATTCTTGCCATGGTGAATGTGCCGGAATACAATCTGAACGAACCGTTCACCCTGACCGGGAAAGATGCAGAGGATCTGCCGGAGAAAGAACGGCAGGAACAGCTGAACAGGATGTGGCGAAACCGCTGTATCAATGATACGTATGAGCCGGGGTCTACGTTCAAAATAATAACAGCTGCGGCAGCATTAGAAGAGAACGCTGTTTCTTTATCGGAGCATTTTTTCTGTCCGGGCTATAAGATGGTGGAAGACAGAAAAATCAGATGCCATAAAACAGCCGGTCACGGACCGGAAACCTTTACGGAAGCAATTATGAACTCCTGCAATCCGGTTTTTATTGAGCTGGGGCTGCGTCTGGGAGCACATAATTATTATAAATATTTTGAAAAATTCGGGCTGCTGGAAAAAACAGGAGTCGATCTGCCGGGAGAGGCGTCCGCCATCATGCATGCAGAAAAAAACATCGGGCAGGTTGAACTGGCGACGATATCCTTCGGACAGTCTTTCCAGATTACGCCGCTGCAGCTGATCACTGCTGTTTCCGCTCTTATTAATGGCGGAACACGGATCACTCCGCATTTTGGAATACGTGTTGAAAAAGCAGACGGGACTGTAGAAAAGACCTTTGCATATGCAAAGTCCGCCCCCATCGTCCGGAAAGAGACTTCCGATACCCTGCGCTTCCTTCTGGAAAAGGTCGTGGCTGAGGGAACCGGAAAAAACGGCGCTGTTGAAGGATTTCGTGTCGGAGGGAAAACAGCGACATCACAGACACTTCCGAGAAGCGACCGGAAGTACATTGCTTCCTTTCTCGGATTCGCTCCCGCGGATGACCCCGAAATCATCGGTCTGGTCGTAATCGACAACCCGCAGGGAGTGTACTACGGCGGGACGGTAGCCGCACCGGTCATGGGTGGAATCTTTGAGGATATTCTTCCCTACCTGAAGATAGAGAAATCCGGAAAAGAGCAGACGCCTGACGAAAAATCAGGTCAATAAGGTTGCAATACGGCCGCAAAAAGCGTATACTATACATCCGAATTTACAAAATCAGCAAAGGCTGAGGTTAAGAAGAGGTGCTTAAATGACATATGAGGTAATTGTTCCGGTATTGATTTCGTTTGCTGTGATCGCAATACTCGGACCATTCATGATTCCTTTTTTAAGGAAGCTGAAAATCGGAAATACAGAGCGGGAGGAACTGGAATCCCATCAGAAGAAAAACGGAACGCCGACGATGGGCGGAATCATGATTCTGATCGCCATCATCGTTACGTCCCTTTTGTATGTAAAAGGATATCCGAAAATCATACCTATTCTCTTTGTGACAGTCGGATTCGGGATTATCGGATTTCTGGATGATTATCTGAAGGTGGTGCTGAAACGGTCAGATGGGCTGATGCCCAAACAGAAAATGGTGCTGGAGATCGTTGTGACGGCGGTTTTTGCTGTCTATATGGTGAAAAGTGACATACCGCTGACCATGCTGATCCCGTTTACATCCGGAAAGTATCTTACACTTTCCTGGGTTGCCATACCGGTGCTCTTCCTGGCTGTGATCGGGACGGTAAACGGTGTCAACTTCACAGATGGACTGGACGGACTTGCGTCAAGCGTTACGGTACTGGTGGCTACATTCTTTACAGTAGTGGCTGCGGGAAATGCCTGCGGGATCGCTCCGATTACCAGTGCGGTGGCAGGTGCTCTGCTCGGTTTTCTTCTCTTTAATGTATATCCGGCAAGTGTGTTCATGGGAGATACCGGATCTCTTGCGCTCGGCGGGTTTGTGGCTGCAACAGCGTATATGCTCCAGATGCCGGTCTTTATACTGATTGTGGGACTGATTTACTGGGTTGAAATTATTTCGGTCATGATTCAGGTCCTGTACTTTAAAAAAACAGGCGGAAAACGATTTTTCCGGATGGCCCCGATCCATCATCATTTTGAACTTGGGGGATGGTCGGAGACCAGAGTAGTCGCGGTCTTTTCAATCATTACTGCGCTGCTTTGCCTGGTAGCTTTTATCGGTTTGCGATAAGGAATGAATAACGGAGGATGGAGATGGACTTTTCAGAGAAAAAAGTACTGGTGTTCGGCACCGGCATCAGCGGAATTGCCGCGGCAAAACTGCTGGTCTGTCGGAATGCAGAAGTGTTCTTGTTTGATGGAAATCAGGACCTGGACCGGGATCGTGTGATGGATAATTTCAGCGCTGAAGATCCGGTCAGCCTTTATACCGGAGAACTTCCGGATGAAATATTCAAACAGCTGGATCTGGCTGTTTTAAGTCCGGGAGTGCCGACGGATCTGCCCTTTGTTCTCGCCATGAAAGATGCGGGCATACGGATCTGGGGAGAGATAGAGCTCGCATATCAGTGTAAAAAGAGCAATATTCTGGCAATCACCGGAACGAATGGCAAAACAACGACGACTGCGCTGCTGGGAGAGATCATGAAGCATTGCTGTGACAGTGTGAAGGTTGTCGGAAATATCGGGATCCCCTTTACAGGGGTTTTGGATGATGTGACGGAAGATACGGTCATTGTAGCGGAGATCAGCAGTTTCCAGCTGGAGACGACAGAGGATTTCTGCCCTCAGGTTTCCGCAATACTGAACATTACGCCGGATCATCTGAACCGCCATCATACGATGGAGAATTATATCGCGGCAAAGCTGAATATTACCGGAAATCAGACCGGTGATCAGGTCTGTGTACTCAACTATGAAGATGAGATACTGAGAGAACATGCGGACAGCATCAGGGCGCGTGTCGTGTATTTCAGCAGCCTTCACAGGCTGGAATCCGGCTTTTACCTGGATGATGATAAAATTATGTATGCCTGTGACGGAAAGGCCGAAGAAGTGGTCAGCACGAAAGAGCTGAATATTCTCGGACGGCATAACTATGAAAACGTGATGGCTGCCGCGGCAATGGCCGTAAGCTACGGTGTTCCGCTTGATTCTATCCGGGAGGTGCTGCGCAGGTTTACCGCAGTTGAACACCGGATCGAATATGTTACGGAAAAGAGAGGCGTCCGCTTCTATAATGATTCCAAGGGAACCAATCCGGATGCTGCGATCAAGGGGATCGAGGCCATGGACCGCCCTACTTTCCTGATCGGCGGCGGTTATGACAAAAATTCCGAATATAAGGACTGGATCCTCAGTTTCCGCGGGAAAGTAAAGAAACTGGTCCTGATCGGGCAGACAAGAGAAAAAATTGCCAGAGAAGCCGAAGCGGTCGGATTTACTGATTATGTCTTTGCAGACAGTCTTCAGGAAGCCGTGGACATCTGTTATGAAAATGCCGTCAATGGAGATGCGGTCCTGCTTTCCCCAGCATGTGCAAGCTGGGGAATGTTTCCGAATTATGAAGTGCGCGGGAAAATGTTTAAAGAAATGGTGCATGCACTGAAGGAGTAGTCGATGAGTGAGGCTGTAAAAAAAGCAAAAACATTTAAATATTTTGATTACAGTCTGCTGTTCCTGATTATTTTTCTGGTAGGGTTCGGCCTGGTCATGCTGTACAGCGTGAGCGCATACGAGGCGCAGAGCACATTTGGCGATGCCACCTACTATCTGCGGCATCAGGCGGGAGCTGCTGCGCTGGGGATCGTGGGCATGTTCGTGGTATCCATCATCCCATACAGGCTCTGGAAAAAGCTGTCCCGGCCGATCTACGCCTTTGCGTTTTTGCTTTGCCTGGCGGTCCTGATACCCGGAATCGGTTCAGATGCCAACGGATCTACCCGATGGCTCCGGCTCGGCGGTCTGTCCGTCCAGCCCTCGGAGATTGCCAAGATTGCGGTCATTATCTATATGGCAGCTATCTTAAGCTCCATGCCGAAACAGATCAGGGATTTCCGTACGATCCTGAAAATCATGATCCGGATCGTTCCGGTCATTGCGGTAATCGGGAAAAACAACCTGAGTACCGCAGTCATTGTGGCCGGCATCTGTGTCCTGATGATGTTTGTGGCAAGCCCGAAGTATACCCATTTTTTAATACTGGCAGGTATTCTGGCGGTGGGCATTATTGTATTTATAGCCGCCGCGTCCTACCGGGGAGGCCGTATCAAAGCCTGGCTTCACCCCGAGGATTATCCGGATGAGGCATATCAGACCCTGCAGGGATTATATGCGATCGGTTCCGGAGGCCTGTTCGGAAAAGGACTGGGAGGAAGCCTTCAAAAGCTCGGCTATGTGCCGGAGGCACAGAATGATTTCATATTTACCATTATATGTGAAGAACTCGGTCTGTTCGGAGCAGTTTGCGTCATTCTCCTGTTTGTCCTGATGATCTGGCGCTTTATGGTGATCGCCAATAATGCAGAGGATCTTTTCGGTTCCATGCTTGTGGTCGGGGTCATGATCCATATAGCACTGCAGGTTGTTTTAAATCTTGCTGTTGTGACAAATACGCTGCCGAATACCGGTATCACCCTTCCGTTTATCAGTTACGGAGGCACCTCGATGGCGATTCTCCTCTCGGAGATGGGGCTGGTGCTGGCGGTATCCAGAGGAATCCGTTTTGACACAGAATAGATGAGCAGGAGTTGATTATGCGCAGAAAAAGAAAACAAGAAAAAACCAGGCGGATGCTGACTGTCATACTGCCGGTGATCCTGCTTGTGGTTGCCCTTGGCGCGATTATGGTCTGGAAAGTATTTGTTGTAAAAGAAGTGGATGTGACAGGGAACGAAATCTATTCAGACGAGCAGATCGAAACATGGGCTTTGAATGATGAGCATTCATGGAACACCCTGTATGTGTTCCTGAAAAATAAATTTCAGAAGCCGGAACCGATTCCGTTTGTGGATTCGCTGAATATCTCCATGAAGTCACCGCAGCATATACAGATCAATGTGACTGAAAAAGGTGTGCTCGGGTATCTTTATGTTCCTTCGCTTGGGGCCAATGCTTATTTTGACAAAGAAGGATTTGTCGTGGAAATCTCCACGGATGTTCTTCCGGACACTATGAAAATCAATGGACTTTCCATAGAAACTGCGGTTCTCTATGAAAAACTGAATCTCGACAATGAAGCCATCCTCCGCACGCTGCTCAGTCTGACGCAGCTGCTGAAAAAATACGGGAGAATTCCGGAAGTGATTTATGTACAGGGAGAGAATATCCTCTTAAGCTACGGAGAGATTCAGGTACAGGTCGGAACAGGATCCTTTCTCAATGAGAAGGTTCTGAGAATGGACCAGATCATAACGCAGCTGGAGGGAAAAACAGGGACACTGCACCTGGAGACCTGGAATAAATCCAATACAGATATTTATTTTAAACAGAACGAACTGACAGAGATTCCGGATGATGTTCAGACCCTCCCGGCTTCGGAAGAAGAGGCCGGAGATACCGGTTAAACTTTTTACATTGATGAACTTTTTAATAAAATTTGAAAAATCAGTTGATTATTTAAAGAAAATTTTATATGATAGTATATGTTATATTGGATTTTAATATAAGATTATTATATATTTTTTTGCTATAAACTTACGTGGAGAGATGAAGGAGGAACAATCGTGGTTGAAATTATGTCAATAGGAGCTGAATCCAGTGCAAAGATTATTGTAATTGGTGTGGGCGGTGCCGGCAACAATGCTGTGAACCGTATGATAGATGAAAGTATTGGCGGTGTAGAGTTTATCGGTGTGAATACAGATAAACAGGCTCTGACACTGTGCAAAGCTCCCACATTGATTCAGATTGGAGAAAAGCTGACAAAGGGCCTTGGCGCCGGAGCGAGACCGGAGATCGGTCAGAAGGCTGCTGAGGAAAGTGCGGACGAGCTGTCCCGTGCAGTCGAGGGTGCAGATATGGTTTTCGTCACCTGCGGAATGGGCGGCGGTACCGGAACAGGCGGTGCTCCTGTTGTGGCAAAGATTGCGAAGGATATGGGCATCCTGACCGTCGGCGTTGTTACGAAGCCGTTCAAGTTCGAGGCAAAGAAGCGTATGGCGAACGCTACGACCGGTATTGAGAATTTAAAAGAAAATGTTGATACACTGATTGTTATCCCGAATGATAAGCTTCTTGAGATTGTAGACAGAAGAACCACGATGCCGGATGCTTTGAAGAAGGCGGATGAAGTGCTCCAGCAGGCAGTACAGGGAATCACTGATCTGATCAACCTGCCGGCTCTGATCAATCTGGACTTCGCCGATGTTTCCACCGTTATGAAGGACAAGGGTCTGGCTCATATCGGAATCGGTGCTGCACAGGGTGATGACAAGGCACTTGAGGCAGTGAAGATGGCTGTTTCCAGTCCGCTGCTTGAGACTTCCATCAACGGCGCATCTCATGTCATCATCAATATTTCCGGTGACATCTCTCTGATGGATGCAAATGATGCTGCAAGCTATGTTCAGGATCTCGCTGGAGATGAGGCAAATATCATCTTCGGTGCGAAGTATGACGAGACGATGACAGATACCGCTACGATCACGGTTATTGCTACCGGACTTGAGGATGCGGCAAACCAGGCTTCCCCGACCATCATGGGCGGGTTTGGCAATAAGTTCTCTGCAGGAGCGATCAATCCTTCCAGATCAGCAGGACAGCAGCAGTCCAATGGCCAGGTGAACGGTATTCAGAGACCGCAGAACCCGACCCCTTCGGTTGCGCCCAGGGATATTAAGATTCCTGACTTTTTAAAGAACACCAAAAAGTAAAGAAAAACTTTTTTGAAACCTTCGCGATTTTGACAAAAAAATCGCGGAGGTTTTTTTATACTGTTTCTACGCTTTATCCTGACTGCCGGAGGTGGGCCTTGAAGTACGAATGGGACATAGATATCTTTTTTGCGGTGAATTTTCTGATGGACAGTGCCGGGCTTCTGGCCTGTGCGGTCATCTGCAGCCGCAGAGTCCGCCTGATCAGAATTCTGGCGGTCAGCGCGGCAACAGCGGCAGCCTGCAGCGTTTTGCCTTTGCTTCTGCACAGATATATGCTGTACCGTTTACTGGTCCATGTTCTTCTGAATCCGCTCATGATCCTTCTGGCATTCCGGCCTGCCGGCCGGACAGAATGGCTCCGGGAATACCTGTGTGTTTATCTGGTTTTCTTTGCGGCGGGAGGAGTTCAGGAATGGGTCTGCCTGCAGACACTCAGGCGGAACCCGGCACAGATTCTGGTCAGCGGAGGGGTCTGTATGGTATGCTTCACCATCTGGCAGATCCGGCGCCGGGTCGTCCGGTGGATCTGTGCGGTGGAACTGTGTTACGGCGGGGAGAAGATCCGTCTGGAGGCCTATTGCGACAGCGGAAATGTTTTGCGGGATCCTCTGGATCATGCTGCCGTGAGTGTCGTCACAGAAGACAGGATTCCGGAAAAATGGAAAGCAGGGCAGGAAGAAAGAAGAATTCCCTATCAGACACTGAATTGCAAAACGGCATGGATGCCGGTAATCATACTGGATCAGATGAACATTTACCGCAAAGGAAGGATGAGGCAGATCGAAAGACCAAAGATTGGATTGCAGAAAGAGACACTGATGCAAAGTGCTGATGTACAGATGATACTTCACAGCTCATTGTTTGAGTAAAAACATAGATTTTGCAACTGGAAGGAGAGTATGCGCATCATGTATTTGAAGGTTTCGGTACCCGGGAAGTTTCATATCAAACTGATACCAACGATAAAGAATCTGTTATTATTGAAATCAAATGAGATCCACTATATTGGAGGAGCAGATGTTCTGCCGCCCCCTCTGGAGGCAGCAGAGGAAAATGACTGCATCCTTCTGCTGGGATCCGAAGACGGGCAGAACGCAAGGGCAATGCTGATCGAACATAATCTGAGACTGGTTGTTTATATTGCAAAAAAATTTGACAACACCGGCATTGGCGTAGAGGATCTGATCTCGATCGGCACCATCGGACTGATAAAAGCGATCAACACCTACAATCCGGCAAAGAAGATCAAGCTTGCGACCTATGCGTCCCGCTGCATTGAAAATGAGATCCTGATGTACCTGCGCCGCACCAGCAAAATGAAAATGGAGGTTTCCTTTGATGAACCCCTCAATGTGGACTGGGACGGCAACGAACTTCTTCTTTCGGATATTCTCGGAACAGAAGAAGATGTGATCTATAAAGACATGGAGACAGAGGTCGAGAAAAAACTGCTGAAGAAAGCAATCGCGAAGCTGAGCCAGAGAGAACGGAAAATCATTGAACTCCGCTATGGCCTGAACACAAAAAACCAGCAGGAATATACCCAGAAGGAGGTGGCAGATCTGATGGGGATTTCGCAGTCCTACATATCCAGGCTGGAAAAGAAAATCATGAAACGGCTGAAAAAGGAAATCCTCAGATATGAGTAACCGCGTGGAAAAAGAGAAACACAAAGCAGAGGAGATTCAAGTCTCGCTCGCGAGACTTGGCGCGGAATTCGGGTCAGCGTTAGCTGACATCTTCCAAACCGAATTCCTGCGCATCCTCGCGGAGCGTTTATCTCAGTGGGAGATTGGACACCCACTGAGACGAGCTTGTCATTACCCGCCGCTTAAGAAGTGGGGATCTCTCACACTGAGATGAAATCAAAGACAGCATCTTTCTTACAATTTTGTTAAAATTATGTGATTTCGGTTGATGAAATGGAAAAAAAGTATAAAATGTAATCTATTAGGGATTATATGAAAATGATGACAGAAAACGATTGACAGATGAAAGAATATGGTACTGTACAGCAGACATATCAATGAGGGAAAAAGTTGGCACGAATGACAGAATTTGATAATGTAATCGATTTGGATAAAGAAACCGGAACAAAATCCAGAAAATGGATTGTTCTTCTTGTTATAATTGGACTGGCCGCTGCGTGCTATCTGACAGGAGCAATTTATTTTCACAGCCATTTTTATTCCAGAGGCAGTGTATTCGGCATCCCGATGATGAACCAGACGGTCGATTCCCTGAAAGAACAGATCCGTGAGAAAGTCGGGGAATACACGATAGAGATCGAGACACGGGATGGCGTTGAGAAACTTACGGCAAAGCAGATCGGTCTGGACTATGATGATCAGGGAGAGCTGGAAAAACTCCTTGATGAGCAGAAGGAATTTGCCTGGGTTCTTCTTTTTTTGGGGCCGAAAGACGACCATGAGATCGATGTGAAACATGACGATGCAAGGCTTTCCATGGCAGTCTCGTCGCTGTCCTGCCTGCAGGAACAGAATATGACAGCACCGACAGATGCTTTTCTTTCCTATGAGGGGTCCTCCTATGTGATCAAAGAGGAGACCTACGGGAATAAGCTTGACCCTGATAAGACAGAGGAGGCCATCAGAGAAGCAATTAATGCAGGGGAGAACAGTATTTCGCTTGAGGAACATGGACTTTACGAGAATCCGGAAATTAATAAAGACACACCGGAACTGGTGAAGGAATGTGAAGAATTGAATGATCTTACGGATATCGTGATCGTTTATGATTTCGGTGACCGGCAGTGGCATGTGAACGGAGCGCAGATCTCCGAATGGGTCGTCCTGGGTGATGATTTCACCTATACGCTGGATGAGGACGCAGTGAAAGATTTTGTCCATGAGATGGCTTATCATACGGATACGTTCGGTCTGTCCAGGAAGTTCCGGACCACCGGCGGCACAGAGATTTCCTTAAAAGGCGGAGACTATGGCTGGTGCATCAATCAGTCAAAGACAACCAGCCAGCTTCTTGACCTGATCGAGGCGGGAGAATCCGTTACGGTCGAACCGGAATACAGATACTCCGGTGTCTGCCGGGACAGCAATGATATCGGCGATACATATATCGAGATCTCGATCGCTGCCCAGACCATGTGGGTCTATAAGGACGGAAAACGCGTCGTCTCGACTCCCGTTGTGACCGGAAATGTATCCGGAGGGCACAGTACGCCGGCCGGCGGTGTCTGGGCGATTGATGCCCGTCTCAGGGATTACACCCTGACCGGACAGGATTACAATGCCCCGGTGGAATACTGGATGCCGTTCAACGGCAATGTGGGGATCCATGATTCCTCCTGGAGGAGCGAGTATGGGGGGGATATTTATAAAACCAATGGTTCGCACGGGTGCATCAACACCCCTCTCTCCGCAATGAAAACGGTGTATGAGAGCGTGAAGATCGGATACCCGGTCGTAGTTTATTAAGGATACAAGCAGAGAAAATGACAGAGAATCGTAATCAGAAAAAAAGAGGAAATGTCGGAATCATCATTCTGATTCTGATCTGTATCGGCGTGATTATTTTTGCCCTCGCAAAACTGATCCCCATTTTAAGAGAATACAGAAAGGCAGAGCAGGCTTACACTGATCTGTCTTCCAGGATCGTCACGGAAACCGAGACGCCTCAGACAGATGAGGAGAAAGGTATCTGGTGGGCGGAATCCGTGGATATTGATTTTGATGAGCTGGAGAGTATCAATCCGGATGTCGTTGGATGGATCCGGTTTGACCATCCGGAGGAGACGGGGGTTGATTATCCGATCCTCCACGGCAAGACCAACAACACCTATCTGCGAAGCGATATACACGGGGATTATCTGCTGGCAGGGAGTATTTTTCTTGAGGCGGAAAACGCACCGGATTTTTCCGATTATTATAATATAATCTATGGCCACAATATGAAAGACGGCAATATGTTCGGGACATTAAAGCGGTATAAGCAGGAAGAACTGTATGACAGCGGCAATGACTACTTTACCATCTACACAAAGCAGAAAGCATACCGCTACAGGATCTTTTCCTACCGGGATGTGCCGGACAATGACATCATTTATTCTGTCGGCTATCAGCCGGATGAGGAGTATCAGAGACTCATTGACGGCATGGTCAAAGGCAGCATGAAAGAAACCGGGATCGTTCCGACCATGAATGACCGGGTGCTGACGCTGTCGACCTGTTCGACAGCAGGGAAAAAAGTCCGTTTCGCGATCCATGCGGTACTGGTGGATCAGAGAGACCGCATTTCGGATTCGTCGCCGGGAGAGACACAATAGGGAAAAAAGAAGGGCATATCACAGAAAGGAGACTGTGATATGCCCATTTTGTATTCAGCGCTGATCAGAACCTGGCAATCAGGTCATCAACATGGCAGATTTCTGCGCCATAGGTCTCTTTGAAATATTTCAGACCCATTTTGTAATCCTCTTCCGTAAAGGAATCTGTCGTCTCTTCCGGAATCACCAGATCGAATCCGTACTGGTAGGCATCTGCGCCGGTATGTCTGCAGCACATGTGCGCATGCAGCCCTGTGATGACGCAGGTATCTACGCCCAGGTCGCGGAGCAGGATGTTCAGGTCTGTTCCGAAGAAACCGCTGTAATGTCTTTTGGGAACGATGTAGTCCTTGCTGCAGACCTTCAGCTCCGGGATTACCTCAGCTCCGGGAGTGCCTGCGATTGCGTGGTCTCCCCAGAATTCCAGTTCCTTGTCGACACCTTTGATGTGGCAGTCATTTGAAAAAATGACCGGCACGTTTTTTTCGCGCGCTGCTTCACAGAGCTTTGCCACAGCGGGAACAATCGCTTTTCCTCTGTCGCAGGCCAGTGCTCCGGTTACAAAATCATTCAGCATGTCCACAACGATAATTGCATATTTTGCCATCTTCCATCCTCCATAAAAACAGGTTATTACAAACAGGAGTATACCATGGAACTATACAGGTGTCAAGACAGAGGTAAAGACAAAAGCTGCTTTTACATCAGGTATCTTCTCATCGTCTTCAGCGCTGATTTCTCTAACCTGCTGACCTGTGCCTGCGAGATGTGGATTTCAGAGGCGACCTCTACCTGTGTCTTCCCTTCAAAGAAACGCAGATCGATAATGCGGCGCTCTCTGTCTTTCAGATGTTTCATTGCGTCCGAGAGAGAAAGGTTTTCGATCCACTTCTCTTCGCGGTTTTTTGTGTCACTGATCTGATCCATGACATAGAGGGGTTCGCCCCCGTCCGAATAGACCGGATCGTAGAGGCTCACGGGAGTCTGGATGGCGTCGAGCGCAAACAGGATATCTTCCCTGGAGATTCCTGTCTCGGCGGCGATTTCATTCAGGGTCGGTTCGTTATTCGCTTTCCGTATCAGCTGTTCCTTTGCCTGCATGGCCTTATAGGCAGTGTCGCGCAGGGAACGGCTGACGCGTACGCTGTTATTATCCCGCAGATACCTGCGGATCTCGCCGATAATCATCGGGACTGCGTAAGTGGAAAATTTCACATCCAGATCCGGATTAAAATTGTCGATGGACTTGATCAGACCGATACAGCCGATCTGAAATAAATCATCCGCGTTTTCGCTGCTGGATGCGAACCGCCTGATCACGCTTAAGACCAGACGGAGATTTCCCTTTATATAGGATTCCCGGGCCTGCTGGTCCCCGTCCTTAATTTTTCGAAACAAATCTCTTTTTTCTTCATCTTTGAGTATGGGAAGTTCAGACGTATTGACTCCGCAGATTTCAACTTTATATGATGACATAGCTTATTCCTCCGGTCTTCAAGTCTCGCTCGCGAGACTTGGCGCGGAATTCGGGTCAGCGTCAGCTGACATCTTCCAAACCGAATTCCTGCGCATCCTCGCGGAGCGTTTATCTCAGTGGGGGTCTCTCACACTGAGATGAAAAAGTGTGCTGCTTTCATCGTGCTCAAAAATGGACGAACTTATTCATCCGATTGAATTTCTTTTTGCCGTTCAAGTCTCGCTCGCGAGACTTGGCGCGGAATTCGGGTCAGCGTCAGCTGCGGGACTGTCAGCGCGCTCTTGACAATTTGTCCCGCGGGTTTTATGATAGTGAACTGGAATCATTTTTTTGCTGACAGAAAGAGGGTAAGTACTATGACCAAGATTGATATTGTTTCCGGTTTCCTCGGGGCCGGAAAGACCACATTTATAAAAAAGATGCTGGAGGAAGTTTTCGGCGATGAAAAGGTTGTGCTTGTGGAAAACGAGTACGGTGAAGTCGGGATCGACGGAGGATTTCTGAAGGATGCAGGCATTGAAATCAAAGAACTGAATTCCGGCTGCATCTGCTGTTCTCTGGTCGGTGATTTCAGCAGAAGTTTAAAAGAAGTTATTGAGAAATGGCATCCGGACCGTATTCTGATCGAGCCTTCCGGTGTCGGAAAGCTTTCGGATGTCATGTCTTCCGTGAAAGAGATGGAAACAGATCACCCGGATGTAAAACTGAATGCGCTGGTTACTGTCGCGAATGCCATGAAAGCTTCCAAACAGATGAAGGCGTTCGGAGAATTCTTTAATAATCAGATTGAGAATGCGACGACAGTAGTCCTGAGCCGTACGCAGAATACAAAACCGGAAAAACTGGAACTGTGTGTCAATATGATTCAGGAACTGAATCCGAAGGCTGCAGTGATCACTACACCCTGGGATGAGATTACCGGAAAGCAGATTCTGGATGTCGTTGAAAGTCAGCGGTCCTTCATGGATGAGATGATGGCGGAGTTTGAAGCTGAGCATCACGATCACGACCATGAGCATGAGCACCATCATGACCATGACCACGACCATGAGCATGAGCACCATCATGACCATGATCACGATCACGAGCATGAGCACCATCATGACCATGATCACGATCACGAGCATGAGCACCATCATGACCATGATCATCATCATGATCACGGTCATCATCATGCGGATGACATCTTTACCAGCTGGGGAAGAGAGACACCGCATAAGTTTACAAAAGAGCAGATTGAGAAGATCCTGAATATGTTTGCCAATACACAGGAGTGCGGAACGGTCCTGCGTGCAAAAGGCATGGTGCCGGCTGAGGACGGAACCTGGATTTACTTTGACATGGTGCCGGGCGAGTATGAGCTGCGCGAGGGAGAACCGGATTATACCGGACGTCTCTGCGTCATCGGTACCGATATCGATGAGGCCAGACTGGAAACAGTATTCGGCCTGAAATAACAGGAGGGAGTATGGAGATACCAGTATATTTGTTTACCGGTTTTATGGACAGCGGAAAGACATCTCTGATCACGCAGACGCTGATTGAGAATGATTTCGGCGTGGGCGCAAAAACTCTGATTATTGCCTGCGAAGACGGAGATGAAGAGTATGATGAAGTAAAACTGGCAGAACAGAATGCGACTGTGGTCGGTGTGGATTCCGAAGAAGAATTCACAGCAGACTTTTTAAAAGACTGTGATGCGACGATGCAGCCGGATCAGGTCTTCATTGAATATAACGGGACATGGGAAGCCGCAAAAATCCTGGAGATGGAGCTCCCGAAAGACTGGCAGATCGTTCAGACACTCACGACGGTGGATGCATCCACATATGAAGTGTATCTGAACAATATGCGCTCCATGATGATGGAGCAGGTGTTTGCGTCTGATGTTGTGATCTTTAACCGCTGCACAGAGGATACCCCAAGGGCAAAATTCCGCAGAACGGTCAAGGCATACAACAGGAAGGCCCAGATCGTATACGAGATGGAGGACGGTACCATCGACAACAGTGTGATGGAAGAACTGCCCTATGACCTGAATCAGGACGTCATCGAAATCACAGATGAGGATTACGGCATTTTTTATCTGGATGTACAGGAGGAACCTCAAAAATATGAGGGGAAAACCATCAAATTTCTTGCCCTTATCTATCGGCCGGACAGCATGAAGAAAAAGCCGGTGATGATCCCCGGACGTTTTGCCATGACCTGCTGTGTGGAGGATATTCAGTTTATCGGCCTGAAGTGCAAGTATGACAAAGCAGCAGAGATCCCGCACAAATCATGGGTGAACCTGACTGCGAAGATCCATGTGGAGTTTGCCAGAGAATATCGTAAGAAAGGGCCGGTCCTCTATGCCGAAGCTGTTGAAAAAACCACAGCTCCGCAGGAAGAACTCGTTTACTTTACCTAAAAAACGAAGAGCGCTCGGGAACAGAAACTTTCGCGGGACTCAAAAAATTGCTTGACACAGGCAGTTTTATACTTTAATATAGTAAAAAATTAAAACAAAAAACCGTTGAAGAAGAGAAGTAGGTTTCTTCTGACATCACAGAGAATTGCGGATGGTGAGATCGCAGTATGAAGGAATTGGCTGAATGGACTTCTGAGGGCAGTCTGAAAGGGAACGAGTAGGAACTGACGGGGACCGGGCCCGTTATCCGGCCGGCATGTATGCGTACTGTGTTATGACCGTGCATGAAGGAGAGTGGGCATTATGCCAATTTGAGTGGTACCGCGATAATATTAGTTTATTACCGTCTCAGGATTTTCCTGAGACGGTTTTTTTGTTCTTCAGCGCAGGTATGAAACCCATGCTGAAGACGAAAATGTTAATATGGCGCATTCCTCTCACGACGAAAGTCACGGGAATCCTGCGCTGAATAATCAAGTACGCCTCGGCGTACTTGCCGCGGCGCGCTTTCCACTTGCGCGCCTGCGATCCGCCGGAGGTTTCAATCTTCAGCGCAGGTATGAAACCCATGCTGAAGACGAAAATGTTAATATGGCGCATTCCTCTCACGACGAAAGTCACGGGAATCCTGCGCTGAATATTGAAAGGAGAGAAATGATGAAAAGAAAAATGATAGTATGTATGATGACGGGAGCGCTTGCGGCAGCCCTTCTTGCGGGATGCGGCAGCAGTAAAACTTCGGGAACAGCAGGTTCGGACGCAGGGGCGTCCGCAGCGGATGAGACAGCTGTTTCCGGCACAGAGTACAAGGTTGGAATTGTCAACTATGTGGATGATGCTTCTCTCAACCAGATCGTGGAAAATATCGAGTCAGAACTTGATGTGAAAGGGAAGGAGCTGGGAGTCACTTTCAACTATGCAGATTACTATGAGAATGCACAGGCGGACTCTACGGTTCTGAATCAGATTGCTACGGATCTTGTGGAGGATCAGGTGGACGTAATCGTGGCGATTGCGACTCCGGTTGCCATTACCATGCAGGCGGCGACAGAGGATACCGATATCCCGGTCATCTTTTCCGCAGTCACAGACCCTGTGGGAGCGGGGCTGGTGGAATCCATGGAGCAGCCCGGCGGCAGCCTGACCGGTACATCGGACGCGCTGGATACAGAAGCGGTCATGAATCTGATCAAGGCACAGAATCCGGATGTTTCAAAGATTGGATTGTTATATGATACAGCACAGGATGCTTCGGAAAAAGCAATCGAGGAGGCAAAAGGATGGTGCGATGAGAACAATATCACATATGTTGAAAAGACCGGCAGCACAACAGACGATGTCAAGCTTGCTGCGGATTCTCTGATCACAGAAGGGGTCGACGCTGTTTTTACCCCGACAGACAACACCATCATGACGGCTGAACTGACGATTTATGAAGCACTGGCTGAAGCGGGTATCCCGCATTACTGCGGAGCGGATTCCTTTGCTTTAAACGGAGCATTCTGCGGATATGGAGTGGATTATGCCAATCTTGGTGTCATGACCGGCGATATGATCGCTGATCTTCTGGTCAACGGAGCGGATCCGGCGCAGACGCCGGTCCAGACCTTTGACAATGGGATCGCATCGATCAATACAGAGATCTGTGAGCAGCTCGGATATGATCTGGAGGCTGTGAAGGCTGCTTTTGAACCCCTCTGCACCGGCATCGTTGAATTGAAAACGGCTGAGAGTTTTGAATAAGAGGGTCTGATATTTTTGAAGTCGGGAGGAAATCGTTGTGTCAACCTTTATTACCTGGGCTATTATCCAGGGCGCCCTGGAGCAGGGCCTCATCTATGCACTGGTAGCGCTTGCTTTATTTCTGAGCTACTCCATGCTGAATGTATGTGATCTGTCTACGGACGGATGTTATACGCTTGGCTGCGCGACGGGAGCGGTCGTGGCGATTGCGGGATATCCTGTTCTTGCGATTTTTGCCGCCATGGGAGCAGGCGTCTGCTCAGGGCTTGTCAATGCTTTTTTACAGACAAAAATGAAGGTGGAGAGCATGCTTGCGGGAATTATTGTCAACACCGGGCTGTATACCATCAATATTACGATCATGGGGAAATCGGTCATCAGCATGAATGACACCGAAACACTCTTTACCCGGACAAAGCAACTGTTTGCGGATACGGCGCTGGCCGGAGGCTATAAGCTGATTCTGGCACTGGCCTTTGCCGTGGCGGTCCTGTTCCTGCTGATCTTTTTCCTGGACACCAGGCTGGGCCTTTCCATCCGGGCAACTGGTGACAATGCGGCAATGGTGAAATCCTCCTCGATCAATCCGGCATTTACCACAACGGTAGGGCTGTGCATCGGAGGAGCCATGACGGCTCTTGCCGGATGCCTGATCGGAGAATATCAGAAATCCTGCGATATCAACATGGGCACCGGTATGGTAACCGTTGCGCTTGCATCCCTGATTATCGGCGAAACCATATTCGGGAAATTCCCCATTAAAGTCAGGGCGGCCGGCGTCATAGCAGGTTCCTGTCTTTACCGTGTGATTGTTGCCATCGCACTGCGGTTCAATCTTCCGGCCAGCGCGCTGAAGCTGGTATCCGCCGTGATCGTGGCAGTCGCAATCTCAATGCCCGCGATCAAACAGATCATTGATTTCAGACGAACGAAGGCACAGGCGATGGCCAGACGGAAAAAGGAACTGGAAGGGGGGATGAGATAATGCTGCAGATGCATAATATTTCAAAGACCTTCAACAAAGGGACGGTGAATGAAAAAACGGCACTGAAACATCTGAACCTGACGGTCGAAGACGGAGATTTCGTAACGATCATCGGCTCGAACGGTGCCGGAAAATCAACTTTGTTCAATGCTGTCTGCGGGACATTCATTGCGGATGAGGGAGCGGTGATCCTGGATGGGAAAGATATTACCTTTGAACCGGAACACAGCCGAAGCCGCTATATCGGACATCTCTTTCAGGATCCGATGAAGGGAACGGCTCCGAATATGAGCATAGAAGAGAATCTTGCACTTGCGTACCTGCGCGCGACCACAAGGAAGACCAGGATCTTCAGCCGCGTATCCAGAAAAGAAAAAGAATTCTTCCGGGAACGGCTGGCGCTTCTGAATATGGGACTGGAAGACCGCATGAAAAATCCTGTCGGGCTGCTTTCGGGAGGACAGCGCCAGGCACTGACGCTTCTCATGGCCACGCTGGTCACGCCCAAAATCCTTCTTCTTGATGAACATACGGCGGCGCTGGATCCTGCAACCGCTGAAAAAGTGCTGAACCTGACAAAAACAATTGTGAAAGAAAATAACCTGACCTGTCTGATGATCACACATAACATGCAGTCAGCCCTGGAATTGGGAAACCGCACGATCATGATGGATTCCGGCAATATCGTTCTGGATCTGGAGGGAAAAGAAAGAGAAGGACTGACCGTCTCCGATCTGCTGGAAAAATTCAGAGAAGGCGCCGGCACCAGCCTGGACAATGACCGGATTCTTCTTTCCTGACCGGAAGGACAGAAAAAAAGGAGCTGTTTTCAGCTCCTTTCTTATCGTTGTGCATATTCTTATTTTGCCGGCGGTAAAAGAACAACTAACATCTGAGCAGTTGCAGGTCCGATGTTGGTAACGCATTTGCCGTAGTTGGAAGCGATATGTACACTGTCGCCTGCGTTCAGGACAGTCTCAACACCGTCTTCGCCTTTGAACAGCATGGTTCCCTCGATAATATAATAGATGGACTCAGCCGGGTTCTTTCCCATATCTGTGCCGCCGCCTGCCGGAAGGAAGTGGGTAAGACCATTGATCAGCTGTCCGCCGTCAACATCTGCCGGATCATGAAGTCTGGTGCATTTGCACTCATTGTGTCCCGGAGCTGTGTAAGTATAGTATTCGTCTTTTTTCGTGATTTTATAACCTGCCATAAATATTTCCACCTTTCTTGTGATAAATTACTTACAAACCGTAGTATACACCTGCCCCAAAAAGAAATCAATCATTTTGCACGAAAAAGTGTATTTTTTTTTACTTAGGTTGTCTATAATCGCCAATGAACATTCCGGGTTACATTATGGTTACTAAATAACATTATTGTATGTATTGCATAAAAAATGCGGTTGCATTATACTGGTTATAATGAAATTCAACAAAGGACATTTCACACGTTCTGAATCTCATTTTTTACTGATTCCGGAAACATTCGCTGTCCGGCGATTGTGAAATAAATAAATATATCTTTTAAGGAGGAATATTTGAAATGGGAAAATTAGTTAACCTGGAGAAAGATTTTGTGAACAATATGTTCTCTGTAAAGGGCAAAGTTGCTCTTGTTACAGGCGCTACAGGTGCACTTGGAAAGACAATGGCAAAAGCTTACGGTTATGCCGGCGCAAAGGTTATGCTGACAGGACGTAACGCAGGAAAATTACAGGCTCTGGTTGATGAGTTCAAGGCAGAGGATATTGAGTGTTCTTTCGTTACAGGTGATCCCGCACAGGTTGCTGATGTTGAGAATATTGTCGCTAAGACAGTAGAAACTTACGGGGAGATCAATATTCTTGCAATTGCTCATGGATTCAATAAACCTCAGAATATTCTGGAGCAGTCCGTTGAGGATTGGGAGTACATTATCAATGCTGACTGCAAGTCTGTATACATTGTTCTGAAATATGTTGCACAGCAGATGGTTAAACAGCTCAATGGCGCTGAGAACGTTCCGACAGGCCAGGGCGGAAAGATCGTTGTTGTTACATCTCAGAGATCCAAACGAGGTATGGCAGGTTACACAGGTTACTGCGCATCCAAGGGCGGTGCTGATATCATGATTGCTTCCATGGCTTGTGACCTTTCCGCAAAATACGGCATCAACATTAATGCCATCTGCCCGACTGTATTCCGCAGCGAGCTGACAGAGTGGATGTTTGATGTGAATTCTGAAGTTTACAAGAACTTCCTGAAACGTGAGCCGATCGGACGTCTTGCTGAGCCGTACGATTTCGTAGGTTACACACTGTTCCTGTCCTCTGACGCTTCTAACTTTATCACAGGCGCTGCATGCGACTGCTCAGGCGGTTATCTGGTTTGCTAATCTGACTGACGATATTGTGTAATTGATTGGAGGATATTTAAAATGAGTAAACTGACAAAATTTGTTGTCTGCGGTTCCGGCATGATGGGAGCTGCAATTGCACAGATCCTTGCATCGATCGACGGCGCGCATGTTACGATTCTTCGTTCATCCAACCGCGGTGTTGATCCGCGTGAGAAAGTTCGCGCAAATATGAAACAGCTGGTTGAAAAGGGAGTTGTTACACCCGAATATGTAGATGAGATCGTTTCAAAGATCGATATCGCATTTGATAAGCACGAAGATTTCGTGAAAGAAGCTGAGCTTTTCATCGAGTGCGTTCCGGAAGTTATGGAGCTGAAACAGGATCTGTTCGCAGGTCTTGAGGAAGTTGTTTCTGAGAAGGCAATCTTCTGTACCAATACATCCGTTATGAGCCCGACAGAGATTTCCGCAAAGTGCCAGCACAAAGAGAGAATCTGCGGTACTCATTTCTGGAATCCGGCATTCCTGATTCCGCTTGTAGAGGTTGTTAAGACAGAGTACACATCCGACGAAGTAATCCAGGATGTTATGGATGTCATGAAAGCAGCCGGCAAACAGCCCTGCCTTTGCAAGAAGGATGTTCCCGGATTTATCGCAAACAGAATGCAGCATGCTCTCTGGCGTGAAGCAATTGCGATCGTTGATGAGGGAATTGCTGACGCTGAGACTGTTGATCTTGCGTGCAAGACAAGCTTTGGCTTAAGACTTCCGTATCTGCCGCCGCTTGTAAACTCTGATATGGTTGGTACACAGCTGACATGGAATATCCACAGCTATGTATTGAAACATCTGGCAGACAACCATGAGCCTTCACCGATCGTAAAGACTATGCTCGACGAAGGAAAACTTGGATTCCGTGCAGAGCTGGTTGACGGCAAACGTACCGGATTCATGAGCTATACAGATGAGGAGATCGCGAAGATCAATGCAGGTCTGAACGAGTACCTGATCAAAATGCTCTATGATAAATAGAATCTGAGAGCATCAGATCTCTGATATTTATTTGTTCACATCACCGGATGCCCATCCGGCATCCGGTGTATGATATAACTACAAACACCATTCATTTACAGGAGGGAAACTACAATGGGAAAGAAAATTTGGGTTGATTTGACACATCCGTTCAGCGCTGAGATTCCGCGTTGGCCTTATTTTGACAAACCGGTTATTGACAGCAAGCATTCTATGGCAAAAGGCGGTGTTTTAACACAGTACATCGGCTGCACCATGCATACAGGTACACACTGCGACGCTCCCCGTCACGTTATGGAGCGTGAGTTCGACGGAAGAAGAGCTCGCTACACACACGAGATGGCAATCGATGCTTACACAGGCGATGCAGTATGTCTCGACCTTCACTTTGTAAAACGCTGGGAGCTGATCACAGCTGAGCATCTTGACAAAGCTTGCCGCGACATGGGTATCGATCCGGATTCTGATTACCTGAAAGACAAAGTTCTTTGCCTTTGCACAGGTATGCATCTGAAATTTGATGACTCCAAAGAGTACTATCATTATTCCTGTGGTACAGGCCGTTCCGCTGGTATCTGGTTTGTAAAACACGGCGTAAAATGCGTAGCTATGGATATGCAGGCTCTGGATCATCCGCTTCATACAGCTATGGGTAACAACGGTATGACAAGAATGAACCTTCTTGGCGCATCCGGAA
>CAMNOU010000014.1 GCA_946546945.1 uncultured Lachnospiraceae bacterium
AGCTGACTGTTACTAATCGTCTGAGGGCTTGACCAAAATTTTGTTGAACAATTGATTTAGCTGTATGAAGTTTTGAAGGTATATGTTTTATTTTTATATTTTCAGGTACAGGGCTATAGTTCAGTTGGTAGAACGTTGGTCTCCAAAACCAAATGTCGGGGGTTCGAGTCCTCCTGGCCCTGCTGAACAGACAGCGGAAAACTTTGAGATGATCAAAGCTTTCCGTTTTTTTTGATTTCCGGAGAGTAATCGTTATGTACAGAAAATTGACTTTGCGCCATGCAAAACAGCTGGCGGCTCCGCATACCTGGGCTGCCTCCATATGCCCGTCTCTTTTTGGTATTCTTTATTGCCTGCTGACCGGGAAAACTCTGTATCCGCTTCAGGCGGCCGGACTTGCTGCAGCCTGTATTCTGATGCAGTCAGCAGTCAATACATTCAATGATCTGGTTGATTATTTGAAAGGAACAGACAGCCGGTCAGACAATGTCGAGGTCAGCGATGCTACACTTGTGTATGAGCGCCTGAACCCGAAGCATGTTTTTTTCCTGGCGGCAGGATATTTGCTTTCCGGTGCCATACTGGGAATTGTATGCAGTCTGCATTTGCTGCCCGTTTTCATTGGTCTGATTGGAGGGATTGTCGTTCTGGCTTATTCTGCGGGACCTTTTCCTCTGAATGATCTGCCGGTGGGAGAGATTGTTTCAGGAATTGTAATGGGAGGATTGATCCCGTTTGGGATTGCCGCAGCTTCGGATGGAAAGGCTCACGGGGATGTGCTGTTATGGAGCCTGCCTTTGATGATAAGTATCGGCCTGATCATGATGAGTAATAACGGCAGTGATATTGAAAAAGATGAAATGGCCGGACGCCGGACACTTCCGGTTCTGATCGGAAGAGAGAGGACGGTTGTTTTGTTTCGGATTCTGACAGCAATCTGGATTGTACTCATTGCTGCGGGACCGGTGATCGTATTTGGCTGGATCGGACTGCTTTCCCCTGTGCTGCTGGTCATCTTTGTCAGAACAGATTTCCTTTTTCTGATGAAGACAAAGCTGCAGCCAGACAAGCGTATTCTTCAGATGAAGCATATTTCAAGAGCAAATCTTTTTGGCAACGGAGCGTGTATAGCAGCCATGGTTCTGGCCTGCATCCTATCTTAAAAAAATAATCAGAGGATATAATGTGATGACAAAACAGGAAAAATCAGAAAAAGTGTATCAGGTATTTGAACGTATCTCCGGAGGATATGACGCAGCAAACGACCGCATCAGTCTGGGTTTTCAGAAGCGCTGGAAACAGGTTTTGATCCGCCGGCTGACCATAGATCTTCCGTTTTGCGGGAAAATGCTTGATGTCTGCTGCGGCACAGGAGATATTGCGATTGCAGCGGCAAAGGCAAGACCGGATCTTGCGATTATTGGGTTGGATTTTTCGCCCTCCATGCTGGATGAGGCGAGAAAAAAGGTAACAGGCCTGGAAAAGATCTGCTGGAAGCAGGGAGACGCAATGCATCTGCCTTTTGAGGATAATACATTTGATGCGGTAACAATATCTTTTGGACTGCGCAATACACCGGATTTTAAAGGTGCTTTGACGGAGATGAAGCGTGTGCTGAAGCCGGGCGGGAATCTTTACTGTCTGGACAGTTTTGTGCCGGAACAAAAGGCAGTTCTGCCTTTTTACAGGCTGTATTTTCAGGGCGTCATGCCGTTTATCGGAGGAGGGAAATCACATCGTAAAGAATATGAATGGCTCTGGAAGTCCACAGAATCATTCTTACGGGAAAGCGAACTTGCAAGATTGCTTCATAAAATACGGATGAAAAAAATCGGGCGTATGCGCTTTATGTTCGGCGCATGTGTCCTGTTTCGGGCAATGAAGTAGCGGGAAACCCCCTCTTTTCTGTTTTACGGAAAAGAGGGGGTTTTATCTAAGTGTGAGATTGGATCCCCACTGAGATAAACGCTCCGCGGGGATGTGCCGGGATTGGTTTTTCAGCCATTGACTTTATTACAATGTCAGGCGTATAGTGTTAGGTAAAAGAAATGAGAGGATGAGTTCATCATGCAGATGCGATGCGATGAGTGTGCATATTACGAATACGATGAGGATGACGAGATGTATTATTGCTCTGTAAACATGGACGAAGATGATTTTTATCGTCTTGTGCGGAGCAATTACAGCAATTGTCCATACTACCGGAGTGGAGATGAATACCGGGTAGTGAGACATCAGATGTGAAGAATTTGGAGGATGAATGGATATGGCAAGATTGACAAAGGAAGATATGGACTTCGTGAAAGGATATGACGGCAGTAAATATGCGAGACCGTCTGTGACAGCGGATATTATTATGTTTTCCGAAAGCGGAAAGAAAGAAGAGCCTCCGAAGGTTCTTCTGATTCAGAGGGGAGGATATCCGTACAAGGGATGCTACGCTTTTCCGGGAGGATTTGCGGAAGCGGGAGAGACGACAGATGAGACGGCATACCGTGAACTGCGGGAGGAGACCGGAATTGATGCGAAGTATCTGGATCAGATGCGGGTGTACAGCACGCCGGGGAGGGATCCCCGGGGATGGACGGTCACGGTGGCCTATCTCGCGGTTGTGGACGCGGATCTTCTGCAGGTAAAAAGCGGAGATGATGCGGCGGCAGCTGAATGGTTCACAATCACCAGATCACAGCTGGCATCCGGAGAATGGGAAATACATCTTGCTTCGGAAAAAGAAGAATTCTGTTACCGGGTCAGCTGTCAGATGTCCGGAGAAAAAGAAGAGAACGGAGGCAGGCCGCTCATGCAGACAGATCTGGAAGCATGCCCGTTAGCGTTTGATCACGGTATGATTCTGGCAGATGCTTTATGGCAATACGAAAAGGTGAAGAATAATGAAAAACCATGATCTTTTCAAAGAGGATGGTTTTCCAACAGGGACAGTCTCCGGGACTGTCACAGAGGGATGCCTGGTTCTGGAAAGCGGAGCCTTTCGCGGGATCTATCAGCAGGGAGTGCTGGACGCGCTCCTCGAAGAGGGTATCCTGATGCAGTGCACCGTAGGGGTGTCAGTCGGGGCATTGAACGGTGCTGCATATGTGGCCGGGAAAATCGGGCAGTCTATCCGGGTTGCGATTGACAATCAGAAGAACGGACGATTTGTCGGGATGAAGGCGATGAGGGAAAACCACGGGCCGATCGGATTTCAGTTTATGTTTGAACAGCTGAAGGATTGGGATGAAGCCTCCACGGAACAGTTTTTTTCTCCCGACCGCAGGTTCGTTGTGGTGGCGACCAATATGCTGACCGGAGAGCCGGTCTATTTTGAGCGAAGCAGAAACCGCAGGATGAAGGGGGCGGTGCAGGCCTCCGCATCGATGCCATACATATCCCGTCCGATTGTCATAGGGAAGACACCTTATCTTGACGGAGGCTGCAGTGTGCGGATCCCGTATCAATGGGCGTTGAATCAGGGGTATTC
Organism: uncultured Lachnospiraceae bacterium; assembly: GCA_946546945.1. Taxonomy (GTDB): domain Bacteria; phylum Bacillota; class Clostridia; order Lachnospirales; family Lachnospiraceae; genus Eubacterium_I. The sequence continues at coordinate 3,479 of CAMNOU010000014.1, forward strand.
CAAGACCATTGTCGTCAGGACCCGCCCGGAGGGATTCCGCTACCGGATAAGCCGGCCGGCATATTGGGCAGCCAGGAGTGTTTACAGGAAGTATGCCGAGTTCGCTGAGACACTGGGGACGGCAAGAATCCGGTACAACAGCGGCAGCGCCAGACTGGAGAAGCTGGCAAGAGAGGGACAGGTGTACATGATTGCACCGTCTTCTGATTTGCTGAATCATCTGCTCCAGCGTGATTCAGACAGTCTTACGGCTTTGTACCGGATGGGATATCAGGAGACAAAAGAGCAGATGAAAGATCTCCGGGCATATCTGGAGTCCTGATATTCAAGTCTCGCTCGCGAGACTTGGCGCGGAATTCGGGTCAGCGTCAGCTGACATCTTCCAAACCGAATTCCTGCGCATCCTCGCGGAGCGTTTATCTCAGTGGGGGTCTCTCGCACTGAGATGAAACCCGGACATCCCGGAGAAAAGCAGAAACGAAAGAAGGAAACCAATATGAAAATCATACACTGTGCCGATCTTCATCTGGACTCAAAAATGTCGGCAAATCTTCCTGCAGAACAGAGCAGGGAGCGCAGGGATGAGCTGCTGTTCACCTTTCAGCGGATGCTTCAGTACGCGCTAACCAATGATGTCAGCGCTATCCTGATTGCGGGAGATCTTTTTGATTCCGGTCATATTTCAGCAAAGTGCAAAAACATCGTCATGCATCCGATCAAAGACTATGCTTCGATAGACTTCTATTATCTGAAGGGCAATCATGATTCACAGGATTTTCCGGCAGAATTTGATGTTTTGCCGGATAATCTTTTTTTATTTACAGACAGCTGGACATCTTATCCGGTCCGAACGCGGGGCAGAAAAAAGATCGTAATCTCAGGTGCGGAGTCCGGCGCGGGAAATGCGGACAGCCCGGGGGCCTCTTTGTCTCTGGAGGAGGATGCTTTTAACATTGTGATGCTGCATGGGCAGGAAGCAGAGTACAAAACAGGAAATCAGAAGGAAATGATAGAGCTTCGCTCCCTGCGAAACAAAAACATTGATTATCTTGCTCTGGGGCATGTTCATCAATTCAAAAGAAAAAGGCTGGATGCGCGTGGAATATACTGCTATCCCGGGTGCCTGGAGGGACGCGGATTCGATGAGTGCGGGGAGCATGGTTTTGTCCTGCTTACGATCAATGAAGACAGCGGAGCCTGTGAGACAGAATTCATACCGTTCGCAAAGAGGAACCTGTATGAGGAAGCTGTGGATATATCCGATTGTCTGACAACGGCCGGGATCGAAGCCGCAGTGACAGAACAGCTTTACAAAAGACAGTATCCTGCCGGCAGCATGTTGAAAATCATCCTGACAGGGCAGGTCGGCCTGGACTGTGAGAAGGACTGCGGATATCTGTCTGCCAGATTTGCGCAGGATTACTATTATGTGAAAGTCATCGATCAGACAGAGATCCGGGTTGATTATGATGCTTACAGGCTGGATGAATCTCTGAAGGGACAATTTGTCCGGACGGTAAGCCGGGAGGATCTGCCGGATGAGCAGAAGGCGCGGATCATTAAACTGGGGCTGACAGCCTTGTCAGGAGGTGAATGGTAAGTTGCGTTTACTGCAATGTCATATCGATCATTTCGGGAAACTTTCTGATTTTGATTACGTATTCAAAAATGGCGTAAATGTTTTTGCCGAAGACAATGCATGGGGCAAAAGCACCCTGGCTGCCTTCATCAGGGTCATGTTTTATGGGTTTGACAATGAGAGAAAGAGAAAAGAACTTGATAAGGAGCGCATAAAATACAGGCCCTGGCAGGGAGGCACGTATGGAGGAACCATTACCTTTGAAGCCGGCGGGACGAGATATATTATTGAAAAAACATTTGGGGAAAAAAGCAGAGAAGATCAGTGCGTCCTGAGAAATGCGGACAGCAATCTGATGATACGGGAAATAGACGCAGAGCAGATCGGAGCTTACTTTTTCCAGGTGGACAGCGAATCTTTCCGGCGCTCTGTTTTCATTTCACAGAATGATGTGAAGACAAAGAGCACAGACGGGATCAGCGCGAAGATAGGAGATCTGGCAGATGTATCCGACGATATGAACCATTATGAATCGGCCGTCTCATCTCTGAAGAAGGAAATCGACAGACTGACCCCTGACAGAAAGACGGGAGCCCTGTATCGGCACAGGGAAGAGCTGGAGGCGCTGAAAAGAGAGCTGACAGAGGAAGAGCATGTGAATGGCATGCTTCGGTCTCTGACAGAGGAAAGGAAGCAGGACCGGGAAAAAATCGCGAAATTGCGCAAAGAACATGCCGTTCTGCTGGAAAAACAGCAGAATCTGTCTTCTCTTCAGGGGAGCCTGGATGCATACCGGTTCCAAAAAGAGGAACAGGAATTGTTTTCCCGGCTGGAAGAGAGATATGCGGATGGGGTTCCGGAATCCGAAGAGTTGGCATATTATAAGAACATGCTGGATGAAGCGGAGGATCTTCAGAAATCCATTTTCATGCATCAATTGTCAGCGGCTGAACAGGAGGAACTGAAGGAGTGCAGAGAATTTTTCTCGGGGTACTGTCCCGATGAAGAGGAAATCCGCAGAAAGCTGGAACAGTGGAAGAGGAGAAACGAGATAAAAAGCGCTCTCGCTGCGAAACGGGCAGCCGCAAAGATGACCAGATATGCGGCCGGTTCTGATTCCGGCAGGCACACAGGCCTGATTCTGCTGACCGCAGGCATCTGCGCCATTGCTGCAGGAATCTGCATCGCAATCTTCTCCCGGATGCCTGCGGGAATCGTTCTGAGCGCGGCGGGCGCCGTACTCCTGCTGTCCGGACTGTGGATCTGCAAAAGGGACAGCGCGTCCAAAGCATCCGGGACAGATTCTGCCTATGCTGCCTTTTTGGAGGAACTGCAGCAGGAGGAGGCGTTCGCAGAGCAGACAGAAAAAGAGATGAAGGAATACCTGACCTTGTTTTCTGTGGAATATGAGGAAAACCACGTGATGGATTCCCTGTATGAATTACTGCGTCTTTGCAGGCGGTATGTTTCTCTTGACGGGAAGGCTTCCGGTGAAAATCCGGAAGAACAGAGGAAGCGCTATGAAGAACAGATTGGGGAAGTCAGATTCTTTTTGAAACAATACGGGATTCCGGCAAATGAAGAAGACGCGAGGCTGGACGATGATCTTGCAAAGCTGAAGCACGAGACGGAGGAATATCTGCGGCTTGAACAGAAAAAAGCCCGCTGTTTCGAGCTGACGGCAGAATATGAGAAGCAGGGAGCAGGCCTCCCCGGCGATATCAGCAGGGAAATCGGAGAACTGTCTGAGGAAGAAGAAAAGCTGAGGGAAAGAATGTCATTGACACGGAACCAGATCCTGGCATATCAGGAAACACTCGACAGACTGGAGGAAAAGAAAAGGGAGCTGGCTGCTCTCACAGAAACGATCCGGGAGGAGAGACAGCGTTATGAAGATCTGAAGATCGCGTCAGCCTGCCTTGTCCGGGCGAAAGAGAGTCTGTCATCAAAATATACAGAACCGGTAAAAAAAGCCTTTGACCATTATTATTCTTTGCTGTCGGCACAGAATGCGGATGAGATGTATCTCGATGCCAACGCACATGTCACGGCAAGGCAGCAGGGGCAGCAGCGTGAAGTACAGTCGCTCAGCGCCGGATACCAGGATCTGATCGGACTGTGCCTCCGGCTGGCTTTTGCAGATGTCATGTACGAGGAAGAAAAGCCGTTTCTGATTTTCGATGATCCGTTTGTCAATCTGGATGAAAAAAAGCTCCGGCGGGCCGGGAGCTTATTGCGTGAAGTGGAAAAACAGTATCAGATCATCTATTTTACCTGCCATGAGAGCCGGACATTCGGACTTTGACGGGCGGACAGAAGTGCCTGTTCCTGATCTGTGGCCATATAATCAACGAAAACGGAGCTGCCGTTCTGTCATAATGCCTGTGACAGAACGGCAGCTCCGTTGGGATTTACAGTTCTTCCGGTCTGATGTGGAAGCTAAAGCTGAAGTGCGTACCATTTACGCGGTATTTGTCTGCCAGCTGCGGTCCGCAGCTGCCGGAACCGATTCCGCTCTGCGCATAATCAATGCAGAAAATAGTATGGCCGGATTTTTCAAGCTCATAATTATGTGCCTTCTGTGTCAGTTCCTCTGCGGTGTATTCAGAGAGGTTGAAGGAGAACGGCGTTTCATTGTAAACACTTAAACGGTGTGTATGGTCCTCAACGGTTACATACTCACAGTTGAAGTGGCTGCCGTTTTCCTGCGGCCGCAGGTAATCTTCATGCATTTCCGACACATAGGTGTCAAACCTGCCAAGGAAACTTGCGCGGTGTTTGTCCACATAGCTTTCGTAAGGGCCATAGCCGAAGTACTGTACCTTGTTCATGCTCTTCGGCAGAACCATCCGCAGGCCGAGACGGGGAAGCCAGGCTTCATTCGGGAAGAACAGGTTGTCAATGCCGTGTGCGTCCTTCTGTACCTCCGGTTTGTTGAAATAAGGACCATAGGTTCCGCGCATCACAGCATCCCGCTCCACTTCAAAGCCGGCAAGAATGGAGCCGTCGGGACGGATCGTCCAGGTGATGTCGAAATCCAGATAGCGCTGACGGTAGACGGGCGCCATACCGGATTTTGTGACAATCTGCAGACTGCCATCCGGCAGAGAAGAAATCTCGTTGCTGTAAGTCCGGGTCTGCATCCGGTCATAGCCTGCTTCATACCACAGTTCTTTGACGACACGGTCATTATCGGTCGGAGCGCGCCAGATATTCAGCTCCATGGGCTGATCCAGATAGCTGTGATTTCTGTAGACCATCTTTCCGAAGACGCCGGTCAGTTTATTGTAAGTGTAGGCAAAATCTTTACCTGAGATATAAACGAAGCGCTCATCCTCTTTAAAAGAGACAGCATCTGCGTCACAGTTTTCGCTCCGGAGGAGTGCCGTCAGTTTTTTCGTCGGTCTGTCGTCAATCAAAAGCTGGTCAAAACCGAGCTCAAAGCCTTCTTCGCGAAATGCATCCGCGTGCAGTTTATGAGAGCGGATGATGATGCTTCGTTTCCCTTCGCTGTCCGGAACCGTGATCGGCAGGGATACTTCTCTGGTCGTGCGCGGAGCAACATCCAGAAGGGAGGTGTCTCTGATCTCTCCGGAGGAGATGGTTTCTCCGTCACAGAGGACTTCATAGGAGAGATACAGGGCGTCTTTCAGATTCAGGAAATCCAGATTGTTCTGAAGGACATATTTCCCGGAGGCCGCATCTGCAGCTTTGACACGGACCGGCCGGTGGACGTTTTTGTATTCCCTGAGTCCGACGGAAGGTGTGCGGTCGGGATATACGAGCCCGTCCATGCAGAAATTGCCGTCGTGCGGATATTCACCGGAGTCTCCGCCGTAATAGTATTTCTTTCTTCCGTCATCTGTAGTGCCCATATAAACAGCATGGTCGCACCACTCCCAGACAAAGCCTCCGACAAAGGAGTCGTACATCTCTTCCAGTTCATAATAATCTTCAATATCTCCGGGGCCATTTCCCATGGCATGAACGAATTCGCACTGGATGAATGGTTTGTCGGGATTGTTCTGCAGGTATGCATGCATCTCCGGAATGGAGGCGTACATACGGCTTCTGAGGTCAATATTGGAGTAGTCATTTTTCCCGCGGATCGGAATTCTCGGGCGGTGCATAGAGCCTTCGTAGTGTGTCAGGCGGGAAGGATCAAAGGCTTTTGTCCAGGCGAGAGCGTCCTCAAAAGTACAGCCGTAGCCGGACTCATTGCCCATGGACCAGATCACAACGCTGGGGCGGTTCTTGTCCCGCATGACATTTTTCTGTACGCGGTCCAGGATCGCTTCGCTCCATTCCGGATTGTCGCAGATAAAGGGCGGGAAAGGATGTTCTGCCATTTCGGCCCAGATATTGACATTGAAAAGGTTGACAACGCCGTGGATCTCAATGTCGCTCTCGTCGATGACATAGAACCCGTATTCATCGCACAGCTCGTAAAATTCCGGCGCATTCGGATAATGGCTGGTACGGATGGCATTGAAGTTGTGCTGTTTCATGAGCTCCATATCTCTGCGGACATGGTCCATCGTTACTGCCGAACCGACGAAGGGGTCACTGTCGTGGCGGTTTGTTCCGCGGAAACGTACCTTTTCTCCATTCAGCTTGACAATGACATCTTCGATCCTGATTTCACGGAAACCGACGCGGTCGCGGATCACTTCATTTTCCGTGGAGAGGATAAGGGTGTACAGGCAGGGATTTTCCGCATTCCACAGGGAAACATTCTCAACAGAAAAACGGATCAGAGAATCCTGCGAGGTACCTTCCGCGACGGTCTGTCCGCAGGGGGATACCAGACGGAAAGCAACCGGAATCTCTTCCTGCGCAAAGGTCAGACTGATGGAGACGTCAGCGTTTTGATAGTTGTCTTTTAAAGTGACTTTTGTAAAGAAGTCCCGGATATAGTTTTCAGGCCGCGCCAGGATATAGACATCGCGGAAGATGCCGGAATTGCGGAACTTGTCCTGATCCTCCAGGTAGCTGCCGTCGCACCACTGCAGGACAAGCACACATAAGGTGTTTTCGCCGTCTTTCAGATGCTCTGTGATATCAAACTCCGCAGTGGAGTGAGATACCTGGTGGTAGCCGATAAAAGCCCCGTTCAGCCACACATAGCAGCAGGAATCCACGCCTTCAAAGTTCAGATGATAAGTGGAGGTGCCTTCTGCTTTTTTATAAACGAATTTTTTTACATAGGCACCGCAGGGGTTCTCATGCGGCACATAGGGCGGATCGAACGGGAAGGGGTATCTGGTGTTGGTATACTGATGAATGCCATAGCCGTGATCCTGCCAGTTTGAGGGGACTGGAATCAGATCAAATCCGTCCGGGACAAAAGATTCTGCAAAGAAATCTTCTTTTATATCATAAATGCTTTCAAAATAGCGGAACTTCCAGTCCCCGTTCAGCAGATAAAAACGGTCTGTACCGCGTCTGTCCGTCCAGGACAGGTCCTGTGAAGGAGAGACAGGGACATAATAAGAACGGAGCGGTTCCGTATTGACATTCAGGGCATGGATGTCCTCATAATACTTTGGAATGTGCATATTGTTATCCTCCTAGCGTTTATATTTGGTTTCGCAGTACTTGCAGCGGTAAACCTCTTTTTCCGGATTTGTCAGATAAAAGATGTGATCCAGTTCCTGTTCTATGGAAGTGATGCAGCGCGGATTTTTGCATTTAATCACGTTTTTGATCTGTAAAGGAAGCTTTAAAGCTTTTTTGTCAACGATCTTCTCATCTTTTATCAGATTCACAGTAATATTGTGGTCGACGAATCCGATAATATCCAGGTCAAGTGTTCCCAGTTCGCATTCAACCTTCAGAATATCTTTCTTGCCCATCTTGTTGCTGCGTGCATTCATGATCATGGCGACTCCGCAGTCCAGTTCATCAAGCTTCAGATAGTGGTAGATCTTCATTGCGGTGCCTGCTTTGATATGATCCAGTACATATCCCTCTTTGATTGCGCCAACATTTAACATATTATACATTCACCTCCAGTAGTGTAAGAATCAGGGCCATGCGGACATAGACGCCGTACTGTGCCTGTTTAAAGTAGACAGCGCGCGGGTCATCATCCACCTCGACGGAGATCTCGTTTACACGGGGCAGCGGATGCAGGACAAGCATATCTTTGGGAGCAAGTTCCATCTTTTCCTTATTGAGAATGTAAAAATCCTTCATGCGGATATAATCTTCCTCATTAAAGAAGCGCTCTCTCTGCACACGTGTCATATATAGGATATCCAGCTCGGGCAGCGCGTCCTCCAGTCTCACCGTCTCCCGGAAATCGATGTTGTTCTTCAGAAGGACTTCGTCGTACAGATTGCTCGGAATGCGAAGCTCTTCCGGAGAGATCAGGATGAAGCGGATGCCGGGATACCGGATCAGGGCATGGATCAGGGAATGAACGGTGCGGCCGAATTTCAGATCCCCGCATAATCCGATGGTCAGGTGATCGAGCCGTCCCTTCAGACTGTAGATGGTCAGAAGATCCGTCAGTGTCTGTGTGGGATGCTGGTGTCCGCCGTCTCCGGCATTGATGACAGGGATAGAGGACTTCATCGAAGCGACCAGAGGAGCTCCCTCCTTCGGGTGGCGCATGGCGCAGATATCTGCGTAGCTGGAGATCACGCGGATTGTATCGGAAACGCTCTCGCCTTTGGCTGCCGAGGAGCTGCCGGCCTCAGAAAAACCAAGCACCTGTCCGCCCAGATTCAGCATGGCTGCTTCAAAGCTGAGTCTGGTCCGTGTGCTTGGTTCGTAAAAACAGGTGGCCAGTTTTTTGCCTTCACAGGTATGTGCGTATTTTGCGGGATTTTTTTCAATGTCATTGGCCAGACGAAGCAGATCGTCCAGTTCTTCGACAGAAAAATCCAGCGGGCTCATCAAATGTCTCATATAACCTCCTTAAAAAACGTGGTAGTCATCACCCGCCACATAAGAAGTGGGGGCCTCACACTGAGATGAACATCCGTTCCGGCTTTTGCACTTGCCGGAAACAGCGGCTTGTTTTCTTCACTATCATATCTTACTGCAGTCCAAAATTCAACAGAAAAACCAGCATAGTTTCAAAAATATGCCGGTTGCGCGAAACAGGCGTTTGTGTTAAAGTTCAAAGACGAGGTGATCAGATGAGCGAATACGCGAAAATAATAATTGATATCTCACTGAGCAGACTGGACCGGACCTTTCAGTACCGGATTCCGGCTTCTCTTGCCGGTCAGGTGCGTCCGGGCGTATTGGTAGAGATTCCGTTCGGCAGCCGCAAAAACCCGGTCCGCGGATATGTGGTCGAGGTGACCGGGGAGCCGGAATTCGATGTAGAAAAGACCAGAGACATTCTGGGCGTGGTCACCGGTGGAATTCCCATTGAGGGGCAGCTGATCGAACTGGCTGCCTGGATGAGAGAACATTTCGGCGGAACCATGAACCAGGCGTTAAAGACGGTGCTTCCCGTCAAACAGACGGCCCGGAAAAAGGAACTGCGTTACCTGTACCGGATCCCGGATCAGCCAAAGGCGGAAGAGATCCTTGCGGAGCTGATTCAAAAGCATCAGACAGCCAGGGCGCGTCTTATGTCGGCTCTGATCGAACAGTCGCCGATCCCCTATGAGACGGTCACTGCAAAACTCAACATTACACCTGCCGTGATTCGCGCCATGCAGGAAAAACAGCTGGTGCGCGTAGAGACGATCCGCGATTACCGCAATCCCCTTGCGCGGATGAAGAAGAGGGGGGAGACGGTGAGCCTGAATCCGGTTCAGAGAGAGATCGCCGATGATATCCTCATGCACTGGAGAAACAAGGATAACCGGCCGTGCCTGATTCACGGGGTGACCGGCAGCGGGAAGACAGAAGTATACATTGCCCTGATCAAAGAGGCTGTGCAAAGAGGCAGGCAGGCAATCGTACTGATTCCGGAGATCGCCCTCACGTATCAGACCGTGCTCCGTTTTTATAATCACTTTGGGGACCGGGTGTCCATCCTGAATTCCAGAATGTCCGCCGGGGAACGTTATGACCAGTTCGAGCGGGCAAAGAACGGGGAACTGGATGTCATGATCGGGCCGCGCTCGGCATTGTTCACACCTTTTTCAAATATCGGGTTTATTATCATTGATGAGGAGCATGAAGCGGCATATAAGAGCGAGACGGTTCCGTGTTATCATGCCAGGGAGACGGCTATCCAAAGAGCAGAAATGTGCGGGGCCATGGTTGTTCTGGGGTCCGCCACTCCATCCGTGGAAAGCTATGCCCGCGCAGAATCCGGAGAATACCGCCTCTATGAAATGCCTCAGAGAGTGAGCGAACACGCCCTTCCTGTGGTGCATACGGTCGATCTGAGAGAAGAATTAAAAAAGGGAAACCGGACGATCCTGAGCGATCAGCTGCGCGCATTGATGACGGACCGTCTGCAGAAAAAGGAACAGATCATGCTGTTCATGAACAGGAGAGGGATGGCAGGATTTGTCTCCTGCAGAAGCTGCGGCCGGGTGATCAAGTGTCCGCACTGCGATGTCTCGCTGAATCTGCACAACAACGGCAGGCTGGTCTGTCACTATTGCGGCTATACGGCCCCGATGGTGAAGACATGTCCGGAGTGCGGATCCCCCTATATCGGCACATTCCGGGCAGGGACTCAGAAAATTGAGCAGTACGTCAGACAGCAGTTTCCGGAAGCCCGGGTGCTGCGGATGGATCTGGACACAACCAGAAAAAAAGGCGGCCATGAAAAGATCCTGTCTGCCTTTGCCAATCATGAAGCGGATATCCTGATCGGCACACAGATGATCGTGAAGGGACATGATTTCCCCGACGTGACTCTGGTGGGAGTGCTTGCGGCAGATCTTTCTTTGCACATCAGTGACTACCGCGCTTCGGAGCGCACGTTTCAGCTGCTTACACAGGCAGCCGGCCGCGCCGGAAGAGGGAAACGGCCGGGCGAGGTCGTCATACAGACTTATCAGCCGGATCATTTCAGCATCCGGGCTGCGGTCAATCAGGACTACCGGAGCTTCTTCCGGCAGGAAATCCTTTTCCGGAAACTGATGAGATATCCTCCGCAATGGCATATGCTGGTGATTCACACAGCTTCTTTGCAGGAAATACTAGTCAACAGTGCTTCGGATATGTTACAATACAAAACAGTGACTAAATTGAAGGAAATGGGTTTGGATCCGGAATCGGCAGACGGGCAAATCCAGGTCATAGGACCTGCAGATGCTGCCATATCAAAAGTCAATGATATCTATCACAAGGTAATCTATGTGAAATGCGCGGATTATGAAAAACTGGTTTTCATAAAAAATGTGCTGGATCTGGAGATCCGGGAAAACCCTGATTATAACAATATAACTGTTCAGTTTGATTTTGATCCGATGAACGGTTTCTAAAGGAGAGAGCATATGGCACTGAGAACAATTCGTACCCTTGGGGACGAGATACTTACGAAAAAATGCAAAGAGGTCAAAACACTGACGCCGCGTCTTCAGGAACTGATTGCGGATATGCTGGATACGATGTATGACGCCAATGGCGTAGGTCTTGCCGCGCCGCAGGTTGGCGTATTGCGCCGGATCGTTGTGATCGATATCGGAGAGGGTCCGCTGATCATGATCAACCCCGTGATCACGGAGACTGCCGGCGAACAGACCGGGGATGAAGGATGCTTAAGCTACCCAGGCATGGCAGGGCAGGTGACCCGGCCGAATTATGTAAAAGCCAGATATCTGGACGAGAATATGGAAGAATATGAGATCGAGGCGGAAGAACTGCTGGCCCGCTGTATCTGTCATGAGCTGGATCATCTCGATGGACATATGTATGTGGAAAAAGTCGAGGGCCCGATTCACGAAGTGACATTTGAAGATGTGGAAGAGGATGAACTTTGGCCGGAAGGAGAAGCACAGGCGGAAGAATCAGCAGCAGAGCGTTCTGCAGAATAAAGAAAAGGATCGTTTTATGAGAGTTATATTTATGGGAACCCCCGATTTCGCTGTAGGTACACTGCATGCACTGGTCGGGGCCGGACATGAGGTAGTACTTGCCGTGACACAGCCGGATAAGCCGAAAGGCAGGGGGAAGACAGTACAGTATCCCCCGGTAAAGGAAGCTGCGCTGGAGCATGGCATAGAAGTATACCAGCCGGACCGGGTGCGGAAACCCGAACACATAGAATATCTGAGAAAATATCATCCGGATGTGATCGTTGTAGTGGCTTTCGGACAGATTCTTCCAAAGGAGATTCTGGAGATGCCGCCGTATGGATGCATTAATGTACATGCGTCCCTGCTGCCGAAATACCGCGGGGCTGCGCCTATTCAGTGGGCAGTGATTCAGAATGAGAGAGTTTCCGGTGTCACAACCATGCGGATGGATGAGGGACTGGATACCGGGGATATGATTTTAAAAAAGGAAGTAGTCCTGGACAAAAAAGAAACAGGCGGAAGCCTTTTCGCGCGGCTGAGCGAAGTCGGGGCAGAACTGTGTGTTGAGACACTGGCGGCAATCGAAAACGGGACAGCCGTCTATACGCCCCAGGATCATTCCCGGGCCACGAAGGTGGGCATGATCAGTAAAAAATTCGGCCGGATCGACTGGCAAAAGCCGGCAGCTGAATTAGAATGCCTGATCCGCGGCCTGAATCCGTGGCCAAGTGCGTATACAGACCTGGATGGCAGGACATTGAAAATCTGGGATGCGGATGTCGCAGACACAGCAGGCGATTCGGAACCGGGGACAGTCACCGATGTGACCAAAGACGCGGTTTTCGTACAGACAGGGGAAGGCACGCTGATCCTCAGAGAAGTTCAGCTCGAAGGGAAAAAACGTATGAAATGCGATGCGTTTTTAAGAGGATATCATATAGAGCGGGGAACCGTTCTTCGTTAATCGGGAGAGCCAATGGCGCAGCAGATCAATACAAGAAATATTGTTGTCGATATTTTGCTGGAAGTGACCCGGGAGGGGACATTTTCGCATATTATTATCCGGGACGTTCTGGAGAAATACCGTTATCTTCCCCGCAGGGACCGTGCCTTTATCAAGCGGCTGAGCGAGGGGACGATTGAGCGGATGATTGAGATGAATTACATACTCGATCAGTTTTCAAAGACAAAAGTGAATAAGATGAAGCCGGTCATGCGTGCGATCATGCAAAGCGCTGTGTACCAGCTCCTTTATATGGACGCGGTACCGGATTCCGCAGTCTGCAACGAGGCAGTGAAACTGGCCTCCAGGCGCGGATTTTCGGGGCTGAAGGGATTTGTCAACGGCGTGCTTCGCGCCATTGCCAGAAGCAAAGAGCAGATCCGGATGCCGTCCATGGAAAAAGAACCGGTAAAAGCGCTGTCAGTACGGTATTCCATGCCGGAGTGGATCACACAGATGTTCCTGCAGCAGTACGGACAGGAACGGACAGAAGGGATTCTCGCTGCGTTTCTTCAAAAAGAGGATACCTGCATCCGGGTGGATGTAAGCCGGTGCGATCCGGAAACGGTTATTGCGTCCCTGCGGGAACAGGGGATACACGTTGTGCAGGACGGGCGCCTTCCGTATGCACTTCATATCTCCGGGTATGACACGCTGGAAGATATTCCGGAGTTCGTCCGGGGCATACTTATGGTCCAGGATGTTTCTTCCATGATGGTGACGCATCTGTCCGGCGTAAAACCGCATGATTTTGTGCTGGATGTCTGTGCAGCCCCCGGAGGGAAGAGTATTCACATGGCAGAGACACTGGCAGGTACCGGTATGGTAGAAGCCCGTGACCTTACGGAGTATAAGACGGATATGATCCGGGAAAACATCGAACGCTGCGGAGTCTCCAATATGCGTGCTGTCTGCAGGGATGCTCTTGTGTTCGATCCCGGGATGGAAAATCAGGCGGATATTGTGATTGCCGATCTGCCCTGCTCCGGGCTGGGAGTAACGGGAAAGAAGACGGATATAAAATATCATGCATCGCCGGAAAAGATCGGTGAGCTGGCCGCTCTGCAAAGACAGATCCTGGCGGTTGTGCATCGCTATGTGAAGCCGGGAGGCGTTCTGATGTACAGTACCTGTACGATGACCCGGCAGGAAAATCAGGAAAATACAGAATGGTTTCTGAAGGAACACCCGGAATTTCAGATGGAAATCCAAAAGGAGTTTCTGCCGGATGAAGCGTGTGACGGATTTTATATTGCAAGATGGCGCAGACATCCGGATCAGAGCCGGGACTGAAGGGCGTCATAACGAAGGAGAGCCATGAATAAAATAGATATAAAGTCTCTGACGATGGAGCAGCTGGAGGAGTGGGTGCTTTCCGCCGGAGAAAAAAAATTCAGGGCAAAGCAGCTTTATCAGTGGATGCATGTAAAACTCGCGGACTCTCCGGATGCCATGGGGAATATCCCGGGAAGCCTGAAGGAAAAAATCCGGACACAGTGCACCTACACTGTTCTGCAGAAAAAACTATGCCAGGAATCGCGGCAGGACGGGACAAGGAAATACCTGTTCTGTCTGGAGGATGGCAATATGATCGAGAGCGTGCTGATGCGGTATAAACATGGGAATTCTGTTTGTATCTCTTCGCAGGCCGGATGCCGGATGGGATGCCGGTTCTGTGCTTCAACACTCGATGGCCTGGTACGCAATCTGACGCCGGCGGAGATGCTGGAGCAGATCTACCGGATCAGCGCGGATACCGGTGAACGCGTATCCAATGTGGTCGTGATGGGGACCGGTGAGCCGCTGGATAACTATGATAACCTGCTTACCTTTATCCGGATGCTGACCGATGAGAACGGGCTGCATATCAGCCAGAGAAATGTGACCGTATCCACCTGCGGACTGGTGCCGCGGATCCGGCAGCTGGCTGACGAGGAACTGCAGATCACCCTGGCACTGTCTCTGCATGCATCGAATCAGAGAAAAAGAGAGTCGCTGATGCCGGTCGCAAAGGTGTATGAGATTGGTGATGTGGTAGACGCCTGCCGGTATTATTTTGAAAAGACCGGACGCAGAATCACTTTTGAGTACAGTCTGGTGGCCGGCGTCAATGACAGACAGGAGGATGCAAAAGAGCTGTCATCCCTGATCAGAGGCGTCAATTGCCATGTCAATCTGATCCCGGTCAACCCGATCGAAGAGCGGGAATATACGCAGCCGGATCATAAAGCTGTACTGGATTTTAAAAATAAACTTGAAAAAAATGGAATTAATGTTACTATTAGAAGAGAAATGGGCCGTGATATAGACGGCGCATGTGGACAACTGCGCAAAAGATTTACAGAAAGGCAGGATGCGTAAAAGATGAAAATAAGTTCCCTGACGAATATCGGGGCGAGTCGGGAGATCAATCAGGATTATCTCTACTCATCAGAGGATCCGGTAGGAAGACTGCCGAATCTCTTTGTCGTTGCAGACGGGATGGGCGGACATAATGCCGGAGAATTCGCTTCCAGATATGCAGTGGAAACCATAGTAGATACTGCGCAAAAAACTGAAAAGAGGGATACAGTTGCTATTCTGAAAGAATGCATTGAAAGTGCGAATTCCGCAATCAGGGCTCACGCCGATTCTCATGAGGACATGGCGGGAATGGGGACGACGATTGTGGCGACCGTGCTGAACGGGCACAATCTGATCACGGCAAATGTCGGAGACAGCAGGCTGTATCTGGCAGGGAACGAACTCAGACAGATCACCAGGGATCATTCACTGGTCCAGGAGATGGTACGGATGGGTGAACTGGATGCCGGCAAGGCCCGGATCCACCCGGATAAGAATATTATTACGAGAGCTGTCGGCGCGGAAAAAAGCGTTGAGGTGGATCTGTTTGAATCCATACTGGATCCGGGAGACCGAATCCTTTTATGTTCCGACGGCCTGACCAATATGGTGGATGACAGTGAGATCCTGGAGATCCTGAACGGGCCGGGAACACTCGAGGCGAAGACGGAGCATCTGATTGAACGGGCAAATAAAAACGGCGGGAAGGACAATATTACCGTTATTACAATAGATCCTGAGTTGGAGAGGTAAGCATATATGATAGAAAATGGAATGTGGATAGCCGATCGTTACGAGGTGGAGAGAAAGATCGGAACCGGCGGGATGTCGGATGTATATAAGGCGATGGACCATACACTTGGAAGAAGCGTTGCGATCAAAGTGTTAAAACAGGAATTTTGCGAGGATATGACCTTTGTTTCAAAGTTCCGTACAGAAGCACAGTCCGCAGCAGGGCTGGAGCATCCGAATATTGTAAATATCTATGATGTGGGGAGCCAGGACGGTTTCTATTATATCATCATGGAGTATGTGGAAGGAATTACCTTAAAGAATTACATTGAGAGAAAGGGACAGCTGAATTACAAAGAGACTTTAAGTATCGCGATTCAGGTTTCCCGCGGTATTCAGGCCGCGCATGCGAAGAATATTATTCACAGAGATATCAAACCGCAGAATATTATTATCTCCAAAGAAGGAAAAGTGAAAGTAACGGATTTCGGTATCGCGAGAGCGATTTCTGAAAATACGATCCATTCAGATGTCATGGGGTCAGTGCATTACCTGTCTCCGGAGCAGGCCAGAAACGGCTATGTCAGCAACCGCAGTGATATCTATTCCATCGGTATCGTTATGTATGAGATGGTTACAGGAAGGGTCCCCTATGATGGGGAGAGCGCTGTTTCCATCGCGATCAAACACCTGCAGGATGAGATGGTTCCCCCGCATGAATATGCGAAAGATGTCCCGGTCAGTCTGGAAAAAATCATTCTGAAATGTACACAGAAGAGTGCAGACAGACGTTACGATTCCATTGAGAGCCTGCTTGTTGATTTGAGGAAGAGCCTTCTGACGCCGAATGAGGATTTTGTCACGCTTGTTCCGTTCAATCAGGATAAGACCCGTGTGCTCAGTGCGGAGGAAGTAAAAGAGATTCAGCACAAGACAGGATCCGTAGATCTGGAAAAAGGCAGGACAGAGGCGCCTGCTGCTGAAAAATATGATCGTTATGCCAAAACCAGAAAATATGACGACGATTATGAGGATGAGGATGATTACGAAGATGAAAACGACCGCTACTATGATGAGGATGGCGATGACGATGAGGACGGACGCTTCCTGAATTCCAGACTGGAAAAGGTTGTCAACGTACTGCGTATCGTCGTTGCGATCATTATCGCTCTGATCGTTATCTATCTCGTCGGCAGCTTCCTGGGCGTCTTTAACTTCGGCTTTTTAAATAAAGACAAAACCAATGAATCGGATACACAGGTAGAACAGTCGACGGAGAAGGTTGAGATGATCGACCTGCTGAACAAGACTGTTGCTGAGGCAAAGACTGCGCTTTCTGAACTGGGACTGACTCTGGAATCGACCGAAGAGCATTCGGATGAGGTAGAGGCAGGCAGAATTATGGATCAGGATCTGAAGCTTGGAGACATGGTCGATGTTGGTTCGACGGTTCATGTAGTGGTTTCTTCGGGTCCGGAAGAAGTGCAGGCAGCCGAGGTGGAGGTTCCGAATGTGGTGGGAGATACCGCAGAATCGGCCATGGCAGCACTGCAGGACAGAGGACTCTCCGCTGTCCGTGAATTTGAATACGACAGTTCTGTGGAAGCCGGAAAGGTTATCCGGCAGTCACCCGAAGCCGGCAGCAAGGCCAGTGAGGGCGACAAAGTAACCATTTATGTAAGCCAGGGCACGGAATCAGCCAAGGTGCCGGACCTGAGAGGAAAATCGCAGTCTGACGCGGAGAATGCGCTGGGAGATGCAGGACTGAATGTCGGAAATATTACAGAGGACTACAGTGACAGCGTGGAGCAGGGCCTCGTGATCGATCAGAGTGTGGAGTCCGGGAAATATGTTGATAAGGGAACCTCTGTGAATCTTATTGTCAGCAAAGGGAAAAAGGAAGTCAGCTATTATCTGAAGTCGAAAGTAACGGCTCCTTCCAATGTTACGGTTCAGTCTGCAGACATTTCCCTTTATAAGGCGGAAAGTGATGAACTGATCCAGTCCTGGGATAATGTCACCGAATTCCCGGCTACAGTGGAAGCGCACGGCATTACCGGCACAGATAAGGGAACGCTGGTCATCGTATGGCACTATACAGATGCTGATGGTAATGAAGGTGATTACGAGCAGCCGGCAGACGTTACATTCCGTGAGGAATAATCTGATTTTGATACAATGAAACAGGGAAAGATCATAAAAGGGATTGCCGGATTCTACTACGTTTACGCAGCGGAATCCGGTATCTATGAATGCAGGGCAAAAGGACTTTTTCGAAAACAGAATATCAAGCCGTTGGTTGGAGATGTGGTGCAGTTCGATGTGATTGATGAGGGGGAGAAGACCGGAAACGTGATCGACATCCTTCCGAGAAAGAATGCGCTGATCCGGCCGGCGCTGGCAAATGTGGATCAGGCATTGGTGATCTTCGCGGCGGACTGCCCGAAACCGAATCTGAATCTGCTGGATCGTTTCCTGATTATGATGGAGCAGCAGAATGTTCCTGCTGTGATCGGAATCAATAAGGCGGATCTGGTTTCGCGGGAAGAACTGATGTCCCTGCGTGAGGCATATAGAAGCAGCGGGTATCCGCTTCTTTTTTTCAGCGCGGCAAAGGAAGAGGGGATCGATCAGATCCGGGAGCAGTTAAAAGGAAGGACAAGCACAGTCGCAGGACCCTCGGGCGTAGGAAAGTCAACGCTCATTAATCTGCTCGCGCCCGATGCTGCGATGGAGACCGGGGAGGTCAGTGAAAAAATACAGCGAGGGCGTCACACGACCCGCCATTCGGAGCTGATCGCTCTGGGAGAGGATACATACATTTTTGACACGCCCGGATTCAGTTCCCTTACGGTAGATTATTATAATCCGGGAATGCAGCACCTGGCAGACAAAGAGTTTCAGGCGGTGGAGCCGGGGACGCTCGGCTGGTTCTTTCCGGAGTTCAGAAGCAGGGAGGCGGACTGCCGTTTCGCGGGCTGCAGCCACATTCATGAACCGGACTGTGCGGTCCGGAGCGCTTTGGAAAACGGAGAGATCAGTTTGTCCAGATATCAGAATTATGTACAGATTTACCAGGAGTTGAAAAGTAAAAACAGATATTCCTGAATACAGAACAGAAGGAAGAATGGTTCACAAATGAATGTCCTGATTATTACCGGGGGTCGGATCGACCCCTGTTTTGCAAATCATTTTATAAATAAGACAGAGTGGGGAAAGGTCATAGCAGCGGATTCCGGTCTGGAATACTGCCGGAAGGAAGGCGTGATCCCGGATCTGATTCTGGGCGATTTTGATTCAGCCGATCCGGAAACATTCTGTGCCTATCAGGCCAGATATCCGTCCAGAATTGAGAAATTCCCTTCCAGGAAGGACGAGACCGATACGGAACTGGCGATCCGCAAGGCTGTGGAAGCCGGAGCTGACAGTATCACGATCCTCGGCGCGACAGGAAGCCGGATGGATCATGTGCTGGGAAATATCCAGCTTCTGAAACTGGCAATGGATGCCGGTGTGGAATGCTTTCTGGTAGATGAGCATAACCGGATCCGGATGACGGATAAAAACCTGACCCTGGAAAAATCCTGTCAGTATGGAGACTATGTCTCCCTGATCCCTTATACACCGGCAGTGGAAGGACTGACGCTGACCGGATTCGCCTATGAAGTAGCAGATTACACGATGACCGGGGGAAATGCCCGCGGAGTCAGCAACCGGATCGAGGCGGAACGGGCAACGATTGCATTTTCAAAAGGGATTCTTCTTGTTATTGAATCCCTGGACTGAGAACGGGACGGAACCATGCGATGGATTGAGAGCGTGATTGTGGCTTTTTCGATGTATTCGAAGATACCGATGCCGCATATTGAATGGACAAAACAGAATATGCGCTACACGATGTGTTTCTTTCCGCTGGTCGGCGCAGTCATCGGCTTTCTGATGTGGCTGTGGTGCAGGATCTGCGGGCTTATTATGCCGGGCAGTATTCTGCGGGGGGCCGTTTTTGTGCTGATTCCTGTCATCGTTACCGGAGGGATTCATCTGGACGGGCTTCTGGATACGGCGGATGCCCTCAGCTCCTGGCAGCCGAGGGAGAAAAGGCTCGAGATCCTGAAGGACTCCCACGCCGGTGCGTTTGCAGTCATTGCCTGCTGCGGATATTTTCTGGCAGCTTTCGGCATCTGGTCGGAGGCCGCAGAACGGGCCGTCATGGTGCTGGGCATCGGATTTATTCTGAGCCGGGCCCTGAGCGCGTTTGGGGTATGTACGTTTCCCCTGGCGAAGGACAGCGGACTTGCCGCGGCCTTTTCCGATGCAGCGGGGAAGGAACGCTGCCGTCTGGTCCTGATTCTGGAGGCTGCGGCGTGCGTGGCGGGAATGCTTGTGCTCAGCAGGCCGCTTGGTCTGGCCTGCGCAGTGTCGGCAGTGGCTGTCTGCTTTTTTTGCAGACAGATGGCCGTGCGTAAATTCGGAGGAATCACAGGGGACATACAGGGCTTTTTTCTGCAGATGTGTGAATTGGTCATGGCGTTTGCCGTGATACTTTTGGAGGTGACCGGGTTATGATCTTGATCACAGGAGGTGCCTTTCAGGGGAAAGGTGCTTTTGCGAAGGAACTGGCCGGACAGAGAAACGCAGCGGTCATAGGCCCGCTCGACAGAATGATTGCACAGATGATGAGAGAGGGCACAGATCCTTTTTTGCAGATGGAGACAATCGCAAAGAACAATCCGGATGCAGTCTATACAGTCTGCGAGCTTGGATGCGGAATCGTTCCGGTCGATGCTTTTGACCGCGAGTGGAGAGAAAATGTGGGGCGGATCTCCTGCATGTTTGCCGAAAAGGCGCAGGAAGTCTACCGTGTCCTCAGCGGCATCCCGGTGCGGATCAAATAAAGGAAAAGGGAGAGGATCGTATGGTGGAAAAAGTTGGCTATATGGGAATACCCGGAAGCTTCTCCGAGCTTGCGGCTCAGAAACTGCTGGAGCAGATGGGGATGGAACAGATGGAACTGATTCCTCTGGTCTGCGCGAAAAATATTCTGGAGGCGATGCGTGACGGCAGTGTATCCTACGGAGTCCTTGCGGTGAGAAATACGACAGCAGGTCCCGTTTCAGAGTTCATTCAGGCCTTTCATAATGTAGAATATGAAATGCTCGGAGAGTATGTGCTGCCGATTCATCACTGTCTCTTTAAAAGACCGGAAGTGTCCATGTCCGGACTTTTACAGGTGGCGTCTCATCCGCAGGCAATCCGACAGACCTGTAAGACACGTATGCGCCACTGGCCGGATCTGGCTGAGAAAGAGATTGAGGACACCGCGATCGGTGCGGAAAAGCTTGCGAAAGGGGAACTCCCGGATACGACAGCGGTCATCTGCAGCATCAACGCGGGGCAGGCCTGGGATCTGGATATGATCGCGCGTGATATTGAGGATTCCTCTGAAAACAAGACCACTTTCTGGCTGATGAAGCTCTGTTGAGAGGAGGACAGCCATGATCGTACATCCGATTCCTCCCCTCTATGACGGGGAATCAAAAATCCTGATTCTGGGAAGCTTTCCTTCTGTCAAATCCAGAGAGGTCGGTTTCTTTTACGGCCATCCGCAGAACAGGTACTGGAAAGTGGTTTCGGCCGTGTTCGGGGAGACATGCCCGCAGACGATTCCCCAGAAAAAGGAGTTTCTTCACCGCAATCATATCGCGGCATGGGATGTGATCAGATCCTGCGACATCACAGGGTCTTCCGACTCCAGCATAAAAAATGTGCAGGCCAATGACCTGACGCAGATTCTTGATGCCGCAGATATCCGGCAGATCTTTGTCAACGGGAAAACCGCTGAAAAGATGTATAAGAAATACATTCAGCCGGAGATCCTTCGTCCGTGCATCTGTCTTCCGTCGACAAGCCCTGCCAATGCGGCCTGGAGCCTGGACAGACTGATCGGAGCGTGGAAGGTTATCCGGACAGAAGAAACGCTATAAAAACAGGCCAAAACTGCTCGCGAAAAAACTGAGAAAAAAAGTTAAAAAAGGCTTGACGAATGCAGCAGCATGATAGTATAATAAGCAAGTCGTCAGGAAATCCTGATACAGAAATGGGATCTTAGCTCAGCTGGGAGAGCATCTGCCTTACAAGCAGAGGGTCATAGGTTCGAGCCCTATAGGTCCCATTTATATGGCGAGATGGCTCAACTGGCTAGAGCGTCCGGTTCATACCCGGGAGGTTGAGAGTTCAAGTCTCTCTCTCGCTACTGAAGAAACCCTTTAAAGTCACTGATTTTAAAGGGCTTTTTTATCCCTTGCGCGTTATTGCGCACAGGGAAGATCTGTTATATAATACTTTTACAATAAAATACGGGGATGTACTGGTTTCGACGGGGTTTTAAAAGCTGGAGAAGCGAGCCGCATGAGATGCGTGAAATGTCAAAATTAAAAATAAACGCTGAAGATAGAAATTTAGCATTTGCTGCCTAGTTGCGGCATGCCTGACCTGAGGCACCTACACTTCAGGACCCAGGCACCGATTCTGTAGGAAACGACATATACAAAGCTTTGCGTATATGGGCGTACGATGAAGCTACTGAAATCAGCAACCCGTTGCCGGGTGGCTGACGGAGGGAATGTCAAAACGGCAACTACGCTCGTAGAAGTACAGTGGCTGGAATTTCGGACAGGGGTTCGATTCCCCTCATCTCCATCTGCCGGAAGCGGCTGAGAACAGGCATTTGCGCCGCTTTCCGTATCCGTCCGAAAGGGCATATGAAAGACGAAGAGATTCGTCTTTTTTTTATACCATAAAGCCGTCAATTCAGATGTAGTCTGTTTGAAAAAAATATGCTATACTGATAGCGAGTTGTTGTTTGGGAGGATAAAATGATTTATAACAGATTAGTATGCGGTACGGAGCCTTCAAAATCGGTGACGCTGCTCGCAAAGACAAAAGAATTGCAGAAAACGGATAAAGAGATCATTAATCTGACCGGCGGGGAGCCGGATTTTCCCACGCCGAAGAAAATATGTGACGAGATCGCCCGTCAGCTGGCAGCGGGGAATACCCACTATACGGACAGCAGGGGGAATGAAGATCTTCGGATCCGCATCGCCCGGAAGCTGAATGAGGAGAATCACGCGCCTTACACGGCGGATCAGATTCTCATCACGCCCGGAGCAAAGATGGCCGTTTATCTGGCGGTCCGCGCACTGCTCAATCCGGGAGATGAGGCAATCTGGCTGACGCCCGGCTGGGTGTCGTATCCGTCCATCGTGGAGGTGAGCGGAGGGGTTCCGGTCGCGGTGCATCTGAACTACGAGCAGGATTACCGGATACTGCCGGAAGCTTTGGAGGCAGCGGCTTCGGACAGGACAAAGCTGCTGATTCTGAACTATCCGAACAATCCCACAGGCCGTGTTCTGAGCGGCCCGGATATAGAAGCGGTCAGTTCCTTCCTTCGGAACCATCCGGATGTGGTTGTCATTTCAGATGAGATCTATGAAAAAATCATCTATGACGGAGCACAGGCTGTCAGCATGGCATCTTTTCCTGAATTTTTCGACCGGGTGATCGTCATCAACGGATTTTCCAAATGCAGTGCCATGACCGGCTGGAGAATCGGGTACCTGGCCTGCAATCCGGAATTGTACAGAGTCATCTTAAAACTCTTTCAGCATACGATCAGCTGTACCAGCGGTTTTTTGCAGAAAGGCGCTCTGACTGCCCTGGATTGCGCAGAAGAAACGGAACAGATGCGGAAAGCTTTCGAACACAGGAGGAATATTCTTGTGGAAGGAATGCAGAAGATCCCGGGAGTGGAGTTTGTTTCTCCGGCGGGCTCCTTTTATGCGTGGGTGAAGTTTGATACCGCAATGAGCAGTGAAGAACTCTGCCTGGATCTGCTGAATAAGGCAAAGATTGCCGGGGTCCCGGGGGATGCCTACGGGGAGGAAGCGGTGACATGCATCCGGTTTTCCTATGCGGCCTCGGAAGAAGAATTGGAAAGAATGCTTCAGGCATTAAATAAATACATGACAGATAAAAGAAAGGAAGAGAGACAATGACAAACAAACAGATTGTAATGAATTTTTATGAGGAGTTTTTCAACAACTGGGACAAGTCCGTGATTGATAAGTATATCAAAGAAGACTATATCCAGCACAACCCGAATGCGGAGACCGGACGGGAAGGGTTCCGGAAATTCGGCGACTTTTTCCTGGCTATGAAGCCGCACATGGATATTGTAAAAATCGCGGAGGAAGGTGATCTGGTCTTTGTATTCTTCAAATGCACGATGGGAAACGGAAGTATCAATAAAGTCTGCGATATTTACCGTCTGGAGGACGGAATGCTCGCGGAACACTGGGATGTGGTGGAGCATGATGTGGGAGGCATTGTTGCGAAGCATGACAATGGCCTTTTCTGATCATCACAGATCCGGCATCTTTATTTCACAGGAAAGACATACTTTTCTGTTAAGATTCTTCAGAATATTGAGAATGCAATACTGACGATGACGGAGGACTCCGATATGGAAAAGCTGAAGATTTTAGTTGTAGATGACGAACCGAGAATGCGCAAGCTGGTTCGGGATTTCCTTGTGAAAAAAGATTTTGAAGTGCTGGAAGCCGGCGACGGGGAAGAGGCACTGGATGTGTTCTATAACCAGAAAAATATTGCGCTGATTATCCTGGATGTCATGATGCCCAGGATGAATGGATGGGAAGTGTGCCGGGAGATCCGCGAGAGCTCCAGGGTTCCGATCATCATGCTGACAGCCAAAGGCGATGAAAGCGATGAACTGATGGGATTTGAACTGGGCGTGGATGAATATATCTCAAAGCCGTTTTCCCCGAAAATCCTGGTTGCGCGCGTGGAAGCGATTCTGCGAAGAACGAACCGGCTTTCTCTGGACGATCTGATTGAAAAGGGCGGAATTGTCATGGACAAATCTGCGCATACGGTGACGATCGACGGAAACCAGCCGGTGGAAATGAGCTTTAAAGAGTTTGAACTGCTTGCGTATTTTATGGAAAATGAGGGGATCGCTCTTTCGAGGGAGAAGATTCTGAATCATGTATGGAATTACGATTATTTCGGCGACGCCAGGACAATCGATACCCATGTCAAAAAGCTGCGCAGCAAATTAGGGGAAAAAGGAGATTATATCAAAACCATCTGGGGGATGGGATATAAGTTCGAGGTATGCTGAAGCGAAAATCACTGACCAGACAAATCCTTTTCCTGTTCTGTATTCTGACGGCGGGAACTATCCTGATCTGCTGGATCCTGAATACGACCCTGCTTGAGAAATATTATGTGGTAAAAAAACAGGGGGGAATGATCGAAAGCTATCAGACGATCCTGAAAGCCAGCCAGAGCGGGGAACTGGAATCCTCCGATTTTGATGTGACCTTCGAGAATATCTGCCTGAACGGAAATATCAAGATCGTTGTGTTTGCGCAGGACGGTTCTGTGGTGCGCTCTTCGGCAAACGATATGAGCACGATGCAGGAGGAGCTGATCCTTTCGGTATTTGAGCGGAATCCTGATGTTGTTGCAGAAGGAGATACCTACCAGCTGATCCAGAGAACAGATACCAGGCTGGGGGCTGATTACCTGATTCTCCTCGGCACACTGGACGATGGCGGGCTGATCCTGATGCGGACAGCGCTGGAGAGCATCCACGAGAGCGCGGTGATCTCCAATCATTTCCTTCTGATCGTCGGACTGATCGCGATCGGAGCCGGAAGCCTGGCCGGCGGGTATATCGCGTGCAGGATCACCCGCCCGATCCTGATGCTGACGAACATCTCAAAGAGAATGGTGAATCTGGATTTTGAGGCCAGATATGTGCCGGGAGCCTGGAAGACGAAAAAAGACCGTGAGATGATCGCGGAGATGGGGAAGGAGAAAGAGTACCCTGCCGTACCGGGAAATGAAATCGATCAGCTGGGCGAGCATTTCAACCAGATGTCGGACAATCTTGAACAGACGATTTCGGAATTGAAGACGGCAAATGTCGCTCTGCAGAAGGATATAGAAAAGAAGGAACAGATCGATGAGATGAGAAAAGAGTTCCTCTCGAATGTTTCCCACGAATTAAAGACTCCTCTTGCCCTGATCCAGGGGTATGCGGAGGGTCTGCAGGAGTGCATCAATGACGATCCGGAGAGCAGAAATTTTTATTGTGAAGTCATCATTGATGAAGCGTCCAAGATGAATCGCATGGTTAAAAAACTGCTTACGCTGAATCAGCTGGAGTTTGGCAATGAAGAAGTGGCTATGTCCCGGTTTAATATTACAGAACTGATCGCGGGAATCACGAATGCGTCCCGTCTTCTGATGGAGCAGAAGGGCATCACCCTGGAGATCGGCAGCCTCACGGAGTCTTATGTGTGGGGAGATGAGTTCATGATCGAAGAAGTAATCACGAACTATCTGAGCAACGCCATCAATCATTGTGAAGGGGAGAAGCGGATACGGTTTTCTTACGAGATACGGGGTGATCTGCTCCGGGTGAGCGTGTTTAATACCGGCAGGCAGATCCCGGAGGAGGACCTGGATCAGATCTGGGTAAAGTTTTACAAAGTGGATAAGGCAAGAACCCGGGAATACGGCGGAAGCGGAATCGGTCTGTCGATTGTTAAGGCAATCATGGATTCCATGGGACAGGCCTGCGGCGTGGTCAATCATGAGGATGGTGTCGAGTTCTGGATCGAACTGGAGACCAGATAAGGCTGCCCGGGCCGCCTGAAACCATCTAATGGAGGATTGAGAGTTGATAGCGATTATAGACTATGACGCCGGGAATCTGAAGAGTGTGGAAAAGGCACTTGCGCATATCGGTGAAGAAAGCGTGATTACCGGAGATTTTCAGACAATCAGAAGTGCAGACAAAGTGATTCTGCCGGGGGTCGGCTCTTTTGGAGATGCAATGGCGATGCTGAAGCGGAAAGAACTGGATAAAGTGATCCGCGAAGTCACGGAGAAAGGAACACCTTTTCTTGGGATCTGCCTTGGCCTCCAGCTGCTGTTTGAAAGCAGCGAAGAGAGTCCCGGAGTGGAAGGACTGGGTATTTTGCCCGGAAAAATCTTAAGAATCCCCGACAGGGAGGGATTAAAGATTCCGCATATCGGATGGAATTCCCTCGACCTTGTCAATGACGGGCGTCTGTTCCGGGGGCTTGGACCGGAACCGTATGTATACTTTGTGCATTCCTATTATCTGCACGCAGAAGAGCCGGAGATTGTGAAGGCATCCGCGTCGTATGGTGTACAGATCCATGCATCGGTGGAAAAAGGCAATATTTTTGCCTGCCAGTTTCATCCGGAAAAGAGCGGGACGACCGGGATTCAGATCCTGAAGAATTTCTGCGCACTGTGACCGGAAAACCGCAGACGGGCCGGAGCCCCAAGGAGGAAAAACATGTTTACAAAAAGAATCATTCCCTGTCTGGATGTAAAGAACGGACGAGTAGTGAAGGGCGTGAATTTTGTTAATCTGCGTGACGCCGGAGATCCGGTGGAGATTGCAGCTGCCTATGACAGAGCGGGAGCGGATGAACTGGTCTTTCTGGATATCACGGCGTCCAGCGATGACCGGGCGACCGTGGTCGATATGGTCCGCAAGGTGGCAGAGACCGTCTTCATCCCGTTTACTGTCGGAGGAGGGATCCGTACGGTGGATGACTTCCGGATGCTGCTTCGCGAGGGGGCAGACAAGATATCTGTCAACTCCGCGGCGATCATGAATCCTTCCCTGATCTCGGAAGCGGCTTACAAGTTCGGCAGCCAGTGCGTTGTGGTCGCGATCGATGCCAGACGCAGGGAAGACGGAAGCGGCTGGAATATCTATAAAAACGGCGGACGGATCGACATGGGGATCGATGCCGTTGAATGGGCGGTGAAGGCAGACCGGCTCGGAGCCGGCGAGATCCTTCTGACCAGTATGGATTGTGACGGCACCAAAGCCGGATACGATATCGAACTTACCCGTACCATTGCGGAAAATGTTTCCATACCGGTGATCGCGTCCGGAGGAGCAGGCACCATGGAACATTTCTATGATGCGCTGACTGCCGGGAAAGCGGATGCGGCGCTCGCGGCATCACTGTTCCACTATAAGGAAATGGAAATCATGGATTTGAAGGAATATCTGGCCGGACGGGGCGTGTCTGTGCGGAAATAACGGAAGAGAGGAAATGGTTTATGCCGCCGATTACAAATGACTGGATTCATCCGCTCAGTGAGGAGTTCAGGAAACCGTATTATAAGGAACTTTATCAGAAGGTGCTGCAGGAGTATCGTACCCGGCAGATTTTCCCTGCTCCGGACGATATTTTCAATGCTTTTCATCTGACGCCGTTAAGCGAGGTGAAGGCCGTGATCCTGGGTCAGGATCCATACCACAATGACGGGCAGGCCCACGGTCTGTGCTTTTCGGTAAAACCGGATGTGGAGATCCCGCCCTCACTGGTGAATATCTATCAGGAACTGCATGATGATCTGGGCTGTGAGATCCCGAACAACGGGTATCTGGTAAAGTGGGCCAGGCAGGGAGTGCTCCTTTTGAATACTGTTCTGACGGTCCGCGCGCATCAGGCAAATTCCCACCGCGGGATCGGCTGGGAACAGTTTACAGATGCGGTGATTTCGGCTGTAAATGAACAGGACCGGCCGATTGTTTTTCTTCTCTGGGGGAGGCCGGCGCAGATGAAAAAGTCGATGCTGAACAATCCGAAGCATCTGATCCTTGAGGCGCCGCATCCGAGTCCGCTCTCGGCATACCGCGGATTTTTCGGCTGCAGACATTTCAGCCGGACCAATGAGTTTTTAAAAAGTCACGGGATCGAGCCGATTGACTGGCAGATTGAGAATATCTGATCAGAAATGAAAGGAATCTTGCGGGATTCCTTTTTTTGTGTTACACTTGCAAAGTGTGAAAAATGCAAACAAACGTTTGGATAGATGTTTTTAGTGATAAAGGGAGAGACAATGGCGAAGAAAGTAACGTATGATGCGGGCAGTATATCTGTCCTAGAGGGGCTGGAGGCAGTGCGTAAGCGTCCCGGCATGTATATCGGAAGTGTATCGCGCAAGGGACTGAATCATTTGATCTATGAGATCGTCGACAATTCGGTGGATGAGCACCTGGCCGGAGCCTGTGATACGATCCGCGTGACACTGGAGGCGGACGGATCCTGCACGGTGGCGGATAACGGACGCGGGATTCCGGTCGGCATGCATGAAAAGGGGGTCCCGGCAGCGCGGCTTGTCTTCTCGACGCTTCACGCGGGAGGCAAATTTGATGATTCTGTCTATAAGACGAGCGGTGGTCTGCACGGTGTGGGATCTTCGGTCGTCAATGCTTTGTCGACATATATGGATGTGGAGATCAGCCGTGAGGGAGCGATCCATCACGATCATTATGAGCGCGGGATCCCGACGGAAAAGCTCGTGAACGGGCTTTTGCCTGTCATCGGAAAGACGAAGGATACGGGGACAAAAGTCAATTTTCTGCCGGATCCGACGATCTTTGAGAAAACCAGATTTAAAGAAGATGAGATCAAAAGCCGGCTCCATGAGACCGCTTATCTGAATCCGGGGCTGACCATCCTTTATGATGATCTGCGCGGTGAGGAACCGGAGCATATCGAATATCATGAGGAGGAGGGACTCGTCGGATTCGTAAAGGAGATCAACAAAAAGTCGGAGGTCCTTCATGACCCTGTCTATTACTGCGGGGAGTGCGAGGGAATCGCTGTGGAGGCGGCTTTTCAGTATACCGGAGAGTTTCATGAGAACATTCTCGGATTCTGCAACAATATATACAATGCGGAAGGGGGAACACACATCACCGGCTTCAAGACTGCGCTCACGACCGTGATGAATCAGTACGCGCGTCAGATCGGCATCCTGAAGGAAAAGGATGCGAATTTTACTGGCGCAGATGTGCGCAACGGCATGACCGCAGTCATATCGATCAAACATCCTGCTCCCCGTTTTGAGGGACAGACCAAGACAAAGCTGGACAATCAGGATGCCGCGAAGGTGACGGCAAAGGTGACCTCGGAGGAGATCCAGCTGTTTTTTGATAAGAATCTGGATACACTGAAGACGGTTCTTTCCTGTGCCGAGAAAGCGGCGAAGATTCGAAAAACAGAAGAAAAGGCCAAAACAAATCTTCTGACCAGGCAGAAGTTTTCGTTTGACTCAAACGGGAAACTGGCCAATTGCGAGAGCCGGGACGCATCGAAATGTGAGATCTTCATTGTGGAGGGAGATTCTGCGGGCGGATCTGCCAAGATGGCCCGCAACCGTATGTATCAGGCCATCATGCCGATCCGCGGAAAAATTCTGAATGTGGAAAAGGCAAGTATTGACAAAGTTCTCGCCAACGCGGAGATCAAGACGATGATCAATGCTTTCGGATGCGGCTTTTCCGAAGGATACGGAAACGATTTTGATATCAAAAAGCTGAGGTATGACAAGATTATCATTATGGCGGATGCCGATGTGGACGGGGCCCATATCGCGACCCTGCTTCTGACTCTGTTTTACCGGTTTATGCCGGAGCTTATTTTTGAGGGACACGTCTATCTGGCCATGCCCCCTCTTTATAAAGTCCTTCCCGCAAAAGGCGAGGAGGAGTACCTGTATGATGACGATGCTCTGGAACATTATCGGAGTACGCACAAGGGCAGCTTTACCCTGCAGCGCTATAAGGGACTCGGGGAGATGGACGCGGAGCAGCTTTGGGAGACGACACTGGATCCGGAGCGGCGTATTCTGAAGAGAGTCGAGATCGAGGACGGAAGAATGGCATCCAGTGTGACAGAGATGCTGATGGGTACGGATGTTCCTCCCAGAAAAGCATTTATTTATGATCATGCGAACGAAGCGGAGCTGGATGTGTAAGAGGACACCGCCGGAGGCAGGCTTTTTCAGGCGGCGAGACTTAAATCCGGATGAGAACAGATAGAAAAAGAAGAAGCAATAAGAGGGATAATTATGACCAATTCAGGTGAGCAGATCCTCCGTACCGAATACTCGGAGATCATGCAGAAATCATATATAGACTATGCGATGAGCGTCATTGTGGCCAGAGCACTGCCCGATGTCAGGGACGGTCTCAAGCCGGTCCAGCGGCGAACGCTCTATGACATGTATGAGCTGGGCATCCGTTATGACCGGCCATACAGAAAAAGCGCCCGTATTGTCGGCGATACCATGGGTAAATATCATCCGCACGGAGACAGTTCCATCTACGGAGCACTGGTAGTCATGGCGCAGGATTTTAAATACGGACTCCCGCTGGTGGACGGCCACGGCAATTTCGGTTCCATCGAAGGAGATGGCGCGGCAGCGATGCGTTACACGGAGGCGCGTCTGCAGAAAATCACACAGGAAGCATATCTGGGAGATCTGGATAAAGATGTCGTGGATTTCGTGCCGAATTTTGACGCAACGGAGAAGGAACCGTCTGTCCTGCCCGTGCGCATCCCCAATATTCTGGTCAACGGGGCAGAGGGAATTGCTGTCGGAATGGCGACGAGTATTCCGCCGCATAATCTCGGAGAAGTGATTGACGGCGTGATCGCATATATGAAAAATCCGGATATCACGACGGAAGAAATGATGCAGATCATACCGGGACCGGATTTTCCTACCGGCGGTATTGTGATCAACAAGGATGAACTGTTAAATATCTATGAGACCGGAAGCGGCAAGATCAAAATGCGGGGGAAGGTGGAAATCGAGAGTGTAAAAGGCGGCAGGGAGAGAATCGTGATCACACAGATTCCCTATACCATGATCGGTGCGAACATCGGAAAGTTCCTGAATGATGTTTACAGTCTCGTGGAGACCAAAAAGACCACAGATATCACGGATATTTCCAATCAGTCCTCCAAAGAGGGCATCCGCATCGTGATCGAACTGAAAAAGGGAGCGGACGCGGAAAATATCTGCAATCTTCTGTATAAAAAAACCAGACTGGAGGATACCTTCGGGGTGAATATGCTTGCGGTTGCGCAGGGCAGGCCGGAAACGATGGGCATTGTGAAGATCATACGGCACAATGTGCAGTTCCAGTTCGAGCTTGC
The DNA here is from genome assembly GCA_946546945.1 of uncultured Lachnospiraceae bacterium. Lineage (GTDB taxonomy): Bacteria > Bacillota > Clostridia > Lachnospirales > Lachnospiraceae > Eubacterium_I. The sequence continues at coordinate 35,180 of CAMNOU010000014.1, forward strand.
GACCCGCAAGTACACAACCCTTCTGAACAAAGAGCGGGAGAAGCAGGAAGTACAGGAGGGACTGATTAAAGCATACGATGTCATTGACCTGATCATAGAGATTTTGCGGGGCAGCAAAAGCAGGGAGCAGGTAAAGAAGTGCCTTGTCCACGGAGAAACGAAGGGGATCCGATTCAAGTCCCGGTCCTCGGAGAAGACGGCATCCATGCTCCGTTTTACAGAACGTCAGGCAAACGCCATTCTGGATATGCGGCTGTACCGTCTGATCGGTCTGGAGATTGAAGCTCTCATCCGGGAACATGACGAGACGATGTACAATATTGAAGTCTATGAGCGTATTCTCGGGAGCCGTGCCCAGATGGCAAAAGTGCTGATGAAGGAACTGAAGGAGCTGAAAAAAGAATTTTCCGTGCCGAGAAAGACCGTGATCGAGAATGCGGCTGCGGCAGTTTATGAGGAAAAAGCTCCGGAAGTGATTCCAGTTGTCTTTATGATGGACCGGTTCGGCTATGTGAAGTCGGTTGATACGGCGGTCTATGAGAGAAATAAGGAAGCGGCGGACAGCGAGAACCGGCAGATCATATCCTGTATGAGTGATGACAGAATCTGTGTATTTACCAATACGGGGCAGATGCATTTGCTGAAAATGACGGATGTCCCATTCGGAAAGTTCCGGGACAAAGGGATCCCGATCGATAATATCTGCAATTATTCCAGCAGCGCGGAGGATATTATATCGGTCTTCCGCCTTGCAGATCTGACAGGCAGGAAGATGCTGTTTGTCACAAAAGCAGCCATGATCAAGCTGGTAGAGGGAGCGGAATTTGATGTGGCAAAGCGCACGACAGCCGCGACCAGACTCGCGGACGGAGATGAAATCCTGTGCGCAGGGATCGTGCAGCAGGAGGATACACTGGTCATGCAGTCGGAGAAAAATTATTTTCTGCGCATCGCCGCTGCAGATATTCCGGAAAAGAAAAAAGGAGCGATCGGAGTGCGCGGCATGCGGCTTTCGAAGGAAGAGCGGCTGGCCGGCGCATGGATCCTGAACGGTGAGAATAATCCTGTGACAGAAGTACAGGGAAAAGAAGTGGTCCTCAACAGGCTCCGGATCGGGAACCGCGATACCAAAGGGGTAAAACGCTAGCGGCCGTCAGTGAAGGAGCAGTTCCAGAACAAAGACGACGACACAGGAGATGACCGCGACCTGAAACAGGCTTCTGCCGAACCATGCCAGAAGAATCCCGACGATCAGTGCTGCCAGACCGGCCAGAGGATTCTTCGTGGCATCCAGGATTGCCGGGAAGGTCATGACAGACAGCGTGACATAGGGGATATAGTAAAGGAAGGAACGTATGGTTCTGTTTTTGATTTCTCTGCGGATCAGGGTCAGCGGCAGTACACGGATCAGGTAGGTGACGCCGGCCATGACCAGCAGATAAATATAGATATTATGATTCATGGGGCGATTCCTCCTTTACGGGGAAAAGCAAGGCTGCGATTCCCGAGATGATAACAGTCAGGATAATGGTCTTCACACCGGATGAGACGGATGCGAAGACGGCAAGGCGTGAGAAGATAAAGCTGGCTGCCATAGATACGATGATCAGCATGGCTATGATTTTATCCTTCCGGGCCGGCGGAATGATAATGGCGATGAACATCCCGTAGAGAGCAACGCTTAAAGCGCTGACCACATTCGCCGGCAGAATATTTCCCATAACAACGCCCAGAAATGTCCCGCCGGACCAGCCCGGTATAGCAACGGTCATCATGCCGTAATTGTAAAACGGATTGAGCTTGCCGGGGACGGAAACGGAGACTCCGAAAATCTCATCAGTCACATCAAATCCGACCAGCAGCCGGTGGAGCAGACCGGTTTCCGGAGAAAACTTCTGGCTCAGGGAACAGGACATCAGCAGATACCGGGCATTGGCAATCAGTTCCATGACGGCCATTTCCAGGTAAGTTCCCTGCGCCGCAATGACTGTAAAGCCGGCATACTGTCCGGCGGAAGCGTTGACCGTCATGCTGGCCAGCGCAGCCTGCCAGGCTGTCATGCCTGCATTTCTGGCGATGATGCCCAGCGTGAATGAAACGGCAAAATAGCCGAGACAGATCGGCATGCCGTTTTTGATTCCAAGTTTATAATAGGATCTGTTTTCTGATTTCTTTGAATTCATCTGCATCTTTGCGGTCCCGGCGAAAAAGAATCCTTCTGCCGGAAACGTCCTTTGGCTGTGTATTTGCTGTAAACGTTGTATAGTTTAACACCTTATGGCTGTTTCGTCCATAATAAAAACAAAGATATCTTGTCAAGAATTTAACGATTGTTGACACGTTGATTTGCCTTATGTTACCATAACGGTTAGTATTTATGTATACAAAAGTTATTTGAAGGGAGAGTTTTGAAATGGTAACGTGGTATTTTATCATTCCAATCATCGGCATCATAGCGCTGCTTGTTGCCGCAGGATTAGCTGTCAATGTCAAGAAACAGCCGGAAGGAACAGACCGGATGAAAGAAATTGCGGCAGCGATCCATGAGGGTGCTCAGGCATTTCTGTTCTCAGAATACAAGATCCTGATCATCTTTATCGTTGTAGTTTTTGTCGCAGTAGGGTTTGCGATCGGATGGCCGACAGCTATTTGTTTCGCGATCGGAGCATTTTTCTCCATCCTGGCAGGTTATTTCGGGATGAGCGTTGCGACAAGAGCAAATGTCCGTACAGCCAATGCGGCTAAGGAAAAAGGCATGTCCGCTGCTTTACCGATCGCATTCCGCGGCGGTGCAGTTATGGGACTGGCAGTTGTTGGACTTGGACTTCTCGGAGTAAGCCTGATCTATCTGGTGACCGGTAATTCCGAGATTTTATTCGGATTCAGCCTGGGTGCGTCTTCCGTAGCTCTGTTCGCCCGTGTGGGCGGCGGTATCTATACCAAAGCTGCTGATGTAGGCGCAGACCTTGTTGGTAAGGTAGAGGCCGGAATTCCGGAGGATGATCCCCGTAACCCTGCTGTTATCGCTGATAATGTAGGAGACAATGTTGGTGACGTTGCCGGTATGGGCGCCGATTTGTTTGAATCTTATGTAGGATCCATCATTTCCGCAATCACTCTGGGACTGATTGCTTATGCCAATGCGGAGAATCCTCTTTGCGGAGCGATCTATCCGCTGCTGATCGCAGCTGTTGGTATTATCGCTTCTGTCATCAGTGTATTCCTTGTACGCGGAAAAGAAGGTTCCGATCCGCACAAGGCTCTGAAGCTTGGTGAGAATATTGCAAACATTATTACCGTTGTCGTAGCGATCATCCTCTGCAAACCGCTCCTCGGATCTTTCCTTCCGTGCGGAGCGATCATTGCCGGTCTGATCGTCGGCGTTCTGATCGGTAATATCACAGAGCGCTATACATCTGACAAATTCAAACATGTGCAGAAGATTGCAGAGCAGTCTGAGACAGGTTCCGCTACGAACATCATCAGCGGACTTGCCGTTGGTATGCATTCCTGTACGATCCCGATCATCCTGATCGCGATTGGCATCTTTGTTTCTTACAGATTCGCAGGCGTATACGGTATCGCTCTTGCAGCGGTCGGTATGCTTGCTACGACCGGAAGTACAGTTGCAGTCGATGCTTACGGCCCGATTGCAGACAATGCAGGCGGTATTGCCGAAATGTCCGGTCTGGATGAGAGCGTTCGTGACATTACAGACTCTCTGGATTCCGTAGGTAATACGACAGCTGCGATCGGTAAAGGTTTCGCGATTGGTTCCGCTGCGCTGACAGCTCTTGCACTGTTCGTATCTTATGCGCAAGCCGTAAAGTTAAGCGCGATCGATCTTCTTGTTCCGACAGTTATCGTAGGCCTTCTGATTGGCGCGATGCTTCCTTTCCTGTTCTCCGCGATCACCATGGAGGCAGTTTCCAAGGCAGCATACAAGATGATTGAGGAAGTACGCCGTCAGTTCAAGGCAGATCCCGGCATCCTTAAGGGAACCAGCAAGCCGGATTACAAGACCTGCGTCGGTATTTCCACACAGGCATCCTTAAAAGAGATGATTGTTCCCGGTATCGTTGCGATCGTTGTTCCGATTATCGTCGGTATCGTTTTAGGACCGGAGGCTCTGGGCGGACTGCTCGCAGGAGCCCTTGTTACGGGTGTTATGATGGCTATTTTCATGGCAAACGCAGGCGGTGCCTGGGATAACGCAAAGAAATACATTGAGGGAGGCCATCACGGCGGAAAAGGAAGCGAACCGCACAAGGCGGCTGTTGTAGGTGATACGGTCGGTGATCCGTTCAAGGATACATCAGGCCCTTCCATCAACATCCTGATCAAGCTGATGACGATTGTTTCTCTGGTATTTGCACCGATCTTCCTCGCAATTGGAGGACTTCTGTAGAAGAGAATCGAAATGAATGCCATCCGGTGTTGCCGGATGGCATTTTCGTGTTATAGGAAACGCTTGGTTCACCAGGAATTTACGTAACAGTTACGAACTATCAAGTCTCGCTTGCGAGACTTGGCAAGGAAAAGAAAGATGGCAGCAGTATTTTTTGATATTGACGGAACTTTATGGGGCACGGATAATAGGATACCGGAAAGTACGAAGACGGCATTGCGCCTTCTGAAGCAGGAAGGACATCAGATCTTCATCTGCAGCGGCAGGACAAGAGTGTTTATTCCGCTGAAACAATTGCAGCCTTTTGGCTTTGACGGGATTTTGAGCGGATGCGGCACACATATCGAGTATCATGGAGAGGAACTTCTCTACAAAAAACTGGATGATGCGCTGGTGAAACGTTCCGTACAGATCTTTCAGGACTATCATATGATTATGATCCTGGAGGGCAAAGAAAAACTGTATATGGACAGAGAGAGGATCGGAGAGGAACGCTATCAAAGATTCCAGTCCGGATTCCTCGCGGGAAAGATTGAACCCGTTTCTTCTTCCGTTTTGCGGAAGCCGGATCCGGCGGCACACCCGGAAGTCAGCAAATGCAGTCTGCTGATCGAGGGGACCCGGTACCGTGAAGTAATGGAGATTCTGAAAGAGGATTACAGTTTTCTGATTCATGGTCCGGCCGTGATGGAGGCTGTGCCGAAAGGATATTCAAAAGCAACAGCCATACATGAAATCTGCAGCAGACTGGGGATAGCGAGAGAGGATACGTATGCATTTGGCGACAGTGTCAACGATTTGGAAATGCTTCAGTATGCCGGATGCGGGATTGCCATGGGGAATGCAAAACCCGAAGTCCGTTCCCGGGCGGATTATGTGACACAGGATTACCGTGAGGACGGCATCTATCATGCGTGCAGGCATTTTGGCCTGATTGAGTGATCATGACGCATATTATGCGGGGAACTGCATAAATTATGTTCAGAACAATTTTTTTCTGCTCAAAGACAGGTAAAAAATGGAAAAGTGAGAAAATGAGAGAAAAAAAGACGATAGGTCAGGAAAACGGAACAAACACCTTGTTCTATCCATATTCAGATAGTTGCGAAGAACCGCAAAAGTGAATATTATACTAGTCAGTGGTTAGCACTCGATAGAAATGAGTGCTAACAGGGAATATAAGAGCAGTTGAATTTAAAGGAGGATTCCATCATGAAATTAGTACCATTGAGCGACAGGGTAGTATTAAAACAGTTAGAAGCAGAGGAGACCACAAAATCCGGTATTATTTTAACGAGTTCTGCACAGGAGAAGCCGCAGGAAGCTGAGGTAATCGCAGTCGGACCCGGCGGAATGGTTGACGGAAAAGAAGTTGTTATGCAGGTAAAAGTTGGAGATAAAGTTATTTATTCCAAGTATGCCGGAAACGAAGTGAAATTAGACGGTGAAGAGTATATCATCGTAAGACAGAACGATATTCTCGCAATCGTTGAGTAAGACAGAAAGAAATCTGTCGATAGACAAATAATCATATCAGGAGGATTTTTATCATGGCAAAAGAGTTAAAATATGGCACAGAAGCCAGAAAAGCATTAGAAGCAGGCGTTGATAAACTGGCGGATACCGTCCGTGTTACACTGGGACCCAAGGGAAGAAACGTAGTCCTGGATAAATCATACGGTACTCCGCTGATTACAAACGACGGTGTGACAATCGCAAAAGACATCGAGCTGGAAGATGCTTTTGAAAATATGGGCGCGCAGCTTGTAAAAGAAGCAGCAACAAAGACAAATGATGTTGCCGGAGATGGTACTACGACAGCAACGGTTCTGGCACAGGCAATGATCAAAGAGGGAATGAAGAACCTCGAAGCCGGTGCAAACCCGATTATCATGAGACGCGGTATGAGAAAAGCTACAGAAGCAGCTGTAACGGCAATTGCGTCCATGAGCCAGAAGGTTGACGGAAAGAACCATATCGCAAAAGTTGCTGCAATTTCTGCAGGCGACGAAACTGTTGGAAATATGGTCGCAGATGCGATGGAGAAAGTTTCCAACGACGGCGTCATCACAATTGAAGAGTCCAAGACCATGATGACAGAACTGGATCTGGTAGAAGGTATGCAGTTCGACCGCGGATATATTTCCGCATACATGGCTACTGATATGGATAAGATGGAAGCAAACCTGGATGATCCGTACATCCTGATCACAGACAAGAAGATCACGAATATTCAGGAGATCCTCCCGCTGTTAGAGCAGATCGTTCAGGCAGGCAAGAAGCTTCTTATTATTGCAGAGGATGTAGAAGGCGAAGCACTGACCACTCTGATCGTCAATAAACTGCGCGGTACCTTTACCGTAGCTGCTGTAAAAGCACCCGGTTATGGCGACAGAAGAAAAGCAATGCTGCAGGATATCGCAATCCTGACAGGCGGTCAGGTCATTTCTGAAGAAGTCGGCCTCGAACTGAAAGAAGCAACCATCGACATGCTCGGAAGAGCAAAATCCGTGAAGGTTCAGAAAGAGAACACCATCATCGTTGACGGCGAGGGTGATCCGGAAGCAATCAAAGCAAGAATTTCTCAGATCCATACCGAATTAGAAGAGACAACATCTGATTTCGACCGTGAGAAACTGCAGGAGAGACTTGCAAAACTGTCCGGCGGTGTAGCAGTAATTCGTGTAGGTGCCGCAACAGAGACAGAGATGAAAGAAAGCAAACTCCGTATGGAAGATGCTCTTGCAGCAACAAAGGCAGCAGTAGAAGAAGGAATCATCGCCGGAGGCGGTTCCGCATACATTCATGCATCCAAAGAAGTTGCAAAGCTGGCTGAAACATTAGAGGGAGATGAGAAGACAGGTGCAAAAGTAATCCTGAAAGCACTCGAATCCCCGTTATACTACATTGCCGCAAACGCAGGTCTTGAAGGAGCAGTCATCATCAATAAAGTACGTGAGTGCGAGCCCGGAATCGGCTTCGACGCCGCAAAAGAAGAGTATGTAGACATGGTAGAAGCAGGAATCCTTGATCCTGTCAAAGTTACAAGAAGCGCACTGCAGAACGCAACAAGCGTAGCATCCACCCTTCTTACAACCGAATCCGTAGTCGCAGAAATCAAAGAGCCCGTACCTCCGATGCCTGCAGCTAACCCCGGCATGGGAATGATGTAAGCGTTAAAAAACTACGGCGCACGATAAAATCAAAAAAGCGACAGAGAGGAAATTTATTTCCGGCTCTGCCGCTTTTTTTGATTTTTACCGTATGGCGTAGTCATACGGATAGCCCGTGATGTCGAAGACATCTAAGGGCTAGTCGTGCGCGATACGCCATTCGGGGGCTAAGGGCTCGTCGCGTTTGCCAGATGTCGAAGACATCTAAGGGCTAGTCGTGCGCGATACGCCATTCGTGCGCGATACGCCATTCGGGGGCTAAGGCTCGTAGCGTCTCTCCATTCGCGCACGGCAGAAAATCAGGTGATTTTGTAGACTTCCCTGTTTTTTTATAGTAAAATGTAAAGCAGTAAGCTTTAGAAAGAAGGGGTTTTTTATGTTGGAGAAAGATTTACGTAAATTGAACCGCACAGAGCTTCTTGAGATAATGCTTGAACAACAGGGGGAGATCGACAGACTCAGGAAGGAACTGGAGGATGTCAGAAAACAGCTGGATGACCGGGCGATTCTGCTCGGTGAGGCGGGCTCGATCGCGGAGGCCAGTCTGAGGATCAATCATATTTTTGCGGCCGCTCAGAAAGCTGCAGATGATTATCTGGCCGGAGTGAGAGCTTCTGCCGAAAGAGGTATACTTTATAAGAGGAACTGATGAACAGGAGTAGCACTATGGCAGCGAAAATTGACTATGATAAAATGGATATCGTTCTTGCGGTTTATTCTTCCGAGGAGGCAGATGATGTCACTGCAGAACTGCTGATGGAACGGATCCCGTGCGCGCGCCGGAAGATCGGCGCCGGAAAGACGGGGAATTTCCTGATGGCGATGAACAATTACGGAGAGGAAATCTTTGTAAACAGGGAAGATATGGAACGGGCAAAAGCGGTGATCGAAGCATGGCGCGAAAAGAAAGCCGCAAAACGCGCGGAAGAGGCAGCCGCTGCGGACCGGGAACCGGCAGAGGAAGATCTGGCAGAAAAACGGAGGATCCGTCATGCGCGCTTTTATGCAGTGGTCGTTCTTGTGATCGTAGTACTCCTTTTTATCTATCAAAACAGATAGTAAAACAGGCAAATGTAAACAGATTATTTATAAAGTTTAAACTTTTTTTATTTTTTCCGTTAAAATGCAATAATTATCTTGTACTAATCGTACTTTTTTAGTATAATTGTGGTAACTCGATTTTGCATGCTATATGTTGCATAATCGTAATTGCTTAACTTTTATTTTTAAAAGAGTAAAAGATTTAGAGGAGGACAAGGTTTATGGCATTAGGTATTATTGGTATTGTAATCGCCCTTGCAATCTTTTTGTACGGCGCTTACAAAAATGTCTCCGTTCTGTATCTGGCTCCGCTCTGCGGTGTGATCGTTGCCCTTACGAACGGGATGAACCCGACATTTGCCTTCACAAAGCTTTATGTAGGTAATGTTGAGGAGAACATGGCGACAGGTGTCTGGGAGATCGGCGGTCTGTGCGGTATGATCACAGCTATTTTCCCGACAGTATTCCTGGGCGGTATTTTCGGAAAGGTTCTGGGCGACAGCGGTGCTGCCCAGTCAATCGCTACGACACTTGTTAACAAGTTCGTTATGAATCAGACAGACAAGATGAAACAGGCAAAGCGTGCCGTTCTGATCATGCTTCTGATCGAGTGTATTCTTACTTATGGTGGTGTAGACGGATTCGTTGCTATTTTCGCTACATTCCCGATCAGCATGTATATGGCTCACCGTATCGGTATTCCGAGACGTTATGTACCGGCTATGCTGGCGCTGAGCTGTGGTGCAAACTCCGCTCCTTTCGTTCTGAGTATCAACAATATTATTTGTATGAGTATCCTTCAGACAAGCCCGGGCGCTGCACCGATTCCCGGATTCATCACATTTATTGTGATCGAGGTAGGTATTTACTTCATCTGCTCTACATTTATTACCAGAGCAATGAAAAAAGGTGAGACGTTTGATTACGGTCCGTGTGAGCCGCTTCCGGAAGACGGAACCGTCAAGCTTCCTCATTTCGTTCCGGCGATTATTCCGCTTGTAGTTGTATTTTTACTTTTTGCTATTGTACAGAACGCTTCTCTCGCTCTCCTGTGCGGTATTGTTGCTGCAATCCTTCTGAACGCTCCGTTCTTCAAGGATAATGAGAGAAAGGGATTCCCGGGCTGGGCAGGAAGAGTACTTGGCTCCCTGAACTCCGGTGCTGTGAACGGTGCTACCGCAATCATGACACTCTGCGCGGCAGCTGGTTTTGCGGCAGTTGTACAGCATACAGATGCTTTCAACGGCATGGTAGGCGCATTGTTTGGTGCACACATTTCCCCTCTGATGATGGGTATTCTGCTCTGCATCATCGTAGTAGCCTTTACATCTTCCCCGCCTGCAGCATTAGGTATTGCACTTCCGATGGTAGCGGCAGCATTTATCTGGGTAGAGACCCCTGCAGTCAATCCGAATGCGCTGGCTCGTGTAGCTGCAATTGCGGTTTCAACATTTGAGACACTTCCTGTAAACGGACTGATTCTGATTACCACAGGTCTTGCACAGGTGAAGATCAAAGACGCATATGGTCCGATGTTCCTGCAGACAGTCATCATGACATTGATTGGTACATTCCTCTGCGCGGCTATTCTTACCGCTGCACCGGGACTTGCATGATAAGACAATCAGATGTTTTAAAAAGTTAAGCATATCATCTGGCGCTGCCTTTTGGGGCAGCGCCTTTTGAAAAGGAAAGAAAAATTATGAAAAATAACAATTTTAATGCACAGACCGTGGTTACGGTAGTGGGAGCTGTCATCATTTTTTATGTGATCTTCAGCGGGAAAACATCCGCGAAGATCCTGCTGCCGGTTCTTGGCGCCGTGTGCCTGGCCTATGGAATAACAGGTCTGCTTCGCGCGAGAAAAGCCGGCAGGGATGAAGTGATTGATTACAGACCGATCGCGCTGGAGATGATTCTGGGAGGACTGCTGCTGGCCATTGGCCTGATTGAAGCTTTCGGGGTAACGATGTCTCAGAGTTTCTGGAACATTGCGCTTCTGATCATTATCCTTGTTGCAGTAATCTGGGCAGTGACACGGCATATAAAAAAATAAAAGGATACCGGGCTGACCGTTAAGGAAAGAGAGGTAAGAAAATGGATAAGGCGAAAACAGCAGAGGCAATCCGGCAGGGGAAAACCATCCTGGGGATTGAGTTTGGTTCGACGAGGATCAAGGCGGTTCTGATCGATGAGGACAGCCGGCCGATTGCTGCCGGAGACCATGGATGGGAGAACCGGCTGGAGAACAATATCTGGACCTATCGCATGGAGGACATCCGGGAAGGCCTTCAGGACTGTTATTCCTGCCTGAAGCAGGATATCATGGAAAAATATCAGGTAGTTCCGAAGAGTTTTTCCGCGATCGGATTTTCCGCCATGATGCATGGCTATATGGCATTCGATGAAAAGGATCAGCTGCTCGTTCCTTTCCGTACCTGGAGGAACACCATGACGGAGGAAGCGGCCGGGAAGCTGTCAGAACTTTTCCGGTTCAATATACCGCAGCGATGGAGCATCGCACATCTCTATCAGGCGATCCTGAATAGAGAAGAACATGTGAAGAACATCTGCTTCATGACAACGCTTGCCGGATTCATTCACTGGAAAATGACAGGGAAGAAAGTTCTGGGAATCGGCGACGCGGCAGGCATGTTTCCGATTGATTCGGAAAAGAAGGACTATGATGCAGACATGGCAGACTGCTTTGACCGCCTGATCGAAGACAGAAAGTACACATGGAAACTGCGGGATATCCTGCCGCGAGTGCTGAAGGCGGGAGAGGAAGCAGGCACCCTCACGGAAGAAGGGGCGCGTCTGCTTGATCCGTCCGGCGATCTGGAACCCGGAATTCCGCTTTGTCCGCCCGAGGGAGATGCGGGGACAGGAATGGCGGCCACAAACAGCGTCAGAGTCCGCACGGGAAATGTTTCCGCGGGAACCAGTATTTTTGCGATGGCGGTTCTTGAAAAAGGACTTTCCGATTATTACCGGGAGATCGACATGGTGACCACTCCGGATGGAGAACCCGTAGCGATGGTACACTGCAATAACTGCACCTCCGATCTGAATGCCTGGGTCAGTCTCTTCGCGGAAACACTGCAGACGTTTGGAGTCGATCCCGACCCGGACACACTGTACGGGAACCTTTACCGGAAGGCGCTGGAAGGAGACGCGGACTGCGGCGGCTTGCTGGCATATAATTATTTTTCGGGAGAAAGCATCACCGGTTTCGAAGAAGGACGTCCCCTGTTCGTGAGAAAGCCGGACAGCCGTTTTAATCTGGCCAATTTCATGCGGTCGCACCTCTTTACATCCATGGGAGCTCTGAAGAACGGCATGGATATTCTGGTGAAGCAGGAGAAAATTGCGCTGGATAAAATGTATGGTCATGGCGGACTGTTCAAGACCAGGGGAGTCGGCCAGCGATTTATGGCAGCTGCCATCCATACTCCCGTATATGTTATGGAAACTGCGGGAGAGGGAGGCGCCTGGGGAATCGCTTTGCTGGCATCCTATATGGCGCATAAAACAGAAGAGGAGAGCCTGGCGGACTATCTTTCTGAAAAAGTCTTCCATGGAGAAGAGGGAACCGCAGAAGAACCGGACGCATCCGATGAGGAGGGCTTTGAACGCTTTATGGAGCGTTACAACAGAGGACTTCCCGTTGAGCGCGCCGCAGTGGAACACCTGATCTGATCGAATAAAAAGGAGGAGTCAAAGTGCTGGAAAAACTAAAAAAACAGGTATATGAAGCGAATATGCTTTTGCCCAGATACGGACTGGTGACTTTTACCTGGGGAAACGTCAGCGGAATTGACCGCAAGTCAGGTCTTTTTGTCATCAAACCAAGCGGAGTAGAATATGACAAACTGACTCCCGATGACATGGTAGTCGTTGACCTTGGCGGGAACAGAGTAGAGGGAAAATGGAATCCGTCTTCGGATACGGCGACGCACACCGTGCTCTATAACCGGTTCCCGGAAATCGGAGGAATTGTGCATACGCATTCTTTGTGGGCGACCAGCTGGGCACAGGCCGGCAGAGATATTCCCTGCTATGGCACCACACATGCCGATTATTTTTATGGAGAGATCCCCTGTGTAAGAAATCTGACGGCAGATGAGATCGAAGACGGATATGAGTGGAATACCGGGAAACTGATTGCGGATGAATTTGATCTGAGAAAAAAAGATTATCAGGCGGTTCCGGCGGTGCTCTGCAAGAACCATGGACCGTTTACCTGGGGAAAAGATGCCGCAGAAGCGGTGCATAATGCGGTTGTTCTTGAAGAAGTTGCGAAGATGGCGGCACGGTGTGAGTGGATCAACCCGGAAAACAGACCTGCGCCGCAGGAACTGCAGGATAAACATTATTACAGGAAACACGGAGAAAATGCATATTACGGACAGCATTGACGGCAGGCAGCCGTCATCTGCCGGAGGAAAGGAGAAGATTCAATAATGATTTTGCAGAAAAAATATCAGTTCTGGTTCTGCACAGGATCCCAGGATCTGTACGGAGAGGAGTGCCTGGCGAAAGTGGCAGAGCATTCAAAAATAATTGCGGATGCGTTGAATGAAAGCGAAGAAATCCCTTATGAGGTGGTCTGGAAACCGACGCTGATCACCAATGAACTGATCCGGAAGACATTTAATGAAGCAAATACGGACGAGAACTGTGCAGGCGTCATCACATGGATGCACACATTCAGTCCTGCAAAATCCTGGATCCTCGGGCTGCAGGAATACAGAAAACCGCTTCTTCATCTTCATACGCAGTTTAATCGTGAGATCCCCTATGACTCGATCGACATGGATTTTATGAATGAAAACCAGGCTGCGCACGGCGACAGGGAATACGGCCATATTTTCTCGCGCCTGAACAAAGAGCGCAAAGTAGTTGCCGGCTTCTGGGCTGATCCGGAGGTACAAAGAAGAATCGGTTCCTGGATGAGCAGTGCGGTCGGCGTCATCGAGAGCAGCCATGTGCGCGTCATGCGGATCGCTGATAATATGAGAAACGTTGCCGTTACGGAAGGAGATAAAGTCGAAGCCCAGATCAAATTCGGCTGGGAAGTAGATGCTTATCCCGTAAATGAAGCGGTCGAGGCGGTTCATGCTGTATCACAGGCGGATGTGGACGCTCTTGTAGAAGAGTATTACAGCAAATACAGGATTCTGACGGAAGGCCGGGATGAAAAAGAATTCCGGGAACATGTGGCTGTGCAGGCACAGATGGAGATCGGGCTGGAGCGTTTCCTGGAGGAGAAGAACTATCAGGCAATTGTAACCCATTTTGGCGACCTTGGCGGTTTCAGACAGCTTCCCGGACTGGCGATCCAGCGCCTGATGGAAAAAGGGTACGGATTCGGCGCGGAAGGTGACTGGAAGACAGCTGCGCTGGTGCGGATCATGAAAATCATGACACAGGACGTAAAAAATCCGAAGGGTACTTCATTTATGGAGGATTACACTTATAATCTGGTGCCGGGGAAGGAAGGTATTCTGGAAGCGCATATGCTGGAGGTATGCCCGAGCATAGCGGACGGAGAGATTTCCATTAAAGAGCAGCCGCTCTCCATGGGGAACCGGGAAGACCCCGCGCGGCTGGTATTTACATCGAAGGAAGGTCCGGCCATTGCCGCTTCTCTGATCGATCTGGGGAACCGGTTCCGTCTGATCATCAATGATGTAGAGTGCAAAAAGACAGAAAAACCCATGCCGAAACTTCCGGTCGCAACGGCCTTCTGGACACCGATGCCAAATCTTCAGACAGGTGCGGAAGCCTGGATCCTGGCCGGGGGAGCTCACCATACAGCGTTCTCTTATGACCTGAATGCGGAGCAGATGGTTGACTGGGCAGAGACCATGGGCATTGAGGCAGTCTGCATTGATAAGGACACGAATATCCGTCAGCTTAAGAATGAATTAAGATGGAATTCCGTATATTATCGCTGATGATGCCTTGTAACTGCCTGCCTGATATGTTAGAATAGCCATGATTTGAAGAGAAATCGGGAGGAAAAGATTTTGAGCAAAATAGCAATCGTTACGGACAGCAACAGCGGGATTACACAATCAGAAGCAAAACAATACGGTATCTATGTGATGCCGATGCCTTTTTATATCAATGATGAGAAGTTCCTGGAGGACATAGATCTGACACAGGATCAGTTTTATGAGAAGCTGACCGATGGAGCAAAGATTCTGACATCGGCTCCGGTCGTGACGGATTTTACGGATCTTTGGGACCGCTTATTGAAAGACTATGATGAAATCATTCACATTCCCATGTCCAGCGGGCTTTCCAGCACCTGCTCTACGGCGATGATGCTGGCTCAGGACTATGAGGGAAAGGTGTTCGTTGTCGACAATCAGCGTATTTCGGTTACCATGCGGCAGTCTGTTATGGATGCAATGATGCTGGCAGAGGCAGGCAAAAGCGCAAAAGAGATTCATGATATTCTGATGGAGAACAAGATGGACTCCAGTATTTATATCATGCTGGATACCCTGTATTACCTGAAGAAGGGCGGCAGGATCACGCCGGCGGCCGCAGCGCTGGGGACATTGCTGAAGCTCAAGCCGGTGCTTCAGATCCAGGGCGAAAAGCTGGATGCATTTGCGAAGGCAAGGACGGTAAAACAGGCGAAATCCATCATGATCAAGCAGATCATTGACGACTGCAGAGACCGTTTCGGATCCGAAAAAGGAGAGAATATACATATTTCCATGGCCTATACACATGATCTGGAAGCTGCGGAGGCATTCAGGAAGGAAGTGCAGGAGGTCTTTCCGGATCACGAAATCGTGATGAACCCCCTTTCTTTGAGTGTGTCCTGTCATATCGGCCCGGGTGCACTCGCCGTGACCGCGACCAAGGCCATTCCTCTTTCCAGCTGACGCTGACCCGAATTCCGCGCCAAGTCTCGCGAGCGGGACTTGAATATTAAAATATAGAAACAGTTCAGATAAGGCAGGAGAATATCCTGCCTTTTTTTGTAAAAAAGTGTTAAAAAAATCAAAAATGGTCTTTAAGAATTGTTGAAATTGTAGTATAGTATATATATATTTGTAATTACCGCAAGGTTATTATAAATGATTAAGAAACTATTGAAAGAGGGGATTGAAAAATGGGAAAAGAAATTGTTGCTATGCTTCTTGCTGGCGGTCAGGGTTCCCGTTTATATGCACTGACTCAGAAACTGGCAAAGCCCGCGGTTCCTTTTGGAGGGAAGTACCGTATCATTGATTTTCCGATTTCGAACTGTGTAAATTCAGGGATTGACACAGTCGGAGTGCTGACGCAGTATCAGCCATTTGTTCTGAATGAATATATTGGCAATGGACAGCCGTGGGATCTGGACAGACTGAATGGAGGTATCCATGTTCTGCCGCCGTATCAGCGTGCGTCAGGATCAGACTGGTACAAGGGAACTGCCAATGCGATTTATCAGAACATTTCATTTATCGAGCGCTATGATCCGGAGTATGTGATCATCCTGTCCGGAGATCAGATCTGCAAACAGGATTACAGCGATTTTCTGCGTTTCCACAAGCAGAAAGATGCGGAGTTCTCAGTAGCAGTTATGGAAGTGCCCTGGGATGAAGCATCCCGCTTCGGCCTCATGGTAGCGGATGAGAATGATAAGATTACAGAATTCCAGGAGAAGCCAAAGAATCCGAAGTCCAATCTGGCTTCGATGGGTATCTATATTTTTAACTGGCCGGTATTAAAGAAATATCTGGAAGAAGATGAGGCAGATCCGAATTCAGAGAATGATTTCGGAAACAATATCATTCCGAATCTGCTTCGCGACGGCCGGCGTATGTATGCTTACCACTTCAATGGTTACTGGAAGGATGTGGGAACGATCGCATCTCTCTGGGAAGCAAACATGGAAGTGCTGGATCCGGAGAACAGCGGCATCGATCTGTTTAATGATGACTGGAAGATTTACAGCAGGAATGCCCGTATGACCGGTCATAAGATCGGAATGAACGCGAAGATCGTAGACTCCATGATCACCGACGGATGCCGTGTGGACGGAGAGGTCATTCACTCTCTTCTTTATTCCGGTGTAAAAGTGGCCAAAGGGGCTGTTGTAAGAGACGCAGTGGTCATGGGCGGATCTGTGATCAAAGAAGGTGCAGTTGTTGAACACTGTATCATCGCAGAGAATGCAGTCATCGGTGAAAATGCGGTTGTCGGAGCTGTAAAAGATGGGGAAGAACGCGGCGTTGCCACCATCGGCCCCGGAGTATATGTCGGAGACGGTGCAAAGATCTACTCGAATGCCATGGTCAGAGAAAGTGTAAAGGATGGTGAGGAAGAATGGTAAACAAAAGCGCGCTGGGAATAATCTTCCCGAATACATATGATGAACTGGTGCCGGAGCTTACCAGTGAACGCCTGATGGCGTCAATTCCGTTCGCAAGCCGTTACCGCCTGATCGATTTTGTTCTTTCCAGTATGGTCAACAGCGGGATCGACAATATATCTGTGCTTGCGCGGCAGAATTATCATTCCCTTATGGATCATCTGGGAGCAGGCCGTGAGTGGGACCTGGCCCGTAAAAATGGCGGACTGACAGTGTGGCCTCCGTTTGCGGAGAAAACCATGAATGTGTATAAGGGGCGCATAGAAGCGCTGGCACACATTATCAGCTTCCTTGATTCACAGAAAGAGAATTATGTTATCCTGACAGATACCAATATTGCGACAAGCTTTGACTTCCGGAAATTCATTCAGGCACATATAGACAGCGGTGCGGATGTTACGGTTGCCTATACACAGGAGCAGCTCCCGGAGAGCGCCCTGCGCGCCAAAAAGATGAATAAGGGCATGTATTATACCTTTGACATCGAGGATGGATTTGTAAAGAAGATGTATATCAATCCGCAGGCAGAGGGAGTTCAGAACTTCGGCATGAATATTTACTGTATCAGAAGAGAGTATCTGGTCCGGATGGTAAAAGATTCCTATATGCTGGGCGCTGTCTATCTGGAGCGTGATGTCCTCGCTAAAAGCCTGGATACGATCCGCGTGGCGGGCTATAAATATGACGGATATTACGGCCGGATCAGCGACCTGAAAACTTACTTTGATGAGAACCTGCGTCTTCTGGACGACAGGAACCTTGACGGATTATTCTCCGGCGGTTCCATTTATACCAAGCTGCGCGATGACAACCCGACACGCTATGTTGCGGGTGCTGTTGCGAAGAATATTATGGCGGCTGATGGCTGCGTAATCGAAGGCGACGTAGAAAACTGCGTTCTCTTCCGCGGTGTGCGGATCGGCAAGGGAGCAGTTGTGAAAAACTGTGTGCTGATGCAGGATACCGTAATCGAAGATAATGCAAATGTTGAATATGTGATCACAGACAAGAGAGCTGTGGTTACATCAGGGAAGACTCTGAAAGGAACAGATACCTTCCCGGTATTTGTCGCAAAGCATCAGTTCGTATAACAGGAAAACGCAAATTGAAAAAACCTCTGTGCCTTGTTGCACAGAGGTTTTTTTGTGCGATGATATTGATTTTATACATCGGATTTGATATATTTATCTCAGTGTGAGAAGACCCCCCTTAAGTGGCGGGATATGAAAGACTTGAATCAGAAAAAGGAGACTTACCGATGTCAAAAGCGGATGTTGTAATTGGGTGTTTTTATGGAGATGAAGGAAAAGGGAAGGTAATCGATTATCTGGCTGGTGACGCGGATTTCGCGATCCGTGCGACCGGCGGGGATAACGCCGGACATACGATCAAGGTCAGGGGCGTCAAGTTTGCCATGCATCTGGTTCCCTCCGGACTCCTTTCCGGACATACGACGGGAATCATAGGAAACGGTGTTGTCCTTAATCCGGAAGTCCTTCTGGAAGAGATCCGGATCCTGAAAGAGCACGGATATGATGTCGACACTTATCTGAAGATCAGTGATAAAGCACAGGTCATTCTGCCGTATCACAGATATCTGGATCTTGCGCTTGAGAAAAAACGCAGCGCGAAGATCGGCACCACAGGGAAGGGGATCGGCCCGGCCTATTGTGATAAATATGAACGTTCCGGCCTTCGCATGGAAGATTTGTATGCACCGGACTTTAAGGAGAAACTGGAGTATCTGGTTGCCTCAAGGAAGGCGCTTCTGAAGTTCTATGACCCGGAGGAAGATTATGATTCGCTGCTTGATTTTGAGGCGCTGTTCGCGAAGTACCGGGAATATGCGGATGTCCTGAAACCGTTTGTCTGCGACACGGTTACGATGATCCATAAGGCACTGGAAGAGGATAAGAAGGTGCTGGTCGAGGGAGCGCAGGCGACGCTTCTGGATATTGATTTCGGATCGTATCCCTTCGTGACCTCATCCAATCCGACAATCGGAGGCATCCTGACCGGTACGGGACTGAGTGCATCCGATATCGGAAATGTATACGGTATTATCAAAGCCTATTCCAGCCGCGTGGGGGAAGGCCCGTATGTGACAGAGCTGTCAGATGCAACGGGAGACCGGATCCGTGAACTCGGGCATGAGTATGGAACGACCACGGGAAGACCGAGACGATGCGGATGGCTGGATCTGGTCGCATTGAAATATGCGAAGAGAGTAAACGGGCTGACAGGACTTTGCGTGAATCATCTGGATACGATCGGCAAATTCGATACGATTCAGGTTTGTACAGCGTATGATGTAGACGGAGAAAAGACAGAAGATTTCTCTACCAACATGGAGTTCCTCGCGAAGGCAAAACCGGTCTACACCACGCTGGAGGGAGATTTCGGAGATATTTCCGGCGTGACCCGGTTTGAAGAACTGCCCAAAAAGGCACAGAAGTATATCCGCTTCATTGAGGATTATATCGGTATCCCGATTACATTCATCGGGACAGGTGCTGAAAGAGAAGCCATGATCGTAAGAAAGTAGGAAGGCGGGACGGACAGACAGATGAAAAAAAGATGGATTGCCGGGGCATGCGTGATGCTTCTTGCTTCGGGGCTGCTGAGCGGCTGCGGTGCCGGCGGACATAAAAACGCAGGACAGGCGGCGGGAGATCAGCCTGTAAAAGCCTTTGATGTCAGTGATGTAACAGCCTTTACTTATGTATATCAGGGACAGCTTCTGATGTATGATCTGGAAGGGGATACCTGGCAGAATATGGCGGATGCGTCCGTGAAGCTGGACAAAGAGAAAATAGAGGATTTCCTGCAGGAGATGAGCGGCATGACAGCACAGACGGTCATTGAAGATGCCGGAGAACTTTCTGAATACGGTCTGGACGATCCGGGCCAGATGTTTGCCGCTGTGTTTTCGGACGGCAGTTCTCTGACATACTGCTTCGGAACCGAAGATGAAAAGGCATCCGGTGTTTATCTGCAGGTGACAGATGATAAGGATGCTGCCGATAATACAAACGTATATCTGGTCGATGAAACATATGTCACGGATACGCTGAACCGCGGGATGGAAGAATTTGAATAAAAAAAGAGGAAATCAGTTCTCCTCTTTTTCAGTATCTGCAGATGATCCTTTTCCATCCTTCTTCAGTTTCTCAAGCCGTTCCCGCGCCTCGGGGGAGTAGTTGTTTTTCAGCAATTTATAGATAAAAGAATAAGCCCACAGAAGAACAGGCAGGATGACGGACGCATAGAGCGCTGCTTTGAAAAGCTGCATCGACTGATCGCTTCCGATGACGGCCAGCACAAGTGTGATCACATATAATGCGATCAGAACAATGACGCCGATCATGGCCGTGATCTGTTTTAAACGCTTCACGGTTTTATCCTCCTTTTTTAATGATCACGAATGAATAGTAACATTGTTTGGAAGAATCTGTCAATAAAGAATAAAAAAGTTTGAAAAATACCGGAAAGTGATGTATACTAACTTCACATATGCAAAATTGTTTTAAATGAAAAGGTGGTATAGAAATGGGATTATTGCAGGACTGGCAGAAAATTGCCTTTAATGAGAAAGCAGACAGGCAGGAATTACAGAACTTCTGGAACCGGTATTTCCAGCTGGAGAAGGGAGTATATGAAAAATTGCTGTCCAACCCGGATGAGGTTGTAGAGGGAACGGTCAAAGAACTGGCAGAGCGTTTTGACCTGCAGATCATGGCTATGGTCGGTTTCCTGGATGGTATCGATGAGAGCCTGATTACCCCGAATAATCTGGAGGATCTGACAGAGGATTCCCATGTAAGTCTGGCTTTTGACAAGGAAAAACTTTATAAAAACATGGTCGATGCCAAGGCTGACTGGCTGTATGAACTTCCTCAGTGGAAGGATATTTTTACAGAGGAAAAGTTAAAACAGCTGTATAAGGAGCAGAAACAATCCGGTACGATTGTAAAAGAAGCGAAAGTATATCCGAATGATCCGTGTCCCTGCGGAAGCGGAAAGAAGTACAAAAAGTGCTGTGGAAGGAAATAAAGAGGTAAGAGATGATGAAAATCACATTAAAAGACGGCTCGGAGAAAAGCTACGAGTCAGGATTAAGTGTCTATGATATAGCGAAGGATATCAGTGAAGGTCTGGCGCGTGCAGCATGTGCCGGAGAGGTGAATGGAGAGACCGTAGATCTGCGTACTGTGATCACAGAGGACTGTACGCTGAATATACTGACCGCAAATGACCCCGCGGGACTGGCTGTTATCCGGCACACGGCTTCCCATGTCCTGGCTGAAGCGGTAAAGCGCCTTTTCCCGAATGCGAAGCTGGCGATCGGTCCGTCGATCGATACGGGCTATTATTACGATTTCGAGGCGGATCCTTTTTCCCGTGAAGATCTGGACAACATTGAAAAAGAGATGAAGAAGATCATTAAAGAAGGACATGCGCTCAACAGATTTACGCTGCCGCGCGAAGAGGCGATCCGTTTTATGGAAGAAAGGGAGGAGCCGTATAAAGTGGAGCTGATCCGGGATCTTCCTGAGGATGCTGAAATATCTTTCTATGATCAGGGCGGATTCGTGGATCTCTGCGCGGGCCCTCATCTGATGAATACAAAAGGGATCAAGGCTTTTAAACTGACTTCTTCTTCCATGGCATACTGGAGGGGCGATTCCAGCCGGGCGCAGCTGCAGCGTATCTATGGAACAGCTTTTAATAAAAAGGAAGAACTGAATGAGTATCTGGAGTATCTGGCTGACATCAAGAACCGTGATCACAACCGTCTCGGCAGGGAAATGGAGCTGTTTACGACCGTAGATGTAATCGGACAGGGACTGCCGCTCCTTCTGCCGAAGGGGACAAAGATGATCATGAAGCTGCAGAGATGGATCGAGGATCTGGAGGATAATGAGTGGGGATACGTCCGCACGAAGACCCCTCTGATGGCAAAGAGCGACCTGTACAAGATATCCGGTCACTGGGATCACTACAGAGACGGCATGTTCGTTCTGGGCGATGCTGAAAATGACCGGGAAGTCATGGCTCTGCGCCCGATGACCTGTCCTTTCCAGTATTATGTCTATAAGTCTTCGCAGAAGTCCTACCGGGATCTGCCGTATCGCATGAGCGAGACTTCTACATTGTTCCGCTCCGAGGATTCCGGTGAGATGCACGGACTGACCAGAGTTCGTCAGTTCACGATTTCTGAGGGACATCTGGTGATCCGCCCGGATCAGGCGGAGGAGGAGCTGCAGGGCTGCCTGGAGCTTGCCATGTATGTGCTGAAGACACTTGGCCTGCATGAGGATGTGACCTACCGTCTGTCCAAATGGGATCCCGAAAACCGGGAGAAGTATCTCGGAGATGAGGAATACTGGGAATCCACACAGGGCAAGATCCGTGAGATCCTCGTGAAAAACAATGTTCCTTTCGTGGAGGCGGACGGCGAGGCCGCCTTCTATGGCCCGAAGATCGATATTCAGGCAAAGAATGTCTACGGCAAGGAAGACACGATGATCACGATCCAGCTTGACTGCGCGATCGCGGAGAACTTTGATATGTATTATATTGACCAGAACGGAGATAAGATCCGTCCTTATATCATCCACAGGACTTCCCTGGGATGCTATGAGCGTACGCTGGCATGGCTGATTGAGAAGTATGCGGGAAAATTCCCGACCTGGCTTTGTCCGGAACAGGTTCGTATCCTTCCCATCTCTGAGAAATATGCGGATTATGCGGAACAGGTACGAAAGGAGCTTGCAGCGAACGGAGTCGATGTAACGGTGGATAACCGTTCCGAGAAAATCGGATACAAGATCCGTGAGGCACGCCTCGCAAAGCTCCCCTACATGCTGGTCGTCGGACAGAACGAACAGGAACAGGGAACTGTATCCGTACGGAGCCGTTTCTCGGGAGATGAGGGACAGAAACCGCTGGATGAATTCATTGATGCAATCTGTAAGGAGATCCGTACGAAAGAGATACGTGTAGAAGAGTAAAGAATATGGCGGCAGATGATGTTGGATCTGCCGTCATTTTTTAAAAGGGAGACAGGGTCTTTCCTGTCCGGGAAGGAGGAAGTATGCTTACATTTGGAATTGACTGGGATGATGTGCTTGCCCCCCTGAATGACAGAGCCATTGAGATGGCAAATGAAGAATACGGCTTTTCGACGCCGCTGACGCTGGAGGATATTACTTCATGGGAGAATATGGGGCGGGCAGCAGTCATAAAAAAATATTATAATGATCCGCGTCTGTATGACAGACAGGTCGTGCCGGAAGAGTCAAAGGAATTCATCCGCAAGCTCCAGACCAAGGGGATCGTCTACATTGTGACGGCGGCCTATCCGAAGTTTATGACACGGAGGATGGAACAGATCAAGGAGGCTTTCCCGGATTTCCCGGAAGAGAATATCATCATGGGGTTCCAGAAATCCATGGTGCATGTGGATATTGTCCTGGATGACGGGCCGAAAAACATTCTCAAAAGCAATGCCCGATTTCCGGTCCTGATGAGAAAACCCTGGAACCGGGAACTGACCGGGCTTCTGGCTGTCAACAATTTTGATGAGTTTTTTACATTGCTCGATCAGATTAAATCCTCCATGATCGAAGACCGTGTGGAGGTCAGACCTCCGGCAATTGTGGCGCTGGTAGGGCCGAGCGGTTCGAATAAGAATCTGATTACGAAAAAACTATGCAGTACCGGCCGTTTTATTGTCCCGACCGCCTATACGACAAAACCGGCTGCCGACGGCATCCACATCCAGATTTCCCCGGAAGAGTTCATATATAAAAAAGATTCTTTCATCGAAACTACGATGTACGCAGGCTATGCCTACGGTACAAAATGGGCGGATATTTCGGCGCTCATGGAGAACGACAAATATATTGTCATGCCGATGGACTTAAGCGGGGCGATCGCGATGAAGCGTCATTATCCTACGGTCATTATTTTCTGCAAGTGCAGCAGGGAGAAGATGATCGAGAGCATCCTCGAAAAGGACATGAGCAACCATGAAAAGATGCTGCGCCTGATTTCTCTGGAAAATGAACTGAAGAATTCAGATCTGTGTGACTATATCGTCCGTACGAACAGGGAAGACGCCATTGACCGGATTCTGGAAATCTGCAGCGGCAAGGAAAGTGCATAAAAACAGCAGATTTTTTATTGTGAAAGCCCGATGATTATAGTATAATTATTCGTTGGAAACAAAAAGTTATATTTACTATACTTATGATACCTTTGATTATAAAGCAATAACAAAAGGGGAGGACATGTTATATGCCAAAGAGAACAGATATCAACAAAGTGCTCATCATCGGTTCCGGCCCGATCATTATCGGGCAGGCCTGTGAGTTTGACTATTCCGGTACACAGGCCTGCAAGGCGCTGCGTAAACTGGGATACGAGATTGTGCTGGTCAATTCCAATCCGGCGACGATCATGACAGACCCCGAGATTGCCGATGTGACTTACATTGAGCCTTTGAATGTTGCCCGCTTAGAGCAGATCATTGCGAAAGAGCGTCCCGATGCTCTCCTGCCGAATCTGGGAGGACAGTCCGGACTGAATCTTTGCGCGGAGCTGAATCAGGCAGGCGTTCTGGATAAGTACAATGTAAAAGTGATCGGCGTTCAGGTGGATGCGATCGAACGCGGAGAGGACCGTATCGAGTTTAAGAACACCATGGACAGCCTCGGAATCGAGATGGCAAGAAGCCGTGTCTCCTACAGTGTGGAAGAAGCGCTGGAGATTGCGGATGAACTCGGATATCCGGTTGTTCTGCGCCCCGCATATACCATGGGCGGTGCCGGCGGCGGACTGGTTTACAATAAAGAGGAGCTGAAGACCGTTTGTGCCAGAGGCCTTCAGGCGAGTCTGGTCGGCCAGGTCCTTGTGGAAGAGTCTATTCTCGGATGGGAGGAACTCGAGCTTGAGGTCGTGCGTGACTGCGAGGGCAATATGATCACGGTCTGCTTTATCGAGAACATAGATCCGATGGGCGTGCATACAGGAGATTCCTTCTGTTCTGCTCCGATGCTGACCATCTCTGAGGAAGTTCAGAAGAGGCTTCAGGAACAGGCATATAAGATTGTTGATTCCGTACAGGTCATTGGCGGAACCAATGTGCAGTTTGCGCACGATCCGGTTTCCGACCGTATTATTGTTATTGAGATCAATCCCCGTACCTCCCGCTCATCAGCACTCGCTTCCAAGGCGACCGGTTTCCCGATCGCGCTGGTTTCTGCTATGCTGGCGACCGGTCTGACGCTGAAAGATATCCCCTGCGGAAAGTACGGCACACTGGATAAATACGTTCCGGATGGCGACTATGTGGTCATCAAGTTCGCGAGATGGGCATTTGAGAAGTTCAAAGGTGTTGAGGACAAGCTCGGTACGCAGATGCGTGCAGTGGGTGAGGTCATGAGTATCGGAAAAACCTACAAAGAGGCTTTCCAGAAAGCAATCCGGAGTCTGGAGACCGGACGCTACGGACTGGGACATGCAAAGGATTTCGATACGCTGAGCAAAGAGGAACTGCTTCAGAAGCTGATCAATCCCTCCAGTGAGCGCCATTTCATCATGTATGAAGCGCTCCGCAAAGGAGCTTCTGTGGAGGAAATCCACAATCTGACGAAGGTAAAGACCTATTTTATCAAACAGATGAAGGAACTGGTAGAGGAAGAGGAGGCACTGATGCAGAATAAGGGCGCACTGCCCTCTGATGATGCGCTGATTCATGCCAAGAAAAACGGATTTTCCGACAAATACTTAAGCCAGATCCTGGAGATTCCCGAGGATGATATCCGCGAAAGACGCATCAGCCTGGGTGTGGAGGAGGCCTGGGAAGGCGTACATGTCAGCGGGACCGAGAACAGCGCTTATTATTATTCGACCTACAACGCAGAAGACAGGAATCCGGTATCCGACAGCAAAAAGATCATGATCCTGGGCGGCGGTCCGAACCGGATCGGTCAGGGTATTGAGTTCGATTACTGCTGTGTGCATGCATCTCTGGCATTGAAGAAGCTTGGTTTTGAGACAATCATTGTCAACTGCAACCCGGAGACTGTTTCCACAGATTATGATACTTCCGACAAGCTTTATTTTGAGCCTCTGACACTGGAAGATGTGTTAAGTATTTACAAGAAAGAAAAACCGCTGGGCGTCATTGCGCAGTTCGGCGGCCAGACGCCGCTGAATCTTGCGGCTGATCTGGAACGGAACGGGGTAAAGATCCTCGGAACATCTCCGGCGGTCATCGATCTGGCTGAGGACAGGGATCAGTTCCGCGCCATGATGGACAAACTGGAGATTCCGATGCCGGAGTCCGGCATGGCGACAACCGTTGAGGAAGCGATCGCCATTGCTTCTGAGATCGGTTATCCTGTCATGGTTCGTCCTTCCTACGTATTGGGCGGCCGCGGCATGGAAGTGGTCTACGATGATGAAAGCATGACTGATTACATGAAGGCGGCAGTCGGCGTAACGCCCGACCGGCCGATTCTGATCGACCGTTTCCTGAATCATGCGCTGGAGTGCGAGTCCGATGCCATCAGCGACGGAACACATGCATTTGTCCCGGCAGTCATGGAGCACATTGAGCTGGCAGGCGTACATTCCGGTGATTCCGCGTGTATTATTCCTTCCGTGCATATTTCTCCGGAAAATGTGGAGACGATCAAGGAATACACCAGAAAGATCGCGGAAGAGATGCATGTGCGCGGCCTGATGAATATGCAGTATGCGATCGAGAACGGAAAAGTGTATGTGCTGGAGGCGAATCCCCGTGCATCCCGTACCGTACCGCTCGTATCCAAAGTCTGCAACATCCGGATGGTACCGCTGGCGACCGATATCATTACCAGTGAACTGACCGGAAGACCTTCGCCGGTACCGGCGCTGAAGGAGCAGCACATACCGTATTACGGTGTCAAGGAGGCAGCGTTCCCCTTCAATATGTTCCAGGAAGTAGATCCTGTTCTCGGGCCGGAGATGCGTTCCACCGGAGAGGTTCTGGGGCTGTCCAGATCATTCGGCGAGGCGTTTTTCAAAGCGCAGGAAGGTGTGCAGTCCAAGCTGCCGCTGGAAGGAACGGTGCTGATCTCTGTCAGCCGGAAAGATAAACCCGAGGTTGTCGAGGTAGCAAAACGTTTCTCTGAGAACGGGTTTAAGATACTGGCAACGGGATCAACCTATGAGCTGATTACCGGGAACGGCATTCCTGCCAGACACATCAATAAGCTTTATGAGGGACGCCCGAATATCCTCGATGCGATCGCAAATGAGGAGATCGACCTGATTATCAATACACCGGCCGGTAAAGAGAGCGTACATGATGACAGTTATCTCAGAAAATCCGCTATCAAGGCTAAGATTCCTTACATGACGACGATTGCCGCTGCGAGGGCAGCTGCTGAAGGAATCGCGTATGTCAGGAAGAACGGAAACGGAGAGATTAAATCACTTCAGGATATTCACGCGGAGATTCGTGACAAATAATTGAGACTGAACATACAGAAAATTCGCAGATAAGCGAGGCCCGTCAAAGGACACCGGCAAAATGTCCTTCGGCGGGTTTTTTGCGCGTCTGAATGTCCCTGAAAGTCAGAAAAGGCAGCAGGACATATGAGAAAAAAAGGATTATTTTTATTGATGATATTCGTGCTCGGAATCTTCTGTACATCCTGTCAGAAAGAAGAACAGACAGTAGATACGAAAGAAGGACTTTCTATTCTGGAAGAGATGGAACAGCAGGATGTAGCAGCGGCAGAGCAGAAGATTTCGGAAACACGTGATCTGGCCAAAAAGGAACAGATGCAGAACATACAGCTGACAGAGGAAGAAATTGTCTCCATGAATTACAGAGATGTGTTCTCTGACAGCGTGCTCCTGGGCGATTCCATCACCTCGGAGATCGTGGAATATGGTTATCTGGATGCGGACAATGTATTTTGCAAGATCGGCATCAGTATGGTTTCTGCGGACGAGTACATAGAAAAGGCAAAAGCGGTCAATCCGAAGATCGTTTTTCTGAATTATGGTTCCAACGATATGGATACCTATCAGTATAATGAGGATCTGTTCCGGAATGCCTGCCGGAATCTTTTGGAAAAGGCAGTTGCGGCCTTCCCGGATGCACAGATCTATGTAAACTCCATTTTCCCTGTGAAGGATAACGTGATCGCAAGAGATCCCTGGCGGGAAGAGACCGCCGCCTATAATCAGATCTATCAGGAAGTCTGTCAGGAATATGGGGTCACCTTCCTGGACAACACACAGGTCGTAAAAGAGGAGTATTATGCTCCGGACGGGATGCATTTCAATCCGGTCATGTACCCCCACTGGCTGTACAGTATGGCAAAGGGGGCCGGATTGTTATGATAAGAAAGAAGAAATATGCCGTTCTTCTGGCAATCATTGTTTTCGTAGTGATCACATTTGTGACAAACCAGGCGGGAAAGGCGCCGTTTGATTCTGTTGAGGCATCTCTGGATGCCGCTGTGGATACATCGGTGCTCGTGAAGGCTGACTCTTATGAACTGAAACGGCTGTACGGACTGAACCCCGCGGATTATGAGGGCGTGGTTCTTTACAGGGCATCCTATGCGATGTCCGCGGAGGAAGTGCTGGTGATCAAAACCGCTTCCCGGACACAGCTGGAAGAGGTACAGGCAGCCATAGACCGCAGATTGAAAAGCCGAAAAAATGATTTCGAGGGCTACCTGCCGGAGGAAGCGAAACTGATCAGCGACGCAGTCGTGCAGGTCCGGGGGAATTATATTTTTATGATTGCTTCGGCGAATCAGGATCAATATAGAAAGGTATTATTAAAAGGGTTGTAGTTGTGCTGTTCAGTAGTATTACATTTTTGATTTTGTTTTTGCCGGTAACACTGGCCGTTTATTATCTGATCCCTGTCCGGTGGAAAAACCTGGTCCTGCTGATCGCAAGCCTGTTTTTTTATGCATGGGGCGAGCCTGTGTATGTGATCCTGATGATCCTGACGATCGCATTCAACTATTACGCAGGGCAGGAGATCGCCTTGAAAAAAGAAGAGGGAGAGCGGCCGCTTCGCAGTCTGGTCTTTGCATTGTGTGTCAATTTCCTGATTCTCGGGTTTTTCAAATACGCCGGTTTCTTTGCCGGGATCGCAGGAACAATCCTGCACAGGGAGTTTCTGTTCCGGGAGCTGAGCCTGCCGATCGGGATTTCTTTCTATACATTTCAGGCCGTTTCCTATCTGATCGATGTATACCGGGGCGATGCGAGACTCCAGAAGAATCCGTTAAACTTTGCCCTGTACATCACGATGTTTCCGCAGCTGATCGCGGGACCGATCGTGCGTTACAGCGAGATAGAGCAGCAGCTGGACCACCGGACTCTCTCCTGGGAAAAGTTCGGTGCAGGCGCGCGCTTTTTCATCCTGGGACTTGGCAAAAAAGCAGTTCTTGCAAACGGCATCGGTGCCATTTATGAAGCGATTCACCCGCAGGTGCCGGCAAACAGCGCCGCCGGACTCGCCTGGCTGGGCGCAGTTGCTTATACATTACAGATTTATTTTGATTTCAGCGGCTATTCGGACATGGCCATCGGACTGGGCGGCATGTTCGGATTCCGTCTCCCGGTCAATTTCCGGTATCCGTACAGATCCCTGAGCATTACGGAGTTCTGGCGCAGATGGCATATTTCTCTGAGCAGCTGGTTCCGTGAATATGTCTATATTCCCCTGGGAGGAAACAGGGTCCCTGTCGGCAGGCATATCCTGAATCTGCTGATCGTCTGGACGCTGACCGGTTTCTGGCACGGAGCTTCCTGGAATTTTATTGTCTGGGGATTCTATTACGGCATTCTGCTGATCCTGGAGAAATATGTGTGGGGCAGAGCGCTGGAACGGCTTCCGGTCTGGACAAGGCATCTTTATTCCATGGTGATCGTCGTCATCGGCTGGGTATTTTTCTTCAGTGACGACCTGGCCGGCGCTTTCCGGTATCTTCATACGATGTTTGGCGGAGGCGGCTTCGGTTCCTGCGCGCGGCAGGTGTATTCCCTGATCGGATCGAACTGGCTGCTCTGGGCCGCCGGACTCTGTGTGGCCGTCGGACTTCCGCTGAAAATCGCGAAACGGTTCCGCGCATACCGGTTTCATCCGTATATGACGATCGCGGCCGACCTTGTGCTTTTCGCGCTGAGTATTGCCTGTCTGATCACCGATACCTTTAATCCGTTTTTATATTTCCGTTTTTAGGAGGATACTGGTGTGGACGAAAACAACATTAGAAAAGAGATAAAAAGGAGAAATTATGTGTTCGGACTGATTTTTGCGGCAGTTCTGATTCTTCTTTTTTCTGTGAATCTGATTACAAAAGACAAAGAGGCTTCGGAACTGGAAAACCGTTCTCTGCAGCAGCGCCCGTCCATGACCTGGCAGGGGATCCGTTCCGGCAGCTATATGGACCGGTTTGAATCCTGGATGGCGGATCAGTTCGCCGGCCGGAATGCCTGGCGGAGAATCTATACGGTATGCCGGAGCGTCGGCGGAAGCCGGATGGAAAACGGCGTCATCGTCGGGAAACAGGGGCAGCTGATGGAGGATATAGCCGTACCATCCGGGGATCTGCTGAATGAGGATATGGAAGGATTCCGGCATCTGGTCGAAGCAAAACCGGATGTGAAGGTGTCTGTGCTTCTGGTGCCGGACGCAGCATCGATCATGAAGGACAGGATCGCGCGGCGTGTTGTGGAAGCCGACCAGCAGGCTTTGTTTGAACAGGTGCATGGGATGCTCCCGCAGCAGGTGGTCTGGCTTGACGGGACCTCGGCCATGCAAAAACACGCACAGGAAAAGCTGTACTATCTGACAGATCATCACTGGACGAGCAGGGGGGCCTATGATATGTTCCTGGAAACCGCCGAACAGCTTGAGCTGCCGGATCCGCAGGGGACGGATTACCGGGTCTATCCGGTAACCGATTCCTTTAACGGAACCCTGTCCGGCATGAGCGGGCATTGTCTGGATGAGAAAGAAGTGATCGATGTCTATCTTCCGGAGAAAAAGATCCCTTATGTGGTGACTTATGTGGAAGAGCAGGAAAAGACGGCATCCCTGTACCGGACCGCTCCGCTGGAGACAAAAGACAAATACGCGGTATTCCTGGGAGGGAATTATTCCAGAATCGTCATTGATACCGCGGCGGAACCGGAGAGGACACTGCTCCTCGTCAAAGACTCTTTTGCCAATAGCTTTGTTCCCTTTCTGATCCCGTACTTCCGTAAGATCGTCATGGTGGACCCGCGCTATTATACCGGATCCATGAAGGAGCTCCTGAACAGTTACAGTGTGACGGATGTTCTGTTTTTATACAGCGGGAATACCTTTTTTCAGGATACCAATCTGTCCGGGTTCCTTCTGGCAGAATAAACAGGGCTCCTCTTTATTCAGAAGGAAAGCTTTCGGACAGACACAGTGTGCCCCACCCGGCAAAGGGATTGGGGAACACGGGAGCGGAAGAACCAGGCACTGCGAGATTCCGTTTGGCTCCCCGTTTCAGATATGCCTTCACCTTTTCTCCATACAGATACGGATCGCGGCCCAGTGCGATGCCCCATTCCATAAGAAGCGCGGCGGCCCCGGTCACAAAGGGAGCGGCCATGGAAGTCCCGCTTTTTGCGGTATAGCCGCCGCCCGGGGCGCAGGAAATGATGTTCACGCCCGGCGCTGCCAGATCCGGCTTGATCTGACGGGCTCCCCGGGTATATCCGCGGCCGGAAAAAGAGGCATAGTTATTGAACACCGGGTCGTACGCGCCCGCAGAGATGACTTTGGACGCTGTAGAAGGAATGGTCAGGGTCGTCTCCTCACTGGGGTACAGAAAACCTGTTCCCGATGAGAGAGAAGCTGCGCCCGGCAGCCAGAGATCGCAGGTCCCGTCAACGATCTCCCGCGGCAGGAGAATGATTTCCCAGAGACCGGATGTGAGATAGGATCCTTCCGGAAGAAAGTCGATGCAGATCTCCTGTGAAGTACTGTAAGGGCGCGGGGAACCGTAATAAACCAGAAGACTGGTCCCGGAAGAATGCAGACGCTGCACAGGTACGGAAGGGCCCAGCGGAGCGGAAAGAGTACCGTCAGGGAATCGGATGCGGATTTCGAATATGTCCGTGTAGGATTTCCAGATCTGAAGAGTCAGTGCGGGCTCAAAGTTTCCCACTGAAAAAGGAATCGTGACAGAGTCCGCAGAACGGCCCGTATAGAAGGTGCCGGGCGGAAGCTTTTCTGCTGCGTGTGTGCGGGAGGCGCCTTCATTACCGGTCCCTGTTACGATGACAGATTTCCAATAAGAGGATACAGCACTCAGGTACGTTTCGACGAGAGAGGTGCCGTCATGGGAGCCGTCATTGGTTCCCAGGCTGAGATTGACAGCCACGGGGAGCCTGCGTTCCCGGGCTTTTCGAAGTACATAATCGACAGCAGCCATCAGGCCGGTCGTCCGCGCATATGTGTCGGAGCCGGCGTTTTTTAATTTGACGATCAGCAGCGTGGATTCAGATGCAATGCCCCGGTAGAGACCGTCAGAAGCCCGCCCGTTCCCCGCGCAGATTCCGGCAACATGTGTTCCGTGACCGCTGAGATCGCGGCTGGGCACGATTTGCTCACGCGCGGACAGGGAGGATTGCGAAAGAGCGAGATTGATCTGCGTATCTGTGAAAATGCGGCCCAGCTCCTGATCCCACAGTTCCGCGATCCTGGTGGAACCGTCTTCTCTGCAAAAATCAGGATGCGCATAATCGATGCCGGAGTCAATCACCGCAATCAGGATGTTTTTTCCGAAAAGGCTTTGCGGTCCATCCTTACCGGTGACAGGGGAGAAACCTGGCGTCTGCAGGGGAGTCACACAGGAAGCCGTGCGCCCGTTCCGGATGGAATAGAGAAGCCGTTTTGGCTTTTCAATATATTCGATCTCCGGTCTTTCCGAAAGCGTATCGATGGCATCCTGCGGGACGCTCAGGATGGCATATCCGTTCAGAAGCGGCCTGACTTCGATCCCGAAGAGCGCATCATCAGGATCCGAAATGGCTTTTCTGATTGCATCCAGTCCGTCCGAAGACTTTACGATCAGCTGCCAGGTATCTTTGGAATGATCAAAGCCAACATCCAGTACACGTGACTTTTCGCGCTCGGAAGCAGTGGCATTCAGAGCCATATTTAACAGGTTATCCAGTTTTTCATTGTTCATCTTTTACAGCTTTCCTGATCCCGGTCCGGATCCCTGCACGTCCTCGTGCGCCGTATCCGTTTTTTCTATTGTATGCAGGAGGTACCGGATGGTGACCTGCCGCCGGCTTGCATCCGGAGCACATCTATATTATAATAGGCAAAAATAAATCAATGACAACAGAGTGGAAATAAGATATGAGAAGACTGATCACAGGTATTTTGGCTCACGTGGATGCCGGTAAAACGACGCTCTCCGAGAGCCTTTTATTTGTTTCCGGGCGTATCCGGAAACTCGGAAATGTAGATACAAAGGATGCTTTTTTAGATACGGACGAGCTTGAACGCGCCAGGGGAATTACGATTTTTTCCAAGCAGGCAGGTTTTGTCTGGAAGGATACAGAGATTACGATTCTGGACACGCCGGGACATGTGGATTTCTCAGCGGAAATGGAGCGCACTTTAAACGTTCTGGATTATGCGATTCTGGTTGTGTCCGCCCCGGATGGCGTGCAGGGACATACGCAGACTCTCTGGGAGCTTTTGAAGCGATATGATATCCCGGTATTTTTGTTTATCAATAAGATGGATCAGCCGGATACAGATCAGGAACGGATTCAGACGGAGCTGAAAAAGCGCCTGGATGACGGGTGCGTGGATTTTACACCGGTGATGTCAAAAGAGCTGCGTACAGAGACAATGGAGGATATTGCTTCCTGTGATGAAGCGGTGATGGAGTCTTATTTTGAGACCGGCACCGTGACGGATGCGCAGATCCGCCGTCTGATATGGGAAAGAAAACTGTTCCCGTGTTTTTACGGTTCGGCGCTTCGCGTCAGCGGGATCGAAGAATTCCTGGACGGGTTTGCGGCATATACGATCTCTAAACAGTATCCGGATACGTTCGGCGCAAAAATCTTCAAGATCTCGAGAGATGAAAAAGGGAACCGTCTGACACATATGAAAATTACAGGCGGTGTTCTGAGGCCGAAGATGCTTTTGTCAAACCGGAGGGAGGGAGCTGGTTCCGGGAGTGAGTTCTGGGAAGAGAAGGTCAATCAGATCCGTCTGTATAACGGTGAAAAATTTGAGGCTCTGCAGGAGGCTCCGGCCGGCATGGTGTGTGCCGTGACCGGTTTGTCCGCGGCCTGGCCAGGACAGGGTCTGGGATTTGAGTCTGAGGCGGGGCTGCCGCTTTTGGAGCCGGTCCTTTCCCGGCAGATCATCCTGCCGGAGGGAACAGATGCCGGAACGATGCTGCCAAAGCTTCGTATGCTGGAAGAAGAACAGCCGGAGCTGCACATTGTATGGGATGAACGCCTGCAGGAGATCCAGGCACAGGTGATGGGTGAAGTGCAGATTGAGATCCTGAGCAGTCTGATCCGCAGCCGGTTTCATACAGAAGTAACCTTCGGGCCGGGGCATATTGTCTATAAAGAAACCATCGCCGCTCCGGTGGAGGGGGTCGGACATTTTGAACCGCTCCGCCATTATGCCGAAGTCCATCTTTTGCTGGAGCCGCTGCCGAGGGGAAGCGGTCTGGAGTTCGGCGCTGACTGCAGTGAGGATGTCCTTGACAGAAACTGGCAGCGTCTGATCGTTACGCATCTCGGAGAGAAGACCCACAGGGGCGTTCTGACCAGATCGGCGATCACGGACATGCGCATAACGGTGATTGCAGGGAAGGCGCATCCAAAGCATACAGAAGGCGGTGATTTCCGAAAGGCGACATACCGTGCCGTCCGCCAGGGACTGATGGAAGCGGAAAATGTGCTGCTGGAGCCCTATTATGATTTCAGACTGCAGATACCGGTCTCTGCCATCGGACGGGCCATGACAGATATCGAAAAGATGAACGGACATTGCGATCCTCCGGTCACAGAGGGAGAAAATGCGGTTCTGACCGGGTATGCGCCGGTCGTATGTATGCAGGATTACAAACAGGAGGTCAATGCCTACACCAGAGGATTCGGGAGATTGTCTTTTTCTGTGCGAGGGTACGAAGAATGTCACAACCCGGAGGAAGTCATCGAAAAAACGGGATACGATCCGGAAGCAGACTCCTGGAATACAGCCGATTCCGTTTTCTGTGCCCGCGGATCCGGTTTTATTGTGCCCTGGTATGAGGTCCGGCAGTACATGCATGTGGAGAGCCCTCTGCATGCAGGATCCGGAGAGGAGGACCGGGCAGAAACAGCGGACGGTTTGCGTTCTTCGCGCACGGTATCGGAGGAATGGATCGGGACCGAGGAAGTGGATGCCATCCTTGCTTCGGCCGGAAGCGCGAACCGCGGAGGGAAAAACGCCCGGCGAAAGGGAGTGATTCCCAGAAGCAGAAAAGAAACCATTGCTCCGGTGACCAGAACCTTCAGGCCGAAGCCGCCCCGGGACGAGTATCTGCTTGTGGACGGCTACAATATCATTTATGCCTGGGAAGAACTGCATGCGCTCGCCCGGGACAGCATGGACGCGGCCCGCGGCATGCTCATGGATGAACTGTGCAATTATCAGGGCTATAAGAAAATGAATTTGATTGTTGTCTTTGACGCCTATCGGGTAAAAGGACACCAGACAGAAGTGACCGACTATCACAATATCCATGTTGTCTTTACGAAAGAGGCAGAGACAGCGGATCAGTATATAGAAAAATTCGCGCATGAAAACACAAAAAAATACGATGTGACGGTTGCTACCTCGGATGGACTCGAACAGGTCATCATCCGCGGAGAGGGCTGCAGGCTTTTATCGGCCAGAGATCTGAAGGCGGAGATTGAAATGGTGAAGGAGTCGATCCGCAGAGAATATTTGTGATCATTCATCTCAGTGTGAGAGACCCACGCTGAGATAAACGCTCCGCGAGGATGCGCAGGAATTCGGGTCGGAAACAGTACTGAATTCACGAAAAGTTCACAGATCCCGGGATTTTCCTCTTGAAAAAAGAGATAAAGTATTATATCATAAATATGATATTAGCACTCAATTCAAGAGACTGCTAACAAAGGAGGGACACGAATGATAGCATTGCCTATATATGATATGCTGCTTTTGCCCGGTGTGGTTTTCTATTTTAAGAGAGATGTTCTTTCTTCCATGCCGGTGAGCGAATTTTCGGATGGGGAAGATGTGCTGTTCCTCATTCAGAAGGAAGACAAGAAAAAGTCGGAACTGCTGCCGGCCGATTTCTATACGAAGGGGCTTGCGGGAAAGATTGAAAATGTGGATGATGACGGGAATGTCAGCATCCGTGTGACGAACCGTGTGGAATTCTCGGACATTGAAGGCGGAGAGGGGACTTATTCGGCGACGGCGCGCATCTGCCAGACGATTGAGGATCTGCCGGAGGATGAGCGCAAGGAGATGTACCGGACCACAAAACGGAAACTGATCCAGTTCGTCCAGGGATTTCAGTGGGGAGTCGTTGTGCGTTCTTTTATCCAGCACTGGCATACCCTTTCGGAAATCATCTGTGCGATTTCGTCCTATTTGAATCTCTATCCGGAGGATAAGTATGCGATCATTGCGACAGATTCCGAAAAAGAAAGAGCAGAACTGATCCAGCATGCGATCTATGAGTTCATAGAGATGGCAAAGGTGAGCGGAGAGGCCGAAAACGCGCAGAAGGAAACGAACGAGAAGGCCTACCGGGAATCTGCGCTGAAAAAGCAGATCGCTTTTTTGCAGCAGGAGCTGGATGAGATGCATCCGGAGAATGAGTCGGATGTCAGAAAGTTTGAAAAAAAGATACAGGAAGCCGGCATGAATCCGGAAGCAAAATCAGAGGCCGAGAAGGTCCTGAACCGGATGAAACAGGAAGGAAAGGACAGTCATGAGTATGGTATGCTGTATGACTATCTTGATTTCATCACGACGCTTTCCTGGAAAAAGGCGGACCCGGTGGAAATCGACCTGAAAGAGGCCGAGGAAATCCTGGACGAGCAGCATTACGGACTGAAAAAAGTGAAAGAGCGCATCATACAGCAGATTGCCGTTATGGCGCTCAATAAAAAGCAGTCCGGATCGATTCTTCTGTTCGTCGGCGCACCCGGAACCGGAAAAACGAGTATCGGACAGAGCATAGCCAAGGCACTGCACCGGGAATATGTCCGGATCAGCCTGGGCGGTATCCGCGATGAGGCTGAGATACGCGGGCACAGACGGACCTACATCGGAGCGATGCCCGGACGCATCATGGAGGGCATGAAGCGGAGCGGGGCATCCAATCCGGTCATTGTCCTGGATGAAGTGGACAAACTGGCCAGAGATTACAACGGGGATCCGGCAAGTGCTCTGCTGGAAGTGCTTGATCCCGAGCAGAATTTCAGCTTTACCGATCATTATATGAATGTTCCCTATGATCTGTCGGATGTACTGTTCGTCTGCACGGCAAATGCGATGGATACCATTCCGGAACCGCTGCTGAACCGGATGGAAGTGATTCAGTTCCCCGGATATACAGCGGTAGAGAAGTTCCACATCGCCAGGAAACATCTGCTGCCGAGAGCCATGGAAAGCATGGGGATCAAAAAGTCGAATATGAAGGTCACAGACGATGCGATCCGGATGATCATCAGTGAATATACAGCTGAGTCCGGCGTGCGCGGTCTGAAAAAACAGATGGATGTTCTGTGCAGATATGCTGCCGTGAAACTGGTCAAGGGAGAAAAGAAGAGCCTGACGGTAGGAGTAAAGAAAGTTCCTGAGTATCTGGGCGGAAGAGGAATCCGGCATGATATGAAAATGGAGAAACCGCTTCCGGGCGTTGTGACCGGACTTGCGTGGACCAGAGCCGGAGGAGAGATCCTCTTCATTGAGACATCCCTGACAGAGGGAAATGGGAAGCTCTTCGTGACCGGACAGCTTGGGGATGTGATGAAAGAGTCGGTTCAGATCGCCCTGACGCTGGTCAGATCCATGTTCCCGGAAGAAACGAGAGAATGGGATCAGAAAAACATGCATGTGCATGTGCCGGCCGGGGCAGTGCCGAAGGACGGCCCGTCCGCCGGTGTGACCATTACCACGGCCCTGATCTCGCTTGCTTTGAAAAAAGCGGTCCCGACAGACCTGGCCATGACCGGAGAGATTTCTCTGCGCGGCGGAGTGATGCCGATCGGAGGGCTTCCGGAGAAGCTGATGGCTGCGCAGCGTTCCGGGATCAAAAAGGTTCTCATCCCGTTTGAGAACAGAGATGATCTGGAAGATGTAGCAGAGGAAGTAAAAAAGGAACTGGAGATTATCCCGGTCAAACGCATCGAGAATGTGCTGAAGGAGACCGGTCTTATGTAAAACAGAGGAGATTGCCGGGAGCCGGCAATCAACATAAAGACAGGACGGCAGAGAAGATTATTCTGCCGTCCTGTATACGTTCTGCATGATCTGTGCGGTATACTGCCGGTCGAATCGTTCCGTTGATTCTGTACAGAATGCCCGCATTTTCTGTTTGTCTGTTCCGGAAAGACTCCGCCAGGCATCATATGCGGCCAGATAGTCCTGCGGCATCGACGGCCGGCAGACATATCCGTTTTTACCGGGCTGCATGTATTCTCTGCTGCCGCGGTTATCGGCGGCGATGACCGGACATCCGCAGGAGAGAGCCTCCAGTGCCGCCATGCCCAGCCCTTCCCGGACAGAGGGGAAGAAAAAGAGGTCAGCGGCATTATACAGGTCTGCGGGAGCCGCAACATACCCTTTTAAAGAAACCATCTGCTCCAGATTTCTGCGGCTGATCTCCTGCCGGAGTTTTTCGTGATCCGGGCCATTCCCGCAGATCCAGAAGCGGAAGCGGCTCAGATCATCGCCGCGCTCCCGCATCAGACAGAGCATATCCAGAATGACGGTATGGTTCTTGTTTGCATTTAACTCGCCCACAGAGAGGAAGAACGTTGTGTCCCGGGACAGACCGAGGGAGTCCCTTGTGCGGGAGCGCTCTTCCTGGGTCATCGGGGCAAAGAATGCGCGGTCCAGTCCGACGCCGGGAATCTGATAGACTTTTCCGCTCTTTTTCAGGCGGAAACGGCAGGCACTGTCATAGTCCTCGCGGTTGATCAGAACGATTGCGTCCGTATACCGTGCCAGAAACTTTTCCACGGTATGATAGATCAGATAATCTTTGGCAGAGCATCCCTTATAAAAATGAAAACCGTGAGCGGTATAGATGACCTTTATATTCCGGTCTTTGATACGGTGCGCCGCAAGACGGCCCAGAAGCCCGCCCACGGGAGTGTGGCAATGTACCAGGCTGATCTGCTCTTCGCGTATGATTGCTTCCAGCTGCCGGAGAGCCCGTGTGTTCGCGGCAACGGAAAACGGCGACTTATGAATAGCGACAGGGTGAAAAAAAATCCCCTGCCGCTCAAATTCATCAGAATCAAATTCATAAACCTGCTGACTGGCGTTGGCGGCATAATGCACTTCATAGCCAAGCTCCTGCAGGGCCTTCACATTCTGCCGCTCAAATTTGAATAAAAAACCGCTTACTGTGGTAATGATCAGTGCCTTTTTCATGCAGTCTACTCCGTAACCGAGATGGTCTCATTGTTCTGAATGGACTGAATCAGGCTCCGTGCATAATCCACGGTCGACTGATCCGGGTTCATGACATAAAGCTGTTTGCTCATGGAGAAGGTAGACGCCTTCGCTCCGGTACCGTCGACGCTGTATGTCTGGATATCCCAGGAACCGCCGGCGGAGATCTGATTGCGGACCAGAGTAGTCAGATCCTCATAAGGCATATCGGTTTCAAAACTTCCTTCCAGACCCTCCATCAGGCCGGTAAAGTTGTTGAGAACAGCGGTCGTCTGAAGCTTCTGGATCACTCCGGTGATCACGGCCATCTGGTTCTTTCCGCGCTGACGGTCGCCTTCCGAGAAAGCATGCCGTTCTCTGGCAAAAGCAAGTGCGGAGACACCGTCCAGATGATTGACGCCTTCCACATAATGGAAACTGGGTGCGACATCAAAGGTGTTCTCGGATACGACATCAATGCCGCCCAGAGAATCAATCAGCTTTTCAAAACCGCTGAAATTGATGCGGAAATAATAATTCAGATCGATATTATACAGCATTTCCAGCGTTTCCATGGAAACATTTACACCATAGATTCCCGCATGCGTCAGCTTATCTTTTGCTCCGCCGGAAATGGAGAGCGGGATATAATAATCACGCGGTGTGGAAACCAGAAGGATCTGTTTTGTGTTGGTATTCACAACGGCGATGATATTGACATCGCTGCGGCTCTTTGTGGAAATGGAACCAAAGGTATCAATACCGCTGATATACATGGTAAATACGCCGTATCCGTTAATGGCGTTCTGAATGTCTGCTTCGGCTGCAGCTGCTTCTTCGGAACCGCTGTCCGAAGGTGCCTTTACAGAAGAACTCCATTCATAATAGGAAATCTCGCGGATCTCATCCTCAAAACCTTCATATCCCTCCAGCTCGGAGATGACAGACGCATACTGTTCACTCATGACGATGGCTCCGCATTCCTGATTCAGCAGAGCGTCAGCCAGATCATCCATGCCCGCATAGGGATCTACCTGAACAAAGCTGCCCAGCTCCTCATTGATCTGCGCGACCGCATTATCGGTATCGGACCGTTCAATCGTATCGAGAATACCGAACACATAGTCCGATGCGTCCTGAATGGACTGGGCGGGATCATCATTGCGGACATAGACGCCGACGCGGGTGACCTCCTCGGTGGAGTTTGTGATATTCTGTACGGTATTCGTAAAAGTATTCACATAGAAGCTGGCAACGACGAGAACCGCGCTGATCAGCAGCGCAATGACGGCGCCGATGATAAAGCGGACGGTTCTGATCTTCCGTTTCATAAGAAGCCGGCACAGAAGGATCAGAATGATCAGGACGACGATACCGGCGATCATGATCTTCTGCGGCACAAAATTGGAGCGTTTCAGGAAAAAGATTGCAGCTGCCGACGCCACGATCTGCACGATGGATATGAGCCATCCGACAATATAAAAGAT
Source organism: uncultured Lachnospiraceae bacterium (assembly GCA_946546945.1). GTDB lineage: Bacteria > Bacillota > Clostridia > Lachnospirales > Lachnospiraceae > Eubacterium_I. The sequence continues at coordinate 76,410 of CAMNOU010000014.1, forward strand.
TGCCTGTTTTCCGGCAGAATCCTGATTTCTTGAATAGTCAGACATTTTTTATTTACCTCGTTTCTTTCGTTTCATAGCCTCCATACGTTCCTTTTCAAATCCTTCCGTGTTTTCTTTCTGGAAAAGGATCCGGATCGTAAGGATCAGAATCTTGATATCCAGCCAGTAGGAATAATGATAGATGTAATAAAGATCATACTTTATTTTATCCTCCGGCTCTGAATTGTAGCGCCCGTAGATCTGGGCGTATCCCGTAAGTCCTCCCTTTACTTTCAGACGTTCGGAAAATTCCGGGATTTTCTGTGAGTATTCCTCTATGAACTCACGCCGTTCCGGACGGGGGCCGACCAGCGACATGTCTCCCCGCAGAATGTTGAGCAGCTGCGGAAGTTCATCAAAATGAATATTGCGGATGATGCGTCCGACCTTGGTCACCCGGTCATCATCCTTGGTTGTCATGGTCATGCCGTCTTTTTCCGCGTCGGTGCGCATGCTGCGGAACTTCTGCATCTTAAAAGGCTTGCCGTCCTGTGTGACACGGTCCTGATAATAAAAGACGGGGCCGCCGTCATCCAGCTTGATCGCAATCGTAATGGCAAGCATAATCGGGGAGAAAACGGCGATCATCAAAGAAGAAATGACGATATCCGTAACTCTCTTGGCAAACCACTTACCGCCCGTAATCCCGAGCTGGGGATACCGCAGCAGGAGTTTGTCGTGCAGCTGCATGACGCGGGCATTCTGGATGTAAATGTCGGAAATCTTGGGGATGCTGTAACACTCGATTTTCTTGCTCATGCAGAATTTGATGAGCGGATTGCGGATGTCCACAGGGATATCTCCCAGAAATACGACGGCGGAGGACTGGATCTCCTGAAAAATACTGTCAAGTCCGATCTCATAGTGCAGGGACCGGTTGATCCTGAAGAACTTGTTGATCGTATTATTAATTCTGGTATATTCCGATTCATTTTCCCGGCTGCCGTAAATGAAAATAGCTTCCCGGCAGAACTGATAGCGTTCATAAATCCGGTGGCAGAACATGATCCAGCAAAAGCCGATAATGCTTTCTGCAAGAATTTCAAACACAAACAGCCCGAACAATTGCCGGATCTGCAGCGTGGTAAAAATCAGGCTCAGGATCGTCATCACAAAATTGATGACCAGAGAGCTCATAAAGAAGCCGAAGATCAGATCCAGGATCCTTCGCTCCCCGATCCGGAAAGCTTCCAGGAAATACAGGATGATCACGAAGACCATACAGTATGTCAGACAGTACAGATGTCTGCCCGCCGGGCCGATCGGCAGCAGGATCATCGATTTCTCCACATATAATATGGAAAGAATCAACAAATAATACAGGCCGAACATGGCAATGGCAGAAAACCATTTTATCACGAGAAATTTAATGTTATTCATTTGTAGCTGCACCCGGGAAAACACATGGTGCTTTCCCTATGTCTCCTTTGCTGCGTTACTTGATTGATAAGCGTCAGGACAACGTTATTATTAATATTAAATGTTTTACAAGTATTTTTCAACAAGAACTTTCGTGAAAATCAAAAATATGACGAAAAGAAAAAGTGTAAAGAAAAAATACTTGACACTTTGGGCGCGCTGTGATAATGTATCCAGGGTGATGGAAATGGAACAGATCGGCCGGAGGGCTTTTTTGTATGATTTTTATGGCGAGTTGCTGACCGAGCATCAGAAGGAAGTCTATGAGGACGTTGTCCAGAATGATATGTCTCTCGGTGAGATCGCGGAAGAATTCGGGATCAGCAGACAGGGCGTGCATGATCTGATCCGTCGCTGTGACCGTATTCTGGATGGTTACGAACAGAAGCTGCATCTGGTTGAGCGCTTCCGCAAGACGAAAGAGGACGTCCGCAGGATCCGGAAGCTGTCATTCGGAGAGAATGGCGGTGAGAGGAATGCGGATGAGATGAAGACAGATATGGAAAAGATCCGTGAGATCTCGGAGCGCATTTTAGAGGAGTTATGATATGGCATTTGACAGCTTATCAGAAAAACTGCAGAATGTTTTTAAAAGCCTGCGAAGCAAAGGCCGCCTGACGGAGGCAGATGTGAAGGCTGCGCTGAAGGAAGTCAAGATGGCTCTTCTGGAGGCGGATGTCAACTTCCGTGTGGTGAAGCAGTTCGTAAAGGACGTAGAAGCGAGGGCAGTCGGTTCCGATGTGATGAATGGTCTGAATCCGGGCCAGATGGTCATCAAGATCGTAAATGAAGAGATGGTCAGGATGATGGGATCGGAGACGACAGAGATCAGACTGAACCCGGGGCAGGCGACCACCATCATTATGATGGCGGGATTACAGGGCGCCGGCAAGACAACGACCACAGCGAAGCTGGCCGGCAAGTATAAGCTCAAAGGGAAAAAGCCTTTGCTCGTAGCATGCGACGTCTATCGTCCGGCAGCCATCACGCAGCTGCAGATCAACGGTGAGAAGCAGGGCGTAGAAGTATTTTCCATGGGGGACGGACACGATCCCGTCAATATCGCAAAGGCGGCCGTGGAGCATGCTTCGAAGAATGGAAACAACATTATTATTCTGGATACAGCGGGACGTCTTCATATTGATGAAGATATGATGGATGAGCTCGCGAAGATCAAAGAACAGGTACATGTGGATCAGACGGTTCTGGTCGTGGATGCCATGACCGGACAGGATGCCGTGAATGTAGCCAGTACCTTTGATGAGAAGATCGGCATTGACGGTGTGATCGTCACAAAGCTGGACGGTGATACCAGAGGCGGTGCCGCACTTTCCATCCGGGCCGTGACCGGGAAACCGATTTTTTACGCGGGCATGGGCGAGAAGCTTTCCGATCTGGAACAGTTCTACCCTGACCGTATGGCTTCCAGGATCCTCGGCATGGGAGATGTGCTTTCCCTGATCGAGAAAGCGGAGGCTGAGATGGATAAGGAGCAGGCCGCCGAGATGGAGCAGCGTATGCGCAGGGCCGAATTCTCCTTCAATGATTACCTTGCATCCATGAACCAGATGAAGAAAATGGGTGGTCTGGCAAGTGTGCTCAGCATGATGCCCGGCATGGGCGGATCTCAGTTAAAGCAGATCGAGGATGCGATGGATGATAAAAAGATGGCGCGGATCGAGGGGATTATTTATTCCATGACACCGCAGGAGCGGGATGATCCGGGACTTTTGAATCCCGGCCGCAAGCGCCGGATCGCAGCCGGAGCGGGAGTCGATATCAGTGAAGTGAACCGGCTCGTAAAACAGTTTGAACAGGCCCGCAAGATGATGAAGCAGATGTCCGGGAACATGAAAAAGGGCAAGCGGGGCTTAGGCGGCTTAGGCGGTAAACTGGGAGGTCTGAAGGGCTTTCCGTTTTAAGCGGCACATGGAACTTTTCCGTGTGTGATAGAGAGAAAATCAGTTTCTCACATAATTTCAGATAAATTGAGGAGGTGAAGTGAAATGGCAGTTAAGATCAGATTAAGAAGAATGGGGCAGAAGAAAGCACCTTTCTACAGAATTGTTGTAGCTGATTCCAGAAGCCCGCGTGACGGCAGATTTATCGAGGAGATCGGTTATTATGATCCGACCAGAGAGCCGAGCGTAATCAGCGTAGATGAAGAGGCAGCTAAGAAGTGGTTAGCAAACGGAGCTCAGCCGACACAGACAGTAGAGAAGCTTTTTAAATCTGCTGGTATCGAGAAATAATAGATTAGTGAGGAGAGCAGCATGAAAGAATTAGTCGAAGTAATTGCAAAATCACTAGTCGATAACCCGGACGATGTATCTGTCACAGAGACGGAAAAGGAGAATGTTACTATCCTGGAACTTCGCGTGGCATCATCGGATATGGGAAAAGTGATCGGTAAACAGGGGAGAATCGCGAAAGCGATCCGTTCAGTTGTGAGAGCAGCTGCATCCAGAGAAGACAAGAAAGTCGTTGTCGAGATCGTAGAATAAAATACGCAGACTGTGAAGCGCAGTTAAAAAGCCGATAGAAACAGTAAGGACATGACGCAAGCCATGTCCTTTTGCATACGGAGAAGGATGATATGGAAAACAGATTTCAGGTCGGGGTCATCACCACATCTCACGGAATTGCCGGCGAGGTAAAAGTATTTCCGACGACCGATGATCCCAGACGTTTTAAAAAGTTAAAACAGGTGACTTTAGATACAGGGAAAGAAGAACTTCTGCTGGATGTGGAACATGTGAAGTTCTTTAAACAGATGGTGATCCTGAAATTCCGGCAGTTTGATTCTGTCAATGAAGTGGAGCGGTTCCGCGGCAAAAGCCTGTATGTAGACCGGACGCACGCAGTAAAGCTTCAGAAGGACGAGTACTATATTGCGGACATGATCGGAATGAAGGTCGTTTCTACGGAAGGGGAGGACCTGGGTGTGCTTGCGGAAGTGATGCAGACCGGGGCGAATGACGTTTACGTGGTCAGAAATGAGAAGGAAGAAGAACTTCTTCTGCCCGCAATCAAAGACTGCATCCGTCAGGTAGACATCGAACAGGGGAAGCTTGTCGTGTTTGTAATGCCGGGACTGAGAGACTGACCCGGATACGCAGCGCACTTCTTTGGGGACAGGAGAGAGACTGTCAGAGACGGAGGAACAATGCGATTTCATATACTGACATTGTTTCCGGATATGGTTCGCCAGGGACTCATGACGAGCATCATCGGGAACGCAATTGAGAAAAAGATCCTTGAACTGGATATCGTGAACATCAGAGACTATACACTGGACAGGCACCGCAAGGTGGATGATTATCCTTATGGAGGGGGAGCCGGCATGGTGATGCAGGCCCAGCCCATCTATGATGCCTGGCGTTCTGTTGTGGCACGCATCGGGAAAAAACCGCGGTGTGTCTATCTGACGCCGCAGGGAAAAGTGTTTGACCAGACGGCAGCAAAAGACTTTGCGCAGGAAGAGGATCTGATTTTCCTGTGCGGACATTACGAAGGAGTGGACGAGCGGGTCCTGGAGGAGATCGTCACAGATTATTTCTCCATCGGAGACTACGTGCTGACAGGAGGGGAGCTGGCCGCCATGGTCATGACAGATGCCATTTCGCGCATGGTTCCCGGCGTGCTCACCAATGATCTTTCCGGCCTGTCTGAATCCCTGGAGGGAGGTCTTTTGGAATATCCCCAGTACAGCCGTCCGGCCGAATGGCGGGGCAGGCGTGTGCCGGATGTGCTTCTGAGCGGGGACCATCAAAAGGTGGAAGAGTGGAGAAGAAAACAGTCTGTCCTGCGCACGCTGCACAATCGTCCGGAACTTCTGGATGAGGCGGTTTTATCGGAAAAAGACGCAAAAGTTATTCTCGAAGAATTAAAAAACGCTAAAAAACCCTGATAAAGAAAGAAAATACTTGCATTTTACAGGGCACTGTGGTAAATTATTATTTGTTGTGAATAGAAGAGATGGTCCTCTGTTACGTGAGAGTATTAAGAACATCAAAATAATAGGAGGTCACAAAAATGAATGCATATGAGATTATCAAAAACATTGAAGCAGGACAGATGAAGGACGAAGTAGCAGAGTTTCACGTAGGAGATACCGTTCGTGTACATGCTAAGATCAAAGAGGGAAACCGCGAGAGAATCCAGGTTTTCGAAGGTACTGTTTTAAAGAGACAGGGCGGATCAAACCGCGAGACTTTCACTGTTCGTAAGTTCTCTAACGGCGTTGGCGTTGAGAAGACATGGCCGGTTCATTCTCCGATCGTTGAGAAGATCGAGGTCGTTCGTTACGGTAAGGTAAGAAGAGCGAAACTGAACTACTTAAGAGGCCGCGTTGGTAAGAGAGCAAAGGTCAAAGAGTTAGTCAGATAAGAATGCTTTCGAGAAGGGGTTGTGGTTGCACAGCCCCTTTTTGTTTGGCAGAGATCTTTTGCAGTGAAAGGTAAGGTCAGGAGGCAAAGATGGCATTTGGTCGTTCAAAAGGATTAAGCTTCAGAAACAAAAGAAAAAAGGTATCAGCATCCGCCGCCAAACGGAATGCGGTGTTTGTGCTTCAGATCATCATCGTGCTTCTGATTGCTTATGTGCTGGTGTTCTGCGCCGGTATGAAGGTAACAGTGGCCGGCAATTCGATGGAGAGCACATTGAAAGACGGCGAAGCCGTGCTGATTAACCGTTTTACCTACTTTATCAGCGACCCGAAACCGGGAGATGTGGTTGCCTTTCTGCCGAAAGGAAATGAAAAAAGCCATTATTACATCAAACGGATCGTGGGAACGCCGGGCGATAAAGTGCAGATCCGCGAGGGTGTGCTGTATGTAAACGGAGAGATGTTCGATGAAGAAGACACCGAGGCCATCACCCATGCCGGGCTGGCGGAGGAGGAACTGACGGTTGGTGAGGATGAATATTTTGTCATCGGCGACAACCGCAACAGCAGCGAAGACAGCCGGTACGCCAATATCGGAAATGTGCGTGATGAGGATATCGTAGGAAAAGTATGGTTTGCGTACAATTCCATTCGCGACATGGGGAGGGTAAAGTAAAGATGAATTATCAGTGGTATCCGGGACATATGACAAAAGCAAAACGGCAGATGCAGGAAGACATCAGACTGATCGATCTGGTCATTGAGCTGGTGGATGCCCGTATTCCTTTAAGCAGCAGAAATCCCGATATCGATGAGCTCGGGAAAAATAAAGCACGCCTGATCCTTTTGAACAAGTCAGACCTGTCCGATGAAAATGCAAACCGGCAATGGTCGGACTGGTTTCAGAAAAAAGGATTTTATGTAGTTGAACTGGATGCCCGGAAAAGAAACCGGATGAATCAGATACAGTCCGCGATTATGGAGGCCTGCCGGGAAAAAATCGAGCGGGACAGAAAACGCGGCATCAGGAACAGACCGGTGCGCGCCATGGTGGTCGGGATCCCGAATGTCGGGAAATCCACGTTTATCAATTCCTTTGCCGGAAAGGCCTGCGCAAAAACAGGAAACAAACCGGGAGTCACAAAAGGCAAGCAGTGGATCCGGCTGAACAAGAGTGTTGAGCTTCTTGATACACCGGGAATCCTCTGGCCCAGATTTGATGACCAGTCGGTGGGACTGCGCCTGGCACTGATTGGCTCGATGAACGATGATCTGCTCAACACAGATGAACTTTCTCTGGAACTGATCACCTATCTGACAGCGCACTACCCGGGGGCACTTTCAGAACGCTACCAGGTATCGGAAGACCATGACAGACCGGTCGAAATCCTGGAAGAGATTGCCCGGAAGCGAAACTGTATTCAGAAAGGAAATGAAATAGATTACAGCAAAGCGGCCAATCTGGTCATTGATGAGTTCCGGAGCGGAAGAATCGGGCGGATCACACTGGAGCTGCCCGGCGGGCCGGAATAAAAAAGAATCCGGTCAGAAAGGAACAAACAGCTGCCATGTCTGAGAAAAATATAAGCGAGATCAGAACAATCTATAAAAATATCAGCACAGAGGATCTGGAGGCGTTCATAGACACTTATGAGCAGGATCCCCGGCAGGGCGTACAGACGATTGTCGCCCAGGCAAAGAACCGCAGACAAAAGCTCCGGGAGGAACTGCAAAGGATCGAGAATCTGAAAGTCTACGAGCGCAGGTATGCAGAGTATGCCACTATCTGCGGCATTGATGAGGCGGGGCGCGGACCCCTGGCCGGCCCGGTAGTCGCCGGGGCAGTTATCCTGCCGAAGGACTGCCGGATTTTGTATATCAACGACTCCAAGAAGCTGACTGCGAAAAAAAGAGAGGAACTCTATGAGGAAATCATGCGGCAGGCAGTTTCTGTCGGCGTTGGCATGGCCAGTCCTGCCCGCATTGATGAGATCAACATCCTGCAGGCGACTTATGAAGCCATGCGCGAGGCGGTCGGAAAGCTGGATCCGCAGCCGGGACTGCTTTTGAATGACGCAGTAACCATACCGGGGATTGAAATTAAGCAGGTCCCGATCATAAAGGGAGACGCCAAAAGCATCTCCATCGGAGCGGCCAGTATTATTGCGAAGGTGACCAGGGACCGGCTGATGATGGAGTATGACCGGATCATGCCGGAATACGGCTTTGCGTCCAACAAGGGATACGGATCGGCTGCGCACATAGCCGCGCTGAAAAAATACGGGCCGTCACCGATCCACAGACAATCCTTTATCGGACATTTTGTGTAAAAAGGAAGGAAGGTATATGCCGAACAAACGAAAGATCGGTGACGAGTATGAGCAGATGGCAGTCATCTATCTGAGAAAACACGGTTACCGAATAAAGGAAAGGAATTTCCGGTGCAAATTCGGAGAAGTGGACATCATTGCAAAGAAAGGAAACTATCTGGTTTTCATCGAAGTGAAATTCCGCAGCTCAAACGTCTATGGAACGCCGGCGGAAGCCGTCAACTATGCAAAACAGCGGCGGATTTCCAATGTCGCTTCTTTTTATCTCTACAAAAACAAATATCCGGCGGATACGCCGGTGCGTTTTGATGTGGCCGCGATATCGGAAGAGGGAATCAGAATCATTGAAAACGCATTCCCCTACTGCGGGCGGTACATGGCCTGATGACAAAACAGGAGGAAACCGGGTATGGAATTTGAAAGAAAAAATCAGACGGACAGAATGGAACTGATCCGCGTGCCGATCAAAAGGGATGAGGAAGAGCTTGCCTTCCCGGTGCTGCAGTTCCCCTCGATTGCCCGGACAGGGATCGTCAGGCATTGTTTTACAACCAGAGCAGGCGGGGTGAGCAGCGGGATTTTTTCAACACTGAACCTGAGCTTTACCAGAGGGGATGACCCGGAGGCTGTCAGGGAAAATTACAGGAGAGTGGCAGCTTCCCTGGGTGCGGATTATGAAAAAATTGTCTGTTCTGACCAGACACATACGACCAATGTGCGGGTCGTTACAGAGGAGGATGCCGGAAAAGGTGTGATCCGTCCGAGGGATTATACAGATGTGGACGGAATGATCACAAATGTACCGGGACTTGTGCTGGCTGCCTTTTTTGCCGACTGTGTACCGCTGTATTTTGTGGATCCGGTGCACCGGGCGATTGGCCTTTCCCATTCCGGATGGCGCGGAACTTCAGCGCGTATGGGACGTGAGACACTTTTACGGATGCGCGAGACGTACGGTACAAAGCCGCAGGATGTGATCTGTGCAATCGGGCCTTCCATCTGCCAGGACTGCTATGAAGTCAGTGAGGATGTTGCGGAAGTGTTCCGGAACGAATTTTCCGGATATGAGGAAGAAATCCTCCTGGATAAGAAAAACGGGAAATATCAGCTGGATCTGTGGAGAGCAAATGAAATCGTTCTTCTGGAAGCAGGGGTGCAGCAGAAACATCTGTCGGTCACCGATCTTTGTACCTGCTGCAATCCGAAGCTTCTGTTCTCACACAGAGCGAGCCATGGAAAACGGGGAAATCTGGGGGCTTTCTTAAGCCTGATCTGACGGGGAAGACTTAATTGTCTTCCTCGTCTGTTTTTGCCATGGTATAGACCTGACGTTTTCTGGCCATTTCATCGCTCTCGAGATACTCGTCATAGGTAGTGATCTTGTCGATCATCGTGCCGTTCGGCATGAACTCAATGATGCGGTTCGCGGTCGTCTGTACGATCTGATGATCGCGGGAGGCGAAAAGAAGAACGCCCGGGAATTTGATCAGACCGTTGTTGAGCGCTGTAATCGACTCCATATCGAGGTGATCGGTCGGCTCGTCGAGAATCAGCACATTGGAAGCCTCGATCATCATACGGGAGAAGAGGACACGTACCTTTTCCCCGCCGGAGAGGACGCGCATTTTCTTGACGCCGTCTTCGCCCGGGAAGAGCATACGCCCGAGGAATCCGCGCACATAGGTGGCATCCTTGATCTCTGAATACTGGGTCAGCCAGTCGACAATGACCAGATCCGTGTCAAAGATTCTGGTATTATCCTTCGGGAAATAAGACTGGCTCGTGGTCACGCCCCATTTATATGAGCCTTCATCCGGCTCCATCTCGCCGGTGATGATTTTGAACAGCGTGGTCTTTGCCAGCTCATTGCTCCCGACAAACGCGATCTTGTCATCGTGACCGACGATGAAGGAGATGTTATCCAGGATCTTGACCCCGTCAATGGTCTTGCTCAGCCCTTCCACAGTCAGGACCTCATTCCCGATCTCGCGGGACGGACGGAAATCAATATAGGGGTACTTTCGGCTGGAAGGCTTGATCTCATCCAGCTGGATCTTTTCCAGAGCCTTTTTCCGGGATGTCGCCTGTTTGGACTTGGATGCATTGGCGGAAAAGCGGGAGATGAACTCCTGCAGTTCTTTGATCTTTTCTTCCTTCTTTTTATTTGCCTCTTTCATCTGCCTGATCATCAGCTGGCTGGATTCGTACCAGAAATCATAGTTGCCGGCATACAGCTGAATCTTTGCGTAATCAATGTCCGCGATATGTGTACATACCTTATTTAAGAAGTAGCGGTCATGGGAGACCACAATGACGGTGTTCTCAAAGTTGATCAGAAATTCCTCCAGCCATGCGATGGCGTCCAGATCCAGATTGTTGGTCGGCTCATCCAGGAGAAGAATATCAGGATTTCCGAACAGAGCCTGCGCAAGCAGGACCTTGACCTTGAGGGGGCCGGTAAGCTCGCTCATCATCATGTAGTGGTACCCGGAATCAATGCCGAGCCCGTTTAACAGCATGGCGGCGTCTGACTCCGCATTCCATCCGTCCATGTCGGCGAATTCGGCTTCCAGTTCGCTGGCGCGGATGCCGTCTTCATCGGAAAAATCTTCCTTCATGTAAATGGCGTCTTTTTCCTTCATGATATCATACAGACGCTGGTTGCCCATGATCACCGTATCGAGTACCGGAAAGGCGTCATATTTAAAATGATCCTGCTGCAGGAAGGAAAGCCGCTGGCCGGGAGTGATGGTGACATCTCCGTTCGTGGGCTCCAGCTGCCCGTTCAGGATTTTCAAAAAGGTGGACTTGCCTGCGCCGTTCGCGCCGATCAGTCCGTAGCAGTTGCCCTCGGTGAATTTGATGTTTACATCTTCGAAGAGGGCTTTTTTGCCGATTCTGAGTGTGACATTATTTGCACTGATCATATTTTATAATCTCCTGTTGTTATAATCTGAAATAAAACGGATCCGGCGAAGATATCAGCCGCGCCGAAAGGACCAACAGATATTTTACAGGAGATTACAGGGAAACGCAAGAATTATCAGAAGTTTTTGACGAAAACAGCTGTACAGGTGTCAATGATTGGTAACACTTCACCTTTAAATGAATGTCAAGGGT
>CAMNOU010000015.1 GCA_946546945.1 uncultured Lachnospiraceae bacterium
TCGAACAAGAAGCCCCCACTTCTTAGCCTGGGCGAAAGTGGTGGGAGTATGTCACTCGATCCGCTATTTTATCTTCTGGCAATGGGATTCGGCGTAGGCGCCTATCTGAACAACATTAATGGCATGTCCTATACAACATTTGTGATCACCGGATTAATCGGGGCAACAGCCATGACAGCCTCTACCTCCGAGGCAACAGTCAATGCATTTATTCAATACAAGATTGAAAAGACCTATGATGCAATGCTGATGACGCCGGTCAATTTGCAGGATATAGTTGTCGGCCAGGCAATCTGGGCCGGCATGAGAGCTGTAATTTTTGGCGGAATATTCTGGATTGTTTCTGTGATCATAAGCGGCACGTTTCATATCACAATGCTGATAATCCTACCGCTTTTGTTCCTGATCGGGCTGATTTTCGGACTAATCGGCCTGACCTTTACTTATATGGCTCCCTCAAGAGAATTCCTAAATTATTACAATACACTGGTTATCCGGCCTCTCTATATGTTTTCGGATACCTTTTTCCCGATCAGCTCGATTCCTGAAATGTTCCAGAAAGTAACCTGGATTTCGCCACTGTATCATGCCACCAATATTGTCAGGGCAATCTGGCTGAACCAGTACGCTGCAGTGCCCCTGCATCTGGCCTGGCTGCTCTGCTGTACAGCCATATTCTATTTTCTTCCGATTTGGGTAATATACAAAAAACACTACAAATAAAACCTTTTTTCAGATGCAGGGGAGTTTCCTTTACGGATTCACTACGTTGATCGGCGTTCCTGCCAGAAAACTGCGGATGTCGTCCGCCACAACGGACACCAGCCGCTGCCGGGTCTCAAATCCTTTCCATCCCATATGGGGCGTGATAATGACGTTGTCCAGAGTATAAAGAGGACTGTCCCCGGCAGGCGGCTCCGTCTCCTGCACATCCAGGCCCGCACCTGCGATCTCATGCTTTTCCAGTGCCGCGATGAGCGCCTTCTCATCTACCAGGCCTCCCCGGGCCGTGTTGATCAGAAAGGCGGTCGGTTTCATCATGCGCAGCGTGTCTGCATTGATCAGATGCTGCGTCTGCGGTGTCAGGGGACAGTGCAGCGACACATAATCACTTTCTCTCAATACATTCTCCAGAGTATCATAATGAAGATTATCTTCATCTTCACGCGGTGTGCGGTTGAATGCAATCACCCGCATACCCAGGGCCTGTCCGACTTTGATCACTTCTTTCCCGATGTGTCCGGCACCGATCACGCCCAAAGTCTTTCCGTTTAATTCTACATGAGGCACCAGCAGATGCTCTGTAAAATTCCGATGATCCTTCACGGCAAGCATCTTCATCTGCACCTGCATCGCAGATGACAGATTGAGCATCAGCATAATGGCTGTATGAGCCACGCGCTGCGAGCTGTAGGCCGGCACATTACATACGGTGATTCCCTTTTCTTTTGCCGCATCGATTGCTATATTGTTGAATCCGGTTCCCGCCTCACAGATCAGCTTCACCGAATCCGGGAACCTGCGAATCAAGTCTGCCGGAACCGGCATCTCTTTCGTAACCACCACTGCTGCTCCCTGAATCCGCTCTAAGATCTGCCCGTCAGCGGTATCATCATAAACAACTGTGTCCGGTGACAGAACCGAAAAATCGAGCTTTCCGTCATAATTCATCTTTGCTGCATTCAAAACCACAACCTTGTTCATCTTCATTCTGTCCTCCTTGCAAAATTTATTGTATCCATATTTCCTCTTCCAGATAAGACTCCAGTGTCTGGAAAAATTTACCCACATGATAGCCGTCTGTCAGTCCGTGATGGGTCTGCGAAGAGAATGGAATCAGAACCTTTCCGTCGGCTTTTACATATTTTCCCATAGACAGCTTCGGCACACAATCCACTCCGTCTTCCTTAATGGTACGCACGAAATGTGTATAGCGGATCCAGGGAATGCAGGTAAAATTCAGAATGTCCAGCCTGCCTTCCATCGCGGTCTGCCCGTGTCTCGGCTGCGGAATATCCGCTTTCACGCGGTTCTTTTCCGCAAACTCTTTCATGGTCGGGTAGTGATCACACTCCACCATGGTAAAGACATCATCTCCCGGCGTCAGATGCGTTGCAAAAGCGGTATTGCGGTCAATCACGAACGGCTGCCCGTTTTCAAAGCGGTAACGGTAGTTTTCCACCGCATCCGCCGCTTTTGTTGCCACGTAGATCATGGAAAAATATAGAGAGAGCCCCTCCTGCTTTACATAACGGTAAAGCTTCGTAATATCCAGTTCACATCCGATATTGACATAGGGAAAATCCGTCCCGAGATACACATCAAAAATATCACTGCGATTCCAGGTTGACAAATCAATCTTCTTTCTCATTTGTAAAAAATTCCGCCTTTCTGCGATTTCCTTTGCCTTCTTTTAAGACCTCTCCTACTCAATCCCGGTAAGATCATAGTTCTCCAGCCACTTCTTCGCCTTTTCGCAGACGCCTCTTAAGCAGCTTTCATCAAACGGGCTTTCCAGGCCGGCGTTTTCCAAAAGCTCTGTAAATACATGGCTCCCGCCCTGTCTGGTGTATGCCATGTAACGCTCCCAGGCAGCCTTCGGATCCTCCTGGATCATCTTCCAGAATTCCAGGGAGACGGTCTGTGCCAGACAGTAATCAATATAGTAAAACGGCACTTCATAGATGTGGCTCTGGCGCTGCCATGCCTCTCCCTCGGAATAGAAGGGGATGTCCCCGTCCATCTTTGCCCAGGGCATATATTCCGCACAAAGTTTCTTCCAGACAGCGTGTCTCTCCTGCGGTGTCATTTCCGGTTTTTCATAGACGATATGCTGGAAATGATCCACCATGGTTCCATACGGGATGAACTTTAAGGCGTCGGCCAGATGACTGTATCGATACTTTCTGGCGTCATCCCCGAAGAATTCTTCCGTCCACGGCCACGCCATGAACTCCATCGACATGGAATGCACCTCACAGGCTTCCATGCCCGGCTGGACATACTGCGAAGGGATCCGATTGCGGTTCACATAATATGCGAAGGCATGTCCCGCCTCGTGTGTCACCACCGCAACGTCCCCCATTGTTCCGTTGAAATTAGCGAAAATGAACGGCGCCTCGTAATCCGGCAGAGAGGTACAGTATCCGCCTCCTTCCTTGCCTTCCGTCGAGAGCACATCCATCAGCTCATCGTTTAACATTCTGTCGAAAAATTCACTCGTCTCCGGACTCAGGGCCTCGTAGAATTTCTTCCCGGCCATCAGGATGTCATCCGGCGTGCCCTGCGGTTTGGGATTGCCGGAACGAAAGGCAAGCACATTGTCCGCGAAACTCATGGGGTATTCTTTCCCCAGACGCTTCGCCTGCTCCCGGTAAATGGAATCTGCCACCGGCACCAGATACTTTCTGACCGCGGCGCGGAATTTCTCCACATCATCCTTCGTATAGCAGTTTCTGCCCATCCGGTAATATCCCAGCTGCGTAAATCCATCATAGCCGAGCTTTTTCCCCATTTTGTCGCGGAGCTTCACCAGCTTATCGTAAATCTCATCCAGTTCGGCCTGCTTCTCTTTGAACCAGTTGCCTTCCGCTTTCCACGCCGCAAGCCGGCGCGCATCATCCGGGTCATTCTTAAACGGGGAAAGCTGTGACAGCGTATAGGTTTCCCCCTCAAAGGGAACCTGCGCGGAGGCGATCAGTTTTGCATAGCGCACCGTCAGTTCATTTTCCTGCTGCAGCTCCGGAATGATTTCCGGAGAAAATGCTTTCAGCGCGATCTCCGCGTTCAAAAACATCAAATTCCCGTATTCCTTTTCAAAATCAGGCCGGAACTTTGACGCAAGCAGCGCCTTCGTCCACGCCTCCTCATACTCCTGAAGTTCCGGCAGCGCCGCATTCCAGAAATTCTGTTCCCCATCATAGAACTTATCTCTGGTGTCAATCGAATGGCGGATGTACACCAGGTTCGCATCCGTCTCCAGATGCTTCGACATTTCCTCAGATTCGAGGAAAACCGCTTTCGCCTCCTCGTACGAAGAAGCCGTTTTCAGCCTCTCTGTCTGATCTGTCATCTTTTTCTTCAACAGCTCCAGATCGGGCCGTTCATATTTCATCTCAGAAAACTTCATGAATCCTTTCCTCACTTTCTTTTTTCGTCATCAAAGTGCATAGGCGATCAGGAGCCGGAGCACATTTTCCGCGCCGTCTCTGTGACTGCGCTCATAGCCATGCGACGCGTAGACACCTGCGCCGATGAGGCCGTGCCGAAGATCGTTTCCCGCGCCAAGCGTTGCCTCCACATCACTGCCATAGTGCGGATAGATATCAACAGCATAGTCAGCCCCGCTGTTCTTTGCAGCTTCAATCAATCCCCGTACGACCGGATAGCTGTACGGTCCGCCGCTGTCCTTCGCACAGATCGATACCTGCTTTTCCGTGCATTCCAAGCCTTCGCCGACACATCCCATGTCGACAGAAATTGCCTCGGTGCAGCCTTCCGGCACATTTCCGCAGCCGCCGTGTCCGACCTCCTCAAACACCGTGATATGTGCATAGAGCGCCCGTTTCGGAATCACCCGGTTCTCCTGCATGTATTTCGCAAGTCCCAGAAGAATGCCGACGCTCAGCTTGTCATCAAGAAAACGGGACTTAATATAGCCCGACTTCGTAATCCGCACATTCGGCTCAAAGCAGACAATATCGCCGACCGCAATGCCAAGCTTTTCTGTGTCTTTCTTTTCTTTTACATCCTCATCGAGAACAACCTCGCAGGTGTCCCAGTCACGTTTTGTATCATTATATTCTCCGTTGACATGAATGGATGCGTTGCACAGCTGGAAGGTGCCCTCATAAGTACCGTCAAATTTTGTAATAACGCGCACGTTCTCAGTTTCCGCATTATTCGGATTCATGCCGCCAAGATTCGTCAGCCGGAGACGGCCGTTTCCCTTGATCTCCGCCACCATGCCGCCCAGCGTGTCGAGATGCGCCTCAAGAAGCAGGCCGTTTTCTTTATCCTCCCCGCCGAAAGATACCAGAACGCCGCCTTTATTCGTAATCTTCGCGTCAAACCCGAGTTTTTCAAACTCCTCTTTTACCCAGGCGGCCGCTTCCTCCGTATAGCCCGTCGGCGAATCTATATTCAGCAGAGTTTCCGTTTCCTTTAAAAGAAAATCCGTATATTGTTTTAATTCTGTTTTTTCCATTGTACACTCCTAAAATCTATCGCTGATTGCGAACCATAGTTATACCAGATACCTGCGCAAACGCTCTTTTACACAATCACGAACATCATTTGCGATCCTTCGTGCCTTTCTGCTTCCAATCCCAATTGCCGATGCAACGCTTAAAATGTCTTCCATCCCGGGATTTCTTCCATTTCCATGTACCGTTGTTGCGTGCTCCCCGCCAATTGAATTGCTATAGGTCAAATCGTATGCAGGAGAAAGAATCCATCTGCTTTCTTCTTCCAAATATAACCAGGTAAAGTTTCTGGAATGATCATCTCTGTTATGGGCAAATACATTGAAACACATCCGTCGATACAGCTTTTCACACTCTGCCATGTCGTTTGTCAATTGTAATGTCAAACGCATCAAAAGATCATAATCCAGGTTCGGAATCCGATGTGATGTTTCCAAAAGTCCGGCAGCAGACACCATATGAACTTTGATTTCTTCCCGTCCATCTTTCTTGCGGTCAAATCTTCTCGTTCCAAAATATCCCGAACAGATTTCAGACGGAAATAATCGCACTTCTTCCATTTCTATACCGCATTCTTTCGCACAAAGTGCGTATTCATATTCCTGCAGTCCAATATCTTCCCGGTCTCCGGCCGAAGCAAACTTGATTATCCACTCCTCGTTTTCAATACTGGTTAGAATCTTTGGCCTTGCCCCTCCGGATGAACCGCCAAGCATAAAAAGATGATCCAGATCATCCGTATATTCTGTTTTTAAAAGATTCCGGCAGGCCAGTGCCATTTCATCAAGCGTCATGTCAGATGACCGCTCACTCAAATTCCATTCCGGCCGGTAGCAAAGCGCTCCCATCCCTGTTTCTCCCACGATTGCCAGCCGGTCCAGATTCCCTGCTGCTGCAGGATCATATCCTTTTCGTCTCATCAGCCGGTCAACCAAAAGCCTGCCCCACCCATCCGGAAGACTGTCAGCAAAAACGCCGTGCAAGCCTTCTAATGGATCTATTTTGGGGAGAAAAAGTTTCTGCTCCAAAGGCAGCGAAAAGGGGCTGATGGAAAATCCATCAGCCAGCCAGTCCTTATGATATTCGAATGCCGCAAACCGGTTTTTATATAACGCCAGCGTCCCAACCAATCGATCATGATACAGAACAGATAGCTGTTTAACCCTGTCCACGAATAACCTCCTCTATAGATAACGGAGGAATCTCTGAAAATAAAACCATCAGCTCTTCTTCTGCTTCCAGCGCAATTGCCAGTTTTGTCAGTGATCGAAGCGAGATTTCTCCCTCCTGCTCAAACCTCTTTAATGATCCCAGACTGACACCTGCCTTTGCAGCCAGTTCTTTTTGTGAAAAACCTCTGCGTTTTCTGAGCAGTGCCAATCGATCCGCTATCCCTGTGTTGATTTCTTTTGCCGTCTGTTTATTTAAAAGAATCATGCTAATATTTTAGTCCATTTTGGGTTAAAATGCAAGTAATGGCTAATATTTTAGTCCTGACCGATCAGCGTTTTGCCTCATCATCACTTATCCTTATGCTTTATTGAACTTTTCCTTCGGCTGTTTGCACCGCGGGCATTTCCAGTCATCGGGCAGGTCTTCAAATGCAACGCCGTCATGTTCCGCGGGATCGTACACATACCCGCAGACGGAGCATACGTACTTTCCGGTCGTCTCCTGATTGGAAAAATCAACTTCCCCGAAGATGGTCTCTTCCGGATGATCCAGATCCATCACGCGCTTTGCCTCCAGGTTCTCATATCCCTGCGGCGTGTGTGTCGATACATAAACCGTAGGATGATTCCGGATGAACTCCCGCACACGGTCGAGCGTCTCGCGGGCAGCTGCGACATCATCAAACACGACAGACAGCTTATTCTCATACAAAGCCTCATCCACATATGTAATGTCGCCGTGGATCATATAAAACAGTCCGTCCATTTCCACGATGACAATACTGTTCCCATTTGTATGTCCCTTGGCTTTGATGAAATAGATTCCATCGGTAATCTTCTGGCAGGCGGGGAAATTATAATATGCGCCGTCAGTGAATTTTACCGGAACCAGATTCGAAAGTCCCTGAAGCTCATCGGCGGAAAGCTCCTCCTCATTCACGTAAACCTTCGCGTTCGGGAAGGATTTCAGTTCTCCCGAATGATCAATATGCTTATGTGTCAGCAAAATCTTTGTCACCTGCTCCGGCTGATAACCGAGGGCTGCAAACGCTTCCATATAGCTGCTGATATCATGACCGGTAAAGGCAAGACTGTTTTCATCCGGTTTCTCTTCCGGTGTCCCTGCCGGGAGTCCGGTATCCACAAGGATCACCTCATCCCCGGTATCGATCAGATAATTCTGCAGGCTGCCCCGGTAGCGGATGTTCTTATCAAATTTCTCTGGTCCCTCTTCCCCGCCAAAGGCAAAGGGCTGTGAATAAAATCCGTGGTTCCTGAACTTGATTGCTTTGATTGTCATGTCTGTTTCCTCCTCTTTCTGTTGCTATTATTTCTAAATCTTAATCATTCGCGCGGATAATGTCCGCCACAGTCACATGTTCATTGCGAAAGCGGACTTCACTCGCTTCTTTTTTCAAGTGAATCGCATTCTTCGGGCAGTTGTGAAGGCAGGCATAGCAGACCTCACAGTGATTGGAAAACTCTACTTTGTCTGTCACCGTGATATTGTTGGCCGGGCAGACTTTCGCGCAGATGCCGCACAAAATACAATCATCGTTAACGATATATTCCAGTGCTGTTTCCTTCCTCAGAATCGGCACGGCAAGGCTCTCTTTGTACTCTGCCATCTGCCTCCTTGTCTCCTCTGTGACCGGGACGTCCACCGTCTTTCGTTCCCTGATATCCTGACATACCTTCTCGATCTGTCCCTCCACATTCTTCCGGGGAAGGGTATTGATCTGCTCCTGCATCTTGAAAATCGGCAGGTAATTGTCCACCATCTGAATGGCGTTGATGTAGGAAAGATGCAGCCCTGCATCCTCTGCCGCCAGTTTTACGTGCGCGAAAGCTTCTCCATATCCCATGCCATAGGTATAAATAAAGAAGAAATAATCCGTCTGAATATGAGCCTTCGCCATAAACTCCCGAACCATCATCGGCATTTCCACAGCATACACGGGCGCAACGATTCCCACCGCATCATCCGTGATTTCAATGGTCTCCTGCCGCATCAGCTGCGGAATAGAAAGAAGCGTTCCTCCTATCCTGCGGGCAGCGTACAGACAATTCCCGCTTGCTGTAAAGTAACAAACCGTCATCGCGTTCTCCTCTCTTTCATTTCTGATCTGATATGATTCTTTTTCAGATATTCATAAACAGACCGTCTGTTTTTCAGACAGTCTGCTCATATTGTCCAGACTCTTCCTTCAAATCCTTTGATCCCGGGACACGGTAAAGCATTTCTTTTTACACTGGTCAAATCAGAACTCCACTGTCTCCGGTGCTTCTGTAAATGAGCTGAAGGTTGCTTTTGCATTTTTCATGTAAAGCATCTGCATGTTGTCATCATCTGCGCTGTACATCGCCTTCAGGCTCGGCATTTTCTCCAGCATGGCCTCTTTTACCTCATGACTGTCATCATTCACGAGTTCGCACGCAATGCGCAGCCATTTTCCTTCTTTAAACGCACAGATTTCCGCTTTCGGATTTGCAGCAATCTGTTTGGAAACATCCTTGATCTTTCCGGTCTGAATGTAAAGCTTTCCATCCGACAGAAGAATCGTTCCGAAGGGTCTTACCCTCGGCTGATCGCCCTCTGCAGTAGCCAGATAATAGGTGGCTGCCTTGTCTAAAAACTGATAAACTCTTTCGATTCCTTCCATAATGTAAAACTCCTTTCTTTAGTCGCTCAGCTGCTCGATCAGGTAGTTCTCCATTCCGATTTCCTCGATCAGAGAAAGATGCTGTTTTACCCAGTTGAAATGATCCTGCTCATCCACGATGAACTCTTCGATCATATTTTTCGATATATAATCATCCTCGAACAGTGCTAAAGCCTTGCTCATTTCCGGAAGTGCCTGCGCTGCATCCTTGCAGTCATACTCCAGCATTTCTTTCACATCTGTGAAAACAGGGTATTCAACCAGTTCCACCTTCGGTGTCTCGCCGAGTTCAATCAGACGTGCGTTCACTTTTTTAGCTTCATCCCACTCTTCATCCGACTCACTCGCAATCTTGTCAGCCAGTTTACCGAAACCGCGCTGCTTCAGGATCTCTGCCTGAATAGAATGCTGCTGAGAATTTCCAAACCATCCTTTTGCCAGTGACTGTAAAAACTCGATCTTTGTCATTTTGAATCCCTCCATCTTTCTTTTTAGTTGTGTAAAATTTAGTTGTGTTCAACTATATTTATCATTTTACTTATCCGGAGGGATATTTCAATTCATAATCGCACGAAGTATTCTCATTATGAGATATTTTTATCTTTTTCTCTCATTTTTATATTCTCTTATTTGTGCAGCAGGTACGGATGGAGCGGCAGAGGCAGCGACTTCTCATAGATATCGGCCAGCTCTTCCGGTGTTTCCCCATACTTTCCGAGAATCCACTCACAGGTCAGGCAGACGGTTCCCATACAATAGAGACGGGCACACAGCGCAATCTCCTTATCGAGTTCTTTTCTTCCATTCGTTTTTTTCAGATACTTCATCAGCTCCGCGTAGTTGATCTCAGTCATGTAACGAATAAAGGAATCATGTCCGCTGGTGTGAAGCAGCAGATTTGTCAGATAATCCTTTTCCTCCTGAAAACGCTTCGCTCCGTCCAGAAGCGTCTGCTTCCATTCATATTCATCGACCCCGATCCGGTCCATGATTTCGACAACTCCCCTGGCATATTCCCAGGCAACGAGATCATATTTATCCGAAAAATGCCGGTAAAAAGTGGCCGTGGAGTAACCGCAGTTATCTGTAATGTCTCTGATTGTGATCTTATCGATCTTTTTTTGTCCCGCAAGTTCCCGGAAGGAATCTGCCAGGATTTCTTTTGCTGTTTTTCGTTTCATCAGGTCCCCTCTTTATATCCAATCAGCCGCAGATAATCATCTGCCAGTTCTTCCGGGCGCAGCTTCATCCTCGTTTTGATCCACCACCTCACAGCCTCCGCAAAGCTGCCGACCAGATGATTCAGCGCAAGCTCCCTGGGCACATCCGGCCTGATGCAGTCCGGATATTCTTCATACATAACCGTCAGATATTCCTTAAAATACCGCAGAAACAGCTCACTGCTTTCTCCGGAAAGCATCCCGGCCGCATTCCCTTTGTTATCCCTCAGATGATAAAGCAGATGCGTGATTCTTTCCTTCAATCCGTGACCGCTGCCGGAAAAGTCATGCGTCTTTTCCGAGTGAAGATCCTCTGAAAAAACATGGTCAAAGATCTCCGTACACATTTCTTTGAGCAGGGCTTCCTTCGTTTCGAAATGCGCGTAAAAGGTACTCCTGCCCACATTTGCCTCGTTCAGGATTTCCTGTACGGTAATGTTGTTGAAATGCTTTGTCTCCAGGAGCTTGGTAAACGCCTGAAAGATTGCCGTTCGCGTCTTCTGTTGTCTTCTGTCCATCATTGCCTCCGAACAAAATCGCCAAAATGTTCCGTATCGAACAAAAGCAGGTTTCTGATTCTTGTTTTCATGTTTCTATTGATTATAATTATAACAAACATTTTGTTCTGTATCAAACATTTTATTCAGGAGATTCCATTTATGAAAGCCAACATGAAACACGGTATTGCTCTGGCGGTTCTTGCCGCTTCCTTATATGCTCTCAACGCACCTTTTTCCAAGATGCTTCTTCCATACCTTCCTCCCACACTGATGGCGGGATTCCTCTATATCGGGGCAGGGCTTGGCATGGTATGGATTGCAGTCATCCAAAAAGCGGCCCGCCGCTCCAGGCCCGAAAAAAACCTTACCAGAAAGGAGATGCCTTTTACCATCGCCATGATCCTGCTCGACATAGCCGCACCGATCTTTCTGATGCTGGGGCTGTCCCTGACCACAGCTGCCAATGTCTCCCTTCTCAACAATTTTGAAATTGTCGCGACAGCAATCATCGCCCTGATGGTCTTTAAGGAAAGTATTTCTCCCCGCTTATGGGCAGGCATCCTCTTTGTGACAGCCTCCTGTCTGCTGCTTTCTTTCGAAGACATTACAAGCCTTTCGTTCAATACCGGTTCGCTCTTTGTCCTCCTCGCCTGTGTCTGCTGGGGGATTGAAAATAACTGCACCAGAAAATTATCTTCCCGGGATCCCCTGCAGATTGTCATGCTCAAAGGCATTTTCTCCGGGCTCGGTTCTCTGATCATCGGACTTCTCATCGGAGAACGGATCTCCTTTTGGGCAAGTGTCCCTCTGGTACTTCTGCTCGGATTCGCAGCTTATGGCCTGAGCATCTATTTTTACATCTATGCCCAGCGGATACTCGGAGCCGCCAGGACCAGCGCGTACTATGCCGTCGCTCCATTCATCGGCGTCCTCCTGTCCCTTTTGAGCTTCCGCGAGATCCCCGGCATCCTTTTCCTTGCCGCCCTGCTGTTCATGCTCGTCGGGGCATGGCTTTCCTCCGGAGATAAACCGCTCAGAAAAGCCGGAAAAATCTCTCCTGTCAGGAAGGAGCCTGTCAAACAGGGAATGTAACGGATCGTCACGGGAGCGAATATGGCTTTACCCAAAAGAAAAAAGAGGATATAATAGGTTCAGATTAATTTCCAGGAGATTATTATGAAAAAACCATCTGCCATGAGAATGGCTTCCTATTATATCATCCTTATCATAGCCTCCCTGTTTTTCGTTTTTCCGCTCTATTATATGCTTTGTGCTGCCAGCGGAGGCAATCTGGATTTCCACAACGGACTTCTGATTCCGGGAACACATCTTTTTGAAAACATTGCCTATATCCTGACAGACTCCCCGTTCATGGACTCCTTCCTGTTTTCCCTGAAATACACACTGATCCAGACTGTCATCACGCTCCTGATCTGCGCGATGGCCGGCTATGCCTTCGAGATGTTCCACGACAGAATCAAAGATCATGTGTTTCAGGCTTTTTTGTTTGCCCTGATGATTCCCTTTACGGGAACCCTGATTCCGCTTTATAAAATGTATGCCCGCATGGGTCTGATCAATACGACTGCAGGCCTGATCCTGCCGTTTCTGGCCAGCCCCCTGATCGTCATGATCTTCAGGCAGAACACCCGCACCTTCCCAAAGGAACTGATCGAGGCAGCACGCCTGGACGGGCTGCGCGAATTCGGCATATTCTTCCGCATTTATCTGCCCAATATGAAGGGAACCGTCTCATGCGGAATCATCATCGCCTTCCTGAATGCCTGGAACTCCTACCAGTGGCCCCGCGTCGTCATCACAGAACGGGTAAAAATCCCAATGACCATGTACCTCACCCTGATGGGGAAAGGCGACCGGATGACACTGGTACTCTTAAGCATGATCCCGACAATGATTGTATTTTTCATCTTCCAGAAATTCTTTGTGGAGGGATTGTCCGGGGCACTGGACTGACACCCCTGCACATCCTCAAACCATTACTGTACAAAATTCCAAATCAAGGTTCTTACAGTACCAAAAACAAACTCAAAAATAGTTGCTACTGTAAGAACCTGGATTTTTTTGTATGTACAGTAAGGCAAAAATTCCATTTCCTTTTTCTTACTGTTGATTCTCAATTCTTCCATTTCCTACAGTAAGGTTAAAAAAGAGCCTCCTTCCGGGATGTTTACTTTGCTATCCAATGTATATTACAGTAAACCCAAAACCGGCCCGCCAATTTTTATCCGCAGCGGACATAAAGAAGGGAGAAGGAGGCATCCCGAATGAAGATCCGAGACTATCTGAAAGATCACATATTATTGTTTGACGGCGGCATGGGGACCTGCTATGCCGAGCGCAGTCATCAGGTGGGCATGAACTGTGAGCTCGCCAGTCTGCGTCAGCCGGAACTCATTACACAGATTCACAGAGATTTTCTGAAGGCAGGCTGCAAAGCGATTAAGACAAACAGCTTTGCCGCAAACCGCATGACTTTTCAGGGGGATGAAACGCTTGTCCAAAAAACAATCAAAGCAGCATGGGATCTGGCGGAGACGGCCGCGGCAGAATATGATGCCTTTGTTTTTGCGGACATCGGCCCTATCACGATTTCAGATGCCGAAGAAGATATCTTTGAAGAATACCGGTTTGTGACCGATCTGTTTTTAGAATATGGCGCACAGAATTTCCTGTTTGAGACGAATGCCTCCGCGGAGGGGCTCCCGCAGATTGCGGGCTATCTGAAAAAAAAGAATCCGGATGCCTTTATCATTGTCAGCTTCGCCGTCCAGGCGGACGGCTTTACGAGAAGCGGGAACCACATCGGAGATCTGTTTGACGAGATGAGGCGCTGTCCGGATGTGGATTCCCTGGGTCTGAACTGCATCTGCGGCACTCACCATATGCTGGAACTGATCCGCGGCATCGACCACGCAGGAATCTGCCTTTCTCTCATGCCGAATGCCGGCTACCCCATCGTCATCAGCAACCGGACCCTGTATGAAAGTGATCCGGTGTACTATGCTTCTCAGATCCGGAAAATGGTAGCCGAAGGGGCCGCGATCACGGGCGGCTGCTGCGGTGCGACTCCGGCATATATCGAAAAAATCAAAGAAGCCCTGAGCGATCCGGTCGGTCAAAAGAGCCGCCGCACATCACCCAGGGGCAAACAGCCTGCACATGAGCAAGTGGAAAGCCGGTTCTGGAACAAGCTCCAGAACGGCGAAAAAGTCATCGCGGTAGAACTCGACTCCCCGGCAGATGCATCGCTGGACAAATTCATGAAAGGTGCACGCAGGCTCTATGAGGCCGGCACCGACATCATCACCATCGCAGACTGCCCAATCGCCAGAGCACACATGGACTCCAGCCTGCTGGCCTGCAAGCTGCAGCGGGAGCTTGGTAAAGAAGCACTGCCGCACATGACCTGTCGGGACCGGAATCTGAATGCGTCCAAGGCACTTCTTCTAGGCCTGCATGCAGAAGGGATCCGCAACATCCTGCTAGTCACCGGCGACCCGATCCCCACCGCTGAGCGGGATGAGGTCAAGAGCGTCTATCAGTTCAATTCCAGAAAGCTGGCATCCTTTGTCACTTCCCTCGGAAAGACAACCCTTTCCTCTCCCTTTCACCTGTTCGGAGCCCTGAATGTCAACGCGCGCAATTTTGAATCGCAGCTTCGTTTTGCCCGCGAAAAGCAGGAAAAAGGCATCGTCGGTTTTCTGACTCAGCCGATCCTGACTCCGCAGGCCTTTGAAAATCTGAAACGGGCCAGATCAGAACTGAAAAACAGTTACATCCTGGGCGGAGTCATCCCTGTTGTCAGTGCCAGAAACGCCCGCTTCATGGACAGCGAGATCAGCGGCATACGTGTCGACGCGCGCATCACAGAACTCTATGAGGGCAAAGACCGCGAAGAAAGTGAGCAGCTGGCCGTAACGATTTCAAAAGAAATCATGCACAAAATCGAACCCTTTACAGACGGATACTATCTCATGACCCCCTTCGGAAGAGCGGAACTGATCGCAAAAATCATTCGTGAATAATCACCGCTCATGACTGCGACGATGAAGATCCCGCCGACGCTGCCGCATTTTCCCTGTCCCGGATCATATGCTGCAGCGTAACGAGAATTGCGACCACCGTTTCTTCCGATTCCGGTTTGTAGATATCGACACAATACTTATCATGCATGGAAATCATCTTCTGCGCAATGACAGCAATGATACAGTCGTTCCGGTCATACAACTCAAAATTCAGTCCCAGAATATTTCCTCTGAGCTGCCATCCCAGTTCTTTAATATTCGTAATGTCTTTCACAATATGAAACAGCTCATTCGAAAGTTCAAATTTCGTTCCGTCTGCCATGGTAATCATGTGCTTTTCATGCAGCGTGACCAGTTTTTTCTCAATATGAGCAACCTGAGCCCCCGCCGCAGTAAAGATATCCGTTTTATCATGGATAGACGGAAAATTTGTCTTCACCCGGTACACAACATTGTCCATGTTATCCGTAATCTCAATCCTGTGGTGAAGCGTCATCACTTTTGTGCTTGTAAACAGCGACCTGGCCGGTTCACCAAACCGGGCCACATTATTCACATTTGCCGACTCTCCCTTTTCACGGTAACGATGAATCTTTGAAAATACTCCCATAGAAGAATCCCTCCTTCGTTTTCCTAAGATGTTTTTATGATATCATAGATTATCCTGATATAATAATCACCTTATGGAAGTTATCAATCCTTATAAATTACATTACTCTCAAACCCTTTACGGAGTAGCCCTGTAGGACGGCGAATTTGACTATCCTTATGAATTACATTGCTCTCAAACAAGTGATGTTGAGTTAGCCAGAAAGACCAGTTTGACTATCCTTATGAATTACATTGCTCTCAAACCGAATGCCATGAACTCCGGAAGGGAGGTTGGTTTGACTATCCTTATGAATTACATTGCTCTCAAACACATCCGAAGCAGTAATATGAATCTTGATAGTTTGACTATCCTTATGAATTACATTGCTCTCAAACTACCAGAATTAAATCTTAGAAGGATCAGTGAGTTTGACTATCCTTATGAATTACATTGCTCTCAAACAAGAGTCACGCCCTTGAACACCCAGATATAGTTTGACTATCCTTATGAATTACATTGCTCTCAAACAAGATTCATGACCTGACGGCGGATCAGTTAGTTTGACTATCCTTATGAATTACATTGCTCTCAAACGCCTATGGATGTGAAGGCTCCACAGATAAGTTTGACTATCCTTATGAATTACATTGCTCTCAAACGTAAATTTCTGTTTGCAGTACAACGAGTTAGTTTGACTATCCTTATGAATTACATTGCTCTCAAACTGAATGTGACCAATGAGAAGCTGACGAAAGGTTTGACTATCCTTATGAATTACATTGCTCTCAAACTGATCTGAATACCGCTTATCAATATGTAATGTTTGACTATCCTTATGAATTACATTGCTCTCAAACTACGATGTGATTTCTACTGTCTGGGAAGCAGTTTGACTATCCTTATGAATTACATTGCTCTCAAACCGTCCCATCATCGTTTTCGCCAATGGCGATGTTTGACTATCCTTATGAATTACATTGCTCTCAAACGTTGACTGTTTTTGTAAGCTTGGAAATCGAGTTTGACTATCCTTATGAATTACATTGCTCTCAAACACTGGTCTGTCGTCTTCTGACGAATCATCGTTTGACTATCCTTATGAATTACATTGCTCTCAAACAGGCGCGGGAACTGCCAGAACGACACCTGAGTTTGACTATCCTTATGAATTACATTGCTCTCAAACGTTGTTGAGATCATTAAGCACTGGTCAGAAGTTTGACTATCCTTATGAATTACATTGCTCTCAAACCAAATAATCCCTGGTTTACAACATACGACGGTTTGACTATCCTTATGAATTACATTGCTCTCAAACGCGCCGTCCGGAACTGTCGTTTCGTCATAGTTTGACTATCCTTATGAATTACATTGCTCTCAAACGCCTCTCCAACGTAGTACACTTATAAGGAGTTTGACTATCCTTATGAATTACATTGCTCTCAAACCGGATCGGCGTTGAGCTTGCCAGCCATTAAGTTTGACTATCCTTATGAATTACATTGCTCTCAAACCCCAAATCATAATTCAAGGAAAGTGCTTGCAACACTGAACAATATAATTCTCTTAATTCTAGCATGAAATTTCACACAAATCACTATCTATTATATAACATTTTTCATTGCTAAGATGTACATGTTCGCAATTCTCTATCGTTAAAACATGATACTTATGACGTAAAATTGTATCAAAAAAAAGTTCTGCTTCTTCATCGTCAATAAAACTTCTGAAATTTAACAAAATGAACAATTTTTCTTTGTCATATTCTCGAACCAGTTCAAAATAATCTATTATTTTTTCTCCCAGGCTTTCATAATCTTCATTAAACCCCAGTCCAAATGCTTTCACCAAGGCATCCAGAGTAATCTTTTGGAAATAAATGTCTCCAGCTAGGTTTACCGATTGTTTAAGCAAAAATGATTCCACCTCAGCTAGGATAGCCATTGTCTTCTCATACTCATTTTCAATGGCTTGGTTAACAAGCGAAGTAGCAGCTCTTGTTAATAGCATTTTTTTATTGATTTTAAAAGGGAAAAAGTCTGTTAACCCCTCAACGTTCTTTTCAATAGGTATTGCTTTCTCCTCTTTTGAAACAACCGCATCTCCATCATAACCATCTATTTGTCCAACGATATCACTGATCATTTTTGTGAGTAATTTTTGATTTTCAACCACTATGGTATTTACTCTGTCTATTTCAGTATTAAACACCTGGTTGATTCCGGGATAAACAAACTTCATATAATCACCAACTTTTCGGGACTATCAATAATATCACTTTTCCTTTTCCCAATAATAAAATCCATTTTTGCATATTGCTTCTCAGTCACAATTAGTGTTTGCACTAAACCATCAGGTGGTTTATTAGTGCTCAGCAAATGCTTCACGGAGTTTTCTACTGATGGTGTAGTAAGCAATTTACAGTATACAGACTCCTGCAACATAATAAATCCATTTTTTATAAGAAGCTTTCTAAATGCACGATAATTTTTCTTGTCTTCATTTGTGATAGTAGGCAAATCAAAAAACACTAACATTCTCATAAATCTTAGACTACTCATAATTTCTTATTCTTTAAGTTCAAGTCTCGCTCCAGCTAGACTTGATGCGGGATTCGGGTTTATTTCAGCGGACATCATTTAAATCCGAATCCCGGTACATCCTAGCGGAGCCTGTATCAAATGGGAGTCATCTCCCATCTGATATAAAATAATAAAATTTCAATAACGCTATATCTGAATCATTAATTGCATCAAATACACTGCGGGTATATATTTTAATTGCATTCCTTACAGATTGTTTTTTCGAATCGATATACACAGTATCTTCTAAAATCCCCCAAAGTGAATGCTTTTCTTCTTTCGAAAAATCTTCTATCTGCATTCCTACAACTGCTCGATCAACAATAATACGAAACGGTTCCATCAAATCACTTCCGAGATTAAAATGATTAAACATATTGTCATGAAATATCCCCAACTGAGTAAGGTAACCATTTGCGGTAATCTCTCGGTTAAATACAGACAATATTAAACTATACCCATAGTTTAAAGCAGCATTGACCGGCGTTTCTGAGCTTCTCGTAAAGTGCATCCCAAATAATGCATTAAAATATACTTTTGCAGCATGTCCTTCTCGATTAGTGGAATCAAGTCGCTCCACCTGCCCAATATATGAGTCTAGCAATGCAGCTTCTTCTTCCTTGCAGAGATTCTCTAAAAACTCCTTTTGCTTTCGTATCTTTTCTGTCACAATTTCCTGCCAGACAATAGCCTTGATATCATTCGACCAGCCAAATTGGGAACGGATTTTAGCAGAACTGTCATGGCTTCCGTGATGAGAAACCAATTCCGCACATGGGTTATGTTTTGAATCGCAAAATATAACTTTAACTTTTTTCTCTACCAATGCTTCAATTAAGCATCCTGTGAGAGCCACTGCAGGATTCTCAAGCAGAAGAACAGATATTTCATCTATTAAAATCCGCTTTGTTTCTGTCCCTCTGACAACCACATATCCCATTTTATAATCAAGTTTTGCCTGTGAACTTATAATTACAGTCCTCCAACTCATAACAGACTCAATATATTATCAGACTGCTTCATCCATAATCCGGACGAAGATTGATCTATAATTCGGATATCTTTATATTGTTTCCTCCAGTTAGAGACATTAGCGCTAAAACTTATCGTTGCGGCAGCTTTAGGGGCACCGCCTATTAGTTTTAAATCACAACCGCCAGCCACTCTGCCAAATGTCATATGAATATTAAGTAATGCTTTCGCTTGTTTTTTTATATCCAATGACAGAAACAATTCTCTTCCACTTAATAATGTTTGCAGTGGTTTGTTTATACGCTTTGCATAAATAGATCTTTCATATTTCTCTATATAGAGATCATATAATGCTATATTATTCTCTTTAGAAACATGATCAAAAGATTCATCGTACAAATATTTGGGATTCTTATCACATTTCTCGACAAACTTCTCTATTTTCTTCAAATAATATTGCCACTCTCCTTTAGCAGAAAACTGCATCACAGGCTGTGCTATTAAACACTTTCCTCCACTGCTTATTCCTGCAATACAAACACGAAATCCATCTAAAGACAACATTGTGTTTACTTTCCACGGCCGCATTCCCATTGGAAATTCTACGCGCTCAACCTGCTTTCCAAATATTTTTTTTAATCGTATTTTCGCATATTTCACGGCAAAATCTGTGTCAGAAAGAAATTGATCGCCATATAACATTTCAACCGACATGATACATATATCTGTTTTTTTCCCGGTTTCATATCTAACTGGAATGTAAAACATGGCACTGGCCTTATTGTAGCCACCGTATCGTTCTGTATCCAATCCTTTCTTCAAAGGAATCAAACCCTTTGCTGCCGGCAGCGGCATTTGATCGAACAGTCCTCCTCTTTTGAAAAATGCATATTTTGTGAAATGAGCATTGTTTTTTACTGCAATTTTTTTCACTTTCTGCAGTGTCTGCTGACCATCCCACACCACTATACCATTACATACCTGCTTCCGAGTAAAAAGCGTTTCTGTCTTAATGCTATATTTGCCAGTCACATCAAACCAAGGCTTGGTAAATTTCATATTGTATACATTCCCTGTAACAATATTCAAATATGCATCTACTGCATGATGCAGGTCATTAAACAATCTGGATTTTGGAATATCGAATATTTGCCGGAATTCAGAAACTAACCGCGCTTTACTATATATAATTTCTGTATTCTGATATTTCTCTTTTAATATGGCTGCTATTGCCTTAACAGAATGGGATGTTTCTGTAAGCTGACGGTTAATAAATCCCATCTTTTCATCTGGCATAAATGGTGTACTTCGAGTCAGTCGCTTGTACTTTTCTTCACTGATAAAGGATTTTTCTTTTAAAAAGTGCCAATATCCACCCATTTTATTTCGGATAGATGCATCAATAGGGTATACGTCTTGTTTTTTCCCGTTCACTTCCGAGAGACATAATACTTTATTATTAATAATACTATCGTCTTTTACATACGCTTGCGGGTAAATATGATCAATATCATATGCTTTCGAAAACAGTTGCTCTAACTCAATTGTGCGTCCAGTGTACATACATTTACCAAGTTGCATATAGTAAAGAAAAAGTTTATCGCTCTGTAGACGATTATCGGCATAATCTCCCATAGCATCAATCTGTGCAGTCAATGCTCTGACGTCTTCTTCACAAGTGCTATATAAATCCAGTATTTGCTGTTTCCTGGTTTTTGTTCGTCTTCCTTTCTGATCTGGATCTGCTCCCCTGGTTGTCTCCACAAATATTTTTTTCGGTTCGCCAAAGGCTTTTACCACATCTTTCACAATATCCAGAGTCCTGTAAACCGGACGCTTTACAGCATTCGACACATACATATCATTCATACGATCCTCTAACGTAACAGGATGCTCTGCATAATACTCGTGCGAAAATGATTCTATCTCCTGCCTGAACGTAAACCGGCCTGAAAGCAATTCCATTAAGTTATTCTGTGTTTTCCATAAAGCATCAATTATAGAATATACTTCTCCTGTCTCTATATCCGCTCCTTCTATTTCAGTGAGGAATCGTCTCGACAAACGCCCAAAATCTTTAAACTTTAACTTACAAATATATCTTTGATCATCCTCACTTAAATGCGGATATGTGAGTTTAAGCCATCTGTGAAGCCGTGTTTTGTCCTCTGCATAAGAAGATCTCTCAATAATTGTTTCGACATCTTTCTCTGACAGGACACCTTTTGATAATAAATTCTTAAAGGATACCATAGGGGCAAGATTTGAATGTATATTATCGTCAATTCCACCCAGTGTTTCCTCATTCCCTTTTTTTATATATCCATTACTAATCAGGTAATCTGTAAGTGTTCTCCTGGTAATTTTTTTCTGTTAAGGAAAACATTATTATAAATTTCCTGCTTCAATTCTACAGATATGCGAACGCCTTCTATTCGTATATTATTGATTTCATTTAATACCATGTAGCGATGATATAACAGTGAGTCTTTGGGCAATACTGGTTCCCCGGGTAAATAAGAACACTGATTTGTCATCCGTTGTATAAATGCCTGTTCACTCGCGTCAAAGTCCACTATCTTTTCAAAATTCCATGGAAATATTTTCTCATTTTTCCGCACTAGCCATGCATTATTTGAATTACGATTCAATGGTCCGACAAAATAAGGAACACGAAACATAAATATAGATAAAATTTTTTCATGAACAGTCAGCCCATCTCTATCCTTTTCATTAAGAAATGGTAAATAATTTGCACAAGTATTTAATAATTGATTTAATTCATGCCAATATAATTGATAAGGAATTACTCGATTATCAGTATTTTTCTGTTTGGGAAGAAATGTGCAGTTTTTTAAACGCTCACACATATCCGCATAAGCATACTGATCATTTATATCAGGTGTAATATTTTTTACAATTGCTTCCATCTTCTTGGAAAAAACTTCTATATCAGCTTTCTTTATTAATGATGTATCTTTTCCATCTACATGATAAGAATATGCCACATAATTATCTTTCTCATTCGGATTCCGAAATACTTCATTATATTTATCCGGTAAGTATTTTTTTATCATATGTTTCAATGTGGCTAAGTCACTCTTATGCTGTTCATATATAGCAACCTTTGCCTCAGAAATAGTATCAGCTGTTCCAATCACATCGACTAACAAAGCCCAGTCAGAAACTGCTCGAAGTGCAAGAATTAGTTCACTGTCATCTCCAATGCCAGAAAGAACCTCATTCATTTTGTCGTCATCCATTCGTAAAGAAACAGAACCAATCTCATCATATTCTTCTTTTCCAAAAACATCTTTCAGTTTACAGCTTCCACCTGCAAGCAATTTAACTATGCTTATGCGACTGAAAGGAAAGCTCTCTGTGTTTTCTCTAGATGGCTTGCTCTCTCCGTACAACTCTTTTGTCAATAATTTTGTCTTTTCATTTACACCAATATGCTTTTTAAGCGCAATTGAAAGTTTCGAAAGATCGGGAGATTCCCAAGGAGCATCGTATCCATTTTCTTTGAAATAATTCATCAGCGAATTATATACAGACTCAAAATCTTTAATCGCAGAAAGATTTTCTTTTTGGATATTGCTGAAAAAATGACCTCTGTGAGACACAAGCCAGCTACATGCCAAATAAACCAAACGTATATCGTGAGCTTTAGAATTTCTCATTAACTCCACAATAAGATGATGGATGGTTGGATACTTTTTATAATAGTCTTTATCAGTGAATTCAGAATCATTAAAAAACACAAAAGCATCCCCTGCCTCATCTCTATAAAGACGGCTTTCTTGTAGACGAACGAAGAATTTCGGGTCCACTTTTGCAATCTCCTCGGCAAAAAGGCTCTGTAAAAAAGAAATCCTTTGTTTCTTTCGATCTAATCTGCGGCGTGCGGAACGAAACGAACGTCTTTCATCACAAAGACTTGCCGCATCAAAAATAGTTACCCCCCAAGCTGGTTCACCATAAAATTTTATCAAATTATACTCTTCATCTGTAACAGCATAACCAACAGAATCTGTCCCAATATCTAACCCCAAATAATAATCTTTTGTTTTTCCCATATAGACATTCCCTTCCAATTGTGTTATTATAATTAACGAATTACATTGCGAGTTCAAATAAAAGTTAAACTCAAATCGTTGGTTTATCCAACTGCACAGAGAGTGCAAAAAGACTTCATCATTGAAGTCTTTTTCTTTATAGATAAATCTTCCAACAATTCGTTCAAGTTATATTATAATCGATTCTTTCATAAAGTCAACTTCATGGTGTCGTTCCTAGCCGACACCATGGCAAATATGCCATTTTCTTTTTCTAATTTTCTCGACAGTTGCATAATAAACTGCTTTTGAAACTCTGTTTAAAAATCTCTCGTTTACTACTTGACCCTATATTTCTGCAAAATACTTATCCTAAGATGTTTTTATGATATCATAGATTATCATCATTTTGTAACCTTTTCCCTTTCCGGATCGTGTTATAAGTGAAAGGCCTTTTAATAAAGAGAAAGCAGGGGATCCCGACATGAGAATCGCAACAGAGATTCTGATAGAAAAATACCGCGACAACCTCTTCGCAGCCGCTTTTCATATCTGTAAAAACCAGGCGGACGCAGAGGATGTTCTGCAGGACACCTTCCTGCTGTATCATCTGTCAGAAAAAGAATTTAAAAATGAGCAGCACATCCGCGCATGGCTGTTCCGGGTGGTAATCAACAAATCAAAAGATGTTGTCAGGTCCTTCTGGAGACGAAACAGGATTTCCCTGGAGGACTACATGCAGACGCTGACCTTCGGGACACCGGAGTCCAGAGACCTGTTCTCCACGGTCATGGATCTTCCGGAAAAGTACCGTATCGTCATACACTTATTTTATTATGAGGATTACAGCATCCGGGAAATTGCAGAAATCATGAATCTGTCCGAAAACAATGTCAAGGTCAGGTTATCGCGGGGGCGAAAATTGCTCAAAGAAAAACTGAAGGAGGGATGGAACGATGACGAATAAGGAAAGGTATAAACAGGCATTTAACGCGCTTCATGCCTCCGGTCCTATTTCATTGGAGGCGAATGATATGAAAAAGAGAAGAAGATATATTCCGAAAAGCGCAGTGGCCGCCTGCACGGCAGCCGCAGTCATCATCGGCAGTTTCGGTGCCGCTTATGCTGCAAACGTGGGAGGTATTCAACGAACTATTCAGATTTGGATTCACGGCAAACAGACAACAGCCGAGCTCACCGTCTCAGACCAGGGACGTTACAGCATGACCTACGAAAACGAAGATGGTGAAACAATTGAACAGGGAGGCGGCGGAATCGCCATTGATTCTTTCGGAAAAGAAAGACCTCTGACAGAAGAAGAAATTATGGAAAATATGAACACTCCGGATGTTTCCTTCGAAGACGACGGCCGTGTCCTTGTTTCCTATATGGACCAGCAGCTTGATATCACAGACAAATTTGATGAAGAAGGCTTCTGTTATGTGGAATTGCATGCACAGGGCGAGACCACATACCTGACCGTCAATCATGCAAACGGGCATTTCGCCTGGAGCAAGAATCATTATATTCAGCCGAAGGAGTTTAAGTAGGAATGACGCCTGTACGTATCATGTAACTTTTTACTGACTTTTTTACTCCATTTTGCTCTCCGCGTTAGTAAGATGTGATTCAATTTCTGATAAAATCAAACATATTTTTTGTGGAAATTGCTGATAAGCAGTTTCCCGGGAGTAATCACTACAAGGAGGTAAAGAAAGTGAAAAAGAAATTACTATCCATGGTACTGGCAGCAGGCCTGATCACAGGTGTTCTGGCCGGATGCGGAAACAGCACAGGCGGGGGCGGAAACTCGCCGGGAAGCAGCGGACCGGAGACGTCTCAGGGAAGCGAGGAACAGACGGCCGAGAATCTGACCGGTATCGACGCGATTATTGCCGAGGCGCAGACGATGTCGATGGAAGAGCTTGCGCAGAAGGCAATCGAGGAGTCCAACGGGAAGACGTTTTACGGTGTCGGGAACTCAAGCCGCGGCAAGTCGGCACTTCCGACATTTATCGAATATCTGCAGACGATCGATCCTTCCTATACGATGGACTTTGAGTGGCAGCAGCCAAAGAACAACAAGATTTTCGAGCAGCTGACTTCGGATTCGCTTAAGAGCACCGGAACGTTTGCCATGACCCTGATCCAGGATGGCAATCAGATCCAGTCCAAGATGGTGGATACAGGCGTTCTCAAGACCTTTATCCCGAAGGAATGGGCAGAAGCCAACGAAACAACGCCGGACAGCTACGAAGGCTTCCTCCCGCTGCAGACGCTGAATAAAGTGTTCATGTTTAACAATACCGGCGATGCGCAGTATAACAACTGCTGGGACTTCGTTTATGAAGGTTCCCACCCGCTGGTAATGGGCATCGATTCCGAGATCGTCGGGAAAAACTTCCTGATGATGCTTACGGAAGACAAATATGCCGGCTGGCTGAAGGATGCGTATGAGAATCTGGATGAGAGCAAAAAAGCATATTTCGATCCCGTGATCAAAGAAATGGAAACAGATGCCGCTGATCTCGGACTTGGCGAAAACGGCGCGTATGCTCTGGCATGGATCAAGCTCTGGGTGAACAACTACAATGAGCAGACCGATGACGGCCCGATCTGCAATACGCTGGTAGATGCTTCCGCGACAGATCAGTCAGGACTTCTGGTATACTCCAAACTTCGTTCTGTAGAAGAGTCCTCCTCTGTATCGGTCAATAATGTGAACGTAGCTGCATATCAGGATGACTATGAGGGCATCGGCGGTTTCGGATACTGCCATTACCTTTTCCTGACAAAGAACAGTCCGCTTCCCTGGACCTCCTGTGCATTCATTGCCTATATGACCTGCACGGAAGAAGGCTTTGATGCCTGGGGCAAAGACATGGGCGGATATTCTTCCAATCCGGAAGTGGCAGTTGCTGTTGAGGAAAAATACCACCACAGCGAAGGCGGCGGAGAAGAATTCCCTGCTAAAAATGACCGCGGATATGACTGGTGGACAGCTGAAGATGAAGGCGAGCTGGTACTGGAGGACCCGCAGTACTGCGCAGACGTTTCATATACGGTAGGAAGCTGGATCGATGTTCTGGATCGGTATTCTGCCGGCCAATAAGCATTTGCTTTCCCGGGCGCCGCTTTTCCTGCGGCGCCTTTTTAAAGCAGACGGGAGTACTCGCTCCCATCCGGTCAGGACACACTCCTGGGCGTCCTGACCACAGTAAAACTTTGATCAAAGGGGATGAAGTTTATGACAGAAAGACAAGCATCAAAAAGAGGGGCTCTAACGCTGAACCGCCTGAAAACCTGGGCGTCCCAGCCT
The DNA here is from genome assembly GCA_946546945.1 of uncultured Lachnospiraceae bacterium. Classification (GTDB taxonomy): domain Bacteria; phylum Bacillota; class Clostridia; order Lachnospirales; family Lachnospiraceae; genus Eubacterium_I. The sequence continues at coordinate 26,329 of CAMNOU010000015.1, forward strand.
CAGAATATTATCCTTCTGATTTTCGGAATCGTGCTCACCTTCAGTACAGTGGCTCCGATCATTGCCATTGTCCGGGATACCTTCATCATCCATCCCGGCACGATCGATCAGCATCTGACCGGACGTGTGGAAGGCCTCACGATCGTCAACTACCTGGATCTGTTCACCAGCCGGCTGGCCCGTGCCAATCTGTGGGTCCCGCTGTTTAACACACTTGCGCTTTCCGTGCTGACCTGTGTGATCTCTATCCTGTTCGGCGGAATCTTTGCATTCCTGGTTACGCGCACAAACATGAAACTCAAGAAATACCTGAGTTCCGTTTTTATTTTCCCTTATATCATGCCGCAGTGGACGCTCGCCGTTGTGTGGCAGCACATGTTTTACAGCAACCGGGTCACCGGGACATCAGACGGACTGATTGCCACGCTGTTTCACGTTTATTTCCCTCACTGGTGGTGCCAGGGAATATTCCCCAGCGCTGTCGTTCTGGGACTGCACTACGCACCGTTTGCCTACATCCTGATCGGGGGCATTTTCAAAAACATGGACGCGAATCTGGAGGAAGCCGCAACCATTCTGGACACCCCGAAATGGAGGATCATGACCCGTGTTACCCTGCCGATGATCAAGCCGGGTATCCTTTCAACGATCCTGCTGGTATTCGGAAGCGCGATGGGAAGCTACCCGGTTCCGCATTACCTGAACCTGACGACGCTTTCCACCAAATACATCTCCATGAACAGCACCTATACGGGTGAAGCGAGTATTCTGGCCATCATCATGATGATCTTCGGCGTGCTGTTTCTGGGCGCGAACCAGCTGAGCTTAAAGAGCCGGAAAAACTATACGACGGTAACCGGAAAGTCCGGTCAGCTGACGAAAATCAACATCGGACGTGTCGGGAAATATGTGGTCGCTGCAGTGTTTGCTGTCATCACATTTTTCACCAGCATCTGGCCCATTTTCCTTTTTGCCCTGGAGACATTTCTCCCCAATCCCGGAGATTACAGTTTCCTGTATACGCGCGACTTCTCGCACCTGACCACCAAGTGGTGGATTACCAATGAAAACATCACGGAGAGCGGCATGTACGGGCAGCCGGGAATTCTTTACAACGGAACTATCTGGCACGCGTTTTTCGGCACACTGTTCCTGGCACTCGCCTGCGCACTGATCGCCGGAACCATCGGAACACTGATCGGGTATTCCGTGGCCAGAAAACGCCGCAGCAAATGGGCTTCCTATGTCAACAATGTAGCGTTTCTTCCTTACCTGATGCCGTCTATCGCAGTGGGCGCGGCGTTTTTTATCCTGTTCTCCAATGAACATATCAACCTGTTCAATACCTATACCCTGCTGATTATTGCGGGCGTGGTGAAATATATTCCGTTTGCTTCGCGAAGCTCACTGAACTCCATGCTGCAGCTGTCCGGGGAATTGGAGGAGGCAGCCATTATACAGAACACGCCGTGGATCCGCCGCATGACGAGAATCATCATACCGATTCAGAAATCATCCATCATCAGCGGTTACATGCTTCCGTTTATGACCTGTCTGAGGGAGCTGTCGCTGTTCCTGCTGCTTTGTACACAGGGCTTTATCCTGTCTACAACACTGGACTACTTTGATGAAATGGGATTGTATGCATTCTCAAGTGCGATCAATCTGATCCTGATCGTCACCATTCTGATTTTCAATACTTTGGTAAACAAACTGACGGGCGCCAGCCTGGACAGTGGAATAGGAGGAAACTAATATGCCGGAAATTATACTGGAGCACGTAACAAAACGCTGGGGAAACTTCTACGGGGTCGATGATGTAAGCCTGAATATTCCCGACAATTCATTCATCACACTGCTGGGGCCCTCCGGCTGCGGAAAGACAACGATTCTTCGTATGATTGCCGGCCTGGAGACGCCCACGGAAGGCCGGATTTTGATCGGGGATCAGGTGGTATTTGACAGCGCGACCGGAGTCAATATACCGCCGAACCGCCGCAATGTCGGTTTCCTTTTTCAGAACTATGCGCTGTGGCCGAACATGACCGTGTATGAAAACATTTCTTTCGGTCTGAAAAACATACGGAAAAACGGCCGCAAGCTGACAAAAGAAGAGATTGACGAGCGTGTACAGGCGGTTTCCCGCGTTGTAAAAATCGGGATGTTTATGGACCGCTATCCCGCAGAACTCTCCGGCGGCCAGCAGCAGCGTGTAGCGATTGCCCGCACCCTGGCGCCGGGACCGCAGGTTCTGTTCATGGATGAGCCGCTCTCCAACCTGGATGCCAAGCTCCGGCTGGAAATGCGTTACGAGCTGCAGCGTCTGCATGTAGAAACCGGAAGTACCTTTGTCTATGTAACGCATGATCAGATGGAAGCCATGACGCTGGCCACCAAAATCTGCCTGATCAATAACGGTGTCCTGCAGCAGTTCGAGGCGCCGCTGACGGTCTATGACCGGCCGGCAAACACCTTCGTCGGTGATTTTGTGGGAAATCCTTCCATGAATTTTGCAGACGCAAAAGGAACCCCCGGCGGGAACGGTAAACTGACCCTGTCTGTATGGGACGGCTGCCGCGCTGTGTTCCGACCGAACGAGCCGCTGGATATCCGCGCATGGCAGCGTCAGCGCGATATCGATGCGGAAGAGTTCCAGAAGAAGGAAACAGAACGTTTTTCCAAAAAGGGAGCTGTGGAAAAGAGCAACAAAGACGAACTTTTTGATTATCATATCCATATGGTAGATGAACCGGAAGAGAAACCCGGCGGAAAGTCCGAAGCAACGGATGATGACTTCGTACTGGGCATCCGCCCCGAGGATATCCACCTGGAGGAAAAAGGCGGGATTCCCGTAACCATCTACGGCGCCATGCCGACCGGCATGGAGTCTACCCTGAAACTGCGCACAGGCCGCTATCTTCTGACCGCCGTGATTTTCGGCAGCGCAATGTTCACGATCGGTCAGGAAGAGCACATGATCGTCAAGGGAAATGATATTCTCCTGTTTGATAAAAAGAGCGGGAAACTCATTTCTGCCGGCTCACTGGAATTGATTCCGGATACGAACGCGGCAGAGTAGAAAGTTCTTTTCACACGAAGATTCTTCTCTCAAAGGGTTCTGTGTACAGCCTGCATGAAAGGAGGCTTGTATGATACAATTTAACAAGAAAGCAATTATTTTTGATCTCGACGGCGTAATCTGTTTTACCGACAAATACCACTACCAGGCATGGAAGCAGCTCGCTGACCGCCTGGGGATCTACTTTGACGAAGAAATCAACAATCGTCTGCGCGGCGTTTCGCGTATGGTAAGCCTCGAGATCCTCCTTGAGCGCTCCAGCCGGACATATTCCCCTGAAGAAAAGAAGGCCTTCGCGGAACAGAAGAACCATACCTATCGAAACCTGCTCAGCACCATGACCCCGTCGGATCTCTCCGATGAGGTCATGGACACCTTAAAAGAGCTGCGCCGGCGGCGCTATAAGCTCGCCATCGCCTCATCCAGCCGAAACACCAAATATATTCTCAGACGAATCGGTCTGGATGGCTTTTTTGATGCCGTCGCCGATGGCACCGACATCGAACATGCCAAGCCGGATCCGGAAGTATTCTACTGTGCAGCACAGAAACTTGGAGAAGACCCCTCCGACTGCATCGTCGTAGAAGACGCCAGATCCGGCATTGAAGCGGCCAAAAGCGCCGGCATGACTGCACTTGCATTCTTCGGAGACGCAAAAGTCTGCGGTCTGGAAGACTACAATCTCAGATCTTTCTCCGATTTGCTGAACGTGCTGCCATAAGAATTCTCCCTGAACCAGCGGCGGATGGCATCTTCTACTTCGTTCAGATGATAATCATAACAGTGTGTGTCGCCGGCAATTACAGCAAACTGTGCATTTTTATAGCGGGCCGCAGCAGCCCGGCCAACCTCCACAGGGACCGTATCATCCGCGTCCCCATGGACGATCAGGACCGGCCCTTCGAACCGGTCAATAGCATCCTCCACATGGATGGTCTGTGCTGCCCGGATGTAATTTCCATCCAGCGGCCCGGCATCAAATTCACCGATGACATCCGGTATGTGTACCGGGTCAAAATGCACACCCAGAAGTTCCCCCCGTCTGGCTCCTTCCGGAATCATGCAGGCCGGCGAAAGGGGGATGATGCCTTTAATCAGATCCGGAGTCATACCGGCTGCAAGCATCACCAGCAGGCCTCCCTGGGAATGCCCGCACAGATAAAGACCGGTCACAAAATCAAGTTTTTTCGCGTAATCAATCACCGTCAGCGCATTCGTCAGCCATTTATACAGTGTATGTTTGCGAAATTCTCCATCACTTTTTCCATGACCATACAGCTCCACTCTCAGCACAGCCAGCCCGAGCCCGTTCAGCGTCCGGGCCACCCCGACAATATGCGTCTCCTCCATGTGCCCTGTAAACCCGTGAAAAACAATCGCCAGCGGGCACCTGTCCGGATTGCCCTCCGGCATGTTGAGTTCTGCATGCAGGCGGATGCCGTCTTCTGTAATGTACATAGATCTCTCCTTTATATCAGACGCCAGATTTTTTTCTATTCTAGCACATTCTGATATTTATTGGAATATCGACGATTCGCGAAGATTTTGCTCTTTTATTTCTTCAAACTCTTTTTTTCTATCCTGCAGAGCACTCCCTGCGGCAGCACATGCACCACCCTGGCTTTTGCCTTTTTCCCGATCCGGTCATATAAACGGCCCGCACTCAGACTGTCTCCGATCACGGTATACGGACTGTTCGCCACATGTCCGACCGTGCCGAGACCCTTCTTCTCAATCCGGATTGCCTCTTTGTCATATTCGTTCTCCGGCTCCTTCACAAGCCTCAGCTTCATACCAGGCTTTAAAAAATCCTGTCCAAAATAGTATTTTGTCCCTGTCAGTGTTACATAAATCTCAGCCATATCTTAACCCTCCTTCATCCAGATCCTGCAGATCGCAGCTGCCGCAAACGACACCATCGCGGTAAGCAGAGGCACAACCTCCGCCGGACCAATACCGTCTCCTATCTCTGTCCTGAGCATTACAGACATCCATTTTATGATGCAAAGTATCGTAATTCCCGAAAAAACAGCAGACGCCTGATATTCCATCTGTGTATACATTCTGTAAGTCCTCCTGTTCTGCTGCAGGCCAACCGCCCTGTCGCTCATCTGTGTTATCCTGATTATGCCAAAAATGCTGTCCGTTTTTTGGGACATTTCGGTGAGACTCACTCGAAGCCTTCAAAATATGTGACTTTTTTCAGCAATTGTGATATGCTGACCTTAAGATCATTTATGTGTGGTGAATATATGTGAAGGAGTGATTTTTATGGCACACAAAAAGTATGATTACAAACTGCTGATTGATTTTTGTGAGAAGGCGTTTCAGAAGTTTGGTTTTACAGAAGAGGAAAGCAAAAAGATTACGGATGTTCTGATTACATCCGACCTGTACGGCATTGAGTCGCACGGCATGCAAAGACTCACCCGCTATGATAAGGGGATTGCCAAAGGATTGATTCAAGTGCATGCAAAGCCGGAGGTGGTATTTGAAACTCCTGTTTCCGCTGTTATGGATGCCCATGCATGCATGGGGCAGCTGGCCGGGATCAAGGCCATGGAGCTTGCCATTGAAAAAGCGAAGACGACCGGAATTGGTATTGTAACCGTCCGGAATTCAAATCATTACGGTATCGCAGGCTATTATGCAAAAATGGCGTCTGCTCAGGGAATGATTGGATTTTCCTGCACGAATTCGGAAGCGATCATGGTTCCGACACATGCGAAAAAAGCGATGCTTGGGTCGAACCCGATTGCCATTGCGATGCCTGCAGAACCGTATCCCTTCTGTTTTGATGCTTCCACAACCGTCGTAACCAGAGGGAAGCTTGAAATGTATAACAAGGCGGAAGAAGAGCTTCCCGGCAACTGGGCGCTCGGAAAAGAAGGTCTGCCCTCTGTAAATGCCAGAGAAGTGCTGGAAGATATTGTCGCAAAAGCCGGCGGAGGCATCCTTCCTCTCGGAGGACATACCGAAAAGAGCGGCGGTCACAAGGGCTATGGATATGGCATGATCTGCGAGATTTTCTCATCCATCCTCTCCATGGGATTAACATCGAACCACACCCATATTGGCGGAGTAGGCGGCACCTGTCATGGCTTTGCTGCCATTAATCTTAATATTTTCGGGGATCCGGCAGAAATCACATCTCACCTGAGTACCTATCTGCAGGAGCTCAGAGATGCACCGAAAGCGTACGGCCAGGAACGCATTTATACCCATGGGGAAAAAGAAGCCGAGTCCATTGAGCGCATCAAAAAAGATGGCGTTCCGGTCGACATCAAAACTCTTTTTGAAATGAAACAGATGGCGGAACATGCCGGAATTGATTTTGAGTCCTATTTTGGGAAAATAGAAGATTCCGAAGGCTACGAAACTTTATATTAAATACCTGAAGAGGCATACCTGATCACATTCAGGGCGTTTATCTCAGTGGGGGTCTCTCACACTGAGATGAAAACGGCGAGTCCCGGTTCCTTTTTAAGGATCCGGGACTCGCAGCTTTTTCTGTCAGCAGGGATGTGCCGTATTATCTTGTTCTTATTCTGCGTCTCTCAATGAGCAGCAATGTAAGAGCTCCTGCCGCGATGACCATCATAGCAAGCCATCCGCCAATGGAGGATTCGTCTCCTGTCTTTACGCTGCTGAGCGCAGAGGTTCCGTTTGTTCCTGTGCTGCTTCCGCCTCCGAGGCTGCTTCCTCGCCCTTCTCGCGGATCGTATATACCGCATAGTTGTATTTCCCGGCTAGGTCACCGCGTGTAATTGTGACTTTTTCCCATTTCTCCGTGATGTCTGTTACTTTCACGGTCGGGATCGGGATAACTGCATTATTTGCTGATATCCTCAACAGATTAGCAACTATGTCTGCCAATACTGTAGAAGGCACAATAGCAACTACCATAGCCGATGCAAGAAATGCGATCAACAATCTTTTCGCATACTTTTTCATGTCCTCCATTTCTCCTTTCCTTTAGGGAACCTCCCCTTTTCTTTCATCATTCTGTATGCTTCTCTTATAATAATTTTTTTGCAAGCTCCAACTTGTTTTATAATAGAGATAGTGAATAACCTTTCAGCACATTTTAGTTCTGCTATTACCACTCATTTTCAGGGCTCAAATGCATGAAAGCCTTTCACATTTCCTGACAGATATAACTGACCTCTTGATCGCTACTCATGAACTGTCAGTTATACCTGTTTTTTCTATCCTCACGATACTCTCCCATTCTCCATCTCCACAATGACATCCGCGATGTTGAGTGTCGACTTCCGGTGCGATACGAGCACGACGGTCTCATCGCCCGTGGATTCCTTTAAGGACTTCAGGATGATGCCTTCGTTGAGGGAATCCAGGTTGCTGGTGGGTTCATCCAGCAGCACGAAGGGCGCGTCATGCAGGAAGGCCCGCGCGATGCCGATGCGCTGGCGTTCGCCTCCGGAGAGGGTGTCGCCGAGCTCGCCGACGTTGGTGTCGTAGCCTTTCGGCAGAGTGAGGATGAAGTCGTGGATGGAGGCTTTTTTCGCTGCCTCCTCGATCTCTTCCCTCGTCGCGTCCGGCTTGCCGACGGCGATGTTGTTCGCGATGGTGTCGTGGAAGAGCCAGGTCTCCTGTGTGACGTAGGATTCCATGTCCCTTAAGTCTGCGGTATTGACGCTCCGGATGTCTTTTCCGGAGATCTGCACCTGTCCCTCCTGTACATCCCAGAACCGCATCAGCAGCTTTAGGAGAGTCGACTTTCCGGAGCCGCTGGCTCCGTGGATGCCGATGATCTTTCCCTTCGGGATGGTGACGGAGTAGTCGCTTAGGATCTGCTCTTCTTCATACGAGAAGCATACGTCCTCGGCCGCCGCTCCGGTGAATGCGGTCGTCTCCTGTCCTGTCACTTCTTCCACCTGGGGTTCCTCTTCTAACAGGGAAAGGACGCGCTCGCCGCTGGCGAGGGTCTGGTTTAAGTTGTTCGACAGGTTCGAGAGGGCCACGACCGGTCCGAAGGAGCCCATCATGGCGATGGTCGCGATCAGCATCTGCGCGAAGTCGGCTCTGCCCGTGCGGTACTGCATCAGCATCAGGAAGAACATCCCCAGCGAGAAGAGCTGGATCACGAGGTTCGTGGTGGAACGCTGGGAGGATTCGAAGCGGTTCAGCGCTTTCTGCATGCCGCCGAGCTCCCGGGAGCGTCTGTCGATTTCTTCCTTCTGCTCTTCCCCCGCGCCGTACTGGATCGTCTCGTCCAGCCCGTAGAGGGCGCCGAGGACGAAGCTGTTCAGGTCGGCGAAGGCGCTGCGGAACTTCATGCCTTCTCTGGCTCCGCGCCTGCCGTTCCAGAGGGGGATCACCAGTCCCACGACCAGATAGCCGCACAGGGCGAGGATGCCGGCGAAGAGGTTCTGATGCCCGATGAAGATGACCATGATCACCGATACGATCATGCCGATGGCGATCGGCGAGATAGTGTGGGCGTAGAAGACCTCCAGCAGTTCGATGTCCGAGGTGATGAGCGAGATCAGGTCGCCCTTGTCCCTGCCCTCGAGCTTAGCCGGGCACAGCTTCCGAAGCTTCGCGAACACCTTGTGGCGGATGATCGCCAGCAGTCGGAACGCGATGAAGTGGTTGCAGTACTGTTCACCGTAATGGAGGAAGCCCCTTGCCACTGCCATGACGAGCAGGAGAAGGAAAAATTCCTTCGGCTCCATGGCGACCAGCGGTGAGAGGGATGCCCCCGCGGTCTCGACACCCAGCAGCATCAGGATGCCGTGGATGATCCCGTAACCTCCGAAGATGGTGACGAAGATCGCGCACAGGTAGCCGATGATGCCGAGGAAGATGGCGAGCAGCATGATCGGGATCAGGGGCCTGACAAGACCGATCAGGGCGCCCATCACGGCTGCGCCGGAGCGGCGGGTGGACTGATTTTCAGCTTGTGTTGATCCATTCATGTCGGCACCTCCTTTCTGCTGTTCCGTGCGTACTGCTCCAGCATCCGCTGCTGTTCGTAGAGTTCCTTATATGCGCCGCCCCGGGCAATGAGCTGGTCATGGGTGCCGGACTGGGCAATGGTGCCTTTGTCGAGCATGTTGATCTGATCAGAGGCTGTCACATTTGCCAGGCGGTGTGAGATGAGGATCACGGTCTTCGTATGCGCCATGCGGCGGATGACCTGCATGATCATCTCCTCGCTCTCGATGTCGATGTTGCTGGTGGCCTCATCGAAGATGTAGACCGGTGTGTCATGCAGCAATGCCCTTGCGAGGGCGAGGCGCTGGCACTGGCCTCCGGAGAGGTTCGCGCCTTTTTCGAGGAGCTTCGTGTCAAGGCCTTCCTGCTGTTCGAGAAAGGCGAGCAGGTTGACTTCTCTCAGTGCCTGTTCCATCTCTTCCTCTGTTGCGTCGGGCTTTGCCATCTGCAGGTTCTCGCGGACGGTTCCCTTGAAGAGGTAGCTGTCGTGGCTGACCAGGGTGATGGTCCGCATGAGGCTGTCCTCTGTGATGTCGGAGAGCTCGTGGCCGCCAATGGTGATGCTGCCCTGATAGTTCTTGTTGCGCCCCATGAGGATGCCGGCGATGGTGCTCTTGCCGCTGCCGGAAGTGCCCACCAGGGAGGTGAAGCTGCCGGGCGGGAAGGAGAGGTCTACGCCGTGCAGGATCTCGCGGTCTGCATCGTAGGAGAAGCTTACGTCCGTCAGACGGATGGGGTAGCCGTCTGCGGATGTTTTTTTCTGCTCTGTATGCATCAGGTCGACCGTGCCCGCTTCCGGTTCCGGCAGATCCAGCAGTGCGAAGATCCGGTCGCTGGCCGCCATGCCGTTCATGGCGATGTGGAAGTAGGAGCCCAGGATCCGCATCGGTATGAAGAACTCCGCTGCCAGAAGTACCAGCATGAGTGCGCCGGCCAGGGTCACATTCCCCTGGAAGAACTGGCGGATGGTGATGATGATGCCCACCGCTGCTCCGCCGTAGGCGATGATGTCCATGACGCTGGTCGAGTTGAGCTGCATGGTCAGGACTTTCATGGTGATGCGACGGAAGTGCTCGGACTCCGCGTCCATCTCTTCTGCCTTTTTCGCGTCGGCCCGGTAGATCTTGAGTGTCGTCAGCCCCTGGAGATTCTCCAGGAAGGAATCGCCGAGCTCGGTGTAGGCGCCCCAGTAGTTCAAGAGCAGGCGCTTTGCGATCTTCTGCACCATCATGATCGTGCCCGGGATCAGCGGGACACAGATGAGCAGGATGAGCGATGCCCGGAAGTTCTGGAAGCTTAAGATGATGAACAGTGTGACCGGTGCCAGCAGTGCGTAGAAGAACTGCGGCAGGTATCGTCCGAAGTAGGTCTCGAGCTGTTCCACGCCCTCCGCCGCCATCTGTACGACGCCGGAAGTAGCAGTCTGCTCGCGGTAGGAGGCACCCAGGGCGAGCAGTTTGTCGTAGATCCTGCCTCTTAAGATACGCTTCACGTCCACGCTGGCTGCATAGGATGCCTGCGAGGCGCGCCGGTCACACACGAACCGGAGCACGATGCCCACGGCCGCCATCACGATGTACTGCGTGATCAGGGCGTTCGTCAGGGTGCCCGCGAAGGCTCCTTCGATCAGATGGGCGATACTGTAGATAATCAGGACCTGGCAGAGGAGTCCGATCCACTGCCAGAGAACCTGAAAGATGATGTGCTTCTTTGCGTTTGATAATAGTTTGATCAGTCTTGTCTTGATCAAGGGGCGTCACCCCCTTCCTGCGCAGCTTCCTTTGCCTCTGTGGCGGCTTCCATCTCTGCAGCTTCCCCGGGCGAGATAGTTTTTACCCGCAGGAAGAAATACAGCAGGTGGCAGACCCACACGATGGCGAGGATGATGCGGGCAATGGGCACGCGGCTCATCATGAAGAATCCGAATCCCATCACGATGGTGACCGTGATGACGATCTTCAGCTTGGTCGCCATGGTCATGCCGCGCTTTTCTACGAAGCCGGCAAGGTTCTTTTTGTAGAGCTTTGTTCCGACGAACCAGTCGTGAAGCTTTTTCGAGCTCCTGGTGTAGGCGTAGATCGTCACGAGAAAGAACGGCACGGAGGGCAGGATTGGGAGCACGACGCCGATGGCACCGAGCACCAGGCACAGAGTGCCGAGGAAAATCCAGAAAAATTTTGCAGGTTTTTTTATATTGTTCGGATTGTTTTTCATGTTTATGTCTCCTCCGATGCCGTCTGCTCTGTTTCTTCCTGTATCTCTTCCGGAATCATCCGGCTGGTTTCGTTTCGCACTTCAGAAATCGGTGCGGAGGTCATCACAATTCTCTGCCCTTCAATATCCCGAACCGGCAGGTGGATGCCATAGAGGTCCCGGATACTTGACTCAGTGACAGCTTCTTCCGGCGCCCCCTGCATGATGACATAGCCGTCCTTCAGCCCGATGACCCGGTCCGGAAGGGCATGGGCGGTTCTCAGGATGATATCCGGCTCTTTCGTCTTCATATCCTCCGTGTTGACATTTAAGAATTGTTTGTCTGTGCCGGCATAAACATTTTCTCCCCCCGCCATTTCCACAAGACTTCCTACATAAGAATTCTCGGCGGCAATGATATAGGATCCAGGAAGCCCCATGAGAATCATGACCTTCGGGTGTTCTTCGTCTTTGTTCTGCTCTTTATATGCTGTGTAGTAGGTGTTGAACTCGTCCATCGGGGCATACGCCTGCTCTGTATGCAGCAGGCTGACTGCCGTCAGCACAAGGGCCGCCGTCAGCATACCGCTCAGAATTTTTCTGATTTTTGACATATTCTCAATCTCCCTACTTAAATTAACAGTGTAAAAATAGCCACCGATTCCGGCATATGCTTCAGCCCTACGGTACAGGTCATCTTCAGCCCGATGGTGCCGTGGATGATCTGCCCGGACCCCGACCCGATATTCTGGAACTGGATATTATCCGCGGGAAAAGTCAGAAAACCTCCATTCTTTTCCGCAAGAAGATACTGCCCGTTGTCAAAATACTTCATGCTGTTCACGCGGCCGCTCATCTTCTGATGAGTCTGTCCGGACTCCGCCGTCATATCGACCGCCTGCAAAAAGATTTTCCCGGCTCCATTTTCCACCCGCAGGGTGCAGGGGTGTTCAAACCCGTCATTGGCCATGGAAATATTACTTCCGTTTTTGACCTGCTCCCGGTAAATCAGATAAGGGAATGTATAGGAGCCATCCCGCAGTTTGCTGCACAGAGAAGCTCCGCTGAAAAATTTTCTCTCCCGGAATTCATAGCGGATCCGGTAGCTCTCTTCCATATTGCGGATCATGTCCAGCGTCTCGTCTGAGCTGAACACTGCCCAGTAAAACGCGTCCCTTCGCGCCGTCTCTCCGTCAAGGCCCTCATAAATCAGATGCTTCTGGATGATATCGATCCGTTCTGCATACTTCTGTGCCTCTCTCCTGCCGAAATTGGTCAGGTAGGGATAGCGGGATCTCTGCTTGTTCAGCAGTCCTTCCTTCTCCATCAAAGTCATCACCCGGCTGATTGTATATTTTTCTTCTCCCAGCGTGTGGGCAATCTTCGTACAGCCAATACTGCCAGTCTCGCTGTGCAAGAACAGCAGCAGGACACGGATGATTAAAAAATCGCGTTCTTCCATTTTCAATCTCCCTTCCTCTATTCATGTACTTAGTAAAGTCTCCCTGCACCGGTCCTTTTTTCAGGAACGCGCCTTTGAAAATTGTTGCAGAGTTGCACATATCTTCCTCAAGTTAGATAAGCCGAACTTTACAGTATAACTATACATTCTTATACCTGAAAATGGAAGTAAAAATTTGTTGCTTTACAGCTACAAGATACAAAATCTGACATCGAGGATCATCCCGGAAACGGGAAAATATTAGAAACATAGAAATTTTGCAGATTTGCTACAACTTTCTGACGGGGCTCCGCATCAACATTTATGAATGTTGACACAAAGCCCCGTCCCTTTTTTAATCCGAATCTTTATTTTCTTGTCAGAATCGCTTTCCCCAGCGGCAGCTGTTTACAGCCGCCAAACACAAGCATCTGTCCCACTACGGTGTAAAAGCCAACGATTCCATCAATCAGAAGCGCCCATGCTCCCAGATAGTTGAGCCCGGCAGGTGCCAGACCGGCTCCGGTCAGGCCGTAGCAGAGTACGCCGATTCCGCCCGAGAGAAAGCAGATAAAATCTGCTTTGGTCGTATACAGGACAGCCGGAATCATCAGAAGAAGCAGGATGCCTGCTACGATAAAGGAAACTCCGAGGATCTGATAGCACAGGGTGATTCCTTTTTCGGCCAGAAGCGACATGGATACATGCGTCGCGCCTCCGACTCCGCCGAAGACCGTGGCAAATACCATGAACATATTTCCTCCGAAAGAGTTGCCGTTGCGAAGCAGGATGACGCCCCCGATGGTGTAGGACGCAAAGACCGCAAGCTGGAGCACACCGATCGCCAATACTGCTCCCTCGCCAAAGAATCCCATCGTGTTTGCCCAGAAGCAATAACAGAGGGTGGCAAAAATCGTCGTCAGGACCGGAGACGGATCTCCGAACAAAGGTGTGGCTGTGACTTTGACACTCATATCTTTTTCCATGCTGTACCTCCTCGTTAAGCAATTGCGATCGGGCGGATAAACATACCTGTGCCGCCGCGAAATTTGTTCGATGCGACCATAAAGCAGAATTCATACACTTTATCTTTTTCCAGTTCATCCATCTGCACCGCTTCCATAAAATGTACGCCCTGCTGGGTCAGGCAGTAATGATGTACCGGATGAAGATGATTGGGGAAAGACATATTTCCTTCTGCATCATTCATCTCAAACGCGACCATATCATCTCCCAGGAGCACAGCTCCCTTTTCTTCTACCAGGTATCTGGCCGCTGCCAGCGTCATGCCCGCTCCCGGACAGTTGTCCAGTTCCGGCCAGCGCTCTCCGCAGCGCAGGAGAACACAGTCATTTTTCCGGAGCTCCACGCCTTCCCATGCAGCACATCCTTCGATATCTTCTGGTGTGATCCCATAGTTTGCAGGCACATGATCCAGCCCCTTATATCCTGCGATATCCAGCAGCACACCGCGCAGTACGATCGGCGGAATGGTCGTGGCGTCCGTCTTCAGCGGGCCGTAATCTCCCCAGTGCTCTGCCACATTGTAGCCATTGTACCAGTGCGCATCCTCCCCGGAGGTAATATGACAGAATCCGTCAATATGAGTTCCCACATGGAGCGGTGTGATCATGATTTCCGTGTTGGCGTCGGTCTGATACCCGTTCCGGCTGTCTGCAAGCCAGCCGCCTTCTTTGTGCCAGGCATATGCCGGATCATATTTGGAATGGTTCATGTTTCTCCGGCCCATCGGAGACGCATAGGTCAGCATCTCAAATCCGCAGTGCCCGTTCCAGATCGGCATCCCTTTGAAACGTTCTGTCTCCAGATCATATACTTTTCCGGTTTTAATCAGCGAAGCCGCCTTCACGACATCCGCAGGAGTGACCTCATTCAGTGCTCCGATTTCGTCATCCTCACCCCATTTTCCCCATACATTATTCTCCAGCCATGATGCGTCATTATAATCCTTCATTTCGTTCCTCCTCCTTTTGCTGTCATCTGAAAAAATAGATTCTTCTTTATTTTTTATAGTTTTTACTTGCCTTCAGCTGTACAATCAGGCGTTTATTGAATTCGTTTACGATCTCTCCTCTGGTCTCCTCCGGGTAATCATAAAATCCTTTTCCGGTCTTCACACCAAGATTCCCCTCTTCGACCAGCGCGCGCATGGCATCGTTCGCTTTCGTCGAATTATCCAGAGCCGGGAAAAAATTATCCTCAGCAGCGGTCCAGACATCCAGTCCCCCCATATCCGCCACTTCCAGCATGCCGGTCGTCGCGTTGCGGAAGCAGGGTCCGAACATCAGCGCCTTATCAATATCCTCGGGAGACGCAGCGCCAATCGAATTGAGGTAAAATACCTCTCTGGCCTGCGCGTGAAGCAAACGGTTCGCAATCATCCCCGGAATGTCCTTCAGCACTTTGATGGGAGCTTTTCCGCAGGCTTCATACAGCTCATAGACCTGATTGAAATCGTCCTCAGACATATTCCCGAAGAAGGAAAGCTCCGCGATCGGAATCAGATGCCCCGGATTATACCAGTGACAGATCATCGTCTTGGCCTTTCTCGCATCGGGCAGCTTTGCGATCATATCGCCCAGCTTCAGGCTGGACGTGTTGCTTCCGAAAATTGTGTGTGCCGGACAGAACTCATCCAGCTGCTCCAGAATATTCTGCTTCAGTTCCAGATTTTCCGGAGTAGCCTCAATCACATAATCAACATCCTTCACTGCCTCTTGGAGGTCGGCGAACAATGTGATCCTGCTGATCGACTCTTCCACCTTCTCTTCCGGAATATAGTCCTGTGCGGCCATAAATTCCAGTTCTCCCCGGATCTTATCCAGAACCGTTTCCCGCACCCGGTCAAATGATTCATAAAGGTTGACAGGGTAACCATGCATTGCAAATGTATTTGCAATCGTGTGTCCCATCGTACCTGCTCCTAATACTGCTATCGTTTTGATCATATCCTCCACCTCTTTCTCTGATTCTGCTCTTTTATATTGCAAAGCGCGTGCCAAGTCTCGCGAGCGAGACTTAAAAAGAACCTGAATTCCCGCTTCTGAGTTATTATATCATATGTGAGATGACTCCCGCTTTCAATACGTAGAATATTAAGTGTGCACACTCCTGTGTCCAATTTTTTAGACACCTGTGTTGTGCATTACACACTTTTCCTGTATAATGAAGGTACTTATGAGGGGGTGAAAAAATGGATTCGAAACTAATCTATGCTGCTCTGGAATCCATGCCGAATTTTATCATCGTGGATCATAAAGGGCTGATCGTATACATAAACCGCATTTACTCGGAACTGCTGGGCGTTTCCCCGGAAGAGGTCATTGGAAAGCCGGTGCAGGACGTGATTCCGAACACGAAACTGATGGAAGTCCTCTCCGCCGGCAAAGCGATGACCGGTGACATCATGACCTTTTATCATCATAAAACGCAGCAGCAAATTGACCTGGTATGCAATCGCCTTCCGCTTTTTGAAGACGGAAAAATCATCGGCGCAGCTGCAATCACGACATTCGAAACGCTTTCTGATCTGAGCCATCTCTACGCAGAACTGGACCGGATCAAGAAGGAAAACGAACAGTATAAACAGAAGCTCCGGCAAATAAAAGACAACCCGCTGAGCAAAGTCATTGGCTCCTCTCCTGCCATGGTAGAAATCAAACAAACCATCGCAGACTTTGCGAAGTCCAATCTGACAATCCTCCTGACCGGAGAGACCGGTGTCGGCAAGGAAGTTTTTGCCACAGCGATCCATGAGCTCAGCCCCCGAAAACTGAATGCATTTGTAAAGATCAATTGTGCGGCGATTCCGAAAGATCTGCTGGAATCGGAGCTGTTCGGCTATGAAGAGGGTGCTTTCACCGGTGCGAAAAAACATGGAAAGCCCGGCAAATTTGAACTGGCTGACAACGGCACCCTTCTTCTGGATGAGATTGGTGAAATGCCCATTGATCTGCAGTCAAAGCTCCTGCGAGTTTTGCAGGAACGGGAGATTGAACGTCTCGGAAGCACAAAGTCCAAAAAGATCAACGTCCGCCTGATTTGCAGCACCAACAGGGATGTTGTGCAGCTTGTAAAAGAAGGAAAGTTCCGGGAGGATCTCTACTATAGAATTAATACCGTGGAATTAGCCATCCCGCCGCTGCGTGATCGGCTTTCTGATCTGCCCGCTCTGTGCAGCTTTTTTATTCAGAAAAACAATGAAGAGTACGGATTTCATACCCGGGGAATCGACAGAGATGTCCTGGCACTCTTTGAGCGCTATTCCTGGCCCGGCAATATCCGCGAACTGCAGCACACCATTGAGCGGCTGTCCTTTCTCAACCAGGATACCGTCATTTCCATGCGGCACTGTGCTTTTCTGGAAAAAAAGATGGCTGCTGACCCGGATCTGGCGGTCACGCTCACCAATGACCTTCACATCAACCGTGATCAGGCCGATATGGAAAGCATCCGAAAAGCACTCAGGGAAGCAGACGGGAACCGAACAAAAGCGGCTAAGCTTCTGGGAATCAGCCGATCCATGCTGTATAACAAATTAAAACAATACGATATCAAATAACCGGAAATCCTCACTTTTTGCATTTTGGCACGTAAATTGCAACTTAATCAGACATCAAGAAAAACCAGAAAAGTGAGGAAAAGAAAATGAGCAATTTAAAGAACAAGAGAATCATTACCGTAGCAACAACCGGTGCATGGCCGAAAAAAGAGAACAATCCGAATGTCCCGACGCAGCCGGCGGAAATCGCAGAAGAAATCTACCAGTGCTGGAAGATAGGTGCCGCTGTCGCACATGTACATGTACGAGACGAAAATGACAACGACTCTATGAAAGTGGAGACCTTCAAAAAAGTGATCGATCTGCTTCACGAAAACCATCCGGACTGCGACATTATCCTCAACCTGACCGCAGCCGGCGGAATCGCAAACACGGAAGAACAGCGGATGGCGCCTTTTTTGCAGTTAAAACCGGAAATGGCAAGTTTTGACTGCGGAACCATGAACTGGATGTACATGGGCGTCTTTAACAACAATCCTGCCTTCCTGAAAAAAATGGGCGTTGAGATGCAGAATGCCGGTGTAAAGCCCGAGATCGAAGTATTTGACCCGGGCATGATCTACGATGCCGGTTACTATCTGAAAACAGGCGTATTAAAAGCACCTTTGCACTTCCAGTTCTGTATGGGCTGTGCCGGCGGCATCACTGCAACCGCTGAGAATCTTCTGGTAATGAAGCGCGTACTGAAAGAAGTAGCTCCGGATTCCACATGGAGCGCGTTCGGCGTCGGGAAAGGTGCCATGGAGATCATGTATACCGCAATCGCAGCCGGCGGACATCTGCGTGTCGGCATGGAAGATAATGTAATGTACAGCAAAGGTCAGCTCGCAGAAAGCAACATGCAGCTCATCGCCAGGGCAAGACGCGTCATCGAAGAATATGGTCTCGAAGTTGCCACTCCCGATGAGGCAAGACAGATCCTTGGACTAAAATAAGCCGGAAAATCCGTCCACAGGTTTAAAACAAAGTTCAACTGCGCTCCCCTCACTCATGAGGGGAGTTCTTTTTATGCACGTTCATCAGTTACTATTGCGGATGCTGTATCGATTTCAAGAACCGCCTCGATGCACAATTCCAACGCATACTCTACCGAATCACTGCCCCAGCTGCGTTCATCATAGCATTCTGCATCGGCCAGGGTATCCGCCGTAAAAAGCAGTTCTCCCCAGATTGCGCCGCGCAGTTCGGCACAGGCCGCCAGTGCAGAACACTCCATCTCAACCACCGAGCATCCTTCTTCTGTCCGATATGCCACTTTTTTTCTTGTCTCCCGATAGAAACCATCTGTTGACCATGTCACCACTTCCTGATATGACAGGTTATGCTGATACAAAGTCTTTTCTATGGCAGACCTTGCCGTTTTCGATACGTCAACAAACCGCGCCGGCGGAAGGTAATGATACGAAGTCCCCTCATCTCTCAGTGCTTTAGAGGGTACCAGAAATATATCTTCATCCAGGTCAACCAACACACCGCAGGAACCGCCGCTGATAATCTCCTGAACACCATAGCTAATCAGCCAATCCAGAATTTGCGCCGCAGCTGCGGCTCCAACGGGAGCCTGTACCAGGCAGATTTGCTGTCCGCTCACATTCAGAATATAAACAGGATATTTTTTTGTCGCTGACTCAAAGTGAGAAATAACTTTCGCATGATGTTCTTTCGCGAAACGGTCCACTGCATCGCCCAAAAAAGCGAACACTGCTTTTCTGGGAAGCGTTATGTCAATCTTCTCATGATCCGGCATGATCACTGCCGATGGATCTGTATCATATTCCAGGATTGGTATTTCATGTTTCATTATACACATCGTTTTCCTTTTCCCTCCACGAATCATCCGGCATGGATTTCTTCCTTCGCCGTATTGTCTTCAGAGTATATCATGGAAAAGAAACGGATTACAAACTTTTTTGATGCAGACAAAGAACAGGGAAATTGATTTCATTTCTCCCATTGTGTATACTGAAGAAGAGATATTATGTAAACCCGGTGAATGAACAAGGAGGGACAGACAAATGACAATGGAAAAAATGGTAATCTTCCACAATCTTCTGGACGAGAATGCGCGCCCGGCTATGGAGCGGTGGTTCCGGCGGTCTCATGTGCCGGATGTTCTGACACAATTTCCCTGGACGAACCGCTATCTGCTCTATCGTCCGGTTCCCGCACCTGAAGGCGCACAGGATGAAGGGCTTTATACCTATCGTATTCATGAAAACTGGGCGTATGATTTCCATCATCGAAGAGGCGCGAAGGGGCTGATTCAGATGACTCCGGAGCCAGCTGATCATGCAATCAAAGCAGATATTGTGCATATACCGGCAGAACCTACCGAAGACTTCCTCGGCAACGGATGGTCCTATGAGGAACACCCGATTCTTCGTTGGGTCATTGCTTATCGCTATCCGAAAGGAGCAGATCAGGAAGCATGTGACCGTTTTTTCCTGGAGACACAGGCGAAGGAGATTATGCAGATGCCGGGATTGATCCGTTTTTTCAGTCATAAGGCGATTTCTTTTGAAGGCAGTGCGCTGCCGCTGACAACATCCGATAATGCCATTACGCAGGATTCTCCTGTCTACGACATGATGATGCGTCATTGGGACCGTCTGTCAGAACTCTGGTTCGAATGTAATGATGACTGGACAAATGCCGTAATCAAGAATCCCCCGAAGTTCACGAAGCCGGAATGGGCAACTTCGGATAAGTTCCCGTTCTTGAAACCGGGAGAGGATTTTATACATACTTTCATTCTTGAATCGCCGGACAATGACTTTACAAAGACTTTTTCACCACTTTATTATTAACACACAAAGGAGGAAGACAGACATGTCAAATCACATTTGCAAAACACTTCATGCCGGTATCAGCGTAAAAGACATTGAGCAGTCAACTGCCTGGTACGAAACAAATCTTGGGTTTGTCAGGATAAAAGACGAATATGCGCCCCCACTTCATGCAAGAGTTGTGTTCCTGCGAAGAGAAGATCTGGATTTTGAAATTGAACTTTTTCAATATGATGATCCAAAAGAGATCCCGGAAGACAGGCTTCTTCCCAATACGGATCTGCAGACCATAGGAACTAAGCACATCGCGTTTCTGACTGATAACATGGAGGCGCTGAAGGAAGAATTTGTGAAAAACCAGGTGGAAATCGTTCATGAAGTGCACATGGGCAAAGATGCCGTGATGTTTATTCATGATTGCAATGGCGTTCTGATTGAGTTTATTGAAAAATAACTACTTCACGGCCCGGTCATTCGGATATCCAAGCCCCCTCCCCGTTTTCCTTCTTTGCTACTACGGTGATCCATGGCTTTTCCGGATGGTGGTCGCACTTTATTTCACAAAAACCAGCGGCTTTCAGTGCAGTCGCGATCGCGTCTGCCGTGTAGTTTTTCATGCCTTCTATGATCTTCTCGTATTTGAGACTCACGGCATCTGTCCCGTCAGACTCATTGCAGATCATAAAGAAGCCGCCTGGTTTCAGGACCTTTGCCACCTGGGCAAAGCATTTGTCCAGACCGGGCCAGAAGTAAATGGTCTCAAAGGCTGTTGCGAGGTCAAAAGCCTCTTCTGAAAGGTGCAGGTCGGAGACATCGCCCTGTCTTACATCGCACCTTCCGGCTTTGATCATCTCCCGGTTGTATTCTGCTGCTTTTTTCACAGAAAGCTCTGAGTAGTCGACAGCAGTCACATGCGCCACCGGGAACCTTTTCAGAAGTTCTCCGGCATTGCGCCCTCCGCCGCAGCCGAGATCCACGGCTTTTTCCGGTGCAATCTCCATAAGATGCGAGAGGCCCCAGTCGGCCATCTGCGCATGGCCGGAGTTCATCCCCTTCAGCATCATTTTCCCGAGGACTCCCTCGGGTTTTCTTGTCTGACTTACAAAGTTTTTAAATAATCCCATACTCACTTCTCCTTTCGGATTCCCGGCAAAAGGTTTTCTGTTACTTGATCCCTGTCAGAAGAGCCGATCCGGACAGCGCCATCCAGCCGGCTTCCGATTTCTTCATGAACATCCCCCTTGTTGTATCGATGAACTCAACTTTCTGATATCCCATGTCCTTAAGCTTTTTCACAAAGGTCTGCATATCGCCGTATTTTGACGCGGAGAAAATATCATGCAGAGCGAAGGTCCCTCCTTTTTTCAGTGTTCGCAGAGTCTCCAGAAGAATCGCCTGGCGATCTCTGGATGGGATATTGTGATAAACATAATTGCTGGTGACGGCATCAAAGGTTTCATCAGGGAAATTCAGATGCGCTGCATCGCCCGTCAGGAAGGAGGTGTTGCTGACGCCTTCCGCCTTTGCGTTCCGTTCACAGAGGCTTTGGCTAAAGGAAGCGTAGTCCCTGCCCCAGCGGTCAACACCAATGACCTCGGCCTTCGGATTGCGTTTTGCAACGGCAATGGTTAACGCCCCGCTTCCGCATCCGACATCCAGGCTCTTTGCTCCGGCGGGAAGATTGACGTAAAAAGCAATTCCTTCAATGATATGCCGGGACATCTGCCGTGTGCCATTGTAATCAAAGGCCCGGTACATCTTAACCCCCCAGATTGTGAGTCCGCAGAAGACGATCGCCGCGAGAACGAACAGGATTGTCAGCACGGTTTTCGGAGTGCCGGAAGCCAGAAGCGGCGTACAGCCAAAGATAACAGCCACTATCAGAGTGACAACAGCCCCGGCAAGAAAACTTCGGATCATTCCTTTCGGCATCCAATTCTTATAATCAGGTTTCATTTCATGTTTCCTCCTTTTTCTGGTGTCCGCATCAGCTTTTTAAGAGTTTTGTAAACCTTCCTTTAGTTAGTTGCCCCAAACCTTATAGTATAACTATACATTCATTTCCATGAAAATGGAAGAGAAAGTTTACTTATCATGCCTAAACCAGCTTCAGCTCTGCTGCCGGCAGTTCATTTTCTTTGATCGTCAGAATCGCATAGGTTGCCTTCCGCGGCGTCTGCCGCGGCCTTGCCGCGCTTCCCGGATTCAGCAAAAGCAT
The DNA here is from genome assembly GCA_946546945.1 of uncultured Lachnospiraceae bacterium. Taxonomy (GTDB): domain Bacteria; phylum Bacillota; class Clostridia; order Lachnospirales; family Lachnospiraceae; genus Eubacterium_I. The sequence goes on from CAMNOU010000015.1 coordinate 48,589, forward strand.
CCCGTCTGCCGGTAGATTATGCGGTACGTGCGTGTGCCCAAAGCAAACCACATCTGCCTGCTTTTCTTTCCCGGCATAACAGATCAGATCATCCCGCCAGTCCACAGCGTATCGATGTCCATGCGTGATAAAAATTTTGTATTTTCCGACCTTGATGACACGTTCTTCCGGATAGCTTCCGCGGCTGTCACAATTTCCGGCCACGACACAGACCGGTATCCCGCCTTCTATAGCCGCCTCCAGATCTCCGCAGACATCCCCGCAGTGAATGAGCATATCAATATCCGGTTCCTTTTTCAGAATACGGCTGATGATTCTGTTCTCTCCATGCGTATCCGATACCACAAGAATCCTGTACTCTGTCTTTTTCGAAAGCCGTATCATTTCCTGTCCTTTCTGCTCATTGCATCTTCTTCAGTAATCGGTCTGATCACTCTGCATGGCACACCGGCCGCAAAAGAATTGTCCGGGATATCTCCAGTCACAACACTTCCGGCCCCGATCACACATCCGCTTCCGATAACGGCTCCGCCGCAGATTGTCACATTTCCGGCAATCCAGCAATTATCTCCAATCACAACCGGCCTTGCATACTCCAGATCCGTCATCACTCCTGCATCATTTCGAAACTGGTTTCTTTCCTGCCAGCGCATCGGATGCACCGGCGTCAAAATGCTGACATTCGGTCCGAAAAAAACATTCTCTCCGATCTGCACCGGGCAGCAGTCAATACAGGTAAAATTGAAATTTACATAAGTGTTTTTCCCGATTGTTGTATAGGTGCCATAATCAAATTGAACCGGTCCCTGGAGATACACATTCTCTGCCATATGAGGGAGAAGCTCTCTCAAAACATCCGCTCTTTTCTCATCCGTTTCCGACAGCTGATTATATGCGCGGCACAGATCATGCGCCCGTGCCCGCTGCATGGGCAGTCCGTCCCCGGACGGGTCATACAGCTCTCCGGCAAGCATTTTCTCTAATTCATTCATCTTCCTGTATCTCCATTCATCTATTCCTCTGATTCCTTCACTTCTGATTAATTTATTACTTCCGCTCGCCATTTTAACCCTCGGTCGGCTAAGACAGCGAATCACTTCTTTTTCACCCACACTTTTTGCAGACCCTTTCGGCTAAGATTTCTTCTTTTTTTCTTCTCCAGGCTGACTTGATCTCCGTAAACCATCAGCCTGCTGTAAATAAAGTGAATATTAGCCAACACTTGATCAAAAAAAGTAAGGCCTGTGAAAATAAGTTGATTTCTTAGCCATTCGCATCTCTGAAAAACGTCAGCCTGTCAGATATTCTCTGCCTTTTAGCCGCAGAGAATTGTCGTTTTGAGTGAAGTCTCCATTTTCACCTGGTTTTCATTCCTCCAGCAGCGGAAGGATAACGTCGCAGACTTCTTTTGCCACGGCCAGCTTGTATGCAAGTCTCGTCGGCTGCGGTTCCAGCTCAAGATGATACGACCGGATTGCTCCCCGGAAAAATACCGCAAAAAAAACCTGTCCGGGGACCGATGTTTCCGGATTTGCCGGATCTGTATTCCCCATCGTCCCCGTAACGCCTATTCCGATATCAGCGGAATAGGCTCCGGCGCAGACTTCAGCCATGGCTTCGGCTGTCTGTCTGGAATAGACGGTATATTGATCAATGATTTCCGCAGGAACCCCCTGCATGATCTTTGCTTCATTGCTGTAGGTGATAAATGCTCCTTTTAAAACAGCAGAAGCGCCCTCTGTGTCGGTAATCAGGGACGCAATCTGCCCCGAAGTCGCGGATTCCATGGTCGTAATGGTCATCTGCTTCTCAATCAGCAGGTTTGTAAGCCTTCTGTAGTCATTTCTGATGTCGGCTTCTATATACGCTCTGCTGCCGCCCGTGTCGGGCAGTCCGGTTTTTTTCTTCTTCATAAATACCTCCGGTGAAAAACAGTGTGAGATCTCTTGTCTGTTTGTAAAACCCAAGCCTCTTCATTACCTCTTGCGTTATATGTTGTCAACCCAAATAGTACACTAGATGTCCTTCTGAGTCAATGCTGCAAAAATGTCCTTTAAAAGCATTTTTCCCTGCGCTCTTTTTTGCAGCTTTCAATATGTCCGCAGCGATAGCACAGCTCGTTGTCACAGATTCCGTCGTTTTCGAAAAATGACAGGATATTGTTTACCGTCGTCTCGGCAATATTATTCAGCGCCTCTTCTGTCAGGAACGCCTGATGGGATGTGACGATGACGTTCGGCATCGAAATCAGGCGGGAGAGCAGCTCATCGTTAAGGATATGTCCGGACCGGTCCTCAAAGAAGATATCCGCCTCTTCCTCATAGACATCCAGGCAGGCTGCCCCGACCTTTCGGGCCTTGATGCCCTCCAGCAAGGCCTCTGTATCGATGAGACCTCCCCGGGATGTATTAATGATGATGACTCCTTTCTTCATTTTCCCGATCGCATCCGCATTGATCGTGTGCCGCGTCTCCTCCGTCAAAGGGCAATGCAGAGAAATGATGTCGCTTCGCCGGAACAGTTCCTCCAACGACACATACGCAATGCCACTGTCTTTTGCCGGAAATTGATCATAGGCGATGATGTTCATGCCGAATCCGCGGCATATATCCATGAAGATTCTGCCAATTCTCCCGGTTCCGATCACTCCCACCGTCTTCCCGTGCAGATCAAACCCCGTCAGTCCGCTCAGAGAGAAATTGAATTCCCGTGTCCGGTTATACGCCTTGTGAATGCGGCGGACAGATGTGAGCAGCAGCGCAATGGCGTGTTCCGCCACAGCATAAGGCGAGTAGGATGGAACATGAACGACATGAATCTTTCCGAACGCAGCTCGCACGTCTACATTATTATAGCCGGCCGAGCGAAGTGCAATCAGCTTCACTCCCAACTCATAGAGCCTGTCGATCACCCTCTCATTTACCGTGTCATTTACAAAAACACATACGGCATCGCAGCCTCTGGCCAGCTCGACTGTATCTTCATTCAGCTTTGTTTCCAGAAAGCGGAACTGAACATTATGCAGATGCCCGTAATTCTCAAAGGAAGGCTTATCATACGCCTTCGCATCATAAAATGCAGTTTTTATCATCCTTTCCCTCCCCTGTCTGCCTGCTTTGTTGTTTTCTGCGCAGGCTCCGACAGCAAACTATTCTTCCATAGTTTACTCCGGAGTGCCTAATTTCTTACAAACAAAGACGTATATCCTCCAGGAATAACAAAGTTGACCTTGACAATCGGGTATACTTCACGATACCCTGAATGTAGAATTGTTATGTCCATTGATTTCTGGAGGAGTACGATGATCCGGACTACTATAACCGCAATTATCTGTACGACACCTATAAAGTAACGGTCACGCGCCACGACGGAACAACACTGACCAACTACGCGGCTTGCCTGTACTCACAGCTGAAACTCCCCTCCAGCGGCGGGCTCACGGCGGATTACGGAAGCCTCATGGGATTCCATCTCGGCTATTTATATGGATTTTCGCCATCATCCTCTTTCTCCGGTTGGCTGGATGCCCTGGAGATGGAAGCCGACCTGCGTGAAGTAAGAGACGGCTGCACGCTCATGCCATAGAGAGGCTCTTTTCAGAAAACTCTGTGTCTGCCGGCTCGCATTAAGAATATTTTAATCATATGTTAATGGGAACTTTGAGATTATTTCCCCCTTATTCAGTACTATGGAACTGGATAAGGGGTTTTTTTATTTTAAAGGAGGGATTGTCGTATGGCGAGAAAACGGCTCACACAGGTTTTTCCATGGCTGCTGCCTGTCCGGCGAAAACAGCGCACGCTGTTTTTTTATACGCAGATGAGGTTTGACAAAAACAGGTATGCCGCGAAACAGGATATTTCCATGCTTCCGCATCAGCTGTTTACTTCCAGCTGTCCGATGCGGAACACCGAGACAGGCTTTGCTATGATCTATCAGGAAAATAAGGTTCACAACCTGAAGCTGGCTGCCGCCAGTCTGCATGGACTTGTGATCGGACCAGGTGAGACTTTTTCCTTCTGGCAGTGTGTCAAAGACGCGGACCGGACGATTCCCTACAAAGATGCGCTGGCAGAGGTAGACGGACGTCTTGTAACGGAATACGGCGGCGGTCTGTGCATGCTGAGCAATCTTCTTTGCTGGCTGTTTCTCCATACGCCGCTGACGATTACAGAACGTCACGGCCACAGAACAAAGGACTTTCCCGAGCCGCCCAGTGATGCTCCGCTGGGCGTCGACGCAACAGTGGCCGAGGGCTGGCTGGATTTAAAGGCCGCCAATCACACTGAGCAGAAAATACAGCTCTCCCTGACTTTCGACGAGGAACACATCATCGGCGCTGTCTATACAGAGCAGAATCCCCATCAGACATGGAAAGTCTTGAATAAAAATCTGCTCTATTACCGCAAACAGGGCAAAATCTATGAAGAAGTGGATGTTGTCCGACAGGTATTTGACGATCACGGATGGATGCTGTCCGAGGAAACGGCATATCGAAACTGCTGCCGGATCGGATATCCGCTGCCGGAGAACATCACGGTCATTGAGAAAGGGTAAGTGTATCAGAATATGAAGAAGAAAAATGTTGCTGTGATTTTCGGAGGCTGCTCCCCGGAATATGAAGTTTCCCTCGCCTCAGCCAGTGCGGTGATCGAACACATAGATCCGGACTGCTTTCGCCCCATCCTGATCGGGATTACCAGACAGGGCGACTGGCTCTATTATCAAGGCGAAATCAATCGCATCGAAAAGAACACCTGGCAGGATGCAGACTGTTTTCCGGCCTGCCTCTCTCCCGACCGGAGCCGCCACGAATTATTTGTCTTCCGTGAAAAGGAAATGGAGCGCATTCCGATCGATCTTGTTTTTCCTGTACTGCACGGACAAAACGGAGAGGATGGAACGGTACAGGGGCTGTGTGAACTGGCGGGCATCCCTCTTGCCGGATGCGGCACGCTGGCCTCTGCCCTCTGTATGGACAAAGACCGCGCACACAAGCTGGTGTCTCTGGCCGGCATCCGCGTCCCTGCCTCTGCACAGATACTGCCCGGTTTTCGGCTGGAACAAGTGGAAGCATTGGCAGAAAAGATCGGATATCCGCTGTTTGTCAAGCCCGTCAGGGCGGGATCCTCTTATGGGATTGCAAAGCTGGACACAAAAGACAGGCTGCAAACTGCAGTCAAAACGGCGTTTCAGTTTGATGACTGTGTGCTGTTGGAGGAAGCGATCCCGGGCTTTGAAGTCGGATGTGCGATTCTGGGAAATCGCAGCCTGACAGCAGGAGAACCGGATGAAATTGAATTGGAAGATGGCTTTTTTGACTTTACAGAGAAATATAATCTGATCACATCAAAGATTCATGTTCCTGCACGTATTTCGCCGGAAAAGGCGGCAGAGATCAAAAATACTGCCAAAAAGATCTACCGGACGCTTGGATGCAGCGGGTTTGCCCGGGTCGATCTCTTTTTACAGCCCGACGGCGCTCTTGTTTTCAACGAAGTCAACACCATACCGGGCTTTACCGCGCACAGCCGGTATCCCGGCATGATAAAAGCTGCGGGAATCTCCTTTGAAGAGCTGATCCGTAAAATTCTTTCTCTCGCAGAGGAAAATAACTGATCTAAAGAACCGGACACACAAAGGGAAGGAGGCAGGATATGCGTTTCCGACGGAAAATAATTGAGTATTCCAGAGGGAATAATCTGCAAGGATTCTGGCGTTTTTACCGGCTGCAAAAGGCAGCGAAACATCTGTACTCCCGTAACATTTTTACATTCCTGATGAGCCGTTCGGCCCACCGGCACGGCGGATATGTCGGCCCGGATACGGTTTTTCAGGACATCCCAACTCTCCCCCACGGGCTGCACGGCATTTTCATTTCCCGCTATGCCGTGATTGGGAAGAATTGCTGGATTTACCAGAATGTGACGATTGGAGAAGTGAACCGGAAAGCGCCCGTAATCGGCGACGGCTGTATCATTGGAGCCGGCGCGGTCATTGTCGGGGATATCCGGATCGGCAGCAATGTGAAAATCGGTGCCGGGGCTGTTGTCAGCACCGATATTGCAGAAGGCTGTACGGTTGTAGCACAGCCGCCTCGCATCATCTCAGTGTGAGAGACCCCCACTGAGATAAACGCTCCGCGAGGATGCGCAGGAATTCGGTTTGGAAGATGTCAGCTGACGCTGACCCGAATTCCGCGCCAAGTCTCGCGAGCGAGACTTGAAAAGAAAGAAGGGACCCATATGAACAGAACTTTTGAACAGGGAAGGGCCTGGATTGAACTGGACAGAAAAAATCTGCAGCATAATATACATGTGTTAAGCACTCTGCTTCCGGCCGGCTGCTCGTTCATGCCGGCAATCAAAGCAAATGCCTATGGGCATGGGGCCGTGCTCATCGCAAAAGAATTGAATCACCTGGGTATTCGCGCGTTTTGTACAGCCTCCGCAGCAGAAGCTGTCCAGCTCCGGGAAAACGGAATCGCCGGTGACATTCTGGTTTTGGGCTGGACACACCCTTCTGATTTCCCGCTGCTGATGAAATACGATCTGACGCAGGCCGTTTTGAACTGTGAATACGCAGATTTGCTGGATGCATTTCACGGCAAAATAAAGGCACATATCGCTGTAGATACAGGGATGCACCGTGTGGGGGAACCGGCAGAAAACAGGGACGCAATCTTTCACATACTGAACAGGAAGCACCTTCTGGTCACAGGCATGTATACACATCTCTGCGCCGATGACAGTCCTGATGAAAAGGATGTCGCCTTTACAAAAAAACAGGCGGCCGCCTTTGCCCGCATAACAAAACAGGTCCTGGCTGCCGGATATACGGTGAAAACACATATCCTCGGCAGCTATGGCCTGCTGAATTACCCGGAGCTTGGCGGAGATTATGCCAGGATCGGAATCGCTTTGTATGGTGTGCTGAGCAATCGGGGCGACCTGCGTTTTTGCCCGGTCGAACTGCGGCCTGTCCTGTCAGTAAAAGCGCGAGTCATGACGGTCAGAACGATTCCGGCCGGCGACTCCGTCGGATATGGTCTTGCCTACACTGCTGAAGGGAAAAGAAAAATCGCCTCGCTGTCAATCGGATACGCGGACGGGCTTCCGCGCAGCTTATCCTGCGGGCGGGGAAGGGTTTTGTTCCATGGGCAGTCCGCCCCTGTCGCAGGGCGAATCTGCATGGATCAGATGATGGTCGATGTGACCGGCATTGAAAACATAAAATCCGGTGATGCCGCTGTCATACTCGGAAAGTCCGGCAGCCAGGAACTTACAGCCTATGATCTGGCCGGGCAGTCAGACACCATCACCAATGAGATTCTGAGCAGAATGGGAAATCGCCTGAACAGAATGTTCGTCTGATCCGGTTTCCCGGGCTTTTGTAAACCCCCTTCAATTGTTGGTGCCGTAAAGAAAACACAAGGTGTACTCCTCATATTCGCAGAACATCATGTCAAAGACAAAAAAGAACGGCGCTAACCCGTCCGGGCCGTCCAGCTCTTCCCTCAGGCGCTTAACATCCTCAAAATACATCACGCGGGAAGGCAAACCGAACAGCTCTTTCGTCTTCCCGGCAATTTCCTTCCACCTGTACTCACCGGTCATGCTTCTTAAAGCCCCGTCAAAGTCTTCCTCTGAAGGGACCAGTTTCGAAGTCCTGTCCTTTACCTCGTAAAAATCATAAAATTCATTCAGATAATCCTGTTTAAACAGGGGGATGACAGCAACCTCGTACCCCATGGCAATGTCATCAAGCAAATCCAGTTTTTCCTGAAAAATCTGATCGGCAATCATTCCTGCATTCCTCCTCAACGGTTTGACACGTATGGGGGATGGCGTCATACGTGGCATTTCTTGAAATTAGCTTCTTTGACACGTACAGAGGATGGCATCGTACGTGGCATTTCTTGAAATTAGCTTCTTTGACATGTACGGAGGATGGCATCGTACGTGGCATTTCTTGAAATTAGCTTCTTTGACACGTACGGAGAATGGCGTCGTACGTGGCATTTCTTTATTTTCGCTTCTTTGACACGTATGGAGGATGGCGTCGTACGTGGCATTTCTTTATTTTCGCTTCTTTGACACGTATGGAGGGTGGCATCGTACGTGGCATTTCTTGAAATTAGCTTCTTTGACATGTACGAAAGATGCCGCCGCATCCATGCTTTTTTATCATAATACGACGGCTCCTTATAATATTTCATATTTATTCCACGCTCAGTGTCAGCACGACATCTCCGTTTCCAAGCAGTTCCTCCATTTCATCTTGAGACAGGTTCACATGACCAAGCCGGGTATAGGCCCATGAATTGGAACCGTAAAAAATGACGATCTGATCGCCGGAGTACAAAACAATATCACCGGCTTCTGTGGTGGTCTGTTCATCTTCCCGCACGATGCTCTGCCCAAGCGGTCCGACCTGCTCAAATCCGCCGTACATGGACATCTGTATTGATAAGGGTTCCTCTTCTGTCAGTTTCATCAGTGTATCTACAGAATCATTCTCTTCCCAGGTTACCGGGACTTCCGTGTCTCCGATTCTCAATTTCAACAATGGATTCTCCCCCTCTTCGCCCGGCGTTTCCAACAAATTTTCCTCTGCCGTTTCTGCATCCGGGGTACCGGTTACGATTTCACCGGTCCAGTCGTTGATTCCTCCGAACTCGTAAACCTTGGTATATCCGATATCAAACAGCTTTTCAGCGGCCTGCTTACTGCGGTTTCCGCTCCGGCAGTAAACCAGAATAATCTGATTGAGATCCGGCAGTTCTTCCGGCTGCTCGGTCCCAATACTTTCATTCGGAATACAGATCGCTCCGGGAATATGTCCGGTCTCAAATTCATCCGTTCTGCGGACATCAACAATAATATGTCCATCGTCTTTTTCCATCATTTCCTTCGCTTCATCCTGAGAAATCTGTGTATAGCTGCGTACCATATCCGGACCATCCATATAACTGCTGGAAGAACAAGCCGGAAGCAGCAGGATAAGCACTGTCATTATGAGAAGCACACTGATTTTTTTGTTCATGTAGAATCCTCTCGCTTAATTAAGATAATTTTTCGAGTTCCTTCCGCAAACGCTGTTTCATCGCTTCCAGTTCGTCACTGTCCGGTCTGCTGTCCTCGGAATACATTTTCTCCATGGGATACCACCAGACAGGGCCTTTCCCATTATTCCCATATTCTCCAAGGTCTCCCGTTATCCTCGGGAATAAATGCCAGTGAATGTGCGCATCTCCGTTACCCAGACATTCATAGTTCATCTTTTCTGCACCAAAAGCTCTTGAAACGGCTTTCGCCGTAAGCGTCATTTCTTCCAGAAACCTTGCTTTCACACTGCTTTCCAGATCAAATAATTCTGTCTGATGTTCTTTCAGTAAAAAGAGTGTATAGCCTGTGAAGTGCTGATGATCTCCCAAGACAACATATCCCGTATCAAGCTCTTTCACAAAATACGGATTTGTCCCTTTTTTAATCATTTCTATTCTTTCACATATGATACACATCTGAAGCACCTGTCCCTTTGCGGATCTGTGGTTTTTGTTTCTTTCACTTCCCACTGTAACATGAAAAATCAAGTTTGTCATCAAAGATATCAAGTATGCCTGCGATTCCATCTAAGAATCCATTCCATTGAAGCTCGGATATGCGTTTTCGCCGTGTTGTGAAAGATCCATACCGACCTGTTCTGCTCTTTTATCCACACGGAAAGGAACAAACAGTTTTACAATACCGGCAGCGATCAGAGTACCGAGTACAGCAACACCGATTGTGATGACCATTCCAAGCATCTGCGCTCTAAACAGATGCCAGTCGCCAAACACAAGTCCATCCCATCTGGCTGCCTCGTTGATGGATTGCTTTGTGAATAGTCCGGTCGCAATGCATCCCCAGATTCCGCCTATTCCATGGCAGCCAAAGGCATCCAGTGTGTCGTCTACTTTTAATTTTTTCTTGATCAGGGAGACGGCAAAATAACAGATTGGGCTTGCCAGACCGCCGATGACAAAGGCCGCCCACAAAGGGATGAATCCGGAAGCCTGCGTTACAGAGGCAAGTCCTACCACCAATCCGGTAGATGCCCCCACAAGTGTAGTTTTCCCATGCAGTACAGCATCCAGAATCATCCACATGATCAGAGCAGCCGCCGCTGATATGGACGAGGTCATGAAAGCATGTACGGCCAGCCCGTCCGCTTTCAGTGCACTTCCGGCATTGAATCCGAACCAGCCGAACCAGAGCATAAATGCACCCAGGGCCACAAAAGGCACATTATGGGTCTTATAGAGACTCTCATATTCATAACCATATCGTTTCCCCAGCAGGATTGCCAGAACGAACGCACTGACACCGGAGGCGATGTGCACTGCATATCCTCCAGCAAAATCAACAGCGCCAATTCTGGCAAGCAGGCCGTTCTGTCCCCAGATCATATGAACCAGCGGGTAATATACAATCAGAGACCACAAAATCACAAAGGGGATCAATGCACGAAACCGTACCCGCCCGACCAGAGAACCGGTAAACAGCGCCGGCGTGATCATGGCAAACATCATCTGAAATGCGCAAAAGAGCAGTGCCGGGATCGAATCTGCATAAAGCCCGGGCTCCCAGCCCACATCTTTTAAAAATATCCAGCTAAAATCGCCGATGAGGCCTGCATGGTCTGTCCCGAAAGAAAGAGAAAACCCCACTGCCACCCACATCACGATAGATATTCCCATGATCGCCACACAGTTCATCATCGTACTGATTACATTCTTCCTCCGTACCAGACCTCCATAGAAAAAAGCAAGCCCCGGCGTCATAAAAAACACAAATGCCGTACATATAATCATAAAAGCAGTATCACCTGACTGTATCATGCTATTCCTCCCTTTCTTTTGCGTAGATTGCCTCCGGCCCGGTTTCGCCGGTCCGGATTTTTGTTGCCGTCCGCAGAGCGTAGCTGAAGATTTTCCCATCTCCCACACTGCCGGTACAAGCCGCATTGCGAATACACGTAATCACTTCCTGCTCCCAGACTTCCGAAGAAACTGCGACCTCAATTTTCAACTTTGGCATCAGTGCCAGCTGCACCTCACTGCCCCGCACGACCTGTTTAAACCCGTGCTGCGTTCCGCATCCCATCACCTGAGAGACAGTCATTCCATTAATATGCATGGCATTCAATGCTTCCTTCACATCTTCAAACTGTTCCTCCCGGATGATGGCTTCAATCATAATCATCATCTTTTTTCTGTCTCCTTTCCGAATAAACATCCAACTGCTGCTCCCAATTAAAAAGGCGCTGTACGAAAGCATCTTCTGCTCCCATACAGCGCCTTTGCCGTACCCAATCTCAATCTTTTTCTCCTAGTCCTCCAGAATCCGCAGCGCCGCTTTTCTCCGGGAAATTCCATGATTCATGGCTTCCTTCAGAATATAGCGGTGTGCTTCATCCTCTGTCATTCCCTGCCGCTCCATCAGCACCAGTTTTGCTTTGCTCACCAGACGGATCTCCTCGATTTTGTCCGCAGTATCCGCCAGTTTTTTCTCCAGCCTGCAGATCCGGCTCTGTATCGCACAGAGGAACCGCACGGCCCGGTCAATCCGTTCTCTTGTTACCGGTCTGGGGATTACAAGGATTCCATGATCCGTCACCTGATCGGATGTCGCTTCGTATACCTCCATGGGAACTGCCAGCAGAACCGATGCCTGACTGTTTTGTATCACATCGAATGCAAACTCATGCCCGAACTCATCCGGCAGGGGACAGTTGATTATGACAAGATGATACTCTGTCTCCAGAAATCTCTGCCTTGCTGCAGATGCGTTCGGCAGAAAGTCCACTGCGGCATAGTCCCTGAAGGACAGCGTGTTTCTGACGACCATATTGAATTTATCTGATCCGGACACGACCAGAACCGCGTTTCGTCTGCTGTCCTTTCCCGGCATATGGCTCCTCCTATCCGATTTTACTATACTGCTCGATCAGCTCAGCGGGCAGAATACCCTGAATGAATGCGCTTTCCCGCGCAATCTGTCCGGCCTCTTTGAGAGAACCCGGCAGCAGACGGCTGTCTTCGCTCATCGCTTCCGGCAGAACCATCTTCTCCTCGACTCCCTCCAGGCCCGCATAGATCAGCAATGCGTAGATCAGATATGGGTTGCCGGAAGCATCCGGAGAGCGAAGCTCTGCATGTGTCCTCCCTGTATCTTCTGTGATAAAAAGCAGCTCTGAGTCTCCCCGGCTCCCCCAGTTTGCCTTGTCCGGCGCAGCATGATTGCCCAGCCTTTCATAGGATGCATTGGTGGGATTTAAAAACAGAGTCATCTCTGATATCCGTTTCAAAATGCCGGCCGCCGCGTATTTCCCAACATCATTTCCTTTGGAATCAGCGGCGTAAATGTTAATATGATAACCATTCCCGGGATACCCCGGCAGCGGCAGCGGGGAAAAATCAGATACCAGGCCATAGCGGTCTGCCAGTGTACTGACCACCAGGCGAAAGGTAGACATCTGATCCGCCGCCAGCAGCGGTTTCCCGTAATGAAAATCAATCTCATTTTGACCCGGCCCACGCTCGTGGTGAGACCGTTCCGGGCGCAGGCCCATCTTTTCAATCATCAGACAGATCTCCCGCCGGACATTCTCGCAGCGGTCCAGAGGAGCCATATCCATATAGCCTCCCTGATCATAAGGGATGGACGTCGCATTGCCCTCTTCATCCTTTTTGAAAAGATAAAATTCCATCTCGGCGCCAAACCGGAATTCAATACCGGCTCCACGGGCCTTCTCCACGGCTTTTTTCAGAATCCAGCGGGTGTCTGTACAGTATGGCTCCCCATCAGCAGCAATGACATCACAGTACATACGCAGTACTCTGCCGCTGTCCGGCCTCCAGGGAAGCACCGTCAATGTAGAGGGATCCGGCTTCAGATAAAGCATGGCATTCGGACAATGTTCAAATCCGGCAATCGATCTCGGGTTGAAGGGGATTCCCTGCTGAAATGCCTTTGGAATCTCTCCGGGCATCACCGAGATGTTCTTCTGAATCCCATAGGCATCCCGAAAAGCCAGGCGGATGAATTTGGCGTCTTCCTCCTCTATATAATTCATCACTTCGTCAATGTTATAATGCATCACTGTCTCCTTCCTTCAAAGAGGCATTCACAAACCCCCGAAACACCGGATGCGGCCTGTTCGGCCTCGACTGAAACTCCGGATGGAACTGTACTCCCAGGAAAAAAGGATGTTCCCTGATCTCCACGGTTTCAACCAGCCTGCCATCCGGCGACTCACCGGAGAGCACAAGACCGGCCCGCTGAAGAATCTCCCGGTAATCGTTATTGAACTCATATCTGTGGCGGTGGCGCTCCCGGATTTCATGCGTCCCATAGCACGTCTCCATCAAAGTGCCCGGCCGGATGACACAGGGATAGCTGCCCAGCCGCAGCGTGCCACCCTTTTCAACTTCCTCTGACTGTCCGGGCATAAAATCAATCACCTTGTGTTTTCCCTCATGATTGAATTCGCCGGAGCAGGCATCGGTAATGCCTGCCGCATTTCTGGCAAATTCAATTACAGCGATCTGCATCCCGAGACAGATGCCCAGATAAGGAATCCCATTTGTCCTGGCATATTGCGCAGCCAGGATCATCCCTTCTGTTCCCCTGTCTCCAAATCCTCCCGGAACGAGAATACCTTGCGCAGACTGCAGTTTTTCCCGAACATTGAATGCATCCAGCTCCTCAGAATCGATCCACTCTATATGGACATGCGCGCCCGCGGCAAATCCGGCGTGGGCAAGTGCCTCCACAACAGACAGGTAAGCATCATGCAGCTGAACGTACTTGCCCACAAGGGCGATTGTAACTTCCCGGTTCCGGTTCTCTATGCTGCTGACCAGCTGCTTCCACTCTGTCAGATCCGGCTCGGGAGCCGCAAATCCCAACTCTCTGCACACAACACCTGAAAAATTTGATCGCTCCAGCATCAGAGGGGCCTCGTACAGATTATTCAATGTACGATTCTCGATCACACAGTCTTCCTTCACATTGCAGAACATGGAGATTTTCTGAAAAATACTCTTCTCCAGCGGTTCATTACAGCGAAGCACAATCATATCCGGCGCAATGCCCATCCCCTGCAGTTCCTTCACGGAATGCTGCGTAGGCTTTGACTTGTGCTCCTTCGACCCGTGCAGATAAGGCACAAGTGTCACATGGATAAAAAGACTGTTCTCCCGGCCGATCTCCAGAGAAATCTGTCTGACCGCCTCCAGAAACGGCTGGGATTCTATATCGCCAATCGTTCCGCCGATCTCGGTAATCACAATATCCGCATCGGTTTCCCGTTCCGCCCGATAGACAAACTCTTTGATTTCATTCGTAATATGCGGAATCACCTGAACCGTAGAGCCCAGATACTCCCCGCGTCTTTCCTTATTCAGAACATTCCAATAAACCTTCCCGGACGTGAGGTTGGAAAAACGGGTCAGATTCTCATCAATGAACCGCTCATAATGTCCCAGGTCCAGATCTGTCTCCGCACCGTCATCCGTCACATAAACCTCCCCATGCTGATAGGGGCTCATCGTACCCGGATCCACATTGATATATGGGTCCAGTTTCTGTGCAAACACCTTGTATCCTCTCGCCTTTAACAGCCTTCCGAGAGAAGCCGCCGTAATTCCTTTTCCCAGACCGGAGACAACGCCTCCCGTCACAAATATATATTTCGCCATATTCGTCTCCTGTATCGGTTCCTGTAAAAAAAGAGAAAGGGCGCCCTGGAATGGATCCAGAACGCCTTTGTTCTTATGGGAAAATATTTTAATCTCTTTTTAAGCGCATGTCAACCCTTTCATTATTGCATAACACCAAAAAAGGTGCTATAATTAACTTTGATAAATTATTAACGAATCGCATCAGGATAACTCATTCACTTTTTTAATCTCACTTTATCAGGAGGTTTCGTTATGCAAAGATTTACAAATCCCAGAGACATTTACCATGGAAAAGGTGCTCTTGAAGCGCTGAAAACTTTTGAGGGCAAAAAGGCCGTCATCTGTGTTGGCGGAGGCTCCATGAAGAGATTCGGTTTTCTCGACAGAGCGAAGGCTTACCTTGAGGAAGCCGGTATGGAAGTCAGAATATTTGAAGGCATTGAGTCCGACCCTTCCGTTGAGACAGTTATGAAGGGCGCTGCGTTCATGGCAGAATTTGAACCTGACTGGATCGTGGCGATCGGCGGCGGCTCTCCGATTGATGCAGCCAAGGCGATGTGGATCAAATATGAATATCCCGAAACAACTTTTGAAGATATGTGCAAGGTATTCGGGCTTCCGAAACTGAGAACAAAAGCTCATTTCTGTGCGGTTTCCTCCACTTCCGGAACTGCAACAGAGGTAACTGCGTTCTCGATTATCACGGACTATGAAAAGGGTATCAAGTTCCCGATTGCTGATTTTGAGATTACACCCGATGTTGCGATCGTAGATCCTGAGCTCGCAGAGACGATGCCGCGGAAACTGGTTGCTCACACAGGAATGGATGCTCTGACACATGCGATCGAAGCTTATGTTTCCACCGCAAACAGCGACTTCACGGATGCAGATGCCATCCACGCCATCGAAATGATCCGGGAAAATCTGACCGCATCCTACAACGAAGATATGGATGCGAGAGACCGCATGCACACCGCACAATGCCTTGCGGGAATTGCTTTCTCGTCCGGTCTCCTCGGAATTGTACACTCAATGGCTCATAAGACCGGCGCTGTATTTGCTGACTATGGCGCTCATATCATTCACGGTGCCGCAAACGCCATGTATTTGCCAAAAGTAATCGCTTTTAACGCAAAAGATGAAACGGCGAAAAAGAGATACGGTATCATCGCTGACTACATGCATCTTGAGGGAACCACTGATGATGAAAAAGTGGCGGCTCTGATCAAATTCGTCCGCGATCTTAATGATCAGCTGAATATTCCTCACTGCATCAGGAACTACGGAGCAGACAGTTATCCGACAGAACAGGGATTCGTTCCCGAGGAAGTATTTCTGGAGAGACTGCCGGAAATCGCTGCAAATGCCATTCTCGACGCATGTACCGGATCCAACCCAAGGCAGCCCAGCCAGGAAGATATGGAAAAACTTCTCAAATGCTGCTATTACGATACAGAAGTAGACTTCTGATACAAAAGGCGCTGTCAATACAGCGCCTTTTTCACCATCTCCTTCTATCGTTTCTCGATTGCTTCTATTACCGAAATATCCGCAGGCAGCCACTTCACCTGACGCAGATCATCGAGCGGCAGCCACTTAGCTGCTTCATGCTCCAGCAGTGTCAGATGACCTTCCTTAACACTGCACCAGTAGCAGTCCATCAATAAGTGAAATTCAGGATAATCGTATTCTACAGTAATAAGATGCTCACCTATGGATATCTCCACGGCAAGTTCTTCACGAATCTCACGCGCCAGTGCCTCCTCCGGCGTTTCTCCGGCCTCGATTTTTCCTCCCGGAAACTCCCACCAGTCTTTGAAGTTCCCATATCCACGCTGGGTTGCAAACAGTTTATTATCCTTTCGAATGAGTCCAGCCGCAACATGGATACTTTTCTTCTGGTTCTTCATTTTTTATGTTCCTGCTTTCTCTGTTATAATATTTTTCATCATTCATACAACGTGATTGGCTGCGTGATATTAGAAATTCCTTATTTCTTTTGCCATTGAAAATGGTATTATCTCACCAGGTTTTGTTCCTTGATAAGCTTTTTCCTCATGCATATAATCAACAATCTCTTTCGCTTTATAATTCGTGACATAATCCCACCACTTTCGCCCAGGCTAAGAAGTGGGGGCTTCTTGTTCGACGGCCCCAA
>CAMNOU010000016.1 GCA_946546945.1 uncultured Lachnospiraceae bacterium
AAAATCGGTTACTCTCATTTTTTTATTTAACTCACATTTTCTTTACACCAATGTTTATTCCGCAGGGTTGTTTCATGAATGAAAATTTATATATGTGAGATAGTCCATTTTCATCGAGGGTTGCGGGTGCTATACATTATCACTCCCAACCCTCGACTTTTTGCCGGTGTATAGGTATCCTATCCTTATAGTATAGGTATACGCCACCTATACATAAAGGGGGATAGTTATGCCGGCAACTGAGAAGAGATATCCAGACTGGGTCCAGAAGTATCGAACACAAGGGAAAACTGTCAAAAAGAAAGGGGATGCTTACTACCTGTATAAGCGGACATCAAAACGCGTGCCAGGTAAAAAATATCCGCAGCCGGTTGATACCTACATTGGTATTATCACCCCGGAGGGGATAGTTGAAAGTAAGAAGAAAAAAATATCTATGACGGATATCGAAGTATGGGAATACGGTTTTTCAAAAGCAGTCATGGATCTTTGTCCGGAGGGCTGGAAACAGCCACTGGGAGATGACTGGGAAGATGTCCTCAGGATCATCATATGTGATTGGTCAGAGAGAAGTTGGCTAAAAAAAGAAGGCATCAGGAACAAAGATGATTTCAGATGCCAGTTTAACGCGCAGGCTGGCTCACTAAGCCGCAGGATATTTTCAAAGAGCACAAGATTGATATAAAAGACCTGTATCCATTAAAAGAGATATATCTTGTTATTATGGGAAAGGAAAAAGCGATTTCAAAGATAGACCCAGAGCAACAGATCCTAATCAACAGGCTGGGCCTTGAACTGGAGGTGTGAGGAGACCAGATTTCTTGTAAAGACGCTCTATGAAACAATGAAATCTGTAGAAGACCCTCGAAGCCCCCGGAAAAAGAAGCATGAACTGGCTGCAGTACTGACGTATCTTGTGGCAGGATATGTAACGGGGCATACATCACTGCGTCGGTGTCTGGGGTGGTGCCGCCGGAATGAAGAATGGCTGAAGACGAATGGGCTGTCCCTGCCAAATGGGATCGCATCACGTTCAACCGTGTCCCGATTTCTGAGCACAATCGATGAATTACTGTTTTTATTTGCTTTCATAGATTGGATCGGTAGGATTGTTCGTACAAAAGGCGTTCATTTGGCGGTAGACGGGAAAGCGATCCGGGCTGCTGCGGAGAAGTGCAAAATGAAACAGGCTCCGATGATGCTTCACGTGCTGGAAGTAGCAACTGGCCTGGTATTGGCACAACTGCCGATACCGGTGAAAGAAAATGAGATAACGAGTATCCCTGAGCTGCTATCTTATCTGGATATACAGGAAAGCATCATCACGGCTGATGCGCTGAATACACAGACAAGTGTGATGGAACAGATCATCCGTCAGGGTGGGCACTTTGTCATGATGGTGAAGAGAAACCAACCGAACAGTTATGAGGAGATCGTCAGGCAGTTCGGGGCGATCAAACGGGAACGGGAACGAATGAGATCAGACCCTTCCTATCGGACAATGTATCCGGAGTATATGAAAAAATATGATGAGGTAGTGTATTCAGAAAAGAATCGTGACAGATATGAGTACAGGGAATACAGGATCATCAATGATGCATCATTTATATCAAAGACGTCGGAACAATGGTCATTTATAAAGAGTGTAGGATATGTTGAGCAGACACGCATCCTGGTGGTACGGGATAAAGATGGAAATGATATCACGCCAACAAAGGAGAAATTTGTTCTGGAAGGATCTGCTCGGCAGCCAGTGCCTGGAAAAGGCGATATGGAGAAAGATGATATCCAGGTAGTGGGTATTATTTCAGATAAACAGATGAGTGCTGTAGAAATGGGCAGGTGCAAGCGGGAACACTGGAGCGTGGAAAACCGCCTGCACCATGTCCTGGATGATACCTTCCGAGAAGACCGATCTCCGGCTAAGGGGTCGAGGAACAATCTCGCACTGATCCGGAAGTTTGCCCTGAATATCCTTCGCCTTATTCAGATACAAACCAAAAACGGATCACCGATCATTGAGATGATGGATCTTCTCAATGATGACAGGAATCTGCTCAGAAAGTATGTCTTCGATCCAATAGAAAGCCTCTAATCAAGTACGCCTCGGGCGTACTTGCCGCGGCGCGCTTTCCGCTTGCGCGCCTGCGATCCGCCGGAGGCTTCAATCTTCAGCGCAGGTATGAAACCCATGCTGAAGACGAAAATGTTAATTTGGCGCATTCCTCTCACGACTAAAGTCACGAGAATCCTGCGCTGAATATTGAAGAAGATGCTTTAATAATGGAGGATTGAAAAAATGAAGTCAATACTCTATAGGAGATTTATGCGCTTTTTTTTAGGAAAACGCTCATTTTAAATGAAGAGGCATGCGGGAACGTAGCAGACGCATGCTTTCCTTTTCAAAGAGCGAGGATACGGCTCTGCTTGAGATGTTCGTGAAACACCCCTGCTTTGTTTCTGCGAAAACTTGACTTCAGTCAGCTGCCGTGCTAAAATTAATGCGCTTAATATTGAAGAAAAAAATAATTTGACCTCGATTTCAGAAAGTTTCAGGTAATAAAATGGCTATAAAAAAATCAAAGGAGCCTACGAAGAGAGAGCTGAACGCTCTCGAAACAAAAAGAAAAATATTTAATAAATCCATTGAATTATTCAGGAAATATGATTTCGATACTGTAACGATTGGAGACATTACCGGAGAACTGAACCTTTCCAAAGGTACTTTTTACGTACATTTCCCCAGCAAAGAATCCATTCTGATTGAGCAATTCCGGCAGATCGACGAGCACTATCTGGATGTTCTGAAGGAACTTCCGGAGGATGTTTCAGCGATCGACACTTTGTTTGCACTCATGGATGCTATGTGTGAATACTGTGAAGATGTGGTCGGGCTTGCCTTAATGCAGGTCGTCTATGCCAATCAGGTTTCTCCCCGAAAAACCTCCACCATTCTGATCGGCGAAAACCGTATGATCTACCGCCTTTTGGAGGACGTTTATCAAAAGGGACTTGCTTCCGGTGAATTCCGGACTCTTCCGGAAGGCTTTTCGTTTTCAGATATTATCATGCGGTTCGCGCGGGCCCTGATCTATGACTGGTGCATGACAGACGGGGGGTTCGATTTGATTCAGGAAGGGAAAGAACATTTTCATCTTCTTTTAAAACTATTTGTATAAGGATTGACTTGCTGCCGGGAACATTCCCGGCATTCTTTATTTTTAGTCTTGCATTTATGATTTTCCTGTGATATAATCCGGTTAGTGAATGAAGTCACTGAACACATCATCCGGGAGATGACTCCCCTCTGATATACGATCAATTAGACACAAATTTGGAGGTTAGCAAATGTCAATCCACGCTGCCGCGCAGCCAACACAGAGAGAACTGGATGCTCTGGAAACGAAGAAGAAAATATTCCTGACATCTGTACGTTTATTTGCCAAATATGGTTTTGATACGGTGAAGCGATATCACAGACAGGATCGGTCTGTCAAAGGGTACTTTTTACGTACACTTTCCATCTAAGGAATCCATTCTGCTGGAGCTGTTCAGTCAGATTGACCATCAGTATGAAGAGGCCTATCCGAAATTACCGCCGGACAGCACAATATCGGAGAAAATACTGGCCCTGATGCACATTATGTGCGACTACTGCGAAAATACCGTCGGTCTCGTTCTGATGCAGGTCGTCTATGGCTGCTAGGCATCCTCCAGAAAATCAACTCAGATTCTGATTGGTGAGGGAAGAACAATTTACCGCCTGCTGGAGGAACTGCACACAAAAGGCGTACAGGACAGAGAGTTCAACACACTCTTTACTTCCGCTGAATTTGCGGATTACATCATGCGCTCAGCCAGAGGACTGATTTATGACTGGTGTCTGACTGACGGCGGCTTCGATCTCATCACCGAAGGAGACCGGTACTTCCGTCTGATACTCAAGCTGGTACAGAACTAATATTTACAGTCTTTTAATACAGAAAGAAGGTTGAAGAAATGAGTGCAGCACAACAACATTATGAAAAGCTTGCCGCAAGTATCATAAAAAATCTGAAGAAACGCCGGATCAGCGGTTTCTACTGCCCCACCATTGAGGAAGCAAAAACAAAAGCACTCTCCTTTGTGCCGGATGGCGGAACCATCGGTCTGGGCGGATCCGTTACCCTTTCCGAATGCGGCATCATCGACGCGTTAAGAGGCAGAAATGACCTGAAGATCCTTACCAAAGGGGACGCGAAGACTCCGGAGGAAGCAGAGCAGATCATGCGGGATACTTTCTTTGCCGACTGCTATTTCATGAGCACAAACGCTATCACGATTGACGGCGAACTGGTCAATATCGACAACACCGGAAACCGCGTTGCCAGCCTGATCTTCGGGCCGAAGAATGTTGTGATCGTGGCAGGCATGAATAAAGTGACACACAATGTGGAAGAAGCGCTCCACCGTGTCCGTGATATTGCATCTCCTCCGAACTGCATTCGTCTTGGACGGAACACACCGTGTACCGAAACCGGGCACTGCATGGACTGCTATGCAGAGGGATGCCTGTGCAATCAGATCGTCATCACCAGACGAAGCCTGATCGAGGATCGCATCAAGATCATCCTGGTCGGTGAAAAATTAGGATTCTGATTCATTGACGGTGTGCCCGCCAAACAGGATCCGGATTATCATTGTTAAATCGTGAAAGTATTATTTTTTTAATATTTTCCCTTTTAAATATTCTCTCCTAAATGAAATGGAAAAACCGGCCCGACAGGCCGGTTTTTCTGATAGAATAATTATAGTAACCCTTCAGGGAGGAACACATGGATTACAATGCTTTTATAAAACAAATCGATGACTTTTATGCCGCCGGCCGCTTCGATGAACTGGGTACGTATTACCGCGGCGCGACCAGATTTGAGGAGGCTATCCGCTTTTTTCAGCTGGCCATTGATGACCTGGCAAAGACCTCCGGCAGAAAATCTCTCGAGTATGCAACTGCTGTCAATAATCTCGGCGGGGCCTTCCGCATGTCCGGGCAATATGACAGCGCCCGCCGCTGCTTCACGGAGATGACCGCGATCTATGCGGAATACAAAGATAAAAATCCCATGCTCTATGCTTCCGGGATCAATAACCTCGCTCTTCTGGACCTGGCATGCAAAGACTATGAAAAAGCCATTCCCGCTTTGGAGAAAGCCCTGCAGATCATGTCCCGCTTCCCGCAGTTTCAGTGGGAACAGGCTACCACACTCTGTAACCTCGGAATCTGTATGCTGCGCACCGGCCGGCTTGAAAAGGCGGAACAGGACCTGCTCCGGGCACGCAGCATGATTGCATCCATGCCGGAAAGCAGACAGGGACATCTCGGGGCAATCTGGAGCGCTCTGGGCGAATTATATCTGGAACAAAACGACGAAAAAAAAGCTCTGAAGGCTTTTGAAGCCGCCAGAGCAACGATTCTGAAACACTATGGAAAAAACAAAGATTATGAAAATATGGAAGGGATGATCAGGAAGCTGACCGCTGACCAGCCCCCTCTGCCGCCAGAAGAATAACCCGGGGTGTTGATCTCTAAGCCTCTCTTTGGTAGAAATTCCCGTCAAAGGAAACTTCACCGCATTCGGTCATCGGCTTCATCGCGGACCGGATCTCCTGCTGTGATGCTTCAAATGCCATACAGAGTTCCTGCAGCGAAATCAGTGGATGTTTCCGAAGCAGAGTTTCCAGTGCCTGCATGCTCAAAAGAGGTTTTTCCGGCTGTACGTTCCCGCCGGAAACTCTCCGGATCAGTTCTGTAAAAGTATCATACCCGATCAGCGAATTGACCATAACCTTCCGTTCTCCGCAGCTGATTATATATGCGGGAAGTCCATAAATTCCCAGCGATCTTGTCTTTTTCAGATCCGTCAGAAAGGCATCCTCTGCCCTGCCTCCGTGATAACAGGAAAGGAAGACATCTTTGTCAATGCCGGCCTTCTGCACCACGCGGAGGATTTCTTCCTCCGCTGTTGTCTGCCGGGTCTCAACGATCGTCGCATAACGAAGAAGATACAAAAACTGTTCCGCTTTTTCAGGGGCGGCCAGCTTTACAGCCTCATAGGCAATGTCCAGCGGATATGAGCTTCTGTGTTCCTCATCAAACAAATGAAACCCATCCATATTGATCGGCATCCCGGAAATCGATTCTTCCTTCTTATAGATTCCGGCAAGCCTTCTGCAATATCTGCGGATGCCTTTTTCCGTTTCTTGCGCCAGTTCCTCCTGCGTCATAAAATCACTGACATCCCGGACCAGGCCTGCCATCACATAATCAAACTCAATATTATCAGCATAATGCGTCTCCAGTTTCCGGAAAATCGGCTCACACTCATAAGAAAGCCCCATCATCGGATCCGTAAAAGTGGTTATGATTACTTTGTCCATATACTTCTCCTATCTGAACCGGTTGATGTCGATGGCCATTCCATTTACGCCCCACACACCGATATCTTCATATTTGATATAGATTCTGTCCGGACGGATTCCCAGAACATCGCCAATGTCTTTCGTGACTGCTTCTGAAAATCTGTCATAACCATAGTGTCCTTCATTTCCGAAAAATGCGGCTTCGATATAAGCAATCGGTGCATCCTGTTCTCCGCGCAGCCACAGATGGCAGCAATCTTCAAATTCCAGGAGCAGGTATTCCTCACTTTTCCCCGGAACCAGACCAATCGCTCTTCCAAATCGCTTTTTTAAGTCCGTTTCCTGTCCCTATGTCATCTCACAGCTTACTTTTACTTTGATAAAGGGCATTTCTCTTTCCTCCATTCCTGAATCTGCTCCAGGATATCATCCGCAACTTCCTGATTTTTTCCCTGATAGGTGTGGCCTGTCTTTTCGATAAAAATCAGTTTGTTTTCCCGGGCTGTCGGCATATGACGATTCAGATTCCGCAGAAATTCGGAAGGATCTCCATCTGTAAAGTTATCGTACGTTCCGACCAGAAGTGCACCATTGTGCGTGATTCTCTCTGCCTGTGAAAAATCTCCGTCCGGAGATGTGTGGACATTGTTCAGCAGACCGGAAAATTGCCAGTCATAAGCCGTATTGGCTATACACTGAACCCACCCCATAAACGGAAACGGCAGCATCTGATTGCCATCACCCCGCTCGACCTGCTCTTTGATTATCTGTTTCTCTCTGCCTGTCACGCCGGACATCATATAGGTCAGATTTGCAGGAGACAGCAGGAAAAAATGCTCTACACGGGGGTCCTTATGACGGGACAGATAATAGATTACTTTGTTCGCTCCCAGCGAGTGCCCGGCAAGTATAATGTGCTCATATCCTTCCTGCTGCGCAAACGTCAGATATGCGTCAATATCCTCATCTGTATAGGAAAACCGCTCATTCCAGGATCCGATCCTCTCTTCTTTTCCCGTATTTACATTCACGGTTTTGATTTCTCCAAAGGCATCGTTTGTCTGCGCATAGATAAAATCGATTCCTGCGCCGTTCAAAGTATCGCCGATATTATAGTAAAAAGGATTGGAATAAAAGTTCCCGTGTATGCCGGTGATCGCAATCATCACCGTATCTGCGGTTCGTTTTTCCTCCGGACGGAACAGCACTCCATTGAGCACAGATCCGCGTTTTGCCGCCACATTCAATCGAAACATTTTATTCTTCACGATGATCCCTCCCTCTGAAAATACATTTGTGAGCCTCGGATGAATAGCATGCATTACAGGAAACACATCTGGAAATATAGCTTTCATCCTGCTGCATCTTCCGCGGCAGATCCGGCTCCCGAAGAAGCGGTCTGGAGATGGAAATCAATTCTATCTTTGTCTGATTCAGTACAGCTTCCATCGTATCCAGGCTGCGGAAACCGCCGACCACGATGACCGGACAGCTCACTGCATCAGCGATTGCAGCTGCGGTACGTACAAAATATCCTTCGTTCTTATGCGGTTTGATTCCTGCGACGGATGTACCGTTTCCGCTGACTTCAATGGAATCGATTCCCGCCTCACTGAGCAGTTTGCAGATTGCCACACTTTCCGCTTCATCCAGACCGCCATAGGTGAAATCGCTGCTGTTGATCTTGACGGTCACATGCAGAGATGGCGCTTCTTTTCGAATCCCCTTCATGATCTCCAGCAGGATACGGCTGCGGTTCTCTGTAGATCCGCCATATTCATCTTTCCTGTGATTGACTGCGGGGCTGATAAAACGGCTGAGAAAGAAAAAGTGTGCCGCATGAATCTGTACTCCATCAAATCCGGCTTTCTTTGCACGGACAGCCGCGTCAGTGAATTGACGGATGACCAGCTGAATTTCCTCTGCCGTCATCTGGTCCGGCTCCACCTGCGTAAACCGGTCATTTACCTTCCGGTAATAAGCGCCCAGTGCCAGCTGCGTAATGACCGGGATCCCTTCCGCATTGATGAGCTCTGTCAGCTTTTCATACTGAGGGATCAGTGCATCGTCACAGAGCCGCATCATCCCGCCGAAATAGTAATCATGCAGAGCGACACTGGTAAATCCGGTAATGATTGCTCCGATACCGCCTTTTGCCACTTCTTCATAGATGGCGTACGCCTCGTCGGTAACACTTCCGTCCGGCCGGGCGATGCCTTCCCATGTTGCGGATCTTACCAGACAGTTCTTAAGCTTCAGATCCCCAAGTTCCACTTTTTCCAATATCTTTTTCATCTTTTTTATTCCTCCAATAATCTGATTGTTATTTCCTGCCTGCCCCTGATCCCGGGCTCATCCTGTCCGCCGTTCAGGGAATACTCTATATCAATTGTGACGCAATCTGCATCGCAGCTGATCTCATAGGAATGCGTTTTCAGCAAAAATCCGCTTCCTAACGAGAATGCATCATAATTCACGCTTGTTTCCGCAGCCGGATCAAACAGCATATCCGCCGTAATATTGCCTGCCCTGAAGAAGCATCGCACGATCTGTTGCCTCAATGCCGACCTTTGTGACCGCATTGCCTGTGTAGTCGGTATAGACAATGCGATGACTGTTGTCCTTAAAACGATATTCTCCATCATAGTTTCGATGACTTTCTTCTCCGTCAATCACACTCTTTAAGTGGATGGAAGCTTTTCTGATATCCATGATTTTCCTCTCTCTTTCCAACGGCTTATGGTATAGTATAGTACTTTACAACAAAAAACAAGAAGGCAGATTATTCTTAGATACTATCTCATAGGATAGTATCTATATTTTCTATAGTATTATATTATTTTTATGACAAAAAAAGCACGAATGATTTTTAACCATTCGTGCTGTATACTTCATATTTGAATATCAACAGGTTCCGGCTCCGATTTTGAATGCCTGTTCCAGCATTTTCGGAAAATCAGATTCATGGACTGCTTTTTTATGTTCCTCAGAGAACCCTGCCATATCATATTTGGAATAGTCTTTCACCTGCAGAGTGTCACAGACAGGAATGATTCTGACCTCGCCTTTCAGCCCGCGCATCGGCGCAAAATATTCCTGTACCCGTTTCTCATAAGAATCTTTATAAAAATCCAGAGGCATATTCATCGGAACAAAAATGTCGATATCAAGATGCCCCTGATACAGGCTGGAATAGTCATTGTAAGACAATGTCGGGAAAACGATACGCTCCATAAAAGAGCGGAATCCTCCGGTCGGCTCTCCGAAATAAATGGGTGTACCGGTAATCAGGCGGTCTGCCTGCCAGATCTTTTCCAGAACAGGTGACAGTTCATCTTTCCAGTAGCATTTACAGGGATCAGCGATCCCTTTTCTCTTACAGGCCATGCAGCTGCGGCAGCCATTATAGTTCAGATCATACAGATCAATATACTCCACCTCAGCGCCGGCAGATTCAGCTCCTCTTTTCGCCTCTTTTAAAAGCTGTGCTGTGTTCCAGTTTTTTCGGGGACTTCCGTTTAAAATAATTGTTGTCATAGTTCTTTCTTGTTCTCCTTTTTTCATACTTTCCTGTTTTTTATATCGCAGGAAGACAGGGTCCTTAGTAACAGACAGCCGGCTTCAAGTACTTCTATTATACTGAAACCGGCTGTCTGATTCAATAAAAAGTTTTTTACAGTATTTTTATGCCTCCCACCGCGGATTTTTGAGCAGTTCTCTGCCGACCCCGATGAGATCCGCAGCGCCTTTTTCCAAAAGCAGATACGCATCCTGTAATGTTTTCACTCCGCCTGTCAGCATAACAGGAACGGATACGGCTTTTTTTATTGCAGAGGACATATCCTGAAAATAACCGGGTTCTGTATGTCCTTTTCTCGTGTAGCGGCACATGCCTCCGGAAAGATCGATCATGTCCGCGCCTGACTCTTCAAAAACCTCTGCTGCATGAACACTGTCCTCAATCGTGCTTCCGCCCTCCGTGTAATCACATCCGCCCAGGCGGATCGACAAAATGAGATCCCTGCCGATGGTATCCCTGACAGCCCTGATGACCTCTCTGTGGATATTCAGCCGGTTTTCCAGGCTTCCGCCATAACGGTCCTGTCTGAGATTGGTAAGCGGCGAATAGAACTGATTCAGCAGATAGGCATGTGCCGAGTGAATCTCCACGCCGTCATATCCGGCCCTCTTTGCTCTGTCTGCCGCAGATGCGAACCGGGAAATAATCTCTGCAATCTGATCCTCTGAAAGTTCTTCCGGCTCTTTCCCGTCTCCCATCATCGGAGAAACCGGCAGGATGACACTGCTGGCCGATACCGGCTTTATCCCTGTCACTTCCGAAGGCGCTGCACTTCCCGCATGATTCAGCTGTGCCATCGCAAGCGCCCCGTTTCTGTGTATCACATCTGTCAGCCGGGACAGACCTTCCATATCCGCTTCTTTTTCTATCGACAGCTGCTTTGCCTTTGCCTTTCCGCCCAAATCAATATAACTATGCTCGGTAATGATCATGCTGACATTTGGATTTGCCGCCCGTTCCCCGTAATAATCCAGCATACCGGGAGTGACATATCCTTCTTCTGTGCTCTGGTATGTAGCGATCGGCGGCATGACAATTCTCGATGTAAGTTCTTTTGTTCCGATTTTCAGTCTATCTTTTTGCATTTCTTCCTTGCCTCCTGCTCTATTATACACCACTGTTCTCATCATTCATATCGTCTTTTTTCTGCGCCGGCCGTCGTTGCTTCCGAATGCCCCGAATACAGAATCGTTTCATCCGGCAGGGTAAAAATTCTGTTTCTGATACTTTTTATCAGATCCTCCTGACTTCCGCCCGGAAACCGGTAAATCCCGATGCTGCCCTTAAAAATCGTATCCCCGACAAACGCGATCTGATCCTCTGCTGCGTAATACACAACGGAATCCGTCGTATGCCCCGGCGTATAGAGAACCCGCAGTTCCCTCTCCGGGTTTGCCTCGAGTCTGACAATATCACCATCGTTTAAATAGTTTACATCTTTGACAATAACGGCCGGCCCACACAGAGCAGAAAGATTCCGCATCGCATCCAGCAGATAATCATCGGCACTTTGGTACGCATACACAGGAACGGAAAGAGCCTTTCTGATCACATCCACGGCCCCGGTATGATCAAAATGTCCATGGGTGAGAAGGATTTTTTCAATCACCCATCCATTCTTCCGGATCATCGCAAGCAGCCTGTCTGCCTGTGCGCCGGGATCGATCAGAAATCCATGCTTTGTCTCATCATCAATATAAAAATAACAGTTTTCTTCAAAATATCCTCTGACAGGAACTTCAGCAATCATATCCTCACCCGATCCTGCAGCCCTCCGGCCCGCAGCTCATCCCCTGCCGTAACTCTGCCTCATTTGACTCCTCTAATGCTTTTCGGATGGTATCTTTCATCCCTTCCGTGCTCTGAGCTCCGGGGATTGCGTATTTCCCGATTACAAAAAACGGAACTGCGTGCACGCCCATGCGGGACGCCTCGCGCTCATCCAGGAGCACCTCATCCTGATACTGATCTGATTCCAGAACTTCTTTGATCTCCTTCGGATCCAGTCCGCATGTTTCTCCGATTTTCTGTAAAAGTGCTTTGTCTGCGAGTTCTTTATTGTCTGTAAAATATGCCTTGAACAACGCCTCGGTCATTTTCTCCGAAAGGGCGGGATCCTTCTTGCTCTGCGCCAGCTTCGTCAGCCGATGAGCATCCATTGTATTCGTAAACAGCGTACTGGCATATCGGAAATCCAGTCCTTCCGCTCTTCCCATCTGAGAAATATGTTCAATCGTTCTGCCCGCTTCTTCCATGGAGATCCCGTACTTACGGGCAAACCTTGTCTGTGTGTCACCTGCAGCATGCTCCCCGGCGGTCGGATCCAGCTGGAATGCTTTCATCTCTACTTCTATCTCCTGTCCGTCTGTTATTTCAGAAATGGCTTTTTTCAGGCGTGCTTCCCCAATATAGCAATAAGGGCATGCATAATCTGACCAGTATGTTATCTTCATCGTTTTTCTCCTTTCATCTCAGTGTGAGAGACCCCCACTTCTTAAGTGGCGGGTAATGTCAAGCTCGTCTCAGTGGGGGCCAATCTCCCACTGAGATAAACGCTCCGCGAGGATGCGCAGGAATTCGGTTTGGAAGATGTCAGCTGACGCTGACCCGAATTCCGCGCCAAGTCTCGCGAGCGAGACTTGAACATTAGAACATGTTCTATTTGTCTTTGTGATTGACATTATATCAAACATGTTCTATAATGTCAACATCAAAATCAAACACGTTCGAATAAGGAGTTTTATTATGCCCGGAAAATGCGGAAGACCTGCAAAAGGGAAAGAATCAAACAGCAGGCAGACAATCATTGACACAGCGATTTCCATCATTCGGAAGCAGGGAGCGGACGCTGTAACAGTCCGGAATGTGTGTACACAGGCAGATTTATCCATCGGCACGTTCTACCACTATTTTCGTGACAAGGATGATCTGCTGATGTACTTTCTTCGGGAGACATCCTTCGACTCGTTTGATCTGAAAACGCCTCTTTCTGATATCGCGGGAAGGATTTGCGAACTTTATATGTATCTCATCCGAAAGTATATGGAACTCGGTCTTGACTTTATGAAAAGCTTTTACTCCACGGGAAACCGGTCTCTATCTGCCTACATGGGCGAGACTGACGGCTGCTTTGCGCCCGGTACCGTCATGCACCGAAGCGAACAGGAATTTGGCAGTGCCATGGAAGCCGGTTTTATAAAAGAAAAAACAGACGCCCATACTGTCTGTATGGACATCTGCACAATTGTAAAAGGATGTGTATTTGAATGGTGTCTGAATGACGGGAAGCCGGATATTGAATCCATCCTGTCCCGTATCCTGCACCATTATCTTGCACCTTACAGCACACTATAAAAATCCAGTACACCGCTTCTATAAAAAGGAGAACGAACATTATGGACCTTAAGATACTTCAGCAGACAATTCTCTTCAGAAGGATGGACGAACCCGAAATCAGAGACTCCCTTGAGACATTGATGGCTCAGGAAAAACAATACAGCAAAGGCGAAACCGTCTTTCACGCAGGCACCACCACAGACCGGATGGGCCTGGTGCTCGAAGGCAGCGTCACCATCGAAAGTAATGATATGTGGGGCAACCGGACGATCCTCAGCCACATCGGCAGCGGTCAGTTCTTTGCGGAAACCTATGCTTTCCTGGAAAACGAACCGCTTCTTGTCGATGTCACCGCAAACGAAAACTGCCGGATCCTTTTTCTCCGGACTGCCGGCATCCAGAATATCTCTTCCGGAAAATATGAGTCCTGGAGAATGAAACTGATTACCAACCTGCTGACCATTTCCGCCCAAAAGAATCTGAACCTCTCCGGCCGGAGCTTTCACACTGCCCCGAAAACGATCCGCGGCAGAGTCATGTCGTATTTGAACGCCATGATTCTCCAGACCGGAAAGACAGAATTTGATATTCCCTTTGACCGTCAGCAGCTGGCGGATTATTTGAATACGGAGCGCTCAGCTCTTTCCAAAGAACTCGGAAAAATGCAAAAGGAAGGAATTCTTTCTACAAAAAAACAGCACTTTAAAGTATTTATCACGATATAATTTCAAGCACTTCCTCTTTTGCAGGCATCGCCCGGATCGCGCCTTTTTTCGTGGTTACCAGATATGCTGCCGCATTCGCGAAGCGCAGCATATCTTCCAGATCTCTGACAGAAAGGTGCTCTGCACCATGTTCCAGGACATAATGCAGGATGCATGCGCAAAAGGTATCCCCCGCACCGGTTGTCTCAATCGTTCCGCCCAACCGGTAAGAAGGCATAAAGACCCGCTTGCCCTCATGATAAGCGTAACTTCCTTCTGCACCGGCTGTCACGTTCAAAATCTTTAAGTTCGGAAAACGTTTCTGTAAGATGGCAGCGCCTTTGTCAAAATCTGTTTCCTCTGTCAGGAACTCGATCTCATTATCTGCAATTTTCAGAATATCACAGACGGACAGACCATACTCCATCTGCTCCCTTGCGTCATCCAGGCTCTTCCATAAAGGTTCCCGCAGATTCGGATCAAAGGAAATCAGGGCGTTGTGTTCTTTTGCACCGGCAATGGCTTTTCTGGTCGCTTTTCGCACTTCCGAATGTGTCATAGACAAGGAGCCGAAATGAAAAATGCTGGTGTTTTGAAGCAATTCCGGCGGCAGCTCCTCTTCGGTCAGCATCATATCCGCTCCGGGATTCCGGTAAAAGGAAAAATCCCTGTCGCCGTCCTCAAATGTCTGTACAAATGCCAGCGTCGTCCTGGTCTCTTCATCCATGCAAAGTCCCTGTACATCAACCCCGGCTTCTGAAACAACTTGTCTGAGCATATGCCCAAACATATCATTGCCCACCTTTCCGATAAACGCTGTTTTTCTCCCAAGCCGGTTCAGCATAGCCAGCACATTGCAGGGAGCCCCTCCCGGGCAGGCTTCAAACAAAGGATTCCCCTGTTCACTGATCCCATTCTGTGTAAAATCGATTAACAATTCACCAAGCGCTGTTACATCATACTTCTTTTTCATGATTGCAAACCTCATCTTTATAGCAGAAACATATTGGCGAACATCTCTTATCTTAACTCCGCATTTTCTAACGTCCGCAGCAATTTCCTCTGCGGATGCAGCGGCTTGAACATCGCCATGATAGAGTGTGTCTTTTTATAGGGATCCGGGATCTCGATCAGACGGTAATTTCCCTCTCTGCGGCTGTACGATGGACCGATAATGCCGAAATGCTTCCCTCTTTTCAGAGTCCCCATATAGGTATCCAGGTTATACGCGGTCTGTCTTGACCGGACAGGAAGTTCTCCATAGAAAGCCTGCTTTCCTTCCAGCGGTCTCCCATTCGCATAGACCAGGAAATCAGCTTCCATGATATCCTGTACTGAAACCGAATCCTTCTCATACCACGGATGCTGGTCAGACACGATGATATACAGCGGATCCGTTCGCAGAATGATGGTTTCTACACCGACCCACTCCTTTCGGTGAATCCCGTTTGTGATGGCCAGGTCAACTGCATCCTGCTCCATCAGACTTCTCAGCATCTCCAGATCTGCGGCCAGCAGACTGTATTTCAATTCCGGGTTCTGCCTGAGCAGATAATCCAGAACCGGCTCCAGCACCCTGCTGTACGAGTTCCCGTTAAAATACCCGATCCTCAGTACATTATTGCGCACATCAACGAACGTTCTCAACTGATTGTTTGCATGCTCCCATTCTCTGATCAAAGGGCGGTACAGCTCTTCCACTTTTTTCCCGATCTCGGTGACGATCACCTTGGTCGTAGAACGATCCAGAAGCTTTGCACCAATCTCCGCCTCCAATGTCAGAATCTGTTTTGACAATGCCTGATGAGAAATATGCAGTTCCCGGGCCGCTATATTAAAATTTTTGGTCTCGGCCACTTTGAGAAAATACTCAATTTTTCGTATGTCCATACTATCCTTGCAGCGTTGTGTTCCTTTATAAAAGACAACTCTCCCTGTGCAGTAATCTATTACTGATTATATCTGTTCTTTTGCCGGATAGCAATAAAAAGGTCTGCAAGCTTATCTTTTTGCGATATATCCACGGTACTGTGTATAGTTATCACTGTACGGAATATCCGTGATGAAGATACTGGTAAAATTAAAGCATGGTGTCAGATAGGGGAACTGATCTGTCTGGGCAAAAGAAGGTTTCGCAATTTCTTTTGCTTTCACCACACATGCTTCGTACCATTCTTCAGGCCCCTCGAACCATACTTCTGTCACGCGGGAGAACGGACAGTTGTTCACATCCTGAAGGATATGACTGGACAGGATCCTGGTCACCTCCGGCATCGCCTGAAGCTTCGGGAATACCTCTTCGTGAAGCCATTTCTCTCCTTCTTCCTCCGGCGTACCTTCGGGCCACTGAATCATGAAAATAAAACGGTAGTTCGCGCCATCCTCAATCGTGCGCTCTTTTCCTTTCAGATCTTCCTCCCAGCTAAGTGGATGGAATCCGAATACAAACGGTCTGCCGCCGCGTTTTCCGCTTGCCGCGCGGAAGGTATCCGCGTCCATGTTATCCTTTGCATCATCCGCATCGTCATCCGGAATAGAGTTCTGCCATTTTAAGACTTCCGGCGGCATCACCTCCGCAAAAGCCTTATTCGTGAACTCCGGTGTAAACGGATTCAAAAGCCAGTGGTGCTCGCACAGATGAAATCTGGCCGCTCCGAAACGTTCTCCTTCCGGCGGAACCGGAAGCGCGGAATAGAAAGCATATTTCATCACATAGGGTTCGAACTGCGCAATGGAATCCTCCACATGCAGCATATGCCATTTTAACAGTTTGTGACGATACTGCTCCTTTGCCAGATCGGTAAAAATCATACTTCTCATCGGTTGAAACTCAAGTGCCATCATATACCTCCTCGTATCACATTTTTTTATTTTCTATCCTTTATTATCCTTCTTTGGATGCTTTTTGAGAAGCACAAAAAAACTGCCTTTCAGCAACCGGAAGTTGCCGAAAGGCGGTTTGTACTATTCGTCATAGATTCCGACCGGATCCCCGGTCTGTTCATCATACTGAGGGATCCGGATCAGGAACATCATTACCGTCCCGGCCGCGGTAAAAATCAGAAAGACCCAGTAACAGACAACCAGATTCTGCATACCGGCAGCCGAAATGATCACGAAGCCCAGATAGCGAATGGACTGCAGCGGAGCAATGATGCGGTTCGCCTCGATGAATCCGAACCGTCCGAAGCAGCTGCCGACCATTGACGGAATCAGGTTGCCGATTCCGCCGACGCTGCATCCCACAAAGATGCAGGCCGCCCATACCCATCCCATCGTTCCATCCTGTCTGATCATGATCAGAAGTGCAGCCATGTACCAGATCCCGCTGATCACACAGGTTTTTTTTATGCCGATTCTCTGATCGATAAATCCCCAGACATAGCTGGCAGCAATCGCAATCAGGGAAGTGACGGTCAGCATGGGGACTGCCACAAACCGTTCCAGTCCGCAGGATACCAGGTGCGGAATAAAGTTGGAGATCATGCCGATTGTCGCCAGCCACAGAAGTCCCATGCCGATTCCGATCAGCCAGGTATTCCGGTTTCTCAGGATAACGGCAGTTGTCAGCTTTTTCGCCATTTCTCTCTGGCGGCGGCTGATCATCAAAAGGTACTCTCTGTCTGCCGGCTCGTTATCCGGTGTCACACCGGCCTGTTCAGGTGTGTCTTTGACCAGAACAGCAGCCAAAACCGCCGCTGTAAGACAAAGCAGCGCCATAAAACCATACGCACCGGACGGGGATCCGATCCGGTTCAGTATCAGGATCAATGTAGCAGTACAAAGCGGCAGTCCCATGGTCGCCCAGCCGAGCGCCATGCCCTTCTTTTTGGGAAACCATATATTCATGATGTTATTTGGCACCACATTCATCTGAACATTCCCGCTGACAATCGTATTGCAGATGATCATGGCGCAGAATACAAAAAGATTCGGCGTAAAAGCAAAAATCAGGCAGAAAACCGCACACAGGATATTGCCCGCAATTGCCATCTTCCTGCTGCCGAACCGCGATGCCAGCACACTGAACAGCATTGCAAAAAGTATCCCGAGCCAGCCTCCCAGCCCGGACATCAGATTTGACAGGCCTGCCACGGCCTGCACACCGCCCCACTCCGGCCGGAGTGCGCCAAATGCAGCCGGATACCAGTTCAGCGTCACAGTGGAAAGACCGGCTGCCAGATAATAGGAAAAACAGCAATACAGAATGATTGCCCACCCTTTTCTTCCAAAATGATTATTTTTCATGCGTGCTTCCTCATATACTCTATTGTCTTATGTAAAACATCCGCCTGAAAAATCTGATCCATATGACCGGCAAAATCAAGATGATACTTCTTTTGCAGCGCATCCAGCAGCTTCTTCATCTCCCTGTCCCTGCGGTCTTTTTCATCCGTCAGGAAATCCGCAATGGTAAACTGGCGGCCTTCCTCCGGAGCCAGATTGTAAATACCCGCCCCGATCAGACGGACCGGCCGTTTTTCAACCTGTTCGAGCATCTTTGCGGCTTCCCGGAAAATCATAAATGCACTGTCACAGGCAGGAATGCTCCTTGACCGGCTGATCCCTTTCATGTCCGCATAGGTCAGTTTCAGCGTGACCCCATTTCCATGGAGCGCATACCGTCTGGCCCTGTGCTCCACACACAAAGCGAGCAGCACCAGGACATCCTTTAAAAGTTCATAATCGGTCACATCCTCCTGAAAGGTGACTTCACGGCTGATGGATTTCGCGTCCTGAGGACGGTAGGGTTTGACTTTTCTGCTGTCAATTCCAAAAGCAATCTTTGAGATCCACTGTCCCTGTTTCCCCAGAAGACGGATGACCAGATCCTTCTTTTCCTGTATATCCCGGACAGTGTGAATTCCGTAAATGTGCAGCTTCTGCGCGGTCATCTCTCCCACCGTATATAAGACACGCACATCCCGGTCAATAATCAGATTCACAAAATCCTCCGCAGTCGGAATTTCAAAGTATCCGTCGGGCTTCTTTTCCTCACTCGCTGTCTTGGCGGCTGTTTTTGAATAGGCCACCCCCACCGAACAGGTCAGTCCTACCTCTTCCCTCGTTCGTTTTTTGATCTCATGAGCGATCTTCCTTGCCCCCTCAAGATCTCCTGCCTGTTTGGTCACATCCAGATATGCCTCATCCAGCGCGATCGTCTCTGCAGCGGAAGCATAAGTATTCCAGATGTCATGAAGCTTCGCGGAAACTGCTTTATATTTATCCAGATTCGGATGCATATAGATGCCATTCGGACAGAGTCTGTACGCCTCTTTTATATTCATCGCGGAATGAACACCATACTTGCGGGCCTCGTAACTGCAGGTCGCAACGACACCGCGCTCACCCGGCAGAGACCCGATGATCAGCGGCTTTCCCCGAAGTTGCGGATTGTCTCTCACTTCCACAGATGCAAAAAAGGCATCCATATCCACATGTATAATAATCTGGTCCATCAGATGCTTTACGGCCTCTCCTTCATAATCGTATTTTTCTCGGAATGCACTACTATTGTATCACATTTTCTGATGGATACAATGAAAGAATGCTGCGCTGAGCCATACGCCCTGATATAGTAAAAATTGCACGTGCACATTTTCCAGGAGTTATTCGATTGGCAAAAACATCAAATATATATGTCCGTATTGAACCACAAATTAAGGATGGCGCGGAGGAAGTTCTTTCTGCTCTTGGGCTCTCACCTTCAAGCGCAATCTCGATGTTCTACAAACAGATTATGCTCCAGAAGGGCTTGCCTTTTGCCGTAAAAATGCCTTCAGAAAGTGATGGAAGCATCTGTGAAAGGCGGATTGCTTTTTATCCCCGACTTATCTTCAAAGGTAAAAGATGATGATGCACTCCGCAAAACATTGATGGATCTGAAAGTTTATGACCGCGAAGAAGGTCTGAAAATCATCAACAAATATATGGATGATATAAAGAAACTATAAGTCGGCTTTTTAAAAAAGAGAAAGTATAATCCGGGGGAATAGTCACCCAAAAACATAACCACCCATTGGACGAGTGGTTATGTTTTATGTTATAGTACCCAATTATCCTTTCAGCCTCTCACAGCAGGCATATACCTCATCGCATGGGCCGAATGTGCCCGTTTCGCCTCAAAACTTATAGAGCCGCTCTGCGTTTTCGTGGAAGAACATTTCAGTGTATGGCCTGAGCTTGGAATCGGCCTCTAAAAATGCGCGGATATCCGCTACACGGTCAATGCTTTTTTGTGTGGGCGTAAACGGGTAATCGCTTCCATATAGGATATGGCTTGCCGGGACAAAACGCAGCAAAAGCGGCAAGAGGTCCGGGATCGGATTGCCGGCCATATCATAATAAAAACGGCTCAGATTTTCTTTTACATACAATTCTTCTTTTAACACGCCAAGCCGCTTTAATAACGGGACAAACTCTTCCCCCCGGTCAGCAATGTTAGCCAGAAAAGCGCCGCTGTGCGGTACAATGATTTTTAACTGATGATATCGTTCCATCACGCCATGGCCCATCATGTTCAGTACTGCCCTGGTCGTATCCGCAAAGAATTCAAACACCGGAATGATTTTTGCCGAGAAAAGATCATCCCGCAGGCCGTCAGGCCGGTGCGGATGGATGTTGATGATTGTTCTGCGCTCATGCAGTACCTGAAACAGCGGATCAAGCGCGGGATCGCCCAAATACTGTCCGCGCGCGTTGCTGGCAAGCTTGATTCCTGCCGCACCCAGCTCATCAAGTGCGTAGATTGCTTCGTCGATTGCCGCCTCCACGTTCGGAAGAGGAAGCACCGCATGAAAACGGAAACGATCCGGGTATTCTTTCTGCAAACGGGCCGCAGCTTCATTCAGCTTCCTGCAGATTCTGATCCCTTCCTCCTCACTGCCGGGATAATACGGCTGCGGTGAGGACAACGTGATTACAGCAAGACTCGTCCCAGAGTCATCCATCATTTTGAGCATTTCTTCATTGGTCTTGCGCGGCAGCAAAATGCTGTCTTCAAACAAAGCATCATTTTGTTCCAGATAATCAAAATACTCTGGAATAGCGTAGTGCAGATGAACATCAATCAAAGAACGTTTTTTTAATTCCTGCATAGTCCCTTCCTTTCTGAAACCTTCACATGGGAGTGAACCGAGTATATCACAAGGGGTATTATTATGCAATCCACTTTATGTATCGGCAGCTCTTTTTTTAATGGAAATTTATTGGAAATCTGTTGACGCCCTTTCCTCTATTTGGTATATTTATGGAAACAGAAACCCAGATGACAAGGAGGAAACGTTATGCTGACATTAGAGGAAATGCGTGCACGAAAAAGGATTCTCGGCTATACCAACCTGATCCTTTCACAGAAATCGGGCGTTCCTCTCGGAACAGTCCAGAAGATCATGGCCGGCGTAACAAAAAGTCCCAGACAGAATACCCTCCGGGCCCTGTCAGATGCCCTGCGCGATGAGAATCAGCCTGTTTGCGATTATGCGTCCGAGTCACCCGCGCATCTCGAAGTGAGGGAGGCTCTGTCGGACTATTTGCCACACAAGGACTCTTATACCATAGATGATATTGAATCCCTGCCGGAATATGTGAGAGCCGAACTGATCGATGGTCAGATATATTATATGAGCGTGCCGTCGCGAACGCATCAGCGCATTGTCGGCGAACTCCATCTGATTGTCGCAAACTATATCCGGGCACACAACGGAGACTGTGAAGTGTACATACCTCCATTCGGCGTATATCTGTTTCCGGATAATTCCGCCCTTGTAGAACCCGATTTGACGATTGTATGCGATCCGGAAAAACTGGATGAAAAGGGGTGCCACGGCGCCCCGGACTGGATCGTCGAAGTCGTCTCCCCCTCATCAAAAAAACGTGATCATGTGATAAAACTTAACAAATACCGGGAAGCCGGCGTAAGGGAATATTGGATCGTTTTCCCTGAAAAGCGAGTCGTGCTCGTCTACCAGTTCGCGCAGGATGAAAAAGAAGAAGATGTCACCATCTATTCTTTTGACGATGACATCCCCTGCGGAATCTATCCGGATCTGTTTGTACAGTTGACCGGTTTTTGAGACGAGTTTATTTTCCATGAACGTATCGGAGTATTACACATCCGCTGCCTTGGGATGCTCCTTTAATAACTCGATCTTTCTGATCATCACACCTGCGGAATTGATCTCGCCGCTGACGCGCACCCATTTACCGGGCAGCTCCATCAGTGCAGCAGGCGCCATATTTGTAAAATCATGCTGCCGCTCTTCCCTGCCTGCGGCGAGGCGATACCGCACACTCCGATCCGTACACTCACGGCACAGCTCTTTACAATTCGCAAAATATCGCTCTGCTGCATACGCCATGACATCGTTTTCATATTCACAGGGAACCTGTGACAGGAACACACACTGATCTGATACAGATACGACACAGACTGCAGATCCATATTTCATCTTCTTCATAAACATTTACCTCCATACCTTTCAGAATATTCTTAATAACGGAGCGCTTTTTATGCCATCGGAAATTGCAATTTCCGATGACATAAAAAAAACTAAGTCCTTATCCTCAAGACTTAGTGTTTAAAATCTCATTATGACGCACTAAGCCCCTGAAGATAACCGATCAAATTCCCAATGCGTATTTGGTTGTAAATGTTTATGAATCTACTATATCAGCTTTTTCCTGAATGTCAATACAATTTGTCTGCTTTTTCCTGTTTCTGTTCATTCTTCTCCGCATCCAAGGATTTTACATGACAATTCCTTCTGCGGATGCCTCTCATCCCGGTCATAGACAGCAATATGCGCAGGATCACTGCTCCGGTCTGAAAAAGATGGGTATAAAAATCCCCACTCCGGCAGACCTGGTTCGTATACCCCGGTCAGCGGACAGACGGCACAAATCAGGAACTCATAAATCTCCTCTGACTCCCCAAGCCACGCATCATCTGAACTCTTAGATGGAATATCATATCGATTATGAAAGACAAAGATGGCATACGCACGATCTGTTTGATATTCTGCAGCAATCCTGTCATACAAAACGTCCATGAGTGCATCGTTCTTTAACCCGCATGCATTTATGGCCTGCAGCAGCTGAACCATCTTAACAGAATCCGGCGTTTTCCCCGGGTACTGGTGCTCCTTCAGGTTGACATTCGTCTCTGCAAACGGAATGGATTTTGCAATCTTTAAGTTCTTTTCCTTCTCAGCTGCTGACAGCTTCAGGAAGTGGATATTGAAAGTTCCTTCATCCTCTCCGTCCTTATCCCTGTAGGATCCCGCTACTCTGGTAAATGAATTCCGACTCACCGTCATCCTCCGTGTCAGTTCCAGCATATCTTCTCTTTTTAACATATTTTCAAACTTCTCCTTCTTCCGGGAATACCCACTGCATCAGGAATTATCAAGAACTGCTTCTGATCCCGGGAAAGAAGTTCAGGTCTTGTTCCCTGCACGATTGTGTGCTTCCTCAATCAACTCAGCTACTTGGTCTGCATCACAGTCCCAGGTCGCACGGAGCAGTTTTTGCGATATCTCAAATGACCGGAAGGTGTCAATCCATTCATCCGATTTTGTGGATGTCTTGAATTCGTCCAAAATCTCACGGTTCGGTATAAAGACTTCTCCCCGCTCGTCATCATAGCCCAGATAGCCCAGATGAATCAACAGTGAAAGCACATCATCCCTACTGTGGAATGTCGTCATATCGTTCTGATACCCTGATATATCAATCTGCAGCCGGCCGCCATCCATGAGCAGCGCGACTGCTTCCTTCAGGCCATCGAAATCTTTACGAATGTATTCGGCCAGTGCTTCATAGGTCTCGGTCTTATTCCAGTAATTACGAATGAAACCGGTCGACATGGCCTCGACAACAGATAATGGACTGTATAACGAGATCTTGTGTCCGCCATACTCTCCCTGACGATAAGATTCCCTTGCTTCCAAAGGGATACGATCACTGACCATATATCCGTCATACCATCGGGAAATATCTTCGTATTTCATATGGTATTGATCACAGAGTTCATGTACTTCCTCTTCCGTAAATCCTGTATACCTCGCCAGCTGCATCGGAGTGGTCATGGAGTACTCTGTGAACATGTTGAGTGCTGAGTGCTCACCGTACTTTTTGATTGGCAGAATCCCGGTCATATATGCCAGAGCAATATATTCCCTGTCTTTCAACCAATCCCTGAGGAAGTCAAGATACCTCGTCTGGCCTTCCTTATCTTCTTTACGCACACGGAAGACAACATCCCATTCATCGATAGTGATGACAAACGGTGTACCGGATCTTCGGTAAAACTTATCTAAACTATAAAAAAAATCTGTTTCATCGTACTTGACAGCCGGATATGCTTCTTCCAGATCATCCAACAAGCGTTTTACAAGTCGATGCAGTGACTCCTGTACGGGCAGATCCTTTTTGATAAAATCCGTCATAACGATCCGAATCACGTCAAACTTGCCCATGTAAGCATCCCACTCCATGCTCTGCCGGACATCCGGAGTGACTGATGCAACTTTTCTTTCAGAGAATAAAGCACGACTGTCCGCCTCTCGGTCATAATATGCGCAAAGCATATCTGCTGCCATGGTCTTCCCAAATCTGCGGGGACGGGAAACGCTGATATATCTCTGGTTTGTATTTACGACGGTATTCAGATACCGAATCATCTCTGTCTTGTCAACATATATTTCGGAATTCACTGCCATTTGGAATCTTTGATTGCCCGGATTCAAATAGATACCCATGCCGCACTCCTCTCCACTCGCAAATCGCGTTAGTCAGATATAGTATAACACGATTCTATCTTTTCAGGTAGGTGAATATTTTTTATCACAGATGAACGGCAAAGAAGTGCTTCAACATGTCAAACGTCACATATTCCTGTCCGGCCAGAGGGTGACTGCTGCTCACTACTGCATAGTAATCCTCCTCAAATACGGTCCGCCGAACGAACTGCTCCGAAAAATAAGTTCCCCAGTCAGACACAAATGCGATATCCAGTTCACCGTTTTTTAACTGCTTCTCCAGACGGTTTTCTTCTCCGTCTATCAACCGAACAACGACATCCGGATTCGTTTCACGGAATTTGTGAATGATGGCAGGCATGATATCTGCATACGCATATGGGAGAAAACCGATCCGTATCATGCCATGCTGACCTCTTGCGACCAACTGTGTCTCCTTTACCAGATCATCCCATTCATTCAACAAGTCTATTGTTCTGTCCAGAAACAGCTCGCCTGCTCTGGTCAGTTCCACCTTCCTTGTGTTCCGGTAAAACAGCTCGGCTCCGAGATTCTTCTCTAATGTCTTTACAATTTTGCTTAAAGAAGGCTGTGTCATATGCAGCTGCTCCGCAGCCTCCGTATAGTTCAGATGTTTGGCCACAACGCTGATGCAATATAAATGGTATAGATTCTCATCAATCATTGATATCCCCCCAAAAGACTCCTTTTCCCGGAGAAAGTGTATCGCGTATCATCCAGACATTTCAACTCTTGAATTCCTCCAGCGTCCGCTGAGTATGAAAAAGAAACAGATCAGCAGCGATGATACGGGTGCAAACGGATAGGCCCAGGCAACTCCCAGAAATCCCATCCCAAGTCCGGTACTGAACAGCTTTGCCAGGCCAAAACGAATGCCGAAAGAACTGATGATTGCACAAAGCATCGTCACATTTGTATATCCGGCTCCGGTCAGAAGCCCCATCAGACAGAACATCACCGCTTCGATCAGAAAACTGACCGCAATAATTCTAAGATAAGGGCCTCCAACCATGAGCACCTCCATTTCATCTGTAAACAATCCCAGCATCCTTTCCGGCCTCAGCACGCATATACAAAAAAACACCAGCGGAAGCGGCAAGGCATAGAGAATCCCCCATCGCATACCTTGCATTACTCTGTCATAGTTTCCGGCAGCCAGATTTTGTCCGGTCATCGTTATTACAGCTCCCATGACAGCCTGTGCCGACAGCACAGCAAACGAAGAGAGTTTTGCTGAAGAACCTGCTGCCGCCGATGCATATACCCCATAGGTATTTACCATTCCGATAATAAACAGATAGGAAAGATTTGTCAATGTAAACTGAACGGATTGCGGCAGCCCGATTTTTAAGAGCGTTTTCAAATATCCTGCTGAAATATGCATAAGCTTTTTTCGATCATCCAGATATGCTGTATTCCTTTGAACCGCATATATAATCAGCACCATATTCAGCGCCTGCGCAATCACCGTCGCAATTGCCGCACCGGCCGTTCCCATCGAACATGCACCGACAAAGATCAGATCCAGTACAATATTCACGCATGTCGTTATAAAGATTATAATCATCGGCACTTTTGAATTGCCCAGCCCGCGCAGAACAGCCATTAAAAAATTGTAAAGATAGACACATATTGTCC
Source organism: uncultured Lachnospiraceae bacterium (assembly GCA_946546945.1). GTDB lineage: Bacteria > Bacillota > Clostridia > Lachnospirales > Lachnospiraceae > Eubacterium_I. Next base: position 26,439 of record CAMNOU010000016.1, read on the forward strand.
CCATGATACAAATTCTCAGATAGATCACAGTACTATGCCATGCCTCTGCAGGGGTATCCAGCACCCGAAGTATCGGATTCGTAAACAACATCACAAGCGCTGTAAGAACCAGGGCAAGCATCACAAATGTGATCAGCATTGTTCCCATCAGATTTGATATCTCTTCACTTCTCTTTTGTCCGGCCAGGTGTGCCACCATGACAGCTCCTGCATTTGAGATTCCAATCACAATACACAGAACCACCACAGTCACCTGGCCGCCGTTGCCTACTGCGGCTAATCCGGAGGCTCCCGCATATTTCCCGATAATAATCATATCGATGATATTATACAGTGCCTGCATCAGATTTGTTATGATTAACGGAACGGAAAAGACAAGCATCTTCTTGCCTAGCTTTCCAGTGGTCAAATCTTTATTTCCCTTCACCTTATCGCCCCTTCCTTTTTTCGCCTGCTCTCTAGTATAGCAGTGATTTTTTCTTTTAGAAATGCCATACCATTATAGAAAAATCTTCATTTATAACGTGAAGGAATAGATTATGCTTGCAGAACAAGATACGCAAAATACCCTGTGTAACCAACCAGCATGAGAATACCGCTTTTCAGATCCAGCCTTTTGAATCTAAGAGCATACAACCAGAAAATCAACACAGCAGCTATAGCCGCTATTCCATCAATCAAAAAACTTTGAGGATACAGGATTGGAACAATGATTGATGATATTCCAAGTACAAACAGGATATTGAAGATATTGCTGCCGACAATATTTCCTATAGCCATATCTGCATTTCCCTTACGTGCAGCCGTAAGAGACGTCACCAGTTCTGGCAGCGATGTACCGAGAGCCACAATAGTAAGACCGATAAATTTCTCCGACATACCAATTATTTTGGCTATTTCTGTTGCCGCATCTACAGCTACATTACTGCCCAGAACAACCAGCCCGCCTCCGAGTATAATGAGCAGGATATCCTTTAGAACAGATTTCCACGTTATATTTTTTTCCTCTTCACACTTTCGGTCTGACTTTGCTGTTTGAAGAAGATAGACCATATATCCGAAAAAAATTACGCAGAACAGAATACCCTCCACTCTGTTGATTACATTTCCCGTCATCCCCATAATGAGTAAAATGACCGTTGTCACCCCCATAAATGGAATATTCTTTATCCGGAAAGCATCCTCCACCTTGATTGGGATAAGAAGGGAAGTCAGGCCAAGTATGATAAGAATGTTCAGTATGTTGCTTCCGATGATGTTGCCGACAGCAATGTCAGCTGTGTTTTTGATGGAGGCGGTTATACTGACCGCCGCCTCCGGCATACTCGTCCCCATAGCTACGATTGTGAGTCCGATGATCATCTGGGATACTCCCAGAGTCGATGCAAAGTGTGAACAGCCGTCTACAAACCAGTCGGCACCTTTGATCAGCATCACAAATCCAACCACAAGCAGGAATGCTTCCAGAAAAATCATTTTTCATCGACCTCCTCTGTGCCTGAATCTTCTTTCGCGGATGAATCGGCCTGCTTGTCTTCCTCATCTTCCGGACTTGGACCATTCTCGATTCTCCATGCCCAGATTGCAGCAACTATACAAAAAGCCGTCATAACACCGGCAAAAATATTTCCTCCAATTCCATTCATTGAAATTCACCTCCAAAAGTATATTTTTTTGCACGCAGAATAAACCTGGTCATCCCAGGTCAGAATATACTTTCAGAGTTACTTTTTCCCATCCTTTTCGTGAATATAACAAAGAATAACAGAAGAAAGCCCCGTTTCACACCGTGGAAGGGAGCCACATTTGATGCGTCTAAAAGGGATTTCAAAAAGAAAGAACACTGACGCGAGAGCTGATAAAACACTACCAAATGAAACTCTGGTTCTGACATTTTTAGTCAATAGGCGGTTGCAGAAAAGGGTATTGAGAGCATGTATGCCAATCAGTTCAGGAGTGCAGTACTCAACTGTTGCTGTGTCTGATATTGAAAAATAGGATTGTGTATGCCCGAAATCTGATTCAACACCCGATCTGATAGACAGATTATCACTTTCCAGGATCGTAAGATTAATCCCGCAAAAAACCACTGTAAAAATCAGCAAAAAGGCAAGGACTTTTGACCTGAATTTCATGATCCCCGCCTCCTTTTTGATTACTGCATTATAAATCATTCTACCCTCTTTTTTACAGAAAATCAATATTTATTGCTATTTTCATTCAAGTCTCGCTTGCGAGACTTGGCGCGGAATTCGGGTCAGCGTCAGCTGACATCTTCCAAACCGAATTCCTGCGCATCCTCGCGGAGCGTTTATCTCAGTGGGAGATTGGCCCCCCACTGAGACGAGCTTGTCATTGCCCGCCACTTAAGAAGTGGGGGTCTCTCACACTGAGATGAATCCCAGCTCTGCTGATAATTCTTCCTGTATTGGACAACGAAAAACCGGAGACCCGCATAATTGCTGGATCTCCGGCGCCCCTGCCAAGGAGTCGATGCGACAGGATTTGAACCTGCGACCTCTGCGTCCCGAACGCAGCGCTCTACCAAGCTGAGCCACGCATCGATGTTTATTCAAGTGCGATCTCTCGAAAGCACTTGAATATCATACTGTTTTTTTTCGCAAATGTCAACTGTTTTTTAAAAGATTTTTGATATTTTTTGATGTTTCGTTAATCTTTGTTTATACAGCCGTTTTCCCGGCTCTGCAAGTGCTCATCAATCAGTTGTTTTAAGGTGACACTGTTCACATAATCTGAGATGACCTTGTACATGCCCTCCCAGAATCCAACGGTAGGACAGATCTTGTATCTCTCACACTCGTTGACTTCTGTCTCAAGGCAGGCAATTGGCGCAAAACTTCCCTCAATCGCCTGCAGGATTTCTCCCGCGGTATAACGCGCCGGATCACGGCTCAGACGATAGCCGCCCTGTGCACCGCGCACGCTTCGGACTAATCCTGCTCTGTGAAGCGGGGTTACAATCTGCTCCAGATATTTGATCGATATGTTCTGTCTCTCAGAAATATCTTTCAGGGAGATGTATTTTCCATCAGCTCCGTTCACTCCTAAATCAACCATCAAACGCAGCGCATATCTCCCTTTTGTCGAAACCTTCATGAGAAGCCTCCTCGTATCCCTAAATTCCTACGTGTTATGTAGTATTTGTATTGTATAACTTTTTTTTGATTTCCGCAAGGGGGAAGTTCAAGTCTCGCTTGTGAGATTCTGCAGTCAGGCCTGCTCTTCTTCCAGAATCCGAACACCCCATGGCGCTGCAATCAATTCTGTTTCCGGCTCAATCTTCTGATCTGTTTCCGGCTCAGCAGAACCTTCCCATACAAGGTCGACTGCTCTGCGTCCGTGATAAATAACCTTCTTCTCTTCGGGCGAGTAGTTGAGGTAATACCACACGGTTCTTCCGTAGTCGTTGACTCCTCTGTGAATGGTGACACCGGCTGTTTCTTCAGACAGGTCTATGCCGGCACCGTTCATGATGGTCCGCAGGACTGCTTTTAATGTTTCTTCATCGGTCAGGGTTGCCAGATATGTGGCGGTTCCTTTTCCGAAGTGATTTCTGGTGATGGCGGCATAGGAATTCCAGTTATAGTGATCATAATGAGCCAGCACTTCGGCTCCTTCGGGAATAACAAGTTCCATGAAAGCTTCTGCTTTATGTTCTCCCTCCGGGATGATATCTCCTTTCAGTGCCACAATGTCTCTGGGCAAAGTAAACTCATGATAGCAGATGCCGAGGCATTCTCTTAAGATTCGCGGCTGCACTTCTGTGCTGACTTTGTTGTTTTCATTGGCAAAGCCGGTTTTGAATGTGACAACGATATGTCCGCCGTTCTCCACAAAACGGGTGAGTCTGTGCAGGACTTCATCCGACACGGCATACAGGGCCGGTACGAGGATGACTTTATAATCATCGAAGTTTTCGGAGTCCGGCCAGAGGAAATCACACTCCAGATTCATGTCGAAAACGGCGTCGAAGATGCGGCGCATGATATCATTGTATCCCATGTCCATCTTGCTCAGAAGGGAGTCCAGCGGGAACCACTTCAGAGCCGTCAGTGCTTCGTTGCTGACCAGCATGGCCACATCATTTTTCTTCTTCAGATTGACAAGATGATCTCCAAACCTGGCAAGTTCCTCTCCAATCACGCAGGCTTCCTTATAGGTCTCGTTTTCCGCAAAGTCATGGCTCAGAAGACCTTTCCAGTAGGTCTCATAGGAATTGTGAATGGAGTGCCAGTGCCAGTACATGACGCTGTTTGAACCGCAGGACAGATGACTGTAAGCCTGCAGACGCAGCTGTCCTTTGTAGGGCACCCAGGTCACATAGCCCTGTGCTTCGGTCTCAAGCACCAGATAATTTGCACCGTTTTTCAGAGAACGCGCAATGGCTCCTCCGAGTGCGATTTCCTTTCCCGTGAGCAAATCCTGCGTGGGATGATAAATATCGATACCGGCCGTGGTCAATGCCTTTGCCGCGTGAAAATGATCGACATCCGGCTGTACTCCAAAAGAGTGATCCTTCCAGTCAAGATCAAAATTGTGCGTGATGAACTGATCTTCCCTCCGGTATTCATTGACGATGTCCGCCTGCCACATAAGGAATTCGTCCACCAGGGTGCGCTGGAATTTTTCAAATTCAGCACCCAGACTTCCGTTGATGGTTCCGCGCACATCCACGAAATCCTCCCAGGAATTCAGGCGGTTGCTCCAGTAGTCCAGTCCAAACTCCCGATTCATCGCATCCAGATCATCATGAAACTTTTCTCTCAGATACTTTACAAAACGCAGCTGTACATTCGGTCCCGCTGTCCCGTAATGCTTCGTCTCATTGTCAAGCTGAAATCCAATGACACATTTTCTATGCGCAGACACATTCATCAATTTACGGATGACCCGCTCCGCATAAAACCGGTAAGCCGAGCTTGTGATATCCATCAGCTGCCGGTGCCCGTAACGGTTCTGCCCTTCGTTTGTTACCGCCATCACCTCCGGATGAAGCTTTGCCATCCAGGTGGGAATGGCATACGTAGGCGTTCCGATAATCACACAGATCCCGGCTTTCTCCATCGCATCCAGCACCCTCTCTACATGGGAAAAATCAAACACGCCGGGCTGCGGCTCGCAGGTACTCCATGTAGACTCGGCGATCCGGACTGTGTTGATCCCGGCCTTTTTCATCATCCGGATATCTTCATCCAGACGGTCATAAGGCATATATTCATCATAATAGGCTACTCCAAAAAGCAAATGGTTCATGTTTTTCTCCTGTTATCCCTTTTATTCAGACGCACCATAAAGCAGCACCGGACTGACTGCCCGGCGCTGCTTCATCTCAGTGTAAGAGCCCCCACTTCTATCGCTCTTATCTTTAATTGTCCAGCTCTGCAATATACTCTGCGATTGCCTCTCCTGCCATACGGCCGGAGTTTACTGCAAATCCCATCGTGTTTCCGCACAATGTAAAGTTGTAGCTGTCGCCATAGATCGTATTCGCGTCAGAACCTGCGCTGTACAGACCCGGGATCGGATTCTGATCCGCATCCATTACTTCACAGTATTTATTGACTCTGACACCGCCGACGGTACCATACGCCGCGATATAGAATCTGCCTGCCAGATATCCGCCCTTTCCTGTGATTTCATGCAGGAATTCATGTTTTTTGTGGAACTTGGAATCATAACCGCTTTCACACATTTCATTGTATTCATCAATGGTCTCTTCCAGTTTGTCCGGATCGATGCCCAGCTTTTCTGCCAGCTCGTCGATCGTTTTCGCACGGAAGAATCCGTCGTATCCTTCTGCCTCTGCACGGTCAAACTCAGGGTCTACCGCGATAAATGCCTCTTCCGGATGCACGATGTCGAAAATGTCCGGTCCGTTCTTCTTATAATGATTCAGGATTGCTCCGTCCATGATGCAGTATGCATAGTGGCCCGGCTGCAGGTTGATGGCATTCCCCGTGAAGGTGGTGTTGCCCATCTTGCCTTCATCCATGAAGCGGTCGCCCTTCTGGTTGATGAGCAGGTTCGGCTGACGAAGAACCGCATCCAGAAGGAAGTAGTTCATGTTGTCCTTGAGCTGATAGATCATCTCGATATTTGCGCCGAATTTTTCAGCTCCTGCTTTCCACATCATGTTCAGTCCGTCACCGGTGGTGCCGGGTACGTTGAACGGGAAATAGTCTTCCCAGAGATTGTAACCGAAGTTTTCTTTGATCATCTGCGCATTGGTGCCGAAACCGCCGGTCGCTACAACAACTGCTTTCGCGCGGGCTTCGATTTCCTCGCCGTCCTTGGTAAAGGCTCTTACGCCGACACATTTTCCGTCTTCCATGATCAGATCCTCAACCGGGGTCTCCAGATAGATCTCTGCGCCAAGTTCCTTCGCCCGCTCTGTCATGATGCGGACCATCGGGCCTGCCGCACGGGGTCCGATCACACCATTTTCAGGTTTTACGATATGCCATGTCGCTTCGGACTCTCTGAAGTAACGGAATGCTCCGGCAAACTCCACACCCATATCCTCCAGCCACTGGATCGTGTCTGCGGATTTATTGAAGTATGTCTGCACCAGGTCGCTGTCTACGCGGAAATGCGTGTACTCCATATGCATCTTCAGTGCCTGCTCTACCGTAATATCATTGAACGCATTCTTCTGATACTTGGTTCCGATTCCCAGCGGCCCCATGCCCATGTTCGCAGCGCCGCCTGTCGTGTTGGATTTCTCAAACACGATCGATTTGAGATTATTCTCTCCCACCGTGATTGAAGCCGCCAGACCTGCAGGTCCTCCTGCCACGATAATTACATCGGTTTCCATCTTCTTCATCGTTCCGTTTCCTCTCCTTACTGTTCTTTCCGTCACTGCCGCTGCAGCTTTTACAGGCTGCGTTTCTACAGCTTTTACAGGCTGAGCTGCTGCTGTTTCCATTGCTGCTTCCGTCTGTTCTGCCGCATGTGCTCTAGCGCTCCGTCTGGACGCATGCCGTTCTCTTCTCTCCCGTCTGTCGCGTCTTTCGCGCCGCTCTCTTCTGTCCTCTCTCTCGGAAGACTCACCGTCTTCCCTGCTTTTGCCGGCTTTCGCATTTTTCGCCTTCACCGGCCGGGACGGCAGCTTCGGCACGCGGCCGGATGTCAGAACAATGGCATTCTCTTCGCAGGCCTCGATACACTTGCCGCACTTGTCGCATTCGAACTCATCGATAATATGTACAAATCCGGGCTTTCCGTCAATGGCGCTCTTCGGGCAGACATCGGCGCAGACCTCACAGCCGGTACATTTATTCGGATCGATATAGATGCTCATGAACGCGCTGCAGACATTGTTCTCACATTTTCTCTTCTTGATATGGTCCTCATACTCTGACGGGAAGTATTTGAGGGTGCCCAGGACAAAGTCCGATGCGGTCTGTCCCATGGTGCAGGGGGTGGAAAATACCATGGCCATTCCGATCTCGTCCATCATATCGGTATACTCCTTCTTTCCCTGTCCCAGCGTAATTTCCTTCATCATGGTATGCAGCTGGATCAGGCCCTCCCGGCAGAAGGTGCACTTTCCGCAGCTGTGTCTGCGCTCTGCCGCCAGCACTTCCTCTGCCTCATGGATCATACAGCATGCCGGAGAATAAACGGTGATAACGCCGTTCCCGATCTGTGTATCTTTTTCAATAGCAGTCTCCAGTACCGACAGGTCATAAAGCCTGGTACCGATCGCGATTGCTTTTGCATCTACATTTCCTACAATATCCGCTACTTTTGTGCCGTAGGCAATTTTTTTCAGTTCGCCGGTTTCCCCGTTCTGACAGACTGCCATATAGGTACCCGGCTCATAGCTGCCGTCAAAAATATCAGCGATAGCCGCCAGGGTCTCAAAATGATGGAACGCTCCGCCCCGGCTCTCACGTACGTTTACAATACCGGTCTTCACCTCAATCCCGGCTGCTGCCGCTTTATCTGCGATTTCCTCCGCATAAGCTGCCTCCGTCTCCGGCAGATACAGATACATCTGCTCAGCGTCAACAGCAATCTTTGCAATGGCCATTGCCTCAAATATCTTTTCAGGATTTTCTTTCAAAAGCGCGAGCAGCGCAAAATCCCGGTCGGAGTTGTTCAGTCCTGCAACGACACGGATCGGGTTCGACTGAAGGAAGCGCTCCTCATTGACCAGATTCCACTTGTCTGCAACAGGCGTGCGGTCCACACCGAATTCCAGAAGGCCCTCGGCAGCCACTTTTGCGATGATGTCAGCAGCACTCATGGTTTTTGCATTTTCAAAAGCACTCATTATGCATCTACCTCCTTCTGTTCATTGGAATATTCGGTCCACAGTCTGGACGGATGAATCTGCAGTCTTAAATCGCACTGCAGGCAGCGGCTGGTCTCGCCGCAGATATCGCTGTCGCAGATACCGAAATCGAACTGATTGAAATTGTTCTCGCGCTCGCTGGCCGGAAGCACCTTTTTGCCTACTGCGGTAAGATAAGGGAATCCCTCTTCCTTGCCCAGAACCGGATCCGCAGTCTGCTCCGGTGCGAATTTCTCTGTAATATCGCCGTCGCCGCCCAGGTACAGATCGATCTGCACTGCCGCATCTCTTCCGGATGCAATCGCCTGGATGACAGATTTGGTTCCATAGGTAACATCGCCTGCCGCGAACACACCATCTACGGATGCAGCCAGTGTCTTCTGATCCACTACGATACTGTTCGCTTTGCCGAGTGTCAGTCCGCATTCTTCAGAGAGATCCGCCCACTGACCGGTCGCGAAGATAACAGTATCACCATCGATATGATGTTCACTTCCCTCTTCCTTCTCGATGATGGCTCTTCTGTTCTCATCGAAATAGAAGGCTTTGACATTCATGAAATCAACGCCCGTCACATGGTCGGTACCGGTGATGCGTTCGAATGTCTGCGCCGGATGTACAAAAATGCCTTCTTCCTGTGCCTGTTCGATTTCTTCATCATCGGCCGTCATGACATCTCTGGCCTCCAGACATGCCAGATGGATTTCCTCAGCGCCGAGACGTTTTGCCGTCCTTGCGCAGTCAAACGCAACATTTCCGCCGCCCAGAACGATAACGTGTTTTCCGATTCCGGTTTCTTCGCCAAGGCTTGCTTTTCTTAAAAATTCAATGTTCACATGTACGCCGGGCAGGTCTTTGCCTTCCATCGGAAGACGAACCCCCTTATGATTTCCGGTCGTCATCAGAACTGCGTCATATTCTTTCAAAAGATCCACCGGCTTATCTACACGCACGCCGGTCTCGATCTTCACGCCCTGATCCGTGATCACTTTTACCTCTTCAGCAACCACCTCACGCGGAAGACGGTATGCCGGAATACCATAAGACATCATTCCGCCGGCTGTCGGCAGTTCTTCCTTGATTGTTACATCATGTCCCTGTTTTCTGAGATAATATGCAGCGGTCAGTCCCGCAGGCCCTGCGCCTACGACACAGACCTTCTTTCCTGTATCAGGAAGCTGTTTTCCTTTTCCCTTCCAGTATTTTCCGGTGTCGTGCTCCGCCGCGTAGCGCTTGATCTCCCGGATGGACATCGCCTCACTGACCTCGCCGCGCTTGCATTCCTTCGCACAGGCCTGGGTACAAATCAATCCCAGTGTATGCGGGAACGGAACCTTCTCGCGGATCACGGCTGCAGCTGCGTCACAGTCGCCCTCTTTAACGAAACGGATATAGCGGGGAATCTCGGTGTGCGCCGGGCATGTGTACCGGCAGGGAACCAGAGCATCCTCTTTCTTGATATTTGTCGTCAGAAGCTGCAGTTTATCACGGATCGTACCGGTCGGACAGACTTCCGCACACGCGGTACAGAAACGGCAGTCCTCATCCTTTAACAGTTTGCCGTGAAGCGTACCGACATACGTCTCCATGTCCTTCTTTGTATATTGCAGGACACCGACTCCTCTTAAATTGTTGCAGGCACGCACACAGCGTCCGCAGAGTACACAGCGGTTCATGTCGTGGATCAGAAGCGGATTTCCCTCTTCCATCTTGATTCCCTTGGTACGGGTACGCATACGGCCGTTATTTGCTCCGATATACTGAATCAGCGTCTGCAGCTCACAATTTCCATACTTCGGACAGGTAGAGCAATCCTCCGGATGACCGGCCAGAAGAAGTTCCAGCGCAAGCGTGCGCAGCTTGTTCACCTTCTCCGTTTTTGTACTGATCACCATGCCGTCCTTCGCACGCAGCGTACAGGAAGTTGTCACACCCTCCCGGCCTTCCACTTCCACAATACACATACGGCAGGAGCCGTTCTCCGGAAGATCCGGATGGTGGCACAGATGCGGGATATAGATGCCATTATTCAAGGCACACTCCAGCACATTCGCGTTGTCTTCCACTTCCAGACGAACGCCGTCAATCGTAATGACTGCCATAAATTTCCCTCTCTTTCCCCTTTAAGAATATTTTAATACCCATTAGTTCAACATTTGTTGACTACATGTGAAAATTATATCATAATATAGAAAGAAAATCCTCAAACAATTGTTGAAATTATTATTCTTTTTTTGTTTTATTTTAGACATTTGTCGAATAGCGTTAACTTTATATTGTGCGCTGTCAGAAGGAGACTGCCATGGTTAAACTCGACTATCTTCTAAAGGAAATCTCACGATCGGAGGAAATCCGCATCTGCAATCCGGAAAAATGGAGTTCAGCAGTTTCTGACGCAGATATTCTGACTCCGCAGACGGAATGGGAAGAGGGAACGCTCTACCTTTGTTTTGATTCTTCCGTTCTTCATGATCCGTCTGTCCTTCAATCCATCGGAAAATATGGGGCTTCCTGTCCCGTCCTTACAGATTCTGCAGACGAACTGCCTGTTCCGGTCCTTCGCACCTCCGGGACAGATGATCCGCAGCATCTTTTGCAGGCCATCCGGGAGTGCCTCCGTTTCGAAGACCGCCTCCAGTGGGAAATCAACGAACTCTACCATCTGCTCTATGCCGGCCGCGGGCTTGACAGTATCGCAGAAAAAGCAGAAGGCTTCCTGGGCCGCCCCATCTCCGTGCTGGACGCAAGCTACAGCATGATTGCCGTCTCAGAAAAGATGCGAAAAATCGCTTACGGCCTGGAAACAAATGAGGGAAGGGAATTTCTGAGCATCGGCGAAGTAGAGAGCCTGCGGCGCCTGCAGATCGAGCAGAAGATCTATCAGAATAACGCAGCCTTTTTCGTGCAGACCGAGGATCATCCGGATACCAACTGGATCTTCTGCGCCATCCGTATCCAGCGCGTGATGTCCGGTTATGTGGCTGTCTGTCTGCCTGACCGGGCACAGGCTGATCCCCATGAGCTTCGTCTTACGACAGCAGTCGCGGATATATGTGCTATCGAGATGCAAAAGCACGATTTTTTCATACGGCGTACGGGCCTTCAATATGAAACATTTTTGACAGAATTGATTGAAGGAAGATTCAGCGATGTAAAGATTGCGGAATCCAGACTGCATCTTCTGAATCATCACCTGGGACATTTTTTCTGTCTGGCCGTTCTCTACTGCGTAGAACCCCATAACAGCGACCTGTTCAACCAGCAGCAGGTTTCCGTGCTGCGAAAACAATACCCGAACAGCATGTCCGTCGTATACAAAAACAATATTGTTCTTTTATTGAATCAGGATGAACCGATCCAGCTGAACGAAAGCCTGACTGCCCCGATCCGGCAGTTTGCCCTGCAAAACCATCTGAAGGTCAGTTTAAGCCAGCCCTTTGCCGACATCTTAAAAATCAGCATCTTCTACGAACAGGCCCTGCATACCCTGGCCATTTCCGATCCCGGCAAATCAGATCGGGTCCTTTTTTTCAGTACAGAAGCCCTGCCTCAGTATCTGTTCTCAAAATGCGACTACAAGGAGCTGGAAACCGGCATCCACTACCACATCTTCCAGCTGCAGGATTATGATAAGGAATATCACACAGAATTCATGCTGACCCTCCGCACTTACCTGGAGCATGACCGCAGCGCTGCGAAAACAGCAGAAGCTCTGCACATTCACCGCAGTACCTTTTTCTACCGCGTCAAAAAAATCGAAGAGCTTCTGGGGATCTCGATCTCAGACAGTCATCTGCTGTTTCTTTATGAATTGTCCTTTAAAATCTGGGATTATCTGAGCAAGTGAAAAAGACCGCCGTACCTGTGATTCTCCAACAAGGTATACGGCGGTCCGTTTTTTATTGTATCTCCAGCAGCTTCGCCAGCCGGAGCAGTGTCATCCTGCTCCTCACATAAGGGCAAATGGCCAGTGTATCTTCGATAATCTCCTCATCCAGGCCGATCTGGGAAACCTTTGTCAGGCATCCCGCCTCCTTCAGTTTGCCGATCATCTCATCGGCATCCGGAAGGTCGCGGATCAGATTTCCGATCTCATCCAGCTCTTCTTCCAGCTTTACAAGATCAATATCCTCCAGAGGATTCGGCTCATTGCCGGACAGGATCTCATCCAGCAGTCCCTTTTGGGAAAAAGCTTTTTCCAGGAGGCCGTACTCAATCCCCTTTGCCAGATCGGACCGAACACTCACCTGTCTGTGCCGGATCGCATGTCCGAGCTTTTTATAATAATCGGTTACCAGAACGAGCGCAACGCCGACTTCCTCACCATGCAGGACGTCATCCCTTGCGGGATTCAGAACCTCCATGTCCCACAGATGAGACGCCATATGTTCCGCACCGGATACCGGACGGGGACTCTTTGCCATCTGCATGGTCATGCCTGAAACGATCAGAGCCTCCATCAGCTTTTCCATCGCCTCAGGTTCACCGACCCGGATGCCGTCCAGCTCTCTGGACACCTCCTTCAGGCTATGTTCAATCAGCTCACAGATTTCTTCGCAGATATACTCGTCAGTCACAAGATGAGAAACCCGCCAGTCCAGAATCGCCGTATACTTGGCAAAAAGATCCGCCACACCGGAAGCTGTCAGCCTGTGAGGCGCCTTCGCGAAAATATCTGTGTCGGCCAGAATCCATTTCGGCACCGCCCCGGGAATGGTCTTTTTCATACCGTCCCAGATCAGGGATACGACATTGGCAGAAAAACCATCCACACTGGCTGCTGTCGGAACAGACACAAAAGGAATATCATACTCCGTGGCCGCATAACGGGTCAGGTCATGAATCGTGCCGCTGCCGATAGCCACCAGCACATCTACCGACACACTGCTTAAGCCTCTGTCACAGTAGTCCAGCTGCTTCATCACCTTTCCGATCCCGTGATTGTCCGGCTTCAGTCCCTCGGGACTGAGCTCAATCACAGGATAATCTTTAAACTCCTCTTCCAGAAACGGTTCCGCCGCCGCCCTCGTATTGCTGTCACAGATCAGCACCGGATTCTGATAATTCACCAGAATATCCTCCAGTCGTGAGACCGCACCGGCCTCTATGTGGATTTCCTCCACATCAATCTCGTGTGACTCTCCGCAGGCGCACGGCTTTCTCAAGTGTTCAAGGTCTACGCCCATTTTTTCCTGTTAAACTCCTTATCTGATAACTATAGTTAATCGCTGCTAAAAACTGTTACTTTTAAGTATATTTCCAATCTGTTCTGTAGTCAACATAAATTCTAATGAAATTTCACATAAAGCATCACGGTCAGGACACCTGCCAGCGCCGCAAAAATTGCTACCAGAACAAACATGACTATGATTTTTTTCTTATTCATAATCGGAACCTCACAAACTCTCATTTTCCTGATACCGCGCCGCGATATCTTTCAGATACTGAAGATATTCTTCACGGATGTTCCGGGGTTTCAGAATCTGTACTCCGCTGCCCAGTCCCGTCACCCAGCCGAAAAACTGCGGACTGACGGCGATGGAAACCGACACACGGAAGTATCCATTCTCCATGGGAATCATCATCACATCCCTGCCAAAACGGTCGATCATCACTCCGGCCAGCGCATCCGCGCACTTTAAGGTAACCATCGCTTCCTGTCCTCCGAACATGCCGAAGGTGCGCTTCTCATAGGCAACGATATCAAAGTTCTTAAAACTGTCGCGTCCAAGCCTGCGTTCCTTTAAAAGCTCCATCTGCTGCATTTTGTCCACGCGGTAATGGCGAAGTTCGTCCGCCTGTTCATCATAGGCGATCAGATAATAGTTTTCATCCTCCCACGTCAGCGCCCACGGGCTCACCTGATAAAATGCCCCTTCCTTTCGCAGATGGATTTTTTTATCCGGCGCCCACTCGGTATACTGAAAACGAATCTGGACATTTGTATAGATGGCTGTATGAATGTAGTCTACATTATAATAAATGGTCTCATTCACCGTCTTGGCCCGCTTGTACAGAAAGACCTGCTGCTGCAGCTGTCTGGCATCCTCGCGGCTGGCGAGGCTTTCCAGCTTACGGATCAGCTCATTGGTTTTCTTCTCCGTGATCGACCTCGATCCCTGCATCGCATCAACGAGAAGCTTCAGCTCCGCAAGTTCAAACAAACGGGAAGCCACATAATATCCCGGATTCTTCCCCTTTTGCTTCAGGATATCCAGCCCGAACTCCTGCAGGGTATCAATATCCGCATAGATACTTTTTCTCTCCGCCGGGATATCATACTCATTCTGAAGAATCTCAGCCAGCTCGACGGCCGTCAGAGGATGCTTCTCATCCGTCCGCTCAGTCAGGGTCTTCATCAGATACAGTATTTTCATTTTTTTGCTCTGCACTGCTGCCATACCTGCCTCCCTGCTCTGTCTTAAGTTTCTCTATTATACTACACTTTTCCCGGCTTTGAAAGAAACTTTTCAAACGCATTTGACAGGCCTTTTCTGCAACAGTAAAATAGGAAACAAAGATATGAATGTAAACGGAGGTTATACAGCATGAAAGTGAATATCGGCACCTATTCTTTCGGCGGAATTGCCTGCTATCTGGGACTCGGTCCGACATTACGGGAAAAATTTGAACGAATTAAAAACCTGGGATTTGACGGTGTAGAACTGCTTCCGGTGGAACTGGAGGAAAACACCGTAGAAGAAATCCGGGCTCTTGCGGATGAGTTCGGCCTTGAGATTGTTTCCGTCCACGCAAAACCGACGGAGGAAATCGTCAAAAAAATGGCGGCTCTGGGCGGGAAAGCCGTCATCTGGGCCATGACCCCCTTCAATTCAAAAGAGGAAGCCATCGAAGTGGCAAAAGAGCTGGATGCAATGGCTGAGATGGCGGAACCCTATGGAATCAAAGTAGGCTACCACAATCATAATCAGGAGTTCTTTGTCGATCAGGGGAAGACACTTCTGGAGCACCTGGTGGAGAACAGCAGCAAATGCTTCCTGCAGCTTGACTGCGGATGGGCACAGTTTGGCGGCTGTTATCCTCCCACCTTTATCCGGAAACATAAAAACCGCATCGCTGCCATTCATGTCAAGGAGAACAGCAAGGTCATCGGCCCCGGGCCGCGCCCGGCATCCCGCCATGACGATACGCAGCAGGATAATCCCTTCGGTGATGTCAGCAAAATGTCCACGGAAGAACGCCGGAAACTCTTAGAAGAGATCAGCGCTCGTTTCGATACTCCGGAAGGCCGGAAACGGGATGCCACCCAGTGCAAAATGGGCGCTCCTGAAAGCAACATGGACTGGCAGGAAATCAAAAACGCACTCGACGAACAGGACTTTGAAGCGTTCTGGGTCATCGAGCGCGAAGGTTTCTACGACGAGCATGACAAGTGCATCGCCGAAGACGCTGCCTATGTACACGAACATGTAAACTGAGTTCCGGCATCAGTCTGTCACAATAACATCCAGCCGGATGTCCGTGTCCTCAGTCGGGATGCAATCCGCGATCTGCAGCCCGTATGCAACGCCAACGGTGACTGCCCCGGGCAGTTCCTTCAGATATCTGTCATAATATCCTTTGCCGAAACCCATACGGTTTCCTTCCAGGTCGAAGGCCACGCCGGGAACCAGAACGAGCACATCCTTCCAGTTGACCGGGTGGTCTTCCTCCGGCTCCATGACGCCAAAGGTACCGGGGTGAAGGTGTGAAAAATCATCGATCTGAAAGAAACGCATTTCGTCACCGAAGACCTTCGGGAAAGCTGTTTTTTTCCCCAGCCTCCAGGCTTCCTCTATGACAGGCCTGATATCCGCCTCGTTGCCGAGCGGATAATAGGCATAGATGTAATCCGCATTTTGAAAAGCCTCCAGGCTCCGGATGTTTTCACAAATGCGCGCGGACAGCGCCAAAACAGATGCGGGATCCATCTGATCCCGCAGTGCTCTGTATTTTTTCCGGATTTCCTTCTTGTTATTCATTCTGTTCTCTCCGGTCATTTTTTATCCGACTGTTTCTGCATCTTTGCGGCCCGCACCAGCTGTTCTGCCAGGATCGTGGTCGTGACTGCGCCCACGCCTCCCGGTACAGGCGTTGCAATTGCCGCAATATCCCGAATCTCATCGAACTGCACATCACCGTGAAGCTTGCCGTCTTCTCCCATGCTGATGCCCACATCGACCACGACCGCACCATCCCTGACATAGTCCGGGCCGATCATACCGGTCCTTCCCGTGGCCGCCACGATGATATCAGAGGCCGAACACAGCTTTTTCAGATCCTCCGGGGTCGTGCGGCTTCTGCAGATGCTGACAGTTGCCTTCCGGTTCAGCAGCAAAATCGACAGCGGCTTCCCGACGGTCATACCGTACCCGACGACCGTGACATGTTTGCCGGTAACGTCTACATCGGCATAATCCAGCACCTCCATGACCGCCTGCGCGGTACAGGGTACAAATCCGCCGGGATCCCCGTCATAAAGCTTGATTTTGTTTGCCGGGCAGATCCCATCGATGTCTTTTTTCGGCGAAATCATTGCGGCAGCCTGTCTCTCATCCAGATTATCCGGGAGAGGGCTCAGAAGAAGGAGTCCATTTACATTCGGATCATCATTGATTTTTTTCAGTTCCCTTAAAAAATCTTCATTCCTGATGTCTGCGGGAAAGGTGCACGCTTCCGCTTTCAGTCCCAGGCCTTCCATCCGTTTGAGGGCACCGCGCTCGTATGCAATATCGTCCGGCTCTTCTCCGACCCGCACAATCACAAGCTTCGGTACATCCTCTCCCATGGCTGCCACTTCTTTTTCAATCTGTTCACGGATTGCCGCTGCGACTACTTTTCCCTTTAATTCCATCATAAAATGACTCTCCCCTTGAATGTCTCCCCAATTTAATTAAGCTCTAGAACAGTCCGGATATTACTCCATCCTCATTCACATCGATCTTCTCTGCAGCCGGTACTTTCGGCAGTCCCGGCATCTTCATGATATCGCCGGTCAGCGCTACCAGGAAGCCGGCACCGATGGAAGCGGTAATATCACGAACGGTAATGCGAAAGCCGGTCGGTCTTCCAAGCACCTTCGCGTCATCTGTCAGGGAATACTGATTCTTTGCCATGCAGATCGGAAGATTGCCGAATCCCAGCTCCTCAAATTTTTTGATCTCCTTGTTTGCCTTCGCCGTATACTCCACGCCGTCGGCACCGTAGATCTTCGTCGCGATTGCTTCGATTTTTTCCTTGATCGGGCTGTTCAGATCATAGCTGAACTCAAGCGTGCTGTCGGTCTCAACAAGACGCAGAACCTCTTTCGCCAGTTCCTCACCGCCTTCGCCGCCTTTTGCCCAGACCTCGGAAAGAGCTACGTTGACGCCAAGCTCTTCACATTTTTTGCGCACCAGTGCAAGCTCTGCTTCGGTGTCTGTCGGGAAGCGGTTGATCGCTACGACTGCCGGAAGCTTGTAAACCTGTGTGATGTTCTCCACATGCTTCAGCAGATTCGGGATACCTGCCTCCAGCGCGCCAAGGTTCTCATTGTTCAGATCTGCCTTCGGTACGCCGCCGTTATATTTCAGTGCGCGCACAGTCGCTACAATGACCACTGCGGATGGTTTCAGTCCCGTCGTGCGGCATTTAATATCCAAAAACTTCTCAGCCCCAAGATCCGCGCCGAATCCGGCCTCTGTGATCATATAATCGGTCATCTTCACGCCCATCTTCGTCGCGATCACGCTGTTGCAGCCATGTGCGATATTGGCAAAAGGTCCGCCGTGTACCAGTGCCGGGGTTCCCTCCAGGGTCTGAACCAGATTCGGTTTGATGGCATCCTTTAACAAAGCCGTCATCGCGCCCTGTGCATGCAGATCTCCTGCTGTAACCGGTGCCCCGTCCTCATTATATCCAACTACAATGCGTGCGAGTCTTGCCTTCAGATCCGGGATGTCCGTTGCCAGGCAGAAAATCGCCATAATCTCGGAAGCAACTGTGATGTCAAAGCCATCCGTGCGGGTAACGCCGTCCGCCTTGCCGCCGAGTCCATCTACAATATTTCGAAGCTGTCTGTCGTTCATATCCACACAGCGTCTCCAGGTAATCGTCTTCGGCACGATACGGAGTGCGTTTCCCTGATGAATATGGTTGTCCAGCATCGCCGCAAGCAGGTTGTTTGCCGCGCCGATGGCATGCAGATCTCCTGTAAAATGCAGGTTGATATCTTCCATGGGGATAACCTGCGCATAGCCGCCGCCGGCCGCGCCTCCCTTTACGCCGAAGACAGGGCCCAAAGAAGGCTCTCTGAGCGCTACCATCGTCTTCTTGCCCAGACGGTTCAGTCCGTCCGCCAGACCAATGGTCGTAGTCGTCTTTCCCTCTCCTGCCGGAGTCGGGTTGATTGCCGTCACCAGAACCAGCTTCGCATCCGGACGATCCTTCAATTCCCTGTTGTAATAACGGTAATCGATCTTTGCCTTATAACGCCCGTAGTGCTCCACATACTCTTCCGGGATATCCAGTTTCTCCGCAATCTCACTGATTGGTCTGATCTGCGCCTCCTGCGCAATCTCGATGTCTGATTTGAATCCCATAACTATCCTCCTTAACCTTCTTCCATGTGTTATATATACTTATATTACATTATTTCGAGTCTTTTTTCTATGCATAATATAACTAATTTACAACAACCGGAAAAAGGACGCTTTGTATAAAAAGCCATTAATAAAAAGCCGGAATTCCCCATGACGTGAAACAGGATCCGCGGCATCATGCCGCGGATCCCGGATGAAAACTTATTCGCTTATATTTACCAGAAAAATAGCCTGTGAACTGCAGATTTATTTTGCGATATCCACTGCTGCCAGATATGCGCTTCTGGTCGCCTGATCCACCTTGCCCGGTTTAATGGCGTCACCGATCACGAAGACCTCGGCATCGCCGGCCGCCTCTTTCAGGGCATCATAGTTGACGCTCTTCATTCCAAGCGCGAACAGAACCGTATCTGCCGGAATCTTCTGAACTCCATCGGCATTCTCTACGGTCACGCCGTCCGGCTCGATTTCCAGACACTTTGTCTTCGCCATGGAAGCGACATTGCACTTCTCCATCTCCCATACAAGTGCTTCACGGTACATACCGAAGGATTCATTTGCAATACGGTCAAGCATCTCGACAACAGTCACTTCATGTCCGGTCTTCTGCAGGAACAGTCCTGTCTCACAGCCAACCAGACCGCCGCCGATCATAACAACCTTCTTGCCCGGCTCAATCGTTCCGTCATAGACTTCCATCGCCTGATGCGCGTGCTCGATTCCCTTGATCGGAGGGCAGGAAGGTACAGATCCGGTCGCAATGATGACCGCATCCGCGCCGAACTCTTTTACGAATTCCGGTGTTGCCTCTGTATGGAAACGTACATCGATATCTCTGCGCTCCACCTCGGCAACCAGTACGTTCTTGAAGTTTCTGAGGTCAGGCTTGTCAATATCCACATCTGTGAAGTAGAGCAGTCCGCCCAGTTTGTCTCCTTTTTCCACTAAGGTTACTTTATGTCCGCGATCACAGGCGCTAATTGCAGCCTGCATGCCTGCCGGGCCGCCGCCAATAACGAGAACCTTCGCAGATTTCTTTGCGTCCGGAAGAGCGTCCGGATCAAAAGGAAGATGCGCCAGCGGGTTGATGGTGCAGTGCCCTACATAGAGAGCCAGCTCCTCACTGGTGAACGGAAGATCATCATATCCCTCCTCGGGAGAGCCCGGAAAGCATTTATAGCAGCGCAGACATCTGCGGATGTATTTCTCCTCGCCGGCAATACACTTGTTCGCAAACTGGGGATCCGCCAGCATCTGACGTCCGAGAATCGCAAAATCGATCTTGCCTGACGCAATGGCCTCCTCACACATTTCCGGAGAGTTGATTCCTCCGACCGCTCCAACCGGGAGTTTTGTATATTTCTTTACAATAGCAGCCTGCTCAATATTCAGTCCGTGCGGATGGAACATGGAACTTTCGGTTCCGGATTTTACGGATTCCTCATAGATACCGCAGGTCACATGAACGGATGTCAGATAAGGCTCCGCCCACTGAACAAACTGTCCGGTCTCCTCCGGAGTAATGCCGCCCGGCTGATGATCGGTACCATCGATTCGAAGCTCAAACAGGAAATCAGGTCCTACTGCTTCCCGGATCGCCTTAATGATCTGAAGCGGGAACTTCGCACGGTTCTCCAGGGATCCGCCATACTCATCTGTTCTTGTATTCATGAGCGGGGAAAGATACTGGGTAAAAATAAACCCGTGTCCGCCGTGTACCAGGATTCCGTCAAATCCGCACTTCTGCATATAGGTCGCGGCAACAGCGAAATCATTTGCGATGCGGTCCATGTCATCTTTGTTCATGGCGCGCACATGTACGCCTGCGGAATTCACACACTCTACCGGTCCGATGGCTTCCTGATCCGGTCCGAAGGGAACCTTCTCCTTGCCGCAGTGAACCAGCTCTGCAAGAGCAATCGCTCCGTGACGTTTGATGCGTTTCGCATACTCGGCAACCGCATTGAATGTCTCCATATCCTCTTCCGGTTTTGCAAAATCAAACGGACGGAAGCCCGGAATCCGGACAGCATCCTTGAAGTTAACATCGGTCTCTCCGACGATCACGCAGCCGTTTCCTCCTGCCGCGCCGCTCTCAAGCTTACGGTAAGTGAATTCTCTGGCTTCCGGATTCTGTACAATCAGACCAAACGCCATCGGCGCGCTGACGATACGGTTGCGGTAAACCTTGTTTCCTACTTTCATCGGACTGAGTAAGTGTTCAAATTTCATATCTTCTTCTCTCTCCTTCATAATGTTCTGACTGCAATAGTCTCTCAATACTATTATTTTAGCAGTCTGTTTCGATTCTGTAAGCAACATTTTGTTGCATTTTCATATTGTTTTTTGTATAATAATGAACACGTTGTTCACGCTTCGTACACACTTCAGGAAAGGGCAATTCGAAACATGAAATTCAGCTTATGGATGCTTTTAAACACACTGGCACCGTTTGAACCGGTCACTTATATCCGGACAGAAGAAAAAAGAAACATAGAAAATCTGCGCCTGTATTCGTCAGATGATGACAGGAAAGAATCTGTTTTGTATATTGCAAAAAGTAATCAGGTCCCGCTGAATCATGCAGATCATGTCATCTGTATGCACGCAGACAATTATATTCTCCTGAACACAAACGATATCAGCCTCGTCTTCAACAGCGTTCTTTCTTTTTTTGAAGAAAAACAGGCCTGGTATTATGAACTGTCCTCGATGCTGTCAGGCCACTGTCTCCTCAAAGATGTACTGAACCATTTCAGCAGTGTCATCGACCGCCCCCTGATGGTTCTGGACGCGAGTCAGATCGTGCTGGCGCATTCCGCGAATTTCGGGCCCGGAAGCATCGACGATCCCTGGGATCACATGCTGAACACCGGCAGTTTCGGAGTCAATGTCATCAATGAATATAACCAGCGTTATCAGAGACATATTCAGGACAAGGAGGCGTATCTGGTCCCTGCCGGTCCATTCCCCCACCCGAATTACAGCCGCAATCTTTTCATGGACAACGAATTCATCGGTTTCTTTTCCATGATTTTAAAAGGCTCCCCTCTTCAGAATGAGGAAATCGACTGGTTTGACATTTCCTATGAAGCAATTTTCAAGTGGCTTTCTCTCTACGCAGATAATAACGAGATCACCATGAAACAGTCCCTTTTCAAAGAGCTTCTCGAAGGGGATCTGACAAACATCAGTCGTTTTGGCGATGCCCTCGGCGCGCTCGGATGGGCAAAAAACTGTCCCAAAAGACTATTTGTGCTGAGCTGCATCTCCAGCTATCTGAGCATGGGCGCACACATTGCCAGAATCCTGAATCAGAAGACGGATCAGATGTATGCCGTCAGCCATGAAAATGAGATTGCCGTTCTTGTAAACGAGGACAAGATCGCCTATGCAGACACGCTGCAGGAATATGAGCCCCTTTTGCACAGCAGCGGTTATTACGGGGGGAGCAGCAATGTGTTTACGGATCTGGCAGATTTCCCGGACAGCTATGCCCTTGCAAAAATCGCCCTGACTTACGGGCCGGTATCCCCCGGGAAAATACATGCCTGTCACGATTATGTCCTGCCCTATGTGTTCCGTTTATTAAAAACACATATGAAGCTGGAGCTGTGCCATCCGGCCATCCTGACGCTGCGCTCCTACGACCAGGAGAACGGCACGGATCTTTGTAAACTTCTGTATACTTATCTCCAAAACGAATGCAGTCAGACCAAAACCGCGGAAGCACTCAATATGCACCGCAACTCTCTGATCCGCAAGATCTGCCGCATTCAGGAGCTTTGCCATGCGGACCTGACCGATTATGAAACACGGTTCCATCTGATGATGTCCTTTGAATATCAGAAACACAACGCATAAAAAAAAGGAAGCGGATGATTTCGCTTCCTTTTTCTGTCTTAAACTGACGGGAACTTCAGTTCTTTATATTTCTTGTATTTCTCTTTTACCACATCCTGCTGTTTAAAGAAATCGATACGGGTCTGTACGATCTCGTCCAGATGAAGGGCACGCGCCTTATTGATATTGCGGTTACGGATCTGACCGTTGACCGGGTCTACGACAAATTTGAACTTGCCGCTCTCATCCTTCACCAGATCCCCGCCGCATCCGCATACTGCGCACTCAAACGGGAACTCTACACCATCCCAGTGCGGATCGCCCGGATAGATC
Organism: uncultured Lachnospiraceae bacterium; assembly: GCA_946546945.1. Classification (GTDB taxonomy): domain Bacteria; phylum Bacillota; class Clostridia; order Lachnospirales; family Lachnospiraceae; genus Eubacterium_I. The sequence continues at coordinate 49,518 of CAMNOU010000016.1, forward strand.
AGAGAAGAGTGACATACCGGGCACATTCCCATGTCCGGATCACCAAGCCAGTGTCTCTCCTCAACGGGAGTCTGAATCGCTTCCGCTACGTGTTCGCCGATCTTATGCGCCTGTTCAATCTGCTCATCTCTCAGAAGAACATTGCCGGGGCGTCCGTTCCTTGTTGCCATCATCTGATCTACGACCTGGATACTCTGTGTGAACATACTTGCTCCGAGAACTTCCAGTGTCATGGACTGCCAGTCATGGCAGGAACCGCCGACCGCAATCAGTCCGCCGACCAGATTCGGGTTCTTTTTCAGATCGCCGATTTCCAGACGGAAGGATACCTCGTAAGCCAGCGCGCGATGCGCATACAGCAGATACAAAGCGCTCGGCGCCAGATCATAGCTGGGAACTCCGATGATAACGCCGTCACTGGACTGTACTTCATTGATGATTTTGTCGATATCATCTTTGTCCTTCAGCACGCATCCGGTATATTTATCCCTTTTTCCCATTGCGATCTCGCCCATCTGCATGGTACATCCTTCACATCCTGTACAGGGAAGGATCTTATAATCAAACAGATTGATCAGCTTGCACTCTGCGCCTGCTTCCTGACAGGCAAGCAGCGCTTCTTTTACCAGGATCTCACTGTTTCCATTGTGCCTTCCGGCAACAATTCCAACAACCTTCATGTTTATTTTTCTCCTTTCAGAAATCAACAAATGATGTTTAAGTTTACTTGCGTCCAACCAGTGCATCATCCAGCGGCTTTCCTGCTGCGGTTCTGTACTTGTCATCTTTTTCTTTCACATGCTTGCTGCTGAAAAGAAGCACAAGGATAATGGAAATAACACCGATGACTGCAACGGTCGTAAAGATCATGTTATAACCCTTTGCAATCATGATGATGGCAATAACCATCGGTCCCATGGAAGAAATCAGGTTCGCAATCGGATTGACCGCCGCGAAAACGGTACTGAAGTCCTCTCTGCGCCAGTACTGTGCCGCCAGAGATACCGTGTAGTTTGAAGATGCGCCCATAAACAGTGCCAGGCAGATCAGTGCTGCTACCAGAAGTCCCGGTTTCTCCGGGCTGGATGCTGCACCAAGGATACCTGCGATCAGCATGATCACACAGGCAATGACCATCGACTTTTTGGTACCAATCTTCTGATCAACGATTCCAAGCACAAAACTTCCGATCAGACCAAAGATCATGATCATCAGCATGACGCCTGCAAATCCGCCGAAACGATTCAGTCCTTCTCCCATCTGTCCGAGGATCTGATTGGTCTGTGTCATCGTACCTACTGAGAACATCAGAAGAAATCCTGCCGGAAGGGTCAGGAACCAGAAATCTCTTGTTGTCAGTGTGTGATTCAGCTTCCAAACCGTTGTCTTCTTGTTTTCAATCTCTTCTTCCATCATGGCTTTTGCCATCTCCGGAGTCATGTTCGGGTTGTTGTCACGGAATCCGCCGGCTGTCTCCGGATAATCCGGAATCAGCGCAATACCGAGCAGCCATCCGATGATGATGATCACCAGGAACGGTGCAAATGCCTGCGGGATGTGCGGAGAACCACCCTTAAATGCAGCTGCCGCAAAAGCGCCGATCACACCATTGCCGAGAGGGAATGCCAGGGTTGCAATTCCCATTACGCCGCCCTTTCTGGTCGGGAACCACTGTCCTACCAGAATAGAAAGAGAGAATGTACCATACATAACAGAGAGAACAGTACCAACACCATATGCAACTCTCCAAAGCATCTGTGCCGGTCCCGGGATGAAGCCCGGAATGAACATGATGCACAGCAGTGCAATAATTGTCAGAAGTCCCATGATTACACCGAACTTTTTGACACTCTTCATTCGTCCAATGAAATTGCCCAGGAAAAGCTGTACAACAATACCAATTACCGATGCCACCGTGTAGATCGTTGAAAGCGTCTGCTGTCCCCCGTACAGATCAGACAGAATATTCAACGGATAGTTTCCGACTACCATGTAGGCAAGAAATGCAGTCGCGATCCAGATGATCAGGAGCCACCCTCTTCCGCCATAGCCTCTGATTTTGTTTTTTTCCATACCTTTCAACCTCCTAGTTTATAAACATTATGAATATATTATAAAAAAAATATAAACTTCCGTGAAGGTACAATTTGTCACATATTCATCGTTTTGTTCGTTAATTTTTGAACATTCTGTTCCTCTCCATATTTTATTTCATCACGTCTTTGATCGCATTCAACAGCTCAGCATACTCCTCGAATGCAGGAATCCCGGGATAATCTGCCTTGATCTGCTCTGTACTCCGGAATAAAAATCCTGCCTTGCTCGCCTGAATCATCCCAAGGTCATTGAAACTGTCTCCGCTGGCAATCGTCTCATATCCGATGGACTGAAGTGCCTTCACCGTCGTATATTTGGACTTCTCACAGCGCATCTTATACCCTGTGATCGCGCCATCATCCGCAACCTCCAGTGAATTGCAGAAAATCGTCGGCCACCCAAGCTTCTTCATCAGCGGAGCTGCGAACTGCTCAAATGTATCGCTGATAATAATCACCTGGCAGACAGAGCGAAGTTCATCCAGAAACTCCTTTGCTCCCGGCATCGGTTCAATTCCTGCAATCGTCTGCTGAATCTCCTTTAACCCAAGTCCGTGCTCTTTCAGGATTTCCAGCCGGTACTTCATCAGTTTATCGTAGTCCGGCTCATCACGGGTGGTCTTCTTAAGCTGCGGAATGCCGCTCGCCTCTGCAAAGGCGATCCAGATCTCCGGGACCAGAACCCCTTCCAAATCCAAACAAGTAATATACATCCGTATTTCCTCCAACTCTCTTATTCACACTCAGCTTATTTGTTTTCTGCTAAGCGTTTCCTATTATAACACAGTTTATCCCCATGCAAAAGGGGAGTTTATTCGTTTTTACACTTTTAAGTTGTAGGATTCCCCGCAGGTGTGGTACATTATAAATAATAAGGAATCAAACAGACAGGGAGGATCTATTATGTATAACGAAAACAAGATTCTGATTGCCAAATCCGGTACGGATCCGGTTTATCTTCTTCCGAAAATGGCGAACCGTCACGGCCTGATCGCCGGCGCAACCGGTACCGGAAAGACGATTACATTGAAAGTTCTGGCAGAGTCCTTTTCCGACATGGGCGTGCCTGTATTTCTCGCAGATGTAAAGGGCGATCTGTCCGGCATGTGCCAGCCCGGAAACAGAACGGAAGATATGGAAAGCCGGATTACTCGTTTCGGCCTCGAAGGTTTTGACTTCAAAAGTTATCCCTCCCGCTTCTGGGATATTTACGGGGAACAGGGGCATCCGGTGCGCGTGACCATCTCCGATATGGGTCCTGTTCTTCTTGCCCGGCTTCTGGGACTGACCGAGGTGCAGGCAGGTGTGCTGAATATCACTTTCAAGGTGGCGGATGAACACGGGCTTCTGCTGCTCGATCTGAAAGATCTTCGGGCTATGCTGCAGTATGTCGGGGACAACCGTGCTGAATTTACCACTCTTTACGGCAATGTGTCTACCGCAAGCATCGGGGCCATCCAGCGCGCCCTCCTTGCATTCGAAGGAGAGACCGGTGAGCTCTTTTTCGGCGAACCCGCGCTCGATATTACCGACTGGATCCGCACAGATATCAGCGGGCGCGGATATATCAACATTCTGAACAGCACGAAGCTGATCCAGAATCCGCTGATCTACTCGACCTTCCTTCTCTGGATGCTCTCAGATCTTTTTGAGAGGCTTCCGGAAGTCGGAGATCTGGAGAAACCGCGCATGGTCTTCTTCTTTGATGAAGCACACCTTCTGTTCAACGATGCGCCGAAGGCTCTTCTGCAGAAGATCGTGCAGGTGGTCAAACTGATCCGGTCAAAGGGTGTAGGTGTTTATTTCATCAGCCAGAGTCCGTCTGATATCCCGGATGAAGTGCTGGCACAGCTGTCCAACCGGATCCAGCATGCGCTGCGGGCCTACACACCGGCAGAGCAGAAAGCAGTCCGGGCTGCCGCTTCTGCATTTCGTGAAAACCCGGCCTTCGATTCGCAGACCGTTCTCATGGAACTCGGAGTCGGCGAAGCACTGGTCAGCTGCCTCGATGAACAGGGCATCCCTGCCATCGTTGAGCGCGCCAATATCCTGCCGCCCCAGAGCCTGATGGGCCCTGCTGACGCAAACGCGATCCAGAATCTCATCGCATCAGACGAATTTGATCTCAAATACCGCCAGATGATCGACCGGGAATCCGCTTTCGAAATCCTGACAAAGGCAAATGAAGAGCTGGAGAAGCAGCGCGAACAGGAAGCTTTGGAAGAAGCTGCCCGCAAAGAAGAAGAAGCTGCCGCAAAGGCTGCTGAAAAAGAAGCTGCTGCCGCAAAGAAAGCTGCCGAAAAAGAGGCTGCTGCCGCAAAGAAAGCCGCTGAAAAGAAACAGAAAGCAGTCACCGGCACCTTCGAACGCGCGGCCAAAAATGCCGCTTCCAGCGTTGCCGGATCCGTGGGAACAAATATCATAAACACTGCACTGGGCGGAAAGACCTCCAGCTCCAGTACGATTGCCAAACGCGCAGCCACCACAGCCCTCAACACCGTGATGCGAAGCGGAGCATCTTCGATTATCAGAGGTTTATTCGGGACTAAAAAATAAGAGTCAAAAAAACGCCTGCCCTTTTTTACGGGGCAGGCGTTTTCCGGGCGTTCAGGCCGGAGAGTGGGGCGCGCCATGCCTGGCACAGGCACACCTCTTTTTATCAAGCCGCATACCGCTACCGGTATCTTCTCCATCTCTTCAGGAAAATCAGATACAGGATGGCTCCGATGATCGCTCCCATCGTATTATTCAATATATCATCCACATCAAAATATCCCAGGTGCATCCGGTACTGTGTCATCTCTGTGGCGACTGAACAAAGCAGGCAGAGTACCACAGCGAAACCCAGCCGTCCGTTTCTTCCCAGCGGCGGAAAAACGAGCGGAATCAGATATCCCATCGGCACATACAAAAGGACGTTTAAGATAATCTGTTCCAGTCCTGCCTTTGACTGAATATGTATACCGGAGAGTCCGGACGTCAGCCCGTTGTGATAAATATCCCGGATAATGGCCGAAAGACCGGTATCCAGCTTCAGCGACTCTCCATAGGAGCCAAGCAGATCCAGCCGGACATCATAAATCGAATTCAGCTGACGCGAAAAAATCGTCAGATAAAAATTGCCGGCCATATAGATCAGAAAGAACACAAGCGGTAAAAGCTTGTATCTTTTCGGATTCGGTGAAAAATGCACCTGGATCGACAAAATTAGCAGCGCGCCAATGATAAATGCAATAATCACGGCTTCCTTCTCCGTCAGAATATGCTCCAGAGCATGGTTAATCTTCAAAATATATTCTTCCATGGTTTGATTCCCCATCTTTCTCGTAATACTGATACATAAGGATACACCCTCTCAGCAGGTTGTTCAAGTTAATTTTTATTTCCGGAAAAATTCTCTGATTTCTTTTAACTTGATTTTAGCTTTCTCTGTTAAAGTATCCTCATACCAAAAAGAAAACACCTTAATTTTAATAGAAGGAGGTATTATTCATGAAAGCAAAAGAAATCAAAAAGAAACTTTACATTACTATGACAGCGGCGGCGCTGAGTGCGATGCTCGGATTAACTGCGTGCGGCACACAGGCTTCCACAGCAGGAACACAGGCAACGACGGAGAATGTAAGTGCTGAAGCAGAAACTTCTTTGTCAGCTGAATCAGAAAACGAAGAAGCCGGTGCAGAGGACACAGCTGCCGAAACAGACAGCACGAACGCCAAAGTTCTCTCCGCCGATGATATCACAATCAATGAGACGATCGAGAACTCCGCAGACGGAGAACACGCAATTACTGCCGATGGGGAGGATGCAAGTTATTCAAACACTGCAGTCAGCAAAACAGGTGATTCCGAAGGGGATGAAGCAGACTTCTACGGCGAAAACGCCGCTGTCTTTGCAACAGACGGCGCCACACTCGATCTCAATGAAATGGTTGTGACCACAAACGGAACACATGCAAACGGAGTGTTCAGTTATGGCGAAGGCACTACTGTAAACATCTCCGACTCCGTCATTGAGACCTCCGGCAATTGCTCGGGCGGACTGATGACCACAGGAGGAGGCACCATGAATGCCGAAAACCTGACGATTCATACAATCGGCAATTCCTCTGCTGCAATCCGCTCCGACCGTGGAGGCGGCACAGTAAATGTAACCGGCGGAAGTTATACCACCGATGGTACCGGATCTCCTGTCATCTACTCTACCGCTGACATCACGGTGTCTGATGCGGAAATGACCTCCACTGCATCGCAGGGAGTCGTTGTCGAGGGAAAGAATTCCGTCACTTTGAACAATGTAAATCTGACAGCGGATAACAACACCAAGAACAGCGACAAATCCGATTACTATCAGGCCGTCATGATCTATCAGTCCATGTCCGGCGATGCGGATGAAGGGGAAGCATCTTTTAGCATGAACGGCGGCACACTGACCAACTTAAATGGAGATATCTTCTTTGTAAACAATACTGTCGCAACCATCAACCTGAATGACACAGAAATCACAAACGAAAGCGACGGAATCTTCTTACGGGCTGAGGCTGCCGGCTGGGGTTCGGAAGGCTCCAACGGCGGGCAGGTTACCCTGAATGCATCAGATCAGACCATCACCGGCGATATGGCCATTGATTCCGTGTCTTCCCTGAACCTGTATCTGAAAGACGCCTCTTCCTTTGAAGGTGCCATTAATACCGACGGCGCCGCAGGCGATGTCTATGTTGAGCTAACCAATGGTTCAACCTGGACCCTGACTGGTGACTCCTATATCAGCGGACTCACCTGTGATACAGATTCCATCAACTTAAACGGGTATACTCTGTACGTTGACGGCACAGCCTACACTGAAGGCACCGCATCAGAAGGAGAAGCCATCGAAGTGACCGTCAGCACATCAAACGGCACTCCGGACGGTGAAGCTCCCGAAAACGGCATGGACGGTTCCTCCGGGCACAGCCATGATGGCCAGCCGCCGGAAAAACCCGACGGCAACGGCCCTCAGGGTGACGGAAGCGAGCCGCCGGCAAAACCGGAATAAGCAAACATAACAAAACACCGCAGATTCAAACATTAAAAAAATATTGTATACAGAATTTACTTTTAAAATTCAGCTGTGGATTTCCCATAATAATGTGTTATAGTGTTAGTATCAAAATTATGAGGAAACCTGCTATGCGAAAAAAGAAAATGCCCTTATGGAAAGTATTAGTAAGATGTATTGCGCTTGTGATCCTTTGCGTCGTTGTTGCCTTCGCAGCGCTTCTGGCTGTTCTGACTATCACAGAATACAAGCCGGATGATATAGAACCGGTCGCGCTTACCGGTGAGGCCCCGGTTGAATCCGTGATTCCCGGCCAGGTTCTCTCGGTACTGACCTGGAATATCGGCTATGGCGCCCTGGGCGACAATGCGGATTTCTTCATGGATGGCGGCTCCATGGTGAGGACTGCCGACGAAGGACGTGTGCGTCAGAATATGGAGGGCATCCTGACAACTCTGAACGAGCTCGACCCGGATATCGCCCTTCTGCAGGAAGTGGATGTCAACTCCGGCCGTTCCTCCCACATCGACGAATCCGCACTGATCAGCGACAACCAGGAATTGCGTCAGTCTTCCTTTGCCGCCAATTACCGGTCACTGTTTATCCCATATCCGATTCCACCCATCGGGAAAGTAAATGCCGGCATCCAGACAATTTCAAAATACACGGCGATCTCGTCCGAGCGAATTCAGCTGCCCTGTCCGTTTCGCTGGCCTCTTCGTCTCGGCAACTTAAAACGATGCCTGATGATCAACCGGATTCCGGTTGACGCGGATGCATCCGAAGGGCAGTCCGGACGCGAACTGGTTCTCATTAATCTGCACCTGGAAGCCTACGATAGCGGCGAAGGCAAGGCGGCGCAGACACAAATGCTGAAAGATATCCTCGAAGAAGAATCTGCCAAAGGAAACTACGTGATTGCCGGCGGCGATTTTAACCAGACTTTTTCGAACACCGACATCAGCATGTATCCCTTCCAGGAAGGGAAATGGCAGTCCGGGATGCTGGATACGGAACAGTTTTCCGGTAACTGGAAATTCATCATGGACAACACCGCCCCCAGCTGCCGATCCCTCGACCAGCCCTATGCCGGCGCCGATCCGGAAACTTTCCAGTACTATATGATCGATGGATTTATCGTATCCTCAAACATTCGGATCGACTCCTGCGAAACACAGGACCTGGGATTTATCTGCAGCGATCATAATCCGGTCATGCTGAGGGTAACGCTGGAATAATACAGCCATTCAGAAAAAGCTGATCTCGCTCAGAGACCAGCTTTTCTTTTATTTCTCATATCTTGTCCTTCTCTTCATCTCAGTGTGAGAGAAAAGATCTCCTTTGCACGCTCTTAAAATCGCGTCATCAAACACCTTGCGCCGATACTTTACGACAAGAATAAACGTTCGAGCAAATAAATCTTAACATCTTCCACAAATACAAACTCACTCCTGGCATCTGACACGGAATAAGACCAATATCAGGAATGATATATCATAACAAAAATATTGATAATAATGATAATAATTGCAATTCATCCCACCACCTGAAGAGGATGGGGGAATTCTTGCTAAGTTAGGTTAAAATGCAATTCTGTCTGTTCATATTTATGTAAAGAAAAAGTAAATTTTTGTTTCATGTGATCTCCTTCAGAATCGTGTCTGCATCATATTCCGGATGCAGGGAAAACAGCCGGTTATTCCCGCTCTTTACTCTTGTGATTCTGCTGAGCTCAGAAGTTCCTTCATTACCTGAACCGGATCATATTCCGTGCCCTGCACTGAAATCAGATCTCTTACCTTCTGAACAAAGCTGATCTCCTCCCCGGTCAGTTCTGAGATTTCTTCGATACTGCGATTCTTTTGAAGCATCTTATGTATAATGGAAACCGTTTTGCACAATTCTCCCTCTTCACGACCGGCTTTCAGTCCTTCTTCACGGCCGGCTTTCAGTCCTTCTTCACGGCCGGCTTTCAGTCCAGCCTTCATTCCCTCTTCACGGCCGGCTTCCCGCTCTTCCCGATATTTTTCCAACAGCGTCATATATTCCTGCC
>CAMNOU010000017.1 GCA_946546945.1 uncultured Lachnospiraceae bacterium
GTCGAACAAGAAGCCCCCACTTCTTAGCCTGGGCGAAAGTGGTGGGAGTATGTCAGTGATTGTCTGAAGGCCGGCAGTTTGGTAATATAATATTAACAAAATCGTTGCAAAAAATCTATTCGAATGAGAAAAAGGAGAGTACTATGGCAGAGACGAACAAATATTTCCCGCATCTTTTCAGCCCGATCAGGGTGGGGACGAAGACAATCAAGAACCGTATTGAAGCGGCACCGGCGCTTTTTGCGTTCCTGCATTATATAGAAGGAACGGCGTTCAACTATTATCCGCCTTCACCGGAGCGGGCGTTCCGCATGCTGGAGGCAAAGGCAGCAGGCGGAGCAGGAAGCGTTGTGTTAGGAGAACTGAGCCCGAACCATACCTATTGTAAACGCTTTCCGTTTGAGCCGGATATCGATTTTACGTCAAGAGATGACGAGATTTTTGCAATCACAAAAAGGACCGCTGAGATGATCAAAAGCTACGGCGCTCTGCCGGTTGGAGAGCTTTTGTCGCTCGGAGAGATCAAGTCGGAGATCGGTGACGGCATCCACGCAAAGGGGCCGGATGCAAAGGTGCTGGAGGACGGTACGATTCAGGATGCCTTTACAAAAGAGGAGATCAAAGAGCATATTCAGGAGTATATTACGGCCTGTCAGTGGTTCCGCGATGCCGGCTGGGAAGGCATCATGATCCACTGCGGACATGGCTGGCTTCCGGCGCAGTTTTTGTCTCCGATGTACAATCACCGCGAGGATGAGTACGGCGGATCCTTCGAGAACAGAGCGCGGTTTACGACAGAACTTCTGGCGGCAGTGCGTGAGGCGATGGGGCCGGACTTTTTGATCGAGATCCGGGTCAGCGGATCCGAGCATCTGAAGGGCGGGCTGGAGATTGAGGATGCGATTCGCTACTGTAAGCTGTGCGAGCCGTATATTGATATGATCCACGTATCCTGCGGTCATTACTTAAGTTCTTCGAGAAGCTGGGAGTTCACCACTACATATGCTCCTCACGGCGCAAATATAGAAAACGCTGCTCTGATTAAGCAGAATGTATCTGTACCGGTGACCGTTGTCGGCGGTATCAACTCTCCGGAGCAGGCAGAGGAGGCGATTGCAGCAGGGAAAGTGGATATGGTTTCCATGGGCAGACAGTTTTTCGCGGATCCGGCGTTTCCCAACAAGGCAAAAGAGGGCCATGCGGATCTGATCCGGCGCTGCCTGCGCTGCGGCAGATGCTACCCGGGACCGTCCGGCGAACATGAGACCGAGAAGTGGACGATTAAATATCCGCCTCTTGATTCCTGTACGATCAATCCGTATACGGTTTGGCCGGCATCCCACCACAAGATTCTTCCGGAGCTGATGCCGGAACCGAAGGGCAGCAGAAAGGTGCTGATCGTTGGCGGCGGATGCGGCGGTATGCAGGCTGCGATTACGGCAGCGGACAGAGGACATCAGGTGATTCTCTGTGAGAAAGCAGACCGTCTGGGCGGACTGATTAACTTTACGGATCATACGGACCACAAGATCGATATCCGCAATTTCAAAAATGTGCTGATAAAGGAAGTCCGGAACCGTCCTGTTGAGGTGCGTCTGAATTGTGAAGTGACCCCGGAGATGATTCATGAGATTGCCCCGGAGGCGGTGATTCTTGCAGTCGGATCCGATGATCTGATCCTTCCGATTGAAGGAATTGAGAATGCCGTGACGGCGATGGATGTTTATGAACATGATTTTGCCGGACTTGGCAGGAGTACGATCGTGCTCGGCGGAGGTCTGGTTGGCTGCGAGGCAGCGGCAGACTATATCGATCATGGCATTGAGACCACGATTGTCGAGATGCAGGAGTGCCTGATGCCGGAGACCACCGGATTATATCGTACCGCTGTACATGATTTCATCGATCAGCACGGCGGAAAATATGAGGTGAACGCGAAGGTCGTAAAGGTCGGAAAAGACTTTGTTGTGGCACAGCAGAACGGAAAGGAGATTACTCTGAGAGCAGACACAGTCGTAAATGCAATGGGCCGGAGAGCGCATTCCGCGGAAGCACTCAAGGCGGCGATCACGGTTCCCGTGTGGGAGATCGGTGACTGCGTCAGAGCAAGACAGATCGGCGATTCCGTTCGTGAAGGATGGACCGCGGCAATGGAAATTATCTGAGAAGAAAAAGGGCAGCCACGGAAGGCTGCCCTTTTAGTGCACGTTTAATATTTGATATAGGTTCTTGCTGTCTCAAACAATGCATGCAGGTTTTCAGGTTTTGCGTGATCCAGGCTGACATCACAGTTCAGGAAGTAACCGCCGCCCGGAGCCCACAGATCAATAGCAGCCTTGACGTTTTTGATAACATCTTCTTTCGATCCGTGCTCTAACAGGACGCCGTCCACACCGCCGGAGAGACACACCTTGCCGGCAAAGAGATTCTTCGCTTTTTCCACATTGCAATTGATCAGGGTCACGATACATTTGCCTGCCGGCAAATCGCGTGCCAGGATATCCATCTTGGAGTCGTAGCAGTCCTCGACGTAGATGTTCGGGATGCCTCCGCACTCAATCACGGCGTTGACGCAGGCAAGAAGTCCGGGCCAGTAGAAGGTCTCAAAATCCTCCCGGCTCATGAAGGAGTCAAAGCCGTTATGGAGGAAGAAGATTCCTGTCTTCATCCACGGGGAGCGGGCAAACTGCTGTTTAATGCTCCGCACCTGAATCTTTGTGCAGGCCTCGAGAGCCACCAGAAGCTCATCCGGATATTCGATGACATCCATAGTTGTGTTCATGAAGCCGCGGAGCGTGTCGTTGAATACATCAAAGGGAGCGCAGAATCCCTGGTCACAGGCGCTGGGGAATCCCATCCCGGCCAGAATGCCCATGAGTTTTCCGCCATCTTCTGCCATCTTCATCATCTGACCGCCGGCCGCGCTCAGTGCTTCAAATGCCTGCCGCACGGGAGGAAGGGCGAACGGAATCATGCCGTACAGGCCTCCCTGCCAGATGAGGTTGGAAAAATCAGCCATTTCCAGGCCCTTTAATGCGGAATAGTGTCTGGGAAGGATCTTGCGCATGATAAATCCGCTGGGATCTTCCGCATATTCCAGATATTCGTCAGGCGTCATATAGCCTTCCTCGCGGTCAACGACCTGGAACGCCGCGTTGACATCTTCGATCTGCTTTCCGGGCCAGCGGATGTACTGGCAGTCGAGTCCGTCCAGGGCAGCGCCCGGATAGATTGCCTGGGGGCCCCAGCCCATGTCAGGCTGGAATTCCTGATGGTATTTTATAAAGCAATCCTGTGCTTTACTGTAATCCATCATGACATCCCGCACCGTCACTCCGCCGTACATGTAAATGGGAAGGTACATAATCATCGGAGACGCGCAGATCCGGTCCACGCGGTTACACGCAACCGTGTCTGCAAAAAGTTTTGCTCTTTCCAGGAATTCAGGACCGGGCTGCATCATGCCTTCTTTGTGTTCGCTCATGTCGAAATACCTCCTGTCGGATGAAATATTTTTTTGGTACGTAATCGTATGTTTCGAAGTTTTTATACTATCTATTAAATCGTAAAAGTTCATCCCGCGGAACGGTCTTTTTGAATGAAAAACAGATATTTATCATTGATTTACTGGTCATCATGCACGATAATAGAATAAAAGCAGGTTAAACAGAGGATGAACGATTATGAGACTCAGTATGTGGATTTTTGCGGACTGGTTCCGGAAATACAACCCGGAAGTACATATCAGAGAGGGCAATCTTGAGATTGAGACGGTGCGGCTGTTTTCGGCGGACACGGAAGTGGAGGAGAATTGTGTATATGTCGGAAGGATCAGTGATCTGTTCATGCAGGGCAGTGACAATGTTATCTGTACCCACAGGAATGATATCATTATTCTTCCGACAGATGAGATGGATGAGGTCATGAATGCGATCCTGAATGCGTTTGAGTATTATCAGGACTGGAATGTGCGCATGCTGGAGGCGATCTCCGCAAACAGCCGGCCATCGGATATCCTTGCCATTGCACAGGAAATCATTCGGGAGCCGATGTATCTTCTCGATTCGAATCAATATGCGATTGCGATGTCGGATGGTTATCCGAAGGGTTCGGTCAATGAATTCTGGGATCAGATGCTGGAAAACGGAAGTGCGGATGTGACCTTTCTGAATAAACTGAATCAGGTCTATCCGCAGCACATGTCGATCCGGGGGTTATATTGCTTTCAGCTCCCGTTTCTGCCGAACCGCAGCTATAACTACAATATGTTTCTGGAAAAAAACTGGATCGGGCTGAGCAGTATTCTGGAACTGCATGGCCAGCTGCCGCAGCATACCATCGATCTGTTTCATATTTTCTGCCGGAATATGGAGCTCTGGTTCATTTCGCATTCTCAGGAGCAGCGTTCACTCATGATCGATTCCCAGTTCCGGGAGGTTCTGATGTCAGAGGGGGCGGTCAGTGAGAATTTTGTAAGACAGTGCCGGATTCATTTTCAGCATCTTTCCAGAGAACAGTATATTATGGTCCTGATGGCTCCGCCGGAACATGCGCTGCTGACGGGGCACATGAGCAAGGAGCTGAATCTGACTTTTCCGGAGATACTGGCAATCATCTATCAGAATCATATCTGTGTGCTGCTGAATCCAAAAGAGGGAGAAAAGGAGCGGCTTATACAGGAAATGCTTCCTTTGCTTCGCCGGAATGGATTTTACGGAGGCTTAAGCAGCGCCTTTGAACACCCGGAGCAGATCCACCGCTGTTACGAAGAGGCCGTGTATGCCGCCCAGCAGATGGAGGCCGAACCGGGACAGATCAGAAGTTTTCAGGACTATGCCCTGCACTGGATTCTGCAGCAGATGAAGGATTCTCCCGGGATCAATCCGGTTCATCCCGCAGTGATCCGCCTTCTGGAGTATGACAAAAAGCATCGCACGGAATATGCCCGCACCCTGCATGTGTATCTGAAAAAAGAGCGCAGCCAGTCCCGGACAGCAGCCGCTCTGAATCTGCATCGGAACTCTCTGACTTACCGCCTGCAGCGGCTGAAGGAACTGCTGGACTGTGATCTGGAGGAGGATGATGTCCGTCTGCATGTGCTGCTGTCATTTGAGATCATGCAAAATGAATCCCAATGCAAGCTGTTCTCTTGACAGGGTACCGGGCAGATGGTTTTATATATCAATAGACGAATACGAGGGATGGAAGCTTAGCGTTCCATCCCTCTATGATATTATTTGAAAATTATTTTGCAGTATTTCTTCTTGCCTCTTCGAAGCACGAAGTCTTCCGCGTTGATCTCTTCGGGGGAGTAAGAGGCAGAGATATCTGCGACTTTCCCGCCGTTTACGGAGACGCCGCCCTGCTGAACATTGCGCCGTGCTTCACCGCGGGATGTGCACAGACCGGCTGCGACGAGAAGCCCCATGATGTCGATTTTACCATCTCTTAAATCCGCTTCGGTGATCTCGGCTGTCGGCATGTCCTGGGCATTTCCGCCGGAGAACAGAGCCCGGGCACTTTCCTGCGCCTTTGTGGCTTCCTCTTCTCCGTGGACAAGTTTTGTCAGCTCGAAAGCGAGGATCTCTTTTGCTGTGTTGAGCTGGCTGCCTTCCCATTTGTCCATCTCATCAATCTGCTCTAACGGAAGGAAAGTGAGCATGCGAAGGCATTTGAGGACATCCGCATCGCCGACATTTCTCCAGTACTGGTAGAAATCGAAAGGAGATGTCTTCTCCGGATCCAGCCATACGGCGCCGGACTGGGTCTTGCCCATCTTTTTACCTTCGGAATTCAGAAGCAGAGTGATGGTCATGGCATAAGCGTCTTTGCCGAGTTTACGACGGATCAGTTCGGTGCCGCCGAGCATGTTCGACCACTGGTCATCGCCGCCGAACTGCATATTGCAACCATAGGTCTTGTACAGCTGATAAAAATCATAGCTCTGCATGATCATGTAATTGAACTCCAGGAAGCTTAATCCTTTTTCCATACGCTGCTTGTAGCACTCGGCGCGCAGCATGTTGTTTACGGAAAAATGCGGACCGACTTCACGCAGGACTTCCACATAATTCAGATCCAGAAGCCAGTCAGCATTGTTTACCATCAGCGCTTTCCCGTCGGAAAAGTCGATGAAACGGGACATCTGTTTCTTGAAGCAGGCGCAGTTATGGTCGATGGTCTCCTTCGTCATCATCTGACGCATGTCAGTTCGTCCGGACGGGTCGCCGATCATGCCGGTGCCTCCGCCGATCAGTGCGATCGGTTTGTTGCCTGCCATCTGCAGGCGCTTCATCAGGCAGAGTGCCATGAAGTGTCCGACATGGAGACTGTCCGCCGTCGGGTCAAAGCCGATATAGAAAGTTGCTTTTCCGTTGTTGATCAGTTCCTTAATTTCTTCTTCATCGGTAACCTGCGCGATCAGGCCGCGGGCTACCAGTTCATCATAGACTGTCATAACTTTCATTCTCCTTTTCTCTTTACAATAAAAGAAACAAAAAACCCGTCCTTCTGTTTCAGAAAGGACGGGGATCATATCCACGTGGTACCACCTTTTTTCACAGACTGCTCACACAGTCTGCCTTTATAAGTATCGAACCGTGCCGCACGGGAACGGATGAATACTTCTGCGGGGTAACGGCCGCATGCCGGCACAGCCTACTTGAGGCGGGAAATGCATCCGCACAGGTTCGGTGTACAGCTCGTGAATGTATTCGGAATCTGCTTCCCATGCGCCTCTCACCGCCCGGCAACTCTCTGTATCTTCTGCAGAAACCTACTTGTTTCAGTCATTGCTTTTTGCTTGTATATAGCGAAATTATAGAGCGAAAGAAAGCATTTGTCAATAAAGAAATGATACGGTATAATGAAATTACCAACGGTGTTCGGTAAATATTTTTCAAAGGAGAAGGTAAGTATGAATCTATTGAACATGTTAATGGGCTCCATGAATACAGAGTCCTCAGTGAACTCTCTGGCCCAGCAGTCCGGCGCATCCAAAAAGCAGGTGTCCATGCTGATGATGATTGCCATACCGATTCTGCTGAAGATGATGACGAAAAACGCGTCCTCCCAGTCCGGTGCACAGTCTCTGCTTGGCGCGCTGTCCCAGCACACCAGTCAGAAATCGATGGCCCAGCAGATTCAGAATGCGGATCAGAAAGATGGCGAGAAGATCATCGGCCACATCCTTGGAGAGCAGTCCTCATCCGTAATCAGCTCCCTGGCACAGCAGACCGGAATGAACAGTGACCAGATCACAAGCGTACTCGGATCAATGGCACCGGCGCTGATGAGCGGCGTATCCGCGGCGGCCACGACTGCATCCGGCCAGGCCGCACAGAAACCAAAAGGAGGCTTTGATCTGTCCGGCGTACTGGGCATGTTTGGAGGAGCTGCTCCTTCCCAGCAGACGCAGCACGCAGCCGACGGGAATGACCTTCTCGGATCCCTGCTGTCCCTGATGAAGTGATGGGAGTCAGTATTGACTTTTGGTCGGGGATGCGCTATAGTAATTAGCGACTTCGTGAGGGAGTAGTTCGCGTAAATACGTGATTTGTCAACAAACCCGGCTGTACAGCCTGGCAAATCTTAAAGAATGAGACTCATGTATGCTTATTAAGCATACATGAGTTTTTGTTTGTCTGTCAGACGCACAAGCTTAGGAGTGTGGAATGCGTCCGACAAGCTGCAGAAAGAAGAGGTACGCACAAGCAGAGAAGTGCGAAATGTGTCTGACAAGTTGCAGCAAGAAGAGGTACGCACAAGCAGATGAGTGCGAAATGCGTCTGACAAGCTGCAGCAAGAAGAGGTACGCACAAGCAGATGAGTGCGAAATGCGTCCGACAAGTGATGGCATAAGAGTATGATGATGGAGAGATAGGATGGAAGCTGCAGAGCTCGCTCTGATCGGCGTGGGGCTGTCGATGGATGCATTCGCGGTCGCTGTCTGTAAGGGCCTTGCCATGAGAAAAATAGATATGAGATATGCTGTGATCCTGGCTGTTTTTTTCGGCGGATTTCAGGCGTTGATGCCGATTCTGGGCTGGCTTGCCGGTATCCGGTTCGCTAAGTATATTCAGGCGGTGGATCACTGGATTGCTTTTGGGCTTCTGGCGTTTCTTGGAATCCGGATGATTCTGGAGACCATCCGCGAAAAGGAGGAGAAGATTGAAAGGCTTGACCGGCTTCCGGTCAGTCTGCAGGAATTCTTTCTTCTGGCGGTTGCTACCAGCATTGATGCGCTGGCCGTCGGGATTACGTTCGCGTTTCTTGCGGTGCGCATTCTGCCGTCGGCATCCCTGATCGGGTGTATTACCTTTGGATTTTCCATTGCCGGCGTGCTGATCGGCAATCTGTTCGGCATCCGGTTCAAAAAACCGGCGGCCATCGCCGGGGGAGTGATTCTGATTATCATCGGAGTGAGGATTCTTCTGGAACATCTGGGGATGCTATGAGCAGCCTATACGCCCGAGGCGTACTTGATATAATAAAAAGGAAGGAAAATGTTTATGCTTGCTTATGTTGTTTTAATTGTTGGATTTGTGCTGCTGGTAAAAGGCGCTGATTTCTTTGTGGACGGCGCGGCTTCTGTGGCAAAAAAACTGATGGTTCCGGGATTTATTATCGGAATGACCGTTGTTGCGATGGGAACGAGTGCGCCGGAGTGCGCGGTATCCATCACGGCTTCTGTGAAGGGAAGCAACGAGATGGCTATCAGCAACATCATCGGTTCCAATCTTTTTAATCTTCTGGTGGTGTGCGGATGCTGTTCCCTGTTTTCCCCGCTTTTGATCAAAAAGGAAACGCTGAAGAAAGAATTTCCTTTCTCTATTATATGTGCCGCTCTTTTGCTGCTTCTCGGAGCAATCGGGATGACGACGGGACATCTGGACGGGATCATCCTTCTTGTGATCTTCATCACTTTTTTATATGTAATGGTTAATTCAGCGAAAAAGGCCATGAAGGAAGGAAATCAGCCGGAATCGGAGGAAGTAAAGGAACTGAGTACTCTTCGATGCATCATTTATATCGGAGGAGGCCTGGCGGCAATCGTACTGGGAGGACAGATGGTTGTCAACAGTGCCCAGACCATTGCGCTCCGGTTCGGGATGAGCGAGACGCTGGTGGGACTGACGATCTGTGCGATCGGGACCTCGCTTCCTGAGCTTGTGACATCCATCGTGGCTGCAAAAAAAGGCGAAGCCGGGATGGCGCTCGGCAATGTCATCGGCTCGAATATTTTTAACATCCTTCTGGTCGGAGGCATCTCCGCGGCAATCAGCCCGGTCGATGTGACCGCACAGAACCTGATTGATCTGGTTATCCTCATGGCAGTCAGCCTGTTTATCATGGCGCTGGTGTGGAAGAGACAGTACATCAGAAGAAAGGGCGGCATCAGCCTTCTGGTCATCTACGCCGTATATATGGTCTATATCTGTATGCGGTAGAAACCCCTTTCTTTGTCTTTCCCGCGAATTCAGGCAAAAGACCCTTTGCGCAGTGTTGACACTGCCCTGAAATCAATGTAAGATAAAAAGGTTATAGAAGAGGAGAAAAAGGATATGAGTCAGAATTTTTATCCGCTGCTTTTCGGCGGCGATATCAATGTATATTCCGTAGCACGGGCATTTCATGAAGCCTATGGAATCAAGAGCACCTGTTTTGGTAAATTTGCTTCCGGTCCGGCCGACCGAAGCGCGATCATCGATTATCATGTCTGTGCGGAAAATGAGGATGCGGATGTTTATTTGAAAAATGTGACGGATTTTGCCAATGCGCACGCGGACAGCACCGTGCTGGTCATCGGCTGCGGGGACTCCTATGTGAAGCTTGCGGCGGAAAACAAGGACCGTTTTCCGGCCAACTGCATTGCTCCGTACATTGACGCGGATCTTCTGAACACGCTGATCAACAAAGCACAGTTTTACCGTATGGCAGAAAAATACGGAATCGACTATCCGTCTACCGTGATTTACACAGCGGACATGGGCAGTGACTATGAGCTTCCGTTTGAGCCGCCATATATCTGCAAGCCGGCCTGTTCCGTTACCTACTGGGAGCATCCCTTTGAGGGAAACGACAAGGTATTCATCCTGCCGACGCGTGAAAAGCTGCAGGAGGTACTGGACAAATGCTATGCAGCAGGGTATCCGGATGAGATGATCATTCAGGAATTCATTCCCGGAGACGACAGCTACATGCATGTGCTGACAAATTATTCCGATCAGAACGGGAAAGTAAAACTGATGTGCATGGGTCATGTGCTTCTGGAGGAGCATACGCCGCACGGACTTGGAAATCATGCGGTGATTCTGACTGAGAAAAATGAAGAACTGGCACTGAAATTCAAACGGTTTCTGGAAGATATCGGTTATGTCGGTTTTTCCAATTTTGATATAAAATATGATGAGAGGGACGGCAAGTACAAGGCATTTGAGATCAACTGCCGTCAGGGACGGAGCAACTACTATGTCACAGGCGCCGGCTACAACATTGCAAAACTGCTGGTGGAAGATCTGATCGAGAAAAAGGAGCTCCCTTTTGTGATCGCGGACCGCGAGAGCCTCTGGCGCGTCGTGCCGAGAGAAGTAGCGCACGATTACATTGTTTCCGATTATCATGAGACGATGGACCGTCTGGAGAAGACAGGAAACGTGTCGAACTCTCTGGTTTACAAAAAGGACAGCGGCTTTATGAGAAAGCTTTGGGTAAAGCACAATCTCAACAGCCACAAACAGAAATTTGCTGCTTATTATGAGAAAAAGAATTAACTGTCCGGGACAGACCGAAGCGCATGCCCGCCCGGGACGTCGGGACAGAGAGGAACGCTATGAGTGACAGAAAAAGAGAACGCTTAGGGATTCTGGGCGGGATGGGGCCGCAGGCGACACAGATGCTATATCAGTGGATCCTGGACCGGACCGACGCCTCCTGTGACCAGGAGCATATCCCCACCCTGATTCTGAGTGATACACAGGTGCCTGACCGGACCGGAGCGATTTTGTCCGGGCAGGGTGAAAAAGTATATAAGCATCTGCTGGAAGACGCCAGACTGCTGGAGAACAGCGGGTGCAGATGTATCGCGATTCCCTGCAACACTTCCCATTATTTTGCGGAAGATATGCAAAAAGAGCTTTCAATCCCGATCATCCATATGCCCCGTGAAACGGTCCGCCGGCTGGCGGAAGAAGGCAGAAAAAAGGCTGCGCTTCTGGCGACGGACGGGACCGTGCAGACCGGTGTTTATCACAGGGAGGCAGAGCGTTTCGGCATAGAGATCTGGTCGCCGGAACCGGACATACAGAAGGTTGTGATGTCTATCATCTATGATGAGATCAAGCAGGGGAAGCGCGGGGATGCGGAGCAGTTCGCGCGCGTGGATGCGGCGGTGAGAGAAGCCGGATGCGACTGCGGGATCCTGGCATGCACGGAATTGTCTGTATTCAACGAATACCACGGGCTTCCCGATTTTTATACAGATGCCATGGCAGTGCTGGCAGACTGCTGTGTGGAAGCATTCGGAAAGAAAAAACAACTTTTTTAAATTTGCAGAAGGCAGGAGAGAAATGATATGAAAAAGTATACGCTGCGGGAATATATACAGCTGTTATCCGGGGAGGGGCTGATCACCGGGCCGATGCCCCGGGGAGAGATCCTGGACCGGGAGGTCAGCCTGGTATCCTGCGATTCGCAGAACGTCATTCCCGGGACCTTGTTTTTGTGCAAGGGAGCTCATTTTAAAGAAGAGTATCTGAAAGACGCCGTGAAAAAGGGCGCCTTTGTCTATCTGAGCGAGAGGGAGTATGAAAATGTGGATGCCTGCCGGATCGCTCTGACTGATACGCGCAAGGCGATGGCCCGTCTGGCCACCTGGTACTATAATGATCCGTGGAGCCGGATCAAAGTCACCGGAATCACCGGTACCAAGGGGAAATCTTCGACGACCTATTATGTGAAATCCATTCTGGATGAGTATATGAAAGCGATAGGCGGCAGGGAGACCGGCGTGGTTTCTTCAGTCGACACCTATGACGGAGTGGAGCGTTTCGAGTCGCATCTGACAACGCCGGAGCCGCTGGATCTGGAGCGCCACTTTGCGAACGGCGCAGACAGCGGCATGGAATACATGACCATAGAGGTTTCTTCGCAGGCATTGAAATACGACCGCGTGGAAGGCGTGACGCTTGCGACGGCAGTTTTCCTGAACATCGGATATGATCATATCTCTTCCATTGAGCATCCGGACTGGGAGGATTATTTCGAGTCGAAACTCCGGATTTTTGAGCAGTGCGAGACCGGCATCGTGAATCTCGACAGCGATCACATCGACCGCATTCTGGAAGCCGCGAAGAATGCACCGAAGTTGATTACTTTTTCCCAGAAGGATCCTTCTGCGGATGTGTACGGATATCATGTGAGAAAAAGCCAGGAGAACACCATTTTCCAGGTGCGGACAAGCCGTTTTGACCGGGAATTCCGGCTCAGCATGCCGGGACTGTTCAATGTGGAAAATGCCCTGGCGGCGATTGCGATCTGCATGAATTACGGAGTGCCGGAGCGCTATATCTACAGCGGTCTGTTAAAAGCGCGTGTTCCGGGAAGAATGGAGATCTATACCAGTGCAGACCGGCATGTCATCGCGATTGTGGACTATGCGCACAACCGCCTCTCGTTTGAAAAGCTGTTTCAGTCAGTCAAAGAAGAGTATCAGGGCCGCAGGGTAGTCATCGTGTTTGGCTGTCCCGGCAAGAAGGCGCTGGACAGACGGCATGACCTGGGCGAGATCGCCGGGCGGTACGCCGATCATGTCTACCTGACAGAGGAGGATCCCGGTGAGGAGGATGCTCTGGAGATCTGCAAGGAGATCGCTGTCTCGGTGACACAGGAGGGATGTCCCTACTCCATCCACGTAGACCGCGGAGACGCCATTATGGCGGCGGTCATGGAAGCGGAAGAGGAGACGGTGATTCTGATTACCGGAAAAGGCGCGGAGACCAGAGAAAAAAGAGGAATGGAATATGTGCCGGTTCCGTCCGATGTGGATTATACAAAAATGGCTCTGCACGAGTTTGACGTGGCGCACCATGTGGATGGCATCACACAGGTGCTCGGGCTTCTGGACACACTGCCCAGGCTGCACTCCTATGACGGGGAGATCATTGTTGTGAAATATGGCGGTTCTGCTCTGGATGGCAGCGAAGTGGTCGACACGATCCTGGAGGATGTGGCAGCTCTTCGCATGGCCGGCGCGAAGGTGGTGCTGGTGCATGGCGGCGGTAAGAATATTAATCACTGGCTGGATACCATGGGCATCGAGCCCCGGTTCGAGAACGGCTACCGTGTGACGGATGATAAGACCATGCAGGTGGTGGAGATGGCTCTTTCCGCACAGGTCAACAAACAGATCGTGGCGGATCTGCACAGGCTGAAGGTTGTCGGCGTCGGTATCTCCGGGCGCGACGGACGCCTGTTCATGGCCGGGAAGAAAAAGGTGGAAGGCGCGGATCTGGGCCGGGTAGGCGTGATCGAAAAGATCAATCCGGGGCTGATCTATACCCTTCTGGATCAGGGATATGTTCCCGTCGTTTCCCCCGTGGGAATGGATGAACAGGGACGGCCCTACAATATCAATGCCGATGACGCGGCGTCTATGCTGGCGCAGGCGCTGCAGGCCAGAAAACTGGTCTATCTGACCGATATCGACGGTATCCTGATGGATCAGAACAACGACAAAACACTGGTGGAGAGACTGACCGTCTCGGATGCGGAGAATCTTCTGAGCGCCGGCATGTTAAGCGGCGGCATGGTGCCGAAGCTGAACAACTGCATTTCCGCGATCCGCGCAGGCGTAAAGCAGGTTGTGATCCTGGACGGCAGAGTCGAGCACACAATTCTGATGGAGGCAGTATCTCATCAGACAATGGGAACTGTGATCGTTCCGGACGAAGAGATATAACATGAAAAACATGGCAGGAATCCTGAAAAAAATCATCCTCCTGACTGCGGGACCGGCGTTGCTTCTGTTCTTTGCCGGCTGCGGTATCGCGGAGGAGACGCTGGATCAGACAATGGAGAAAATTCCGTTTTTCTCCGGGCAGAGCACCGGGGACGGGGCAGATGCATCCGGTCAGGAGCCTGTCCTCGGGACAATCACCCGGATCACGACCGTGACCGGAGTGGAGGAAAAGATTGTCTGTGAGGCAGGCGATGAGGTCACCCTTCACGCGGCCATCGATCCGGCCAATGGCGCCCGGGAGGTACAGCTTCAGCTGTTTGACCGGGAGGCCAATGACTATCGGACGATTCTGACGGAGACAACCGCGGATGCGGATACGGCAGAGGTAACCTTTACTCTTCCGCGGGAGAATCAGACGATGGCAGTCACAAAGTGGCGGATCTTTGTTCCGAAGCAGGAAGATACCGATGCCGGAGTGCAGGATGTGACGGTGATCACCAGAAACATCGCCTCCCCCCCCATGATTTCACCCATCTACAGCATCTACAGTATGGATGAGGGAGAAATTATTTTCGGAAAGGACTACGATACAGAAACGCCGATGGCCAGTACGACCAAGATCATGACGTCCATCCTTGCCATGGAGGGCGGGATTCTGGACCGGGAATCCGTATTGTCCGAAGCGGCCATCGCTGTGGACAGGCAGAATCTGCCCTGCAGTGCGGGAGAAAGTTACCGCAACGCCGATCTTTTCCATGCGCTGCTGATCTGCTCTTCCAATACCTCCGCCGTTGCGCTGGCGGAAAGCATGGATGGCTCGGAGCAGGCTTTTGCGGAACGGATGAATGAAAGGGCCCGGAAAATGGGGCTGGAACATACGCATTTCGTCAATGCGCACGGTCTGGACGCGGAAGGGCATTACACGACAGCGAGGGAGCTTTCCGAGATGACCGCCGAGGCCTGGCAGCATGACCTGTTCCGGGAAGTAATCAAGGAGCAGGAGTACACCTTTACCAGTACGAATTCGGATACTGCGGTGACCGTGGAGACCACGGACACCATGCTGAAGGACGGAGATCCCAATTTCCACGGAGGCAAGACCGGGACCACGGCAAAGGCCGGGTATGTCTTTTCCGGAATTTATGAGTATAACGGAAAGTTCTATGTGACGGTGAATATCGGCGCCGGTTCCGATTACTATCGCTGGGTCGATCAGAAGCAATTGATAGAGTATATAAAAAAATATGGTGGCTGAAGGAATGGTTCCTTCGCCACCTTTTTGACTGGTCAGTTTTTTGACTGATCCGTTTTTTCTTCCGCGCTTTTTTCTTCGGCAGGGGCGGTGCCGGGCTGATCCGCCTCGGTGTCGAGGCAGTCATCAATGGTGAGGGTCATCATATCCTCTGACGTCGGGCTTTCCATCTTCGCGACCCGGCGGGCCTGATTGGTGATGATCTCCTCAAAGAGATTCCGCACTTCTCTGGCATTGGCAAAATTCTCCAGTGTTTTCATCTTGCGCGCCACAATCAGAGCGCGGATCTGATGCCGTACATCTTCGGGCACTTTATAATCGTATTTTTTGCAGTTCATATAGAAGATTTCTTCCAGTTCATCAATGCTGTAGTCCGAAAACTCGATGTATTTGTTGAAGCGGGATTTCAGCCCCGGGTTGCTGTTGATAAAATCCTCCATCGGTTTTGTGTAGCCGGCCACAATCACCACGAAGTCTTCGCGGTTGTCCTCCATGGCCTTCAGGATTGTGTTGATCGCTTCCAGACCGAAGGAATCCTGATCACCGCCCGCCAGCGCATAGGCCTCGTCAACGAACAGGACTCCCCCGAGGGCTTCCTTGATCTTTTCCTGGGTCTTCAGCGCCGTCTGGCCCACATAACCGGCTACCAGACCGGAGCGGTCTACCTCGACCAGCTGTCCCTTCGACAGGACGCCGATCTGTTTATACAGGCGCGCGATGATGCGGGCAACGGTGGTCTTGCCGGTTCCGGGATTCCCCGTAAAGACCAGATGCAAAGAGGTGGGCACGGACTTCAGGCCCGAGTCTTTCCGCATCTTCTGAATCTTGACAAAATCAATCAGCTCGCGCACATCGTGCTTGATTTTGGAAAGACCAATCAGGGCCTCCAGATCCTCCATGGGATCGGTCTCCGGCTCTTTGGGCTTTTCTTCTTCCTTCTTTTCGGCAGCCTCCTCAGACAAAGCGGCAGGATCGCCTTTCTTTTCTCCGGGCTTCCCGGCCGGCGGTTCCCCTCCGTAGAAATCATCGTATACATTTTTTAAAATATCTTTGATCATATCGTCATACATAGAGCTCTCTCCGATTCCTTTTATTATTGCTGTTATACCGATTATACAACGGATTGCCCGGCTTGTGATATATTTTATCAGCAGTTTATAAATTTTTTAATATTTAAATATTGGATATGCGTGTTAAATGCGTTATAATTGAAGCGATGTATGTGAACTCATATTTAATCATCCTATATGAAAGGAAGAGGGGTATTTACAATGGCATTATTTGAGAGAATCAGCAACACTATTTCTGCAGCAGGCAAGGACGGTCTTAGCAAGGCGAAGGAGATCAAGGATACAGCAAAGATCAACGTGGATATCAAGGAACGCGAGGGCTCGATTCAGAGAATGTACCGCGAACTGGGCAAGGCATACTACCAGGATCATAAGGATGATCCGGCTCCGGAGTACAGCCAGGTATTCGCGATCAAGGCAGCCTTTGAGGAGATTGGCGAGCTGAAGGCATCCAAGGATGAGATCCGCGGGATCAAACGCTGTGAAAACTGCGGCAAGATCATTTCTTCGGAAGCGAAGTTCTGTTCCGGCTGCGGCGCGAAGGTAGCAGAGGAGGAAAAAGTCTCTGAGGGGGAAGCAGAGGAGAAGGCTGAGGAGAAGGCTGAGGACATCGCTGACGATGCTGAAAGTGCAGTGAAGGAGACTGCCGACGAGGCGTTCCGCAAGGCACAGGAAGCAAAGGAAGCGGCGAAAGAGGCTGCATCCGACACAAGGGAATTTATCAGAGATGCCGCAGATAAGGCGGAAGACCTTGCCAGAGATGCCGCGCACAAAGTAGAGGACGCAGCGAAGGATATTGCCCAGAAGGTAGAGGACTTTATCGATAAAAAGGCTGAGGATTAATCTTAAGAAGACCGGATGCATCCGCATCAGAAAACGTAAACAGCTCCCGCCGGGGTTTCCGGCGGGATTTTTGTCCTGTCATCGCAGTCGTTTATTGACTTTCCGATTCTGCTATGATAGGATTTCATTCGTGAGAGTATGCGGGAGCATGTGAGAACTCAGGATAAGGAGATGTTGAAAATGTGTAAGACCTGTAAAGGGAAGTTTTATATGACGACAGCGATTGCCTACACTTCAGCGAAGCCGCACATCGGCAATACGTATGAGGTTGTGCTGGCGGACGCGATTGCACGGTTCAAACGGCAGGAAGGCTATGATGTTTATTTCCAGACCGGTACCGACGAACACGGACAGAAGATTGAGCTGAAAGCAGAAGAGGCCGGAGTGACGCCGAAGGAGTATGTGGATCAGGTGGCCGGCGAAGTGAAGCAGATCTGGGATCTGATGAATGCTTCTTATGATAATTTTGTGCGCACCACGGACGCAGATCATGAGCGCCAGGTGCAGAAGATTTTTAAAAAGCTGTATGAGCAGGGAGATATCTATAAAGGCTACTATGAGGGGCTTTACTGCACGCCCTGCGAGTCCTTTTTCACAGAATCCCAGCTGGTGGACGGCAAGTGTCCGGACTGCGGACGCGAGGTGCAGGCGGCAAGGGAAGAGGCTTACTTTTTCAAGATGAGCAAGTACGCGGACCGTCTGATCGAGCATATCAATACGCATCCGGAGTTCATTCAGCCCGTTTCCAGGAAGAATGAGATGATGAACAACTTCCTGCTTCCGGGACTTCAGGATCTGTGTGTTTCCAGGACGTCGTTCAAGTGGGGCATCCCGGTGGATTTTGATCCGAAGCATGTTGTCTATGTCTGGCTTGACGCACTGACCAACTATATTACGAAGATCGGATACGATGCCGACGGAGAGCACAGTGATCTGTTCAAAAAGAACTGGCCGGCAGATCTGCATCTGATCGGCAAGGATATCATCCGTTTCCATACGATTTACTGGCCGATCTTTCTGATGGCGCTGGATGTGCCGCTTCCGAAGCAGGTGTTCGGTCATCCCTGGCTTCTGCAGGGCGACGGCAAGATGAGCAAGTCCAAGGGGAACGTACTTTATGCCGATGAGCTGGTGGATTTCTTTGGCGTGGATGCAGTGAGATATTTCCTGCTTCATGAGATGCCGTTTGACAATGACGGTGTGATTTCCTGGGAGCTTCTGGTAGAGCGGATCAATTCCGATCTGGCGAATACGCTGGGCAATCTGGTAAACCGCACCATCGCCATGAGCAATAAATATTTCGGCGGCGTGGTTTCTGATCAGGGAGCTGCGGAGCCGGTAGATGAGGAGCTGAAGGCTGTTGTCACCGCTGCCCGCGATAAGGCGGTGGCGAAGATGGCTGACTTAAGAGTCGCTGATGCGATCACCGAAGTGATGACCCTCTTTAAGCGATGCAACAAATATATCGATGAGACGCTGCCCTGGGTCCTGGCAAAGGATGAGGCGAAGCAGGACCGTCTGGCGACGGTGCTTTACAATCTGACAGAGAGCATCAGCATCGGCGCGAATCTGCTGAAGAGCTTTATGCCGGATACGGCAGCAAAGATTCTTTCCATGCTGAATGAGACAGAGCGTGATTTTGATGATCTCGCAAGCTTCGGACTGCGGAAGAACGGACAAAAGGTCACAGAGAAACCGGAAATTCTCTTTGAACGTCTGAAACTTGATGAGGTTCTCGCGGAAGTGGAAAAACGGCATCCTGCCGCTGCGGCAGCCGAGGAAGCAAAGGAAGAAGAACCGGCCATCGAACTGGAGCAAAAGGAAGAGATCACCTTTGAGGATTTCGGAAAGATGCAGTTCGCGGTGGGCGAGATTATCGCCTGCGAGGAAGTGAAGAAATCCAAGAAGCTGCTCTGCTCTCAGGTGAAGATCGGCAATCAGGTAAAGCAGATCGTCTCCGGCATTAAGAAATACTACTCTGCTGAGGAGATGGTGGGCAAGAAAGTCATGGTTCTGGTCAACTTAAAACCTGCAAAACTGGCCGGCGTTCTTTCTGAGGGAATGCTTCTGTGCGCAGAAGATGCCGAGGGAAATCTGGCATTGATGACGCCGGAGAAGGATATGCCGTCCGGTGCCGAAATCTGCTGACGAAGAGCAGGGAAACAGGAAGCTGTTATGATATTTGATACACATGCGCATTATGATGATGCACAATTTGATGAGGACAGGGATGCGCTCCTGTCCTCAATGCATGAGAACAACGTCGGCACGATCATCAATGTCGGCGCATCTTTGGAGGGCTGCCGGGCCAGCGTGAGGCTGGCCGGGCAGTATGACTTTATCTATGCCGCAGCCGGGGTTCATCCCGACGAGGTCGGAGAACTCGATGAAGATTTTCTGGACTGGATCCGGCAGACGGCCCTCTCGGATCCGAAGGTGGTCGCCATCGGCGAGATCGGTCTTGACTACCATTGGGACGTTGAGCCGCGGGAAGTACAGAAGCAGTGGTTCATCCGCCAGATGAAGCTGGCAGAGGAGGTATCTTTACCGATCATCGTTCACTCCCGTGACGCGGCCAGAGACACCTTTGACCTCATTGCGGAGCATGGCAGGGATTTAAGCGGCGTCATCCACTGTTATTCCTACTCTCCGGAAATGGCCAAAGAGTATGTCAGGCTGGGCTATCATATCGGGCTCGGCGGGGTGGTCACCTTCAAAAACGCAAAGAAGGCAAAGGAAACGGCCGCGGCGATCCCGCTGGAGCGCATTCTTCTGGAGACAGACGCGCCCTATATGGCACCCACGCCTTTCCGGGGGAAACGAAACAATTCCATTCTCATCGACTATGTCGCGGAGGAGATCGCCGGAATCAGGGGGATTACAAAAGAAGAAGTCATCGCCGTGACGGAAGAGAATGCCCGGAGACTGTTTAAGATCCGGAGTCATTCCTGAACAGGGATACAGGCAGGCTGTCAGAGGGGGAACATATGGATACGGAAAAAAGAAAACCTTACCTGGGAACGCCCCAGGCCACGATTGCCATTCTGGATAAATATAAGTTCGTTTTTCAGAAAAAGTATGGGCAGAATTTTCTGATCGATCCGCATGTGCTGGACCGGATCATGGAGGCCGCCGGGATTACCCCGGAGGATTTTGTGCTGGAAATCGGGCCCGGCATCGGTACGATGACCCAGTATCTTGCGGCAAATGCGAGAGAGGTGACTGCTGTGGAGATTGACCGGGCGCTGATACCGATCCTTCACGATACGCTGAGCGGGTTCGACAACGTGGAGATCATCAATGAAGATATCCTGAAGCTGGACATCCGGGCCCTTGCGCAGCGAAAGAATGGCGGCCGGCCGATAAAAGTAGTGGCAAATCTGCCGTATTATATCACGACACCGATCATCATGGGACTGTTTGAAAGCCGCGTGCCGGTCGAAAGCATTACGATCATGGTGCAAAAGGAAGTGGCTGACCGGATGCAGACCGGCCCCGGCTCCAAGGACTACGGTGCGCTTTCTCTGGCGGTGCAGTACTATGCAGATCCCGAGATTGTAGCAAACGTTCCGCCGAACTGCTTCATGCCCCGGCCAAATGTGGGTTCCTCGGTGATCCGCCTGAAGAGTCATCCGACCCCGGTGGTCGATGTGAAGGATGAAAAGCTGATGTTCCGTCTGATCCGAGCCTCTTTTAACCAGCGCAGGAAAACACTGGTGAACGGCCTGAAGAATTCGCCGGATCTTTCCTTTACCAAAGAACAGATCGAGGCTGCGGTCACCGCAATCGGCAAACCGCTGAATATACGCGGAGAAGCGCTGACGCTGGAGGAGTTTGCGGGACTGGCCAACGCATTCCTGTCACAGCAGCGTACTTGATTAGCATAAAACCGAAATGAGAGTCATAGAGTTTTACCATGAAAGAAAAAGTAAAATTTTATGGCTCTATTTTTATTATGATCCTGTTTGTCCCCTATCTGATTACCGTGTATCTGCGGGATGGCTTTCAGGAGATCTCCTTTTTCCGGAAAGAGGACGTGCAGTCGGAACAGAGAGTGGAGGAGATTCTGGCGTCTGAGATTCCGGCAGATTATGAGATGGAGTGCCTGAAAGCACAGGCAGTCATCGCACGCACAAATCTGGTCCGGCAGATGCAGGAGGGACAGGCTGTACAGGAAGAAACCGGGTGGACGGAAGCGCAGATGCGTGTGGCATGGGGACAGGACTATGAAAAAAACCGCGAACGGATCGCGGCGGCGGTGGCGGAGACAAAAGGTCAGATCCTGACCTGGTACGGGGAGACGATTCAGGCAGCCTATCACACCGCCTGCAGCGCAAAGACCCGGAACGCCTCGGAGGTTCCCGGACAGGCAGCGTATTGTTACCTGGTGAGCGTGGACAGCCCGGATGATATTCTGGCAGACGGGTTTCTTTCGATCGGAACGATGCAAAAGGAAGCGTTTGCCGATGCCCTTGCGGCTCTGTTTCCGGACGAGACGATGGATGCAGGGCAGCTTCCCGGCGCGCTTCAGATCGTGGAGAGGGACAAGGCAGACTATGTCACTAAAGTGCAGTATGGACGCACGATCGTCAGCGGAGAAGCTGTCCGCAGCGCACTGCATCTTAACTCCGCGTGTTTTTACCTGAGCGAAACAGACGGAAAGATCCGCATTGTCACCAAGGGGATCGGCCACGGACTCGGATTCAGTCAGTTCGGGGCACAGCAGCTTGCAAAGAAGGGAGATTCTTACGAAGAACTGCTTCATTACTATTACGCAGATGTTGATATTAAAAAAACAGAGTACTGATGTGTATAACTTTTCCTTTTCCGGTAAAACTACTAAGGAGAAAACGCTAATTGCTGACAGTGCGGCGTGCGGCCGCGGGCGAGCGGGAATGGAGGAAAAGTATGAGCGAACCCGGGAACACAGGAAGACATACGATAGAGAATCAGAAAGTACGGGAGATTACAAAAGAACTGCCCCAGGACAGAAAGAACCGCAGATGGAAATCTTATCTTGCGGCCGGAGTGATTGCTCTGGCGGCGGTGGCTGCCATAGCGGGAATTGCCCGTAAGAACAGTCTGAAACAGAAAGAGATGGAACAGGAAACCGCAATCATGGCGGAAAATGAATGGAAGGAGGATGCGGCAGAAGACCCGGTTCAGAATAATGCGGCGGACCAGGAAGCTTTGGACGACGCCATCTGGGAGGCGCAGGACAGCATTGGCCGGAATACTTCTCCGGACGATGTGCCGGATACGGCCGTAAGCCTTGTGCAGACAGAAGAGGAAAACCAGGCGGTGACAGAACCCATTATCGGCGAGACAGCGCCCCTCTCTTTCGCGGAAACGGGAAAGCTCAGCTGGCCGCTGCATGGGGACGTCATCCTCAACTTCAGCATGGACAAGTCTGTCTACTTTGCCACCCTGGATCAGTATAAATACAATCCGGCACTCGTGATCAAAAGCGATGTCAACACAAAGGTAAACGCAGCTGCATCCGGTGAAATCCTTCACATTGAGACCGGAGAGGAAACGGGTGCGACGGTCACTGTTGATATCGGAGACGGATATCAGCTGATCTACGGACAGCTGAAGGAAATCCAGTGTGAGGAGGGAGATTTTATCCGCGAAGGAGAATTGCTTGGGTTCGTCGGCGAGCCCACGAAATACTATTCCGTGGAGGGAAGCAATCTTTTCTTTGAGATGCAAAAAGACGGGAAGCCGGTGAATCCGCTGGATTACCTGGAGTCATAGGCAGGACGGACGCGATTCTGAAACGAAATTCCTAAAATCGCATGCACTCATCTGGAAAAATTGTGTATGATAAAGTATAATGAATTCGCAATCGAAGTTTTTATACCTGCCGGAATCTTAAGAGATCTCTTCCGGCGCCTGCTTTGTTCCAGATTTGAGTGATATACGAGTCGGTCGATTGCTTTTATGATAGAGTGCGCGGGAATGTGCAGAGATTCGAAATGCTTTCGAATCCCGCACAGCATCTCGCGGTACGGGGAAGCAGTCACAAACATGGCCGGCAGGGCATCTGCGTGAAAAGAGGTGTTCCAAATACATGAATTATACATATATCCTGAAATGCTGCGACGGCAGCCTTTATACAGGATGGACAAATGATATCGAGAACAGAATTGAGCTTCACCGCAGCGGCAGGGGAGCAAAATACACCAGAGGCCGCAGCCCCCTGGAGCTGGTCTATCTGGAGGTGTCGGAGACCAGGTCCGAGGCGATGCACAGGGAGGCGTACATCAAACGCCTGACAAAACCGCAGAAACTGTCGCTGATCCGGATGAGTGACTGGAAAGAACGTCTGAAGGAATGGAACCTGGAGAATCTGCAGATTAAAAGCTGAGCGCTGTTCTTTTGTGGAGTTGCTGTCATTTTCGGGAAGACTTGTCATACGATATAATAAATAACAGACAGAGGTATGTCATGTCATTGTACAGACGCTTCGTGACCTATTTATTTCAATATGAGAACGCTGTGAAAGGAAGAAACTGCGGATTCGCCAAGGTCGGAATGAGCCAGGAGCAGACCCGGATGCAGATCCAGCTGAATGGTCTTGCCGATGGGGACTATCCCGTATATTTGTGCGCTCCGAAAGAAGATTTCATCGAAGGAGTGCCGGTTGGAATCCTGCCTGTTTGCCAGGAGAAGGGGAATGTGCTTCTTTCCGTCAGACAGGAGGTGTTTGCCGGCACGCCCTGTCGCATGGATGCAATGACAGGAATCTACATTCCTGTCAGGGAGAATGTATTTGCTGCCAGCCAGTGGACCGATGAAAAAATGGCCTGGGAACATTTTCGTATCCCCGGCAAGGAGGATCCAGAGAGGCATGAAGAGGAAAAGACGGAAGAGCTTCAAATGCAGGCCTCCCGGACCGACCCCGCAAGCCAGCCGGTTTCTTACGGGGATGCATGGGAACAGCAGTGGCAGCAGTTCCTCGCAGCACACCCTTCCTTTTTTCCCTATGACGAGGAGAAAACGATCCTGGCAGTCAAGATTGACCTGAGGGATCTGCGGATACTTCCCGGAGAATACCGGTCTCTCGGCAGCAACCGTTTTTTGCTTCACGGGTATTTCAGCTATCAGCATATTCTTCTGGGACAGGAGGATGGGGAGAAGAAAAGATGGTTTCTCGGCGTCCCGGGAGTCTTTCAGAATCAGGAACAGCTGCTGGCAGGGCTTTTCGGATTTCCTGAATTCCGGACAAAGCACCGGACGAAGCAAAAGACAGGAGAATTCGGGTACTGGATCCGGTATATGGATCTGTAAAATCAGATACACATGAGGAATAGAACGATGAACGAACAGGAAAAATATATGAAGGAGGCACTCCGGCAGGCCAAAAAGGCCTATGCGCTCGGCGAGGTTCCGATCGGATGTGTGATTGTATATGAAGGCAGGATCATTGGCCGCGGATATAACCGGCGAAACAGTGATAAGATCACACTCGCGCATGCGGAAATCACCGCGATCCGAAAGGCAAGCAAGAAGATCGGAGACTGGCGTCTGGAAGGCTGCACGATGTATGTTACCCTCGAACCCTGCCAGATGTGTGCCGGCGCCCTGGTACAGTCCCGCATTGATAAAGTGGTCATCGGATGCATGAATCCGAAGGCTGGCTGCGCAGGTTCCATCCTGAATCTGCTGCAGATGAAAGAATTTAACCATCAGGTGGAAATCGAGCGCGGCGTTCTGGAAGAGGAATGCTCCGCAATCCTGAAGAAATTCTTTGTGGAGCTTCGCAAACGCAATAAGGCAGAGGCAGCAGAACGGCGGGCGCTGGCAGAAGGTGAGAAGGGAGAGAACGATTGCCGTTGATCCCGCTCTTGACACAGCTGCGCAGGAAATGGTATACTAAAACTCCGAGCAGCCGGGGTCGTAGCGGCGCCCTGTACCATCAATCCGCTATAGTTGGGGTGATATCCTGCCGCGGGTCTTTGATTGTAGAGCTGCCTCCTATAAGTGGCGTGGATTTTCGGGTCTTGCGCAACAGGAACTTGTGAACCGGGTCAGGTCAGGAATGGAGCAGCCCTAAGCAGGACCTTCTGTGTGCCGCAAGGGTGCCTGGGATGAGTTAACTGTAGGAGTAACGTCTGGGGTCGGGATTCAACGCAGGATGCTCGGAAAAGAAAAATATCCGTTTTTTTATCATAAACGCCGCGCGAAGGAGATCCATTCGGGCGGTTTTTATTTTTACAGAAAGAAGGCCTTATTTTGCAAAGCCAGGCAACCGGAGATTTCTCCAGGGGGAGCATAGGAAAGGCACTGCTGCGGCTGGCTATTCCCATGACTCTGGCCCAGTTGATCAACATTCTATACAACGTGGTGGACCGCATGTTCATCGGCAGGATCGGGCAGGACAATCTGGACGCCCTGACCGGTGTCGGAGTCTGTCTGCCCATGATTACAATTCTGATGGCGTTCGCGAATCTGGTGGGGACAGGAGGAGCGCCGCTTTTTTCCATCGAGCGCGGGAGGAAAAATGAGAAAGAAGCCGCCGCGCTCCTCGGAAACAGCGCCATGCTGCTGATTTTGTTTGCCGTTCTTCTGATGGCGGTCTGCTTCGTGTTTAAGCGGCCGATGCTGATGGCACTGGGCGCCAGCGAGGCGACCTGGCCTTATGCCAACCAGTACATCACGATTTATCTGCTCGGCACACTGTTTGTTTATTTCAGCCTGGGGCTGAACAACTTTATCAATGCGCAGGGATTTGCAAAGACCGGTATGTGCACGATTGCCATCGGCGCGGGAATCAACATCTTCCTGGATCCGGTCTTCATCTTCGGATTGCATATGGGCGTCCGGGGAGCCGCCCTGGCAACGGTGATTTCCCAGTTCTGTGCTGCTTTGTGGACGGTCCGGTTCCTCACCGGAAAACGGGAGATCCTTCGTCTGGAGTGGAGATTCGTCCGCCTGAACAAAGAGAGAACCAAACGGATCGTCAGCGTCGGACTGGCGGGATTTACCATGTCGGTCACAAACTCCATCGTTCAGATGCTCTGCAATGCATCGCTGCAGTATTACGGAGGGGATCTGTACGTCGGCATTATGACGATCATCAATGCTGTGCGTGAGATCATCAGTCTCCCCCTGCACGGCATCTCGG
This sequence comes from uncultured Lachnospiraceae bacterium, assembly GCA_946546945.1. Classification (GTDB taxonomy): domain Bacteria; phylum Bacillota; class Clostridia; order Lachnospirales; family Lachnospiraceae; genus Eubacterium_I. The sequence goes on from CAMNOU010000017.1 coordinate 26,253, forward strand.
AGGGCGCAAAGCCGATCATCAGCTTCAACTATGGCGCAGAGCTTTATGAGCGATCCAAAAAGGCGATCCGCCTGATGTCCACAGCACTGGTGATCTATCTGGCAGGTGCCTGGGCCATCGTCTATGCCTTTCCGGGCCTCTTTATCCGGATGTTCGGAGGCAGCGGAGCGACGATGACGGAAGGAATCCACAGCATGCGCCTCTACTTCTTCGGGTTCATCTTCATGGGCTTCATGACAGCGGGGCAGGCATCCTTCAATGCGCTGGGACGCGCTAAAAACGCCGTTTTCTTTTCCATTTTCCGGAAAGTGCTTATCGTTGTGCCGCTGACCTTGCTGCTTCCCCGCATCGGAGGACTCGGAACGGACGGTGTCTTTGTTGCTGAGCCGATCTCGAATCTGATCGGGGGCATGACCTGCTTTCTTACCATGTATTTTATCGCTTACCGGAAGCTGGGAGAAAAACCGGCACCCTGACGGGAGGAAAATCCGATGCTTTTTTATCATGCCAGACTATTTCTGGAAAACAGATTTATCGACGGAGCCTTTGAGACGGAGAACGGAAGATTCAAGGCAATTTTTCCGGGCGGCGGGGCAGAAGAGGTCTGCCGTCCCGGACAGTCCGGAACAGATCTGGGCGGAGCCCTGGTCATTCCGGGACTGGTGGATATTCATATCCACGGGAGTATAGGGGAGGATGCCTCCGATGGAGATGTGCAGGGGCTGATCCGGATGGGCCGGTTCCTCGCAGAGAGAGGCGTGACCACCTTTGTTCCAACGACCATGACACTGCCGCCGGCAGTGCTGGAGCAGGCCTGTCAGTCTGTGGCGGATGCCCGTGAAAGGCGCCCGTTAGACTGTGCCCGCATTCCGGGGATTCACCTGGAGGGTCCGTTTCTGTCAGAGAAGAAAAAGGGTGCGCAGAACGCATCTTATTTAAGAAATCCGGATCCGGATCTCTTTGCGCGGCTGTACGAAAAAAGCAGGAACCTGATCAAAATCATAGATATCGCGCCGGAACTTGAGGGAGCGGCAGACTTTGCAAAGGAAAACTCCCGCCTGTGCACGATTTCCGCAGCGCATACCGCTGCAGACTACGAAACAGCGGCTGCCTTTTTTGACGCGGGAGCATCCCATCTGACACATCTCTTCAACGCGATGCCGCCTCTGCACCATCGCCATCCGGGGGTCATCGGTGCCGCCGCGGAGCGGGAATCCGTCACGGCAGAACTGATCTGTGACGGCCATCATGTCCATCCGGGCGCGGTGCGCATGGCGTTCAAACTGTTTGCCGGCAGAATCTGCCTGATCTCCGATGCCCTGCGCTGTACCGGCATGCCGGATGGAGCGTATGAGCTGGGCGGTCAGATGACACAACTGTCAGGCGGCCTCGCCAGACTCGCAGACGGAACCATTGCCGGCTCGGCAAGCACCCTGGCAGACTGCCTGCGCAAAGCGGTCGCCTTCGGCATCCCCGCAGAAGACGCCATCCCGGCAGCAACCATCGTGCCCGCAAAAGTAATCGGCTGCGATGACCGGATCGGCTCCATCGAAGCTGGGAAGTGTGCGGATTTCCTCGTGTGTGATGAAACCATGCGCGTACGGCAGGTCTATGTCGGGGAGAAGAGGATTCATCTCAGTGTGAGAGACCCCCACTTCTTAAGTGGCGGGTAATGACAAGATCGTCTCAGTGGGGGTCCAATCTCCCACTGAGATAAACGCTCCGCGAGGATGCGCAGGAATTCGGCTTGGAGGATGTCAGCTGACGCTGACCCGAATTCCGCGCCAAGTCTCGCAAGCGAGACTTGAATAGTTTTCGAGATAAATGTATGCAGATGTATAGAAAAGGATTATGCAGCAAAAGGTGAAATGGTTAATGTTTCACCTTTTGCTGTTTCTTTTTACTGTCTTCCTATGTTAATGTTGAAATGGTGTTTTTTATCTCAGTGTGAGAAGGCCCCCACTTCTTAAGTGGCGGGTTATGACTATAGAGAATAATGAGAATAGAATGAAGAAGACTTGAAAGATAGGGATTGAATATCGAGATGATGAAAAAATTATTAGGGATATGCAAAGCGGAAGCTTTTGCAAGACTGCTGTTCAACCTGATCTATATGGCAGCAGTGGCGGCCCTTCCATATATAATAAAGATAATGATTGACTGTAAATATGAAAGAGGGATTACGGATGTTGTATATCTCAGCGCCATATTTCTGGGCTTTATTGTGCTTGAGACATTTGCGCAGTATATCTCACAGCTAAGTGCCTGGAAGCTTACGGTAAAATTACTCAAAACTCTGCGGAGCAAATATTTTGCGACGATCATTAAGAAAGGGCCAAAGGATTTTTTTTCAAAGACAGCCGGAGAATATAACTCAGTTATCATCAATGACATTTCGGCTTGTGATGAATATATGGAATATGTCATGCAAATTGCTGAGGGAATTACAGGATTTGTTGTGTATGCAGTGTATATTTTTCTGTTGGATGTAAGACTGGCGATTATTATTTACGCGGTTGCTGCAGCAGCACTTTTTTTGCCGAAAATCACAGGGAAGACTTTCTCTGCCAAAAAGAATACGCTTCTTAACAATACGGGTAAATACACTTCTAAAGTACTTGATTTGTTGGGAGGGTATCATTTGGTTAATTCTGTCACATATAAGGAGATTGTCTGTAAGCACGATGATTCCCTATCGACAATGGAAGATTCACGATACCAATATGGGAGCTTTAAAACCTTTGTCAATATATTAAATGGAAGTGTTATGTATATCATCAATGCAGGCGCTTTTGTTTCTATTGCAGTTTTTCTGATGCAGGGCAGGATAACGGTGGGAATAGCTACAGCAACCATTGCATATATTCAGGATTTCATGTTCCCGTTGAGGACGATCATTGATGCATCGAGTGGCGCTAAGTCGGTAAGGGGAACAGTGGAGAGACTGTTCAATGAAGTTGATTTTTCAAAAGAGAGCGGCTTTGGGAGGGCGCCCGAACCTTTTGAAAAAATGGAATTGTCCCATGTGACAGCCGGATATGACAAAGAGGTGATTCATGATTTCTCATATACTTTTGAGAAAGGGAAAAAGTATGTCATAACAGGCGATAGCGGATCCGGGAAAAGCACGCTTTTGAAGGTGCTTTCCGGAGTGCTCACTCCGATTAGCGGAGAAACACAGATCAATAGCAAAAGCGTTACATATGACATGGCGAGAGAGCGGCTTTTTTTTCTGACCCAGGACGAGCATATTTTTGAAGATGGTTTCGAGGATAATGTGACGGTATATGGCAGCTACAGATTGAAAAACAACCTGCAAAATGCAATTAATCCGGCGAAGTATCTCTTTCTTTCGAAATCGAAAGATTGCAGCAAGTTAAGCGGCGGGGAAAAGCAGCTGATCGGACTGCTAAGAGCGTTAAATGCGCAGTATGATGTCATGCTTCTTGATGAGCCGTTCGCATCACTGGATTTCGAAGCAGAAAAATATATAACGGAACAGTTGTTAAAAAGCGATGCCACGATTATCATGGTCACGCACACGGAAGACAAAGAATATCTCGACATGTTTGATGAAATCATCCGTGTCGCGGGGTAAAATAAACAAGGGAAAAAGTATGAGAAGAAGGAGAGGAAAACAAAGTATATTTGCTGGCATAGCAATCTTTACGGTCTGCTTATCTGCCTGTGGTATATCTTCCCATAACGCAGAAAGTGATAATTCACAAATTTCATTAGAAACAGGTCAGCATGTTAATATGGGGAGATGGCATGGTGAAGACATCGAGTGGCGTGTCCTGGATATTCAGGAGGACCATGTTTTGCTTTTGAGCGAATATGTTATAGATGTATTGCCCTATCATGAAAAACCCTGTTCCAGTATCAAATGGGAAGACTGCACGGTGCGTAAGTGGTTAAATGACACCTTTTATAAAGGGGCGTTTACTGAACATGAACAAGAAAAAATAATACTATCACAATCAGAAGGGTTTATAGAATATAATTTCCGAATTCCGGGAAAGCCATTTGCGTATTTGGAAAGAGAGACAGAAGATTATATTTTTTTACTAAGCAGTACAGAAAAATCTGAATACCTTGAAATATCAACCACGAATCCGGAAATGGGAGATTCTGGAAGACTCTGTTCGCCAACAGAATATGTAAAAAACAACTATGATATAGAAATATATAGGGTTGGAGAAAAAGAATTCTGCGGGTGGTGGTTAAGCGCAGGAGATGCTGCTGGTTATGATTACAGTCTGGCATAGCCGAGCATGGTCACAAAATTTGGTTCCTGTATGTCTGTATCACCTGCAGAAGAAGTAAGCAGCGGCATTCGTCCTGCTATGTGGGTCTCATGGCAGGATTAGTAGGAGAGCTGTGCCTTGAGAAATGAAATTGAAAAAAGAGTCCAATGTGAAAAAATATGGCTTGCCGGTATATGCAAAAAGCAAGCCGCATTTCACTCGAACGTCTGCTTGTAGCTGTCCGGAAGGTGTGCCGGATCTGTCAGCCACTCTCCGCGGCGGCTTGCCCTGCGCCAGCTGACGATTAGCTCGCCCTTCATGGAGTAGATATTGACTGTTGATGCGGATGCCGCAATCAGAACAATCGATGATGCCCCTTGAAAAAATGAAACTGAAAGCGCTGCCATACCGCTTCCGGGCAGTCCTTGACATAAATGACGCGAATAACCCTATTCTGGTGAAAACAGCTATGTTGCTTCCTGCCTCCTCTACGAGTGACAGATCTGGGTGGCGCCCAGAAAATAGAATTAACATGTCTCTTTCTGATTTTGCGGATTATCGATTGACAAAACAAAGAAGGATAGCGTCGAATACGATCTGACGTTAAATTGCAGTAGCTGAGAACTATAATTCGATGCGGGATAGTTAGGCTGCATATGTACATTTTTTTAAAATTAGAATGTGTATGAAACAACAGTTGCAGAAGGGAGACTTTATGAGAAACTTATTGGGTGTAAACAGATTATTAAAGTATATTGTTCAGAAAAAACATATTTTAATTTTTATTATCTTTATAGCAGTGATAGTTTCCGGTTGGGAGCTTATTCCTGCACAAATCGTGGGCAGGATTGTGGATAGTTTGCCTCAATCAGATATCAATATTGTTTTAAAATGGGTGGCCGTATTTGGTTTGGTTTATTTTGTTGCGAATGTGCTTAAACTATTATTTGGGAAATTAGTAATGGATTTCAATAATGGAATTATAGAAGATGTAAGGAAAGACATTTTCAAATCAACCATTCATCATGATGTGAAAGTCACAGAACCTGATATATCTGGCGATATACTTACAAGAACAACAGGAGACATAGAACAAATTACTAAAGTTATAGCAGGCCCTTTAAACGGACTATTAGGGAGAATGTTGGTTTTTATATTCTCAATTATAGTATTAGGGCGACTGGATATTAAATATATATTTATAGCCATCATAGTATCAGCCGGATTATATACTTTATCAAAAAATGTAAGTGAAAAAAATAAAGAAACAGGTGTTCAGGAAAGAAAAATAATAGGGGGATTAAGTTCTTATTATTCAGATATAATGAGGAATATTTTTTTAATCAAGGCCTATGTCAAAGAGAAGAACGAGATACATTCACTTGATACGATGAGTGATAATATTCTTCTTTGCAGGAAAAAACAAATGTCATATATGACAAAATACTGGGCTTCAGTGGAGTTTTGTAATTGTATAGGATATGTAGTTGCATTTTTGGTTTGTGTATATGAAGTCAAGAGGGGGAGTTATACAGTTGGACAGCTTGTGGTGATTTATTCATATTTGCAAACGATTTTTTCGTCTATGGTAAATGTCAGTCGGTATAGAACTGACATTTATAATGCAGATGCCTCACTTAACAGAGTTTTTCCCCTTATTGATGATCAGGTTTCCGGGAAAAAGCTTTCATCTCTCCCCAAATCGGGTCCCTATTCAATAGAAAAAATAGAATTAAAAAATATCAGTGTAATGTTTGATCATAAAGAAATAATAAAGAATATCAGCTTTGTATTAGAGAAAGGAACCATTACAGTTTTGGCTGCTGATAGTGGAAAAGGGAAAAGTACTATCATAAACGCTATGTTGGGTTTTGCAGATATTGCAAATGGATGCATTATGTTTGATGGGCAGGATGTGACAAACAATAGTACAGAACGGCGGAATGCCATTAGAGTTTGCTTTCAAAAAGCATACTTACAACAAAAATCATTATATGAGAATATTTATTATGGAGGAGAAAAGCCTAATTGGATATATCTTTTTTATTCAGTTATCGAATCAATTATGAAAAAAAAGGGTGATGATGTTATTTTGGAAAATACAAATAACAGTTTGTCAGGAGGGGAGGCAAGAAGAGTCGCTCTTGCGAGAACGGTGAACAAAAAAGTTCCCTGTTATATTTTTGATGAGCCAACGGCAGAACTCGATGATTATAATAAGCAAATGGTAATAGAGAGTATAAAAAAATTGAGTAAAAATGCTATGATTTTGGTTGCAACGCATGATAACGATTTGATTACTGCTGCAGATCAAATTATAACACTATAATTTAATGCTATCTAATTTCACAAGCAAGGGAATGAAAAGGAGCAATTTTTAATTTCATGCAGGAGAATAAAAACAGTATTTGGAATAATAAAATATTTAAAAGGCTAGGTTGGATTACGGCGATATCATCTTTGGGAGATGGATTATATTCGTTAGCCATTACGTTATCAGTTTATAATATAACAGGTTCTGTAGTTGGAGTGGCCGGTATGTGGCTAATTCGAGCATTGGTTCGCATTCCATGCCAGTTTTTTTCCGGTGTTATCGTGGATCGCTTTAACAAAAAGAGAATCAGTGTGATTGTTTATATACTCAGTGCGTTCTTAATGTTTGCCATTGCCTTTACCAATGATAGATTTTTATTGCTGGCTTATATTATTATATTTATATTGCAGGGAACAAGTGATATGGACAATATGGCTCAGATGGGGATTATGTCTGAGACTATTTCCAAGGATCATTTGATGGATGCTAACAATGTTTTTTCAATCATAGGAACCGTTACGCTGTTTGTTTCTCCGGCAATCGGGGGATTATTATACAAATTATATGGAACAACCGTCTTATATATAATAGATGCATTTTCTTTTGTCGCAGCAGCTATCATAATGAGTCTGATTCCCTATCAACATAGAGCATGCGTACATAAACAAGAAAAATTTACGCTTTTGACGCATGCAAAAAAGGGGATAAAAGAGGTAAAAGACTTACCTCTGATTCAATATATTATGCTGATCTCAGTGTTTTTTGGCATGTTAGGGAGATTTTATGAGATTGATAAGGTTTATGTGGCAGACAGTATAATGAATATCGGGCCGGAGGGAATCGTTTATTTTTCGTATGCTATGTCGATTGGCGGCCTGCTCGCTCCATTGGTGACGAAAGGTATTAAAAAGTGGAAAAAAGATGAGCTGTTAAAGTTTTCGGTAGTAAGTATCTTATATGCTTTTTCATTTGTTGCATGGGGAGCGGCTAAGACAATATGGATATCGTTAGCTGCAATTTTTGTACTAGGGATGCTTGAAACCAGTCAGGGAATTATGACAAACGTTATTTTTATGAGTCAAATAAATAACGAAGTAATGGGTATGGTAATGGCATTTCGAAAAATAGTTATTGTACTGAGCGCAATCATAGGTATTATTTTGGCACCGGTATTGATAAAGATTTGTGGAGTTCGACTTTCTTTCCTGATAGTAGGAGGCGTTACCATTGCTCTCTCTTTTGGGGCGATTTTCAAAACTTCGTCGCGCGGATTCCTGTGACTTCAGTCGTGGGAGGAAGCGCTTATCAACAATCCTTTTTCGTCATGAGTCCAAACTCGCGACGAAGTTTGAAGCCTCCGGCGGATCGCAGGCGCGCAAGAGGAAAAGCGCGCCGCGACAAGTACGCCCGAGGCGCACTTGATAAATATGACTGCTAAACAAGGATGAGTTGCTGGCCGAAGTGGAGTTCAACGCATTCCGAGCAGCGCGCACAGACATCTCAGAAAATCATGCAATCCAACATAAGTTTCTTGTAAGCTCCCCGGACAGGAGGTTCAGATGCTATCTGAAACCGGAGAGACAGATCTAGGAGAGGGTGGCCCCTGTTTATTATCAAGCGGGATCAACGTATCACATGTCAGGAAAGTTCCTGGATGGTTCATAAATTGGACGGCACTTCCAGATCCAAGAATCATCATTGCAGACAGAAAAATTAGTAAAAAAATCTTTTTCATTTTCATACGAAATACTCCAATCGTTCTAAATTAAGAAATATATAACTTATTCATAATACTAACACATGCGAGAAAGGGGTAGCACAGCAAAAGTTGAAACAAAAAATGTTTCAACTTTTGCCGTTGTTGTGTTTAGAGTTGTGTATTAGAATATAAGCATGCTAGCATAACCTTTTATAAGAAAAACAATCACTCAAAATATATGACATATATTGAGAAGGCATTTACAGTGTGTTTTCTTTATGCAATATTTTGTGAAACAGTAGTAGGAAGGAGAAGCGCTATGAAAAAAAAACTTATGGCATTAGCATTGGCGGCAGTAATGTGCAGTAGTATTTATGCAGGCGGAGTTACGGCAATGGCAAATACGAACGATAGAACCATTAATTTTGATGTAAATGCCACAAACTTTAGTGCAACCACAGGAGCGGCACAAAAAGACAATAAGACAGCCGTGTATCTGTATTTAACAGAATTGGAACATAATAGTAAAATGCAAGTGAGAGCAATAGGGGTCGCAGGAAAAAACTATGCGAACCTGACAGAGAATGGGACAACTGGGAACTTATGCTCTTATGTTACATGCGCACAGGGGAGTCAGTATTCCGTGCACTCACAGATTAAAGAACAGGGATATGGCTATGCAAAACTCGCCTTCAGAAGTTTAAACAAGGTACAGAAAGAGCGGGCAGTTGGCAAATGGAGTCCGGACAGTACAAGGACTTATAATCATGCATGGCAGTAGAAGGATACTACGATTGTAATATCAACTGTATGCGGCGGCAATCTAAGCTGCCGCATACTACTTTTTTAATGAGGACAAAAATGAATATAAAAAAGAAATTAATCGGCATCAGCCTTCTTTGCTCAATGATGCTTTTATTTGCCGGATGTGGGAAAACCGCAGACAATATTATTGATTTCAGTGATACTTCGGTTACTGATTCAGAAGCGGGGAATGATTCCGCCGAGATGAATCTGCATGGTGCAGACGGCAATATGACATATACGCTTCTGGATACCTATATTGTTGATGCCCCGCCAGACATCAACGGAATGATAAATGGCTCTCCCGTCTATCTGGATGATGGAAAGGGAGGAGTGAGCAACGAAATATCCTTCCCGAAAGTTTATGATGAAGAAGGCGAGAAATTTGTGGATGGTTGCCGTCTTTTGGTTGCAAAGATAAAAGTCCATAACACAGATGCTGTATACCATGTGAAGAATGAGTTCTCCTCCCCGTATATTTTTCGGGCAGATAACCTTTTTCTTTGCTACAGGGATGAGCAGGGGCAGATTCATATGTATGAAAATGTTGATTACTATGATAAAAAAGATGAACTGACGGAGGGCTGGTCGGCATATCTGCTGAAACCCGGAGAGACCATCGTTTATGAGGTGGGGTTCCTGCTGGGGGACTATGTCTGCAGTGACCGGAAAAAGGACTATCTGTCTGCAAAAGAAACAGAAAACTTCTATCTGGCCAACACAGGGGGGGATACAGACGGAGAATACTATAAAGTAAGTTGGGAGAAGAAGGAATATGAAGGTAATCCTGTCAAATGAATGGAAAAAACTGTGGGCTTCCAAAGGCTGGTGGTTCTCTCTGCTTGCGGGGACAGCGCTGGCCGTAATACAGGCTTTTTGGAATATTGGTTTTTTGAGGAAAGCAAATGAGTACAGTGCAACTCTGCCGCACCCGCATGGGTATGACAATGTGGCATTAAATATCTTGTGGATGGGTGCAGACAACTATTCGGTGATTTCTAATATTTTCTATACTCTGCTTCCAATTCTGGCGGCGATGCCCATGGCGGCTTCGTGGATGAAGGAAAAAAGAAATGGATACCATCTTCAGACGATCACGCGCAGCGGAATCGGCCTTTATCAACGGGGAAAGTGGTGGATTGCGTTTCTGAGCGGTGGAATGGCGATTGCGATTCCCCTGACCATCAACTTATTGATAGCAGCAGTGATATATCCGATGGCACATGTCTCTGTTCTGTCTTTACAGTCTCCGGTCCAGGGGAATTTTGCCTCAGGTGTTTATTATCATGCGCAGATTGTATACATGCTTCTGGCCATATTGATCGGATTTCTCTGGGGCGGTGTCAGCAGTGTTCTGGCACTGGGATTCAGCCGGATTGTCCGCAACAGAATTCTGGTGCCGATTCTTCCGTTTTTGCTGTTTCTGACAATTGAAGTGATCGTGGAATACATGAACATCATGCCGGGATGGACGCTTGGTCCCATGGTCATATTCCAGATTACTTCGCTAAGCCGAAACCCGGCATGGCTGGTGGCAGCAGAGCTGGCCCTTTTTTATGTCCTGGCATGGGTGCTTTATCGAGGGAGGAAAAAAGATGCGGTTGAGTTTTGACATCCTGAAGGTGGATCTGCGGCTTGGCTTCCGTCAAAAATGGAGGTGGGCATTGCTCGCGGCCGTATATCTGGCGGGGTTTTATGAGTTCCACACCTTTGCCGGGTATTATCTTTCGGAAAACAGGGAGACCTTGTCACTGGCTGATGCACTGGCATCGATCTTCAAAGGAGCATATCCCCTTGTCAGGAATGCATCTGCAATGACAGATTTTGCATTGCCGACGATATGGTTATTCATGATGGCGGTTCTTCTTGTGATGGCATTGGATTATCCGGTGAAAAGCCTGGAAGCCTGGGGAAGCCAGTACATTACGAGGATAGGAAGAAGAAGGTGGTGGAACAGCAAATGTCTGTATATCCTGGTGCTGGCAGCGGCGGAATATGGCATGCTGCTGCTCGAAACGCTGATTCTATGCCGGGCATATGGGGTGCGACTGTCCTGGATCAGTTCCGCCGGATTTTATGAATCCATATTTGCTGAAACGGGAGGGGTTTTTTCGGAAGCTCTTTTGGTAAGGCAAAATCTGCTCTTACTCGTGGTACTGCCTCTCGCGGGTTTGATTACCATGATGATGATTCAATTGTTTCTTTCCGTTTGGGTTCCGGCCATTTTCGCATATCTGCTTTCTATTGCTGCCTTAATCTTTACGGTTTATTCAGACACGCCGTTCCTGCCGGGGAATTACTTGATGGCGATAAGGTCCGGGTGGATTGATCCGGAAGGGATACCCGCAAGTACGGGCATGCTGTACTGTGTGTGTATCAGTGCAGGAATCTGGATCGCGGGAGCCTTCCTGATCCGTCACAGGGATTTGATGTCTTCTGTCAAATCAAAGGAGGAAGAATGATGAATATAATATTAGACCATGTATCAAAGAGAATTCGTGAGACAGAGGTATTATCGGATATAAACCTTCATTTGGAGGGAGGAACCATATACGGACTGCGCGGAATCAACGGCTCGGGGAAGACTATGCTGCTGCGCATGATCGGAGGAATGATCCGTCCGTCCGAAGGGCGCGTGAGCGTGAATGGCAGAATCCTGGGAAAGGAAATGGAATTCCCGGAATCGATGGGGTTTTTAATTGAGAATCCGGCATTCCTGGAAGATTTCACGGCAGAGGAGAACCTTCAGATGCTTGCATCGCTGAAGCATCAGATCGGAAGAGAAGAAATCCGGCAGATCATAGAGCGTGTCGGCCTAACTCCTCACAGAGAGAAAAAATATAAAAAGTACTCTCTGGGAATGCGGCAGCGGCTTGGAATAGCAGCGGCGCTGATGGAATCTCCGGAACTGTTGATGCTGGACGAGCCGACGAATGCTTTGGATACGGATGGCATCCAGATGGTAGAAAAGGAAATCAGAGGTCATCTCAACGATGAGCGTATTATTCTCATAGCATCTCATGAGGCTGAATTCCTGAATCAGGTCGCGGATGTAGTTTTCGAAATGAAAGAGGGGAAGATCGTTTAGATATGGGCAAAGAAAAGAAGATGAAAAAAAGAACCATATGTGTGATCTGCCTTATTTTTGCTATTTTTCTGGTGTGGTTCATCCGGGTGTATTCGCTGAACCGGGAGTATAAAAAAAGGGATGAAGTGCCAGTGATAGACTATGCGGCTGGGGAGTGGGCTGTCTACGAAAACGAATACGCGTATGGTAACTATATGGAAGACTATCAGGTGTGTGTAACAGGATACCAGTTCTACGAAACGGACGAATACCTGAAAAGCAGAGAAATTTCAAAAGAGGATCTTTCCTTTTCGCTTGGAGAGCGTGTTTGTTTAGTTGATCTGCGTGTGAAAGGGACAGGTTCCGATTCCTCAAATGGTCTTTATCTGGGAGAGATCTGGCTCTATGGAACGGATTATTATGCGGGGCAGAATCCCGACTTATTTGCCTTGGAGAATCCGAATATGACGGATGGGGCAGCAGGAATCCTGGCGACAGATGGAGAAGAATGTGATGTGACATTGGTTTATAATATTTACCGGCGAGATTTCACTTGGTATAACTGGAACCATATGGATAGAATGGGATGGAAATTGTTTCTGACTGCCTTCCCCAGACAGAAAAATATTGTCCTTCAATAACCTGCCGGTTAGTTTCCCGTTATCTTTGCAACGTATAATGAAATATACCACAAATGCAGAAGAGAGCGGGAAATATTTATGGAGATGAGAAGATTTGTCAAAAGCAGCCGAAAAGAAATGGGACTGACGGGGGCGAATGTGTGTGCCGGTATGTGCTCGGAGAGCCAGTATCGCAATTATGAGAACGGACACCGGGCTCTGAATATATTTGTGCAGAAACGGATCATGGACCGGTTGGGCTGCAGCAGTATAGGGCTGCAATGTTTGCTGAAGAACAAAGAGTATGAGTGCTGGCAGATCTGTATGGAGATTCTATTTGCATTGATGGAAGGAGACATGGTCTTTGCATCGCAGCAAATGAAGAAGTTTCAGGAAATCTGGGGCAGGGAATCCGTTCACAGACAGTTTCTGGAGCGGATGAATGCGTTCTATGCGCTTCTTCATGATGATGACAGGAAAGAAGCGTTAAACCATATAGAAAAAGCTCTGGCATGTACGGTGCCGGGATATCAAAACATCAGGCAGCTCGATCAGCTATTATCCGCGGGAGAATGGGATCTGCTGCTTGATTTTTGCTGTCTGCAGGAGAGCCCAAAACCAGCGGATTTTCGGCATATGCTGGAGAGGATCGGGGACAGCCCCATAGAGAATCAGGAAAAGAGCAGGGTATATCCAAAAGCGGTACTTTGTCTTATAGAAATACGTAAGAAGCAGGAAGAGATGGGAGCATGGAAGCTGGAGGATTTGGTTGAAAGCGATCGTTTATCCGGCCAGGCTCTGTCCTGCTTAAGGAAATATAAGAACGGCATTTTCCTTCCGGAAATTCTGCAGATCCGGCATGAAATCCTGACCTGGCTCTGTAAAAAAGAAAGCGCAGGGAGCGGATATCAGGAGGACCTGAAGAAGACGGAAGTCTGGCTAAAGGCACTGGAGCTTTGTCCGCAGAAACATGAAACGGGAAAAGAGCTGCTGCTTAATTTTCAAGTGTATATGATGAGAAACGTGGAGAGCCTTTGTGATGTCCTGACGAAGCGGATGGATATGCTTGCCTTAACGGAAGAGGAACTTGCCGGGGAACTACATATCGATGCCAGGACAATCATCAGTATACGAAAAGAAAAACATACCCCGCAAAAACAGGTCGCCGAAGAGCTTCTGGCGAAACTGGGACTGCCGCAAAGATATCTGCAGCAAATATTTTTTGTTGAAAATAAAAAGGAAAAAGAAGCGGTAGACAGGCTGGTTGAAAATGAAAAATATGGGGGCAGTCAGGATGCGGAGGTATTGCTCAATGAACTCAAAGACAGTGCAAAATCAGAGCTGGCAGTGAATGCCCGCGGACTGAAGTGGCATCAGATCTGGGCAGACTATAGTGCGAACAGGATTACCGCTGAGGAAGGGGCAGAAAAAGTCAAAGAACTGATTGAAGAATGTTTTTTGTGGGAGGCCCTGGAAGACGGAAAAAGGGGCTACTATTTCAGTTACGAAGAACTCCAGCTCTTATGTGGATTTCTGATATTTGTATCTCCGGAATCACAGGATTTCAAACTGGTCTTACGAAGACTGGAGCAAGAATGCAGGGCCATGATGCATACCTTCGAAGAACTGAACGATGCCTCGATTCTGGTGATGATTCTCGCTGCAGTGCAAAGTGCATATGGGAATACCGGGGAATTCAGCCTATCCAATCAATACTGCAAAGATATCATCAGGATTTCCGAAAGATACGGGAATCTTTTTCGCGTGGAAGATGCCCTCTATGCCCTCTGGTGGAACCGCAAAGAACAGAGCGGAAAAGAGGATAAAGAAACCTTGTCCGCCCTTGCAGACCTGGCAAATCTGATCGGAGATGTGCAGGGAGAGGAATTAATGAGGAAGCAACTATAGGTGTACAACGACTCATTGGCATTTAAATATTGATTTGGAATAGCTCTTAGGAAAAAGGAAAAAATGGAAATATTTGGTTTGTTTTTAGATAAGGTTAAAAATTCACCTGATGAAATAATGATAACTGATGAAGAGAAATCATATTCATATGTCGAAGTATCATCTATGGTAGATTATTATGCTGGTGAGATTATAAAAAAAACAGATGGAAACAAAAAAAGAATTCTTATGAGTTTGAGTCATAGTTATAGAGTTATTGTGAGCATACTGGCTGTATTAAAGTCTGGTAATAGTTATGTACCGATAAGCAAGGATGCGAGTGTTGATCGAATTAAGAAAATAGCGGAGTATTGTAATAGTAATGTTCTTATTACAGATGGAAAAACGCCAGATGGAATGGAGGAAATTCATTTCTTAGACGAAAAAAAAGATTCAACCAAATGCAATGAATATTATAAATATGATAGTTTAGATGAAGTATATGTTTTGTTTACTTCCGGAAGTACAGGAGAACCTAAAGGATGCTCTATAACATATCATAATTTGTGTTATATTATGCAGAATATGAAAAGCATAGGTTATTGGGAGGAGAATTCTAAGGTGTGTTTCTCAACTCCATATACATTTGATGTGTCTACAACCGAAATATATGGGTTTGTTTATGGAGCGAGTATTTATGTTTGTGATACAGCCCAGTCAGATAAATTTAAAAGGTTTCCATATATAATTAGTGAAAATAGGATTACTCATCTGGCACTATCACCTTCAGGACTTAAAAATATGTATAGTGCATACACGGAAGAACAATTAGATTTGATGGGAGAATCATTAAAATGCGTTATGGTGGCTGGGGAACCATTTAAAAAAGAAATATATACTAAATGGAACAATTCAAAATGGAATTACCATTTATGGAATCTTTATGGACCTACAGAGGCTACCGTATATGCGACGGGTTACGAATTGCATAAAGGTGATGTATATAATCAAAGTGTTCCAATTGGAAAATGTCTTGAAGGCTGCGTCTTTTTCCTGGATAATCCAGATGAAAATGGAATAGGAGAATTGATCCTTGGTGGTGATGGTGTTACAAATGGATACATAAATAATCCAGAAGAAAGTAAAAAAAGATTTTTATCTAGAGATAATGTGAAATATTATCGCACTGGAGACTTAGTAGCATTAGAGAATGGAATCATTATGTATCATGGACGAAATGATGATCAGGTTCAAATAAATGGGATTCGTGTAGAATTAGGCGAAATAGAAGCGAAAATAAATGAGATAGAGGAAATACGAGAAAATGTTGTAATTCATTACAATGGAATGCTCATTGCTTCGATTGTCTTGAAAAAAGGAGTGGAGGTCTCTGCTTCAGAGATAAGAAATAAGCTGACTGGGCGAGTGCCGAGATACATGATCCCAAATGTATATCGATTTGTTGATTTCTTTAAACTGAATGCTAGTAACAAGATTGACAGGAAGAAAGTACTAAAGGATTATTTGGAGGAGAAAGCTAAAAAGAGTGAAAAAATATTATCTGATTCAGATGAAAAAGTGTTAACTATTATGCGAGAATGCCTAGAAGAGAAGGGGAATTTGCTTTCTTTTGATGATGATTTTTTTGAATGTGGCGGAAATTCTTTAAGTGCATTATTGTTAATAACAAAATTAGAACAGGTATATAACTTGACTTTGGATGTTGATGTTATTTACTCATGCCGGTCTTGTCGGAAAATAGTCAGATATTTAAATGATTTAGACAACAAAAAAAATTTGTTTGATGTGGGTAAACGCATAAGTTATAACAAAATAGTAGATTTGACTAGAGAAATAAAAAGGTACCTTTATTGCGACAATGATATGATTCAAAATTCATATAAGGCAATGTATTTACAGAAATATTATTGTGATAGAAGGTTCAATAGTACAGTATCGTTTAAATATGATATTGGAAATCAGTTTTCTTTGGAAGATGTCAATTCTGCAATAACGACACTGATGTCAGAAAACAGAATCTTGTGTTCTAAAATTCGATTTGACAACGATTGGGTATATTTTGATGAGTACGCCGTAACAGATATGAAGATACCAATTATAGAATTATCTTTTGACGATAGTGAGTTTATTGACTTTGTTATTGATAATTATTCTGAAGAAATATATACTGCCCGTTATAGCAATGGATTTTTGGCACTTTTTTTAATTGTAAAAGTGGGTGAAAGTTTATCTATTGTTGGTATGCTGGACCATACTATTGCAGATGGGGCAAGTGTTTCTATTTTGAAAATTAAGATTGGTAACATTCTAAATGGGAATAAATCCCAAGACATCATTTCATATAGGGGTTATTGTCATTTTATTAGGAAAGAACAATGTAATATCGATTTACTTTTAGATAGTTGGTATATGAAAAAATTACAAGCAGGTGAAGTAAAGAACAAAGAACAACTACTTAATAGTAAAGAAACAGAAACATGTCACTATGTAATTGAAAATATAATGGATAGTTCTAATACATCAATAATTAAACATGTGGGGTATTGGTTAGGAGAAAATCTTAATGAATGGATAAATAATGATTGTCTTGCGCTTCGATTCATAGTAAATCTTCGCGATTACTGTAATGTTTCTTTAAAAACCACGCTTGGCGATTTGCATGCTAGTCTATCATTTTATTATTGTAAAGGGGATACTGAAAAGCTTTTTTCAGAACGTGTAGATAGTACAATAGAATTGCTGGGGGATTTTTGTTCTCGCCATTCTTTATATGTTGAGGATAATTTTTTTTCAGATGAATCTAGAGTAGAAGAACTGACAAACATAATTGATAATGCTGAATTTATTAGTGTTAGTTATCAGGGAATTATTACTGATGAGGAACTAAAGAAATATGAAAAGGAGATAAGTGAAGCGCATAAGCGTTTGTCTTATGCTAATGCAAGACTATTTGTGACAGTTTTTGTTTGTGAAGGAGATGCACATATTTTTTTAAACAAAAAAATATTAAAATGATTATGTAGAAGTGATATTTTGATTAAAGGGAACGGCGGATTGAAAATGTATAGGGATGAGAACCATAAATCCAATATGACTTTGCAGAGTTTTAAAAGGAGACAGAACAAGTGGATGAAAAAATACGATCTAAACGAAATGAAAGAATACTATGGGCTGGGAAGTGGACTTCAAAAATAGGAGATATCGTATTTGATTATGTTAACAGTGTGCTGATTGTCCATTCATTTACGGCAAATTCGTGGATTTTAGCCGCTTATCAAAGCTCGCAAACTATTATCAATGTGTTATTTAATTTGGTTGGCGGGGCTATTGCAGACATGGGAGTGAGGAAGAAAATTCTTGTTATTGCAGATTTTCTGAGTGGTTTCATATGTTTGGTCACTAGTTTTTTCGTTGCCTCAAAAAATTTAGCCATGGTACTGCTTGCAGCAAATGCTTTATTAGCATTCATTTTTTCTTTCAGCTCTCCCACATTTAAATCGATAGTTAAAGAAATGGTTCTAAGGGAGAGGATCCATGTTTTCAACTCTGTTTCAAATGCTGGTACAGAGATTATTACAATGTTAGGCCCAGTAATTGGTTTGACGTTGATGGGATATATCGGAGCCAGAGGAGCACTGATTGTAAATGCGGCAACTTTCTTTGTGTCTGGCATTTTGGAAATGTTTTTGCATGGTATTAAACAGGAGAAAAGGATTGTTTCCAGTAAAACGAATATTATTGCTGGAATTGTTGAAGGGTTTCGATATTTGTGGACGGATAAAGGAATCTTCTCATTAGTTGTGCTGTCTGCATTTGTTAATTTTTTCCTGGCTGGCTATAACCTGATGGTTCCGTATTCAGATATTCTATACGAAAAATCATTTCAAAACTTTTATGGGAAAGTTATGATCAGTGAAGCTTTAGGGGGAATCATTGGAGCCTTTATCAATGCACGAATACCGGTGAGGATATCCGGCAAGTATTCCACCATGATTCTTTTGTTATGTGGAACAGGAGGAACTTTACTATTACCAGCCTTCATTAGCGACATGACAAATTTAATTGTCAACTTGATTCCTTTTTTTGCGTTTGGCTTTTTGCTAACGATGTATAACATCAATTTTATGTCCTATGTACAGGAAAATGTTACAGAAGAATACTTAGGGCGAGTTTTTAGTATTATCTTTACTGTAGCGGTTATTTTTATGCCATTTGGATCGGTTATTTTTTCAAAGTTGGATATTATTAAGAGTGTGAACGGATTCACTGTGACTGGCGCTGGCATTGTAGTGTTAGCAGTGATATCACTTTTGAACCGAAAACTTTTCAGCGGGAATCGCTATAGTTGAAAAGATTGCTGGCGCATTCTCGTGACTTCAGTCGTGAGTTAGCCGGCAAGGACAATGTTTAGAGGCAAGAAAGACGAACATGTATTCGATTTTTTCTTGTCTTTATTGCTTTCATATGTTATAATAAATATACGGATAAAAGTATTTATGATATCGGTGACCAAGGTCTTACATATGGTCGTGGATATGTTTATGCTCTGCAGTATCATATCGTAGGGTGTACGAAGTACTGGGTGCAGATCCTGACGGGCGGCATCGATGAGGAACTGAAGGCCATACTGGCGCAGATCGCAGCGTAGTATAGTACAATGAAAAGAAAGGGGGAGGCCGGATGCATATAACATCCAGTTACGGCGTGGAGATCCGAAAACAGAATGTCTGCATTCGTAAGACGATGGTCATCTACCGTCAGGCAGTGCTTTATCTGGTCCGCACCCTGGATCAGGCGTGGGACGAACTCTCCCTGATCGCCGATGCAAAGAAGCGGTTTAATACGGCTGAGCATCTGGTCCATACGACGAAGAAAAACATGGCTCGTTATGACTTTGACCAGCGTTTCCCGAAGATGCCTTCCTACCTGCGCCGCTCGGCCATCCAGGCGGCACTGGGGCTTATCTCTTCCTGTCATACCAGGGCAAAGGATGGCAGGGTGGTATTGCCTGAGAAGATATATGCCATGCCTGTATTCTACCGGAAGGTCATGTATGCGGATGGTGAGCCCGGCAGCGATACGGCAAAGCTCAAACTGTATGACGGCCATGACTGGGTCTTCAGAGAGATCAGGCTGAAACATACGGATATGGAATATCTGCGCAGGCACTGGTCCGGGCAGAAAGCATCCGCGCCGACGCTTGAGAAGAAGCATAAAAAGTACTTTCTGAGATTCACATACACAGAAGAGATGCGTCTGTCCGAAAAGCCTGCGGACAGACAGCGGATCTGCAGCATAGACCTGGGGATCAATACGGATGCAGTGTGCACCATCATGGACCCGGACGGAACTATCCTTGCGAGAAGATTTATAAACTTCCCGGGTGACAAAGACCGGATCGGACATGTGCTGGGGCGCATCCGAAGGCATCAGAGGATCCATGGCGGCGGATGCAGGGGACTGTGGCGGTATGCCGTCAGGCTGAATGAGGCACTGTCCATCAAGACTGCCGCGCAGATCGTGGGTTTTGCGAAGGAATACCATGCGGACGTCCTCGTGTTTGAGTTCCTGGAGATGAAAGGAAGGGTGAGGGGAAGTAAGAAGATGCGCCTTCATATATGGCGTAAACGGGATGTGCAGAAACGCTGTGAGCATATGGCGCACAGGAACGGCATCAGGATCTCGCGGGTCTGTGCCTGGCAGACAAGCAGTCTGGCATTTGACGGCTCAGGGAAGGTGGTCCGGGATCCGGGAAATCACAGCCTGTGTACCTTTACAAACGGGAAACAGTATAACTGCGACCTTTCAGCAGCTTATAATATCGGAGCAAGATATTTTATCAGAGAACAGATCAAAACCATGCCGGAGACGGTACGGTCATCACTGGAGGCAAAAGTTCCTGCAGTAATGCGCAGAAGCTCATGTGTCTATGCAGACCTGCTCCAGATGCGGAAAGTAACGGGGCAGGCGCATCAGACACAGGCAGATGACTGCGGACTACCTGATGAGTGGGGTTATGCCGCGCATGCGGTATAGCTATCGCCCATACGGGCGTCTAATCTTCAGGCGTATCCGCCGTTATCCAGTCTGGCCGCCTAAAGCGGCATAAGAAGCTCGTGTTTTTAAACATGAGAGTTTCACTATGGAGGTTCCTGACGGAGATTTGCATAACGGTTTCCCCGCAGAACTGATCAAACTGCGCCGCTCCCCTGTCTGGATTGTTTTCTTTGCGATTCCGCTGATTTCTGCGCTGATCGGAACCTTTAATTTTGTGGAAAATCAGGGAGCTCTCTCCTTTTCCTGGGGCTCTCTCTGGACACAGCAATCTCTGTTTCTCGGCATGTTTTTCCTCTCTCCGCTGATTGGAATTGTATGCAGCCTGCTGTGGCGCATGGAGCATAACGGTACAGTCTGGAATCTGGTTCTGACCGTGGAATCGCCGGCAAAAATTGTGCGGGATAAACTGCTGACGGTTTCCGGATTGTCTGCGCTGTGTATGCTGTGGGTCGGTGTATTATTTGTCCTGTCCGGGAAGTCTGGCTGGTCTGGCGTGCCTGATTCAGGGCTGGAATTATGCTCTGCCTTACGCGCTGCTGCAATTCGGTCTCGGAAGCACAGATTTGCAGCGGGATATGAATCTGCCCATGTTCACCGCGGTTTGTGCAGGTTTCACAATCGTGTTTTTCCTGATGAGTGTACTGTATTTACAGAGGAGTGATGTGAGAACACAATAAAGTTTTATCTCAGTGGGAGATTAAACCCCCACTGAGATAAATAAATGGCTGGATAGTCCAGATAAGGACATTTTTGGGGAAGAAAATTGTCATAAAATGGGGAAAACGAATGATAATTCAAAGGATTTTTCCCATGAGTATAGTGTATGATGAGGTTTTATACCGGTTAAAAGAAGAGCGGACCCGGTTAGGACTCTCACAGGAGGCGTTGTGTAAAATGTTATACATGACGCAAAGCCATTACAGCAAAGTAGAGCTGGGCACACGGTATATGGGGTTTCATGAATTGAATGCCCTGTGTGATTCCGGTCTTGATGTGAATTATATTTATACAAATCGAAAACCGTCAGGAAAATACGGAGATATATTATCCAACCTGAGCTATTATCAGCTCTACTGTGTCATGAATTGCATTTGGTTTTTTGAAGCTGCGGTTCAGGGCCGGCAGTTCTCCGGTATTTCAGATTTTGTCAGATACATCCCGCTGGACAGGAAATCAAAGAGCGACAATTTATTCTTCCTGCTCCGGCAGACGAGGCAATTATCACAGATAAAAATGGCACAGATTCTTGGGATGGATGTCAAAAAATACAGAGCGTTAGAAACCAATAAGCGGCTACCGGACAGTGAGATCCTGTTTCGGATGTATAAGATCTTTCACATCCCTCCATCTGTGATCCTGAAGGATGAGAATGGGATAAAGAATGAAATTTATATCAATATTGAGATGATTCCTCCAAAGGACAGCAATGTTATTCTGGAGATCATCCATAAGATTACACATACGAATGATAAATAGTGATTAACAATGAAAAAGATACTGATTTTAGAAGATAATCAGATAGCCATGGGACATCTGGAATCTATCATACGGGATATAAATCCGGGGATTCTGGTCTTTCCGGTGAGTAATGTGAAAGATGCTTACGCTTGTGTCATGGAAAGAATCATTGATGTTTTTATTATCGATATCATTTTAGACACAAGCGATCCGGGAGACACATCCGGGCTGAAATTTGCAGAGAACATACGAAAGATGAGAGGTTACGGATTTACACCGATTATATTTGTGACATCTCTGGAAGACGCAAGGCAGAGTACATATGAACATGTGCATTGCTATCAGTTTATCGAAAAGCCATTTGATGTGAAATATGTGAGAGAAACGATCGTACAATGTTTGAGGTTTCCCGGTTTTGATACCGGGAATAAAATGTTGTATTTTAAAAAAGATGGCATCATTGTATCTATTGCCAGGGATGATCTGGTCTATGCGGAGACGATCAGCCATATCATGCATATTCATTCGAAACAGGGGGATGTCTTAAAAATCCCGTACATAACGGTAAGAAAATTACTGGAGTATATGGACAGCCCGGATATGCTTCAGTGCAGCAGAAGCACAATTGTAAATATAAGATACATAAAAAACATTGATATCATCAATCAGGTCGTTCAATTAAAAAATCCATATGGCAGCGTCGATATCGGGATTACTTATAAAAAATATTTAAAGGAAATGCTGAAATAGTATGATGACGCATTTTACGCTGCTGGCAGAAGTGCTGGCGACCATACTCTGCATATACAGCATCTATGGAAGGAAGTTCAAAGTTGATTTACAGACAATGATTACCATACTGTGTCTGCTCTGCATCATAGAGGCGGCCAATACATACGGGGCGATCCGCCACATTTCTTTTCTCAATTATATGATATTGTTTTTCTTTTGCAGGATCAGATTTAAATCCCCATACCATGAAGCTTTTATCAGTCTGATTTTATGCGGCATTATCGAAACAGCGATTGAATTTCTGTCCGCATTTGCAGTATCCTGCGTTGTACGGAACGATACAGGATACCGGAATTTTTTCGGGAGCATCCTGACGCTGCTGCTGATCTGGGCGGTCTCGCGTTCGAAGTGCGTACACAGGATTCAGAGAAGTATGTGTAAAAAGACGATGTACGTAACCGTTTTAATCGGATTTTCCTTATTTGTCATTCTTATTATGATTTTGCAGTGGAAAATCAGACAGACAATAGAAGTTCCGTACTTTGTGCTGGCGGTTCCGGCGGTTTTTCTGCTTCTGTATTCTGTTCTGAAGTGGTCCGCAGCGAAGGACGAGGCAGAACAAATGAAAGAACAATATCGATCTGTGAAGGAAGGCGAAAAAGACTATGATGATTTACTGAAACATGTCAGACTGCGGCAGCATGATTTCAAAAATCACATCACAGCTATATTTTCATCTCACTATACCTGCAAGACCTATGAAGAACTGGTGAGAGCACAGGAGAAGTACTGCGCAGAAATGCTGGCAGATAACAAGTACAATGATTTGCTGATCATTGGGGATAAGGTCTTTGCAGGGTATTTGTATCGCAAATTTCAGGAAATGACTGCAGACGGCATGGAGATCCGGTATAAAATATCCGCGAAGCTGGACAGCAGCAGGCTGCCGGCATATCATTTGATTGAAATGGTGGGGATTCTGCTGGATAATGCGGAGGAAGCCTCAAAATCCGTTCAGGTCAGAAAAATATTTTTTGAAGTTTCGGACGAGGGGACTGACTATGTCTTTGGGGTAAGAAATCCTTATCCATATGTGACGTATGACGAAATGCTGCAGTGGTTTGCATATGAAAGCAGTAAGAAGGGCCGGGGCAGAGGTCTGGGATTGTATCAGCTGAAGCAGATCTGCCAGGAAAAGAATTGCGAGATAGAGTGCAGAAACCGAAAGATCGACCAATGCAACTGGATACAATTTATGATTAAAGTTCCGAAGGCGGATAACATGCAGTAAGCAGTTACCCGCCTTCTCTTTTACTCCTCCTGCTCCTCTGAAGGGTAAGGACTTTCGCCGAACAAAAAGATACTGGTGATGCCGGCATGCATTACCCAGGAAAAGCCGGCGATTGCAGAAATCAATGCACCCATATTAATCAGACGCTCCTTTCTTAAGAATTTTCGCGGCGATTAATTGCAGCGAATGTAACAGAATGACCCAGAAACCAACAAAAAGATATGGATTATCCGGGAACAGAAACAGCACGATAGCATATGCGAAGAGAAACATCATTACCAGGCGTTTATACATTGGGAAGTGTTTTTTGCATTCTTCCGGTCTGTACCTGGACGTGATTGGCCCGATCAGATGGCAGGTAATCAGGCATCCTGCCAGTGCAGGAAGCTGAACATATACCGGGACGAGCAGATGAGGCAGAATATAGACAGCCAGCCATAAATAAAGAACAGAGGCGGTCAGGCATCCGGGATAAGTGTAGAAGTGCAGACCGCCCATGGCACAGCGGACACAGATCATAATGAGTAAAGCAAACAGATAGAACCTCCATTTGCTGTGAAACAGAATCCCCATAATGAGTATTTTGCTGGATTCAGAAGCCAGCGTTTTCATGAAATAAAAGAACTGGGCAATCTGATAATTGCTGAGGTTATATTTGCTTTTCATGCGTTGTTTGATGCGTTCCATCTGCGGATCCTCTTGCTGCCGTTTCGTAACTTATGAAGACAGTATAATCAAGAAAGGCAGATACAAGAGGGAAATTGACCCAAAAGCGGATTGTTCTGACCGGATGGCGGTATCCGGCCGCCGGGGAGGGGAAAAAGAGAACTTAGATTAAAAAAATGAGGGATCCGGGAATCAGATTGAAAGCTATTGACAAATCCGGAACAACTACATATAATTAAGAATTATTCTCATTATCTGACGTTGTGGACGGAACACATCGGGAAAGGAGGAAGCAGGATGCGGGATTCGAAGATTTTTAAATCCGGAAGAATTGCGGCAGGGATTATGGGACTTCTGCTGCTTATCACTGTGCTGTTTTCTGCTTTCTTTATTGCTGCCGAGGCTGACCATGACTGCCGGGGAGATGACTGCCCGGTCTGCGCCTGTGTCCGGCAGTGTGAGAATACGATCCATCAGATCGGCAGCGGAACGGCCGCGTCGGTTTCTGTTATCCTTCCCATATTTTTCTTTTTGATTCTGTCTGTCCGTTTTACGGCAGACTTTCTGAGGGGAACGCCCGTTTCCCGGAAAATCCGGATGAATAATTGAAAAGACCTCTGACAGAGGGGAGACTATGCCCTTTTGGACATCCGTCTGCCCTTTTATTTGTGTACCCAAAAACAGGATTACATGGAGGTTTTTTATATATGAAAAAAATGATTGGTATTTTTGTTGCCGCCATTCTCATGGCAGGCGGTCTTTTGGCATGCGGTTCAGCGGACACGCGGAGTGCTTCTGATGCCGGTTCTCAGGGGAACCCTGATGCAGCTTCAGATCATGAAAAGCTTCAGATTGTTACAACCATTTTCCCGGAATATGACTGGGTACAGAACATCCTCGGAGAAAATCCCGCGGATGCCGAAGTAACGATGCTTCTTGACAGCGGCGTTGATCTTCACAGCTTTCAGCCGACGGCGGAGGACATTCTGAAGATCTCTACCTGCGATCTGTTCATCTACGTCGGCGGGGAATCTGACGAATGGGTGGAAGATGCCCTGCAGGAAGCGGCGAATGAAAACATGGTGGTGATCAATCTGCTTGATTCCCTCGGAGATGCTGTAAAGGAAGAGGAGTTGGTTGAAGGGATGCAGGAAGAGCATGAGCATGAGGAAGAGCATGAGCATGAGGAAGAGACAGAGTATGATGAGCATGTCTGGCTCTCTCTTCGCAATGCATCCGCTTTGATTCAGAACATTTCTGCAGCCGTTCAGAATATCGACCCGGAAAATGCAGATATCTATCAGAGCAATTCCGATGCCTATGCGGAAAAACTGAACGCGCTAGAAGCAGAGTATCAGGCAGCAGCGGCTGATGCGCCCGTAAAAACACTTCTTTTCGGGGACCGTTTCCCGTTCCGCTATCTGACAGATGACTGCGGTCTGGACTATTATGCCGCGTTTGCCGGCTGTTCGGCAGAAACGGAAGCCAGCTTCGAGACAATTAAGTTTCTTGCAGATAAGATGGACGAGCTTTCGCTGCATTCGGTCATGACGATTGAAAACAGTGATCAGAAGATTGCAGAGACGATTGTACAGAATACGAAGACGAAGGATGCACGGATTCTGACCATGGACTCCATGCAGTCTGTCTCGGCTGCAGATGTACAAAACGGAGCGTCTTATCTTTCCATTATGGAGAGTAATCTCGCTGTCCTGAAGGATGCGCTGAAGTAGAAGGAGGTTATCTATGGCTTTACTCACCATTCAGAATCTGTCCCCGGGATACGACTCCCATGCTGTTGCCGAGAATCTGAACTTCTATGTCAATGAAGGGGATTATCTTTGTATTGTGGGAGAAAACGGTTCGGGAAAAACAACTCTTATGAAAACACTGCTTCATCTTCAGGAACCGGTCAGCGGACAGGTTCTGACTGGTGACGGGCTTAAGAAAAACGAGATCGGATACCTGCCGCAGCAGACGGTTGTCCAGCGGGATTTCCCTGCATCGGTAAGAGAGGTTGTCATGAGCGGCTGTCAGGGCCGCTGCGGCCTCCGGCCGTTTTACAGAAAAGAAGAAAAGAAACTGGCAGAAGACAATATGAAGCGTATGGGAATCGCTGCTCTGGCCGGGCGCTGTTACCGGGATTTGTCCGGAGGACAGCAGCAGCGGGTGCTTCTCGCCAGAGCTTTGTGCGCGACACAGAAGATTTTGCTGCTCGACGAGCCGGTATCAGGACTGGATCCCAAGGTTACGGCTGAGATGTACGGTCTGATTGAAAAACTGAACAAAGAAGGGATTACTATCATCATGATCTCACACGATATCGCTGCCGCTGTCCGGTATGCCAGTCATATTTTGCATATCGGCGATACTGTTTTTTATGGAACCAGAGAGGAATATCTGGCAGGCGATGCCGGGAGGATCTTCCTGATGCAGCAGAAAGGCGGTGAGGCGTAATGTTTGAAACGCTTGGGATGTATCTGCAGTATCCGTTTGTAAGATATGCGCTGATTGTCGGCATACTGATTGCGCTCTGCTCTTCGCTGCTCGGCGTTACCCTTGTGCTGAAACGTTTTTCGTTTATCGGGGATGGTCTTTCTCATGTGGCATTTGGGGCGATGGCGGTCGCTGCTGTGCTGAATCTGACAAACGAAATGCTGATCGTGCTTCCGGTGACGGTCGTCAGTGCCATCCTTCTGCTGCGGAAAGGGCAGAACGCAAAAATCAGAGGAGATGCCGCCATTGCCATGATTTCCGTAGGCGCACTAGCCTTCGGGTACCTGATCATGAATATTTTTTCGACCTCTTCCAATTTGTCCGGAGATGTGTGCAGCACCCTGTTCGGCTCCACATCCATCCTGACACTGACGAAAAAGGAGGTATGGCTCTGCGCAGTTCTGTCGGTTGCTGTTATCATCATCTTTATCCTGTTTTATAACAAGATTGTTGCGGTGACATTCGACGAAACCTTCGCAAAAGCGACAGGAACAAAGGCGGAGAATTATAATCTGATGATCGCAATCGTAATCGCAGTCATTATTGTTCTTGCCATGAATCTGGTTGGATCGCTGCTGATCTCTGCCCTGGTCATATTCCCGGCCCTGTCAGCGATGCGGCTGTTCCACAGCTTTAAAATGGTCACCATCTGCTCTGCGGTACTGTCTGTGCTGTGCGCTTTTGCGGGAATCATTATTTCTATTCTGGCGGGGACGCCGGTTGGATCAACGATTGTTGCCGTGGATGTGGCTGTCTTTGCCATCTGTTATGCGGCAGGAATGATTATGGGAGGTGTGCATAGATGAAAAAATGGATCATTCTGATTCTCTGTCTCGTGGTAACGGCGCTGGCAGGGTGCGGCCCGGATGGAAGTTCTGCAAAGACGGAGAGTCAGCAGGCAGGCGTGACAAATGCGCAGCAGGAGGAAGACACGAATAATGAGCCTGAGCCTTCTCTGCTTCCGGAGCCCGAGAAACCTTCCGCCAGCCCGGATGGCAGGAATGTCGATCTGACGGTACTGTCTGCCACCATGGTCTACTCGGAAGTCTATAATATGATGGTCAATCCGGAGGATTATGTCGGAAAGACCGTGAAGATGCGGGGCGTATCGGCTTCCTATCATGATGAGCAATCCGGCAGGGACTATTTCGCCTGCATCATCTCTGACGCAACGGCCTGCTGCTCCCGCGGGATAGAATTTGAGCTGACAGAGGACAGCGCCTATCCCGAAGACGGGGCAGAAATCTGTGTGGAAGGTGTTTTTGATACGTATCAGGAAGATGGTACTGAATACTGTACGCTGAGAGAGGCGAGACTGCTGTAAGGAAAGTTAAAAAGAATGTCTGATCAGGCTCAGATAGGAATCCCCCCGCCCGATTTCAGAATCTTCTGATAATCCTCCGGTGTATCCATGTCCATGAGAATGTGCGGATCTTCTGTGATCAGATAAGCCGGTTCTGTGGGCAGGGCCGCCAGAGCGCTTCGCAGGCCGCCTTCGCCATGAAAGGATATGAGCTTCTCCAGCCAGACTGCGTCAAAAACAACAGGATGTCCTTTTCTGTTGTGATAGCTGGGATAGATGAGAGGTGCGTCTGCGGACAACAGTTCCCTCACGACGGATGCGGGAATCAGAGGGATGTCGGCAGGTGTCAGAAGAATACGGGAGCAATCGCCGGGAATCGCACGAAAGCCAATCCGGGCAGATTCGAGCATGCCGGTCGAAGAATAGTCCGGATTGTGAACAAAGGAGACTGCCTTCAGACCTGAACAGGATGCGGTCAGTTCTTCCGCGCGGTGGCCTGTGACGACAATACAGTGACCGACTCCTGCGCTCTGCATCGTTGAAATCAGATGCACGATAGCCGGGCGGCCATGGATGGGAAGCAGCGGCTTAAAACTTCCCATCCGGGAAGAAAGGCCTGCGGCAAGAATAATACAGCAGCTTTTTGACATAGAATAATCCCGCCTTTCATGACGAATAATGTTGATGGATTAAGAGGATTGTAACACGAAAGCCGCATGACAACAAGGAAATTCAGGTTGTTTCAGGGGTTGACAACTATTACAAATTCTGATATATTACAGATAACGATATATCGTAATTTGTAATAGAAAGGAGATACCATGGCACGGACAGCAAACACTGGAGCGCTTACAGAGCCTGTTTTTTACATCCTGCTGCGGCTCCACAGGCCGGCGCACGGGTACGCCCTGATGAAAGATATCGCGGAAATGACGGACGGGCGGGTGAAGATCGGAGCCGGTTCCCTCTACGGGGCATTGGACAGCCTGCAGAAGAAAGGTTGGATCAGAGCCCTGGATGAACATCCGCACGACAGAAAGATAGAGTATATCATCACAGACACAGGAAAACAGTTTTTTGAAAAAGAACTGATCCGCCTGGAGGAAATGCTGCAAAATGCACAGCGAATGAAGGAGGCAGCCCATGAAAACAACCGTTAAGAAAACATTTCTGGATATTCACAAGGAAGAAGAATGGCTGAATGAACAGGGCGAAAACGG
>CAMNOU010000018.1 GCA_946546945.1 uncultured Lachnospiraceae bacterium
GCCTTAATTGGCGCTGATGGGAAGCACGTGTTTTCAAACATGTGAGACTTCACTGGGTAACAAGAAAATGGGCTTGCTTTTGACGCCCTGGCGGATCGCATATCTAACCAATGTCCTGTCCCTTGACGGTGAAAACCTCTTTTATGTACAATAGAGAGAGACTTGAATCAGACAGGAGGACGGCTGATATGAGAAAATATACCGTTGGCGTATGCCAGATGGATTCGCAGAATGACAAACAGGAGAACTTAAGAATCGCAGGCGAAATGATCTCAGAGAACGCTGCGAAAGGAGCCAGCATCATTGCCTTTCCGGAGACTATGAACTTTATCGGAAAAGGCTTTCGCCATCAGGCCGAGCCCATTCCCGGCGAGACCTCCGATTTCATGTGTCAGATGGCAAAAGAACACCATGTCTGGCTCGTCACAGGCAGTTTTCCTGAGGCGCACGAGAGCGGGAATCCGAAAAACACCCTGCTTCTTATCGATCCATCCGGAAATATCCGATGCAAGTACAGTAAACTCCATATGTTCGATGTGGAACTTGCTAATGGGGGCTCTTTCAGGGAATCTGCCTACAGCACGCCGGGAGATGAAATCGTGACCATGCAGACCGAGCTGGGGCACCTGGGCATGGCCATCTGTTATGATCTGCGCTTCCCGGAACAGTTCCGTCTCATGGCGCTGGCGGGCGCTCAGGTCATTTTCCTTCCTTCCTGCTTCAGCCTGACCACAGGGAAAGACCACTGGGAGCCCCTGCTTCGGGCGCGGGCTATTGAAAATGGTGTTTACATTGTGGCGCCGAATCAGATCGGGAAAAAATCTAACATGACAGCCAATGGAAAGTCCATGGTCATCGATCCATGGGGAGATGTCATCGCCAGAGCGAGCGACCGCCCGGGCAGTTTTCTGGCTGAAATTGACCTTGATTATGTCGACGCTGTCCGAAGGCAGATCCCTTCTCTGGAGAATCGAAGGAGAGACCTGTATCATCTCAGTGTGAGAGACCCCCACTTCTTAAGTGGCGCACATGTGATCAACAGAGGAGAGAATCAATTATGACGATTATTCAGATGGAATGTTTTGTGGAGGCAGCAAAGTGGCTGAATTTTACAAAAGCTGCGGATAATCTGTATATCAGCCAGCAGACCATGAGCCGGCAGATCAAAGCCATGGAAAAAGAATTGGGATTTCCGGTCTTTGAACGCAAAAACACCGGTGTGCGTCTGACGCCGGCCGGCAGCATCCTGTATCATTCCTGGGAACATCTGCTGTCGGAATACCGGAGCGCAGTGGATCAGGCAACGGATACCTTCCACGGAGAGCAGAAGAATCTGAGGGTCGGAGTTTCCGATATGGGAAATATTGTTTCACAGGTGACGCGTACCCTTCTCTTGTTCAATGAGAAGTTTCCGGATCTGAATGTGGAATATGAGATCGATTCTTATCCTTACATGCGTCGGGCGCTGGAACAGGACCGGCTTCATCTGATCATTACCTTCGGCGCGGAGCTTTTGCATGAGCCGGACTTATCAGTCCTGCATGTCAATAATACGACATTTCGGGTCGGCATAGTTCTCAGCAAAAAGCATCCGCTTTGCCGCAGGAAAAACATTACCATCGATCAGATTCAGAATGAGCCGATTGCAGTCCTGGGACAGGGACTCTCCATTGATCATAAAACCAGAGTCCAGAACTGGTTTTTGCGGCATAATATTATCCATCCGCTTGAACTTCGGGAATATAATTCCTTTTACAATCTGCAGATTGCGCTGGCTACCGGGAAATGTATCGGAGTCATGTATGAGCGGGTGCTGGATGGCATGGAGGACAAACTGGCCTTTTATCCGCTGGATGATCCGGACCTGGACGGTGCGGATGTCGTCATTGCCTGGAAAAACGAAAAATATGCGGTAAAGGCAAGGAATATAGCGCAGATGATGGAACTGAAAGAGTGGTAAGAGAGGACATCAGAAAACAGTAAAAAAGATCGCAACACCCAAATGGCTGTCGCGATCTTTTTTTGTTGGGGGAACGGATTTCATGACCGGATGATATGATAGGAGAAGAAAAACAAACCTGAAACAAACAAAGATCTGGAGGTATGAATATGAACCGTGTATGTGAAGTATTGGGAATCGAAAAACCGATTATTCAGGGACCGATGGCATGGATTTCAACAGCACCGCTGGTTGCTGCCGCATCAAACGCGGGAGGCCTTGGTGTTCTGGGTGTGGCATTTGCGCCGGAGCCCTTTATCCGGGAACAGGTGGAAGCCACCAAAAAGCTGACCGATAAGCCGTTTGGCATGAATGTGGATATGTATATCGGAGATCTGGAGATGACGACGAGGATCATCGAGGACCTCAGACCGCCGGTTATTTATGCGGATACCTATATCAATCTTTGCGAGAAAAAAGATCTGGCCATGAAATACTTCAGGATCTGGCATGAGCTTGGATGTAAGGTGGTTGTGAAAGCTTCCACAGTGGCGGATGCCGTGACGGCGGAAGAAGCCGGGGCAGATGCTATCATGCTCAAAGGCTGGGAAGGCGGCGGACATGTCTCCTATGAAGCAACGACGGTTCTGGTTCCCCAGGCCGCAGATGCGGTGTCGGTTCCGGTCATTGCCAGCGGCGGAATTGCCGATGGAAGAGGAGCTGCGGCAGCCATCGCGCTGGGAGCAGAAGGCATTGAGATGGGAACCATCTTTATGGCGGCTTCGGATGCGCCGGTTCATCCGAATGTAAAACAGGCTGTACTGGATTGCGGCGATATGGATACCGTGGTTACCGGAATCTGCACCGGAGAACCCTGCAGACAGATCAAAAACAAACTGTCAGAGGAACTTTTGAAGATCGAGGCGGAGAATGTCAGAGCCGTTTCCGGACCGAAGGTGCAGGAAATCTCCATGAGTTCCCTGAGAAAAGCAATGGCAGAGGGCGACATGGAAAACGGAGCGGTCATGGCCGGACAGATTGCGGCTTTGATCAAAGAGCAGAAGACGGTCGCACAGATTATTGATGATGTGATCGCACAGGCAAAAGAAGTACTGGCAAAGATCAGCACGTTTGAGTTTTAAGAGGAGGCCATGATGGAAAAAAAGAATCGCGTTCCGGTGACGGAAGAAGAGAAGAAACTGAGCTATTATAAGTATTTTGAGCAGGAAATGGCACAGGCTTCTCCGGAAAAATACGGTCTGATGCTGCGGGGTCCGATCACACCCGACAAAGCACTGCCGTTTTCGGAGAGAAACCGCCTGTTTGATCCGGGATATTTCGAAGAGGAGACCGGATGGTGCGTGATGCCGGACGGCACCGGCTACATTGCGAATCTGACAAAGATGCCCGGTGTAACGACAGATATGTTCGACTGGTATTTTGCATGGCATGGGTTAAATAACCTGCGCTATAAAATCTGGGATCCGGAGGATCATTATGAGGCTGTGACACAGAACCGGATCAAAGCGCTGGACCCGGATCTGACCTATAAAGAGAAGCTCTGGGATACGACGCATGAGATCCTGGAGGATACCGGTGCGGGACCGGACCGGATCGTGATTAATTTCAAATACCCCGGAGATGTGGGCTTTGATGCATCAAAGATCGGAACAGATGCATGTTCCACAATCGTATGCGGAAAAGGATATGGAAAAGGCCAGCTGCCTTTTGCTGTGCCGAACACGTTCATGACGCATTTTGTGCGTGAGATCGAGGGCGGTATTGAGCTTCGTTCCCGTTTCTGGATGGGCTGGAACTATGAAAACGGACGTGATGTGAAAAAGATCGAGGATGGCGACCGGTTCCCGGATTTTGCGGTTATGTCACTGGCACTTCATAATGTAAAGGAGTTTACCAATCTTGCCGCGATCCTGCCGGAGCTGTATGCGCAGGAAAAAGATAACTGGGAATGATAATGGGGGAAGTGAGAAGATGATCTATACCAATCATAAAATCGAGTTCGATGAGAGCAAATGTGTCGGCTGCCAGATCTGTTACAAGGCCTGTTTTGTAGACGTCATTCGCTGGGATGCTGATAAAAAGAGACCTGTCTTCAAATATGTGGAAGACTGTGAACACTGCAACTACTGTGAAGTCAAATGTCCGAAGGGCTGTATCAAAGTCATCCCTGATTTTTCGAGCCAGAGTTTCCGTCAGACCTTTGACATTTACTCAAAGAATAACAAAGAGCTGATCGTGCGCTGAAGAAGGGAGGAGAATTTGATGCAGAAACAGGAATTTGAAACAAAGAGAATGTCCGCAGATATTCTCATCGTCGGCGGCGGGATCGCCGGCCTGACCGCGGCGGTCAGCGCCAAAGAGGAAAACCCGGATGTAGATATCCTGGTCATTGAAAAGCAGACGGCCGGTTACTCCGGAAAAGCAAATAAGGGCGGCGGAGTGCTGCAGTATTTTGATCTGGACAAAGTAACGCCGGAGATGTTTAATGCCTATCATGCCAATGCGGTCGGCGGCTATCTGGCGAATCAGAACCTGCTGATGAAATATGTCAGAATGAACAATGAGATGCTGGATAAACTGGAGGAGTGGGGCGTAAATGTTCCCAAGAAGCGCATCCCGACCGGGCCGATGACCTACATGGTCGGTCTGGATCTGGATATCACAGTCAAGATGCGCCAGAAGGCATCAAAACTGGGTGTTCGTTTTATCGACAAGACAACGATCTCCGATTTCCTGACCTGTGACGGAAAGATTGCGGGAGCGGTGGGATACAGCATCATCGACGGAACCTTCTATGTGTTTGAAGGGAAAAAGGTGATCCTCTGCACGGGAAGTCAGAATTACCGTGTGGCATCGATGTGGAGCAACGGCCGCGGGGACGGCTTTCATGCAGCGTTCCGCGCCGGAGCAAAGATGCGCAATCCGGAGTTCGGCAACTTCATGCAGCTGTTCCGTGTGAACTCAAACCGCGAATGTGTATTCTGTGAAAATGTTATGTATGACAATTACGGGCAGAATATCACCAAGAACTTCCGGCGTTTTATGGAGGCGGACGTCAGCTCCAGCGCGATCGCAGAGTGGTATAACCAGATGGCGGCCGGCAAGGGACCGATTTACATACACCCGCATGAGAGTCCGATGACAGACAATGAGACGATGATGTTCCATGCATGGGACCGTCCCTATGGACTGCGGTTCTGGGAAGTAGATTTTGAAAAAGACCAGACCGTAGATAAAGAATACAATGGAGCCCTTGAGGTGGTTCCGGGGCTTGTGGGCGAGCAGTCTCCGGTCAGAGTGGAAGAAGACATGCAGACGACTATCGAAGGCATGTATGCGGCAGGAGATGTCTGCTATGACGGATCATGCGCACCCGGCGCAGTACCGGCACCTCCGGGACGCAACAGAGGATCCGGAATCCTGAATGCTGTATTTGCGGGCATTGTAAGCGGACAGGAAGCGGCGAAGACCGTAAAGGAGGCCGTGCAGCAGCCGATCGATGAAGCGAAAGTGGCTGAATTAAAAGAAGCTGCCTATGCTCCTCTTTTCCGGGAAGACGGGATTACAGCAAAAGAAGTCATTGATAAAGTGCAGGATATCATGTGTCCGGTAGAAAATTCTGTATACATGAGCCAGCACAGAATGGATGTCTGCCTTCGCA
The DNA here is from genome assembly GCA_946546945.1 of uncultured Lachnospiraceae bacterium. Classification (GTDB taxonomy): domain Bacteria; phylum Bacillota; class Clostridia; order Lachnospirales; family Lachnospiraceae; genus Eubacterium_I. Next base: position 5,622 of record CAMNOU010000018.1, read on the forward strand.
AACTGGAGAAGATCAAACCGATGCTTGCGAAACTGAAGGCCGATGATTTCCATTATCTTCTGGCCTGCCATGAGGCGGAGGCAATGGTATTCTCTGCAGAGATGCATTTTAAAGCTGCTTCCATGCGAAAAGAATCCCGCGGATGGTTCTTACGGGAAGATTATCCGCGCATGGACAATGAAAACTGGCTGAAATGGATCGTTGTGGAAAATGAAAACGGCGAGATGAAGCTCTCCACCGAAGATGTTCCGATCAACGATTATCCGGTGAAACCGCCGCCAAGGTTCTAAAACAGAATAAAACCGTATCTTAAGACCGGTGGAATTTCCGGGGGATGTCCTCATCGAAAGAGCAGATGAGGACATCCCTCTTTTTTGCTGTCAAAATCACATTTTTCTTCCTGTTTCTCACAAATAACAGCGTATTTTTCCAATTTGTTCTGTGCCATAATATCCTTAACCGGGGAAAGCGCTCTCTGCGTATTCCTTTAGAACAGAAAACAGGCTATCAATGATTCAGGAGGAGAAAAGGATGAAGACATTATATGCACAGGCACAGCCGGGAAAAGTCGTTTTACAGGAAAAGGAGCTTCCGGCACCGGGACCGGGTCAGGTCCTTTTGAAGGCAAAATATTCCGCTATGAGCCCGGGAACCGAAAACGGTCTTTTGGGAGAGCACATCGTTCCGCTTCCGACCAGTATCGGTTACGCGATGGTTGCTGAGGTCATTGAGGTCGGTCCCGGGGTATACGAACTCAAGGTCGGCGATCATATCGTTACGACCGGTGAGCATGCGCAGTATCTGATCATGGATGAGATGAACTGCACAATCTGTCCGGAGGACATCGACCTGAAGCAGGCGGCTTTCTGGAACCTCGGTCATACCGGAATGTACGCGCTTCGCCGCTCTAACCTGCAGATGGGTGAGCCGTGCGCAGTACTCGGACAGGGATTTGTCGGAGCAATCACCGCGCAGGTTGCAAAAATTGCCGGTGCGCTTCCGGTTATTGTGACAGATCTGGATGACAACCGTCTGGAAGCAGCAAAGAAGATGGGCATCGATATTGCAATTAACTCTAAGACAGATCCGGATGGTCTCGAGCGTGAAGTAGAAAAACTGGGCTGCGGCGGGCTTCCCGTGATCTTTGAGGCGACCGGCGCGAGAGGACCTCTGATGCAGGCCGCAGAGCTGATCGGTGAAAGAGGCCGCCTGGTCATGATCTCTCAGGTGCACGGTCAGGCAATGCCGCCGATCGATGACCCGATCATGCAGAAAGGAGCTTCCCTGATCGGGACCTACGTCAATTCAAAACCGTTCAAACTCAGAAGAGCAGATCTCTTCATTGATGGCACATGGCCTCCCGTTATGCACAGAGATCTCGCCCGTTATCACCATTCCGACTGCTGGACATCAGATGAGGATATCCGCGTATTCTTAAACCTGATCGTATATGGCAAGCTGGATATCACGCCTCTGATCAGCCATGAGTTCGGATATGAAGAGATTACGGAGGCATATGAGAAATATGTCTTCCCGAACGTATCCCCGGACATGACAGGCGGCGTGATCCGCTGGTTTTGAAAGGATTATTAAAGGAGCAGAGAGATGACAGAAAATGTAAAAAGAGTTCTTCACACGGGAATCAGTGTTTACAATATGGAGGAATCGGTCGAATGGTACCGGAAAAACCTTGGCTTTGAGGTGGTTAAAGAAGATGGATACGTACCTCCGCTGAAGGCAAAAATTGTATTTATCGAGAAGGACGGTTATCAGATTGAACTGTTTGAGTATGCGCATCCGAAAAAAATACCGGAGGAGCGTCTGATGCCAAACACAGATCTGCAGACCGTCGGAACCAAGCATGTGGCATTCGCGACAGACGATATGGATGCGCTGAAGGCAGGATTCGTGGAAAATGGTGTGGATATTGCGCATGAAGTCCGGATGGGCGGGGACGCTGTTATGTTCGTGCGCGACTGCAATGGTGTATTGATTGAATTTATCCAGCAGAAATAGACCGCAAAAAGGAGAAAAACATGTTAAAAATCATCAATACAACAACAGAGAACGATTATACAACGACAGCACTTGCCTCCACTGTCGTTTCAGCCGTTTATTCGGCGGACGGTGAGGAAAAGACAGTAAATGCAGGCAGAGGGGAGACTCTTGTTCTGGTCGTAGATGGCGTACAGAAGGATCTGCTTCCGGGAAAAGAGTACGAGGTGAGAGAAAGCTTTGTAATCAAAAGTGTAAAAATCTGCCGGATCGGAGGGCCGAAGGCGGCTCCCTGGATCGGGGCAAAGGAAGAGGAGAAGGCAACCTATTATTTTCGTCAGGCGCTTCTTCTGGATCATGGAAAAATCGTGGAGGACGGATCGGTAAGAGAAGTGATCCGGGGCGGCACCTGTGATGAGACGAAGGCTGAGGGAATCACACTGGAAGCCGGAGGCGCACATTTTAATGGAATCCTTGCGGACAACGGAACAAAGTACACCATCCGTAATTCCAGATTCTATGCCTGCGGAGATGGCGGAGACGATCTGGCAGGCTGGGGGGCTGCCATCATGGCGGACAACCAATCCGAGATCGACATCAATGACAGCTGGATTGAGACCGAAGGAGCTATACGCTGTGCCGTATACGTCGACAATACTTCCATTGTGAATGTGGAAAATACGGTTATTTATACAAAGGAGACACAGGATACCTTTGAGGAATTTGCCAATCTGGTTCCGGGAATGATGAAACGTGTTCCTTTCGCCCTTGGAATGGAGGGGACCGTCCGCTCTCTGAATGTGATGGCAGACGGGCAGGGCCGCTTCAAAAACTGCATGGTCGTATCCACAGGCTGGGGAGCTCTTTCTACAGATTCCGGGACATCCTATGATATCTGCGGAACCTATGCTTTGGATGTAGAAGATACTCTCTCCGGTATCGGAACCATGGAAACGGCACAGGAAGGGAAAGAGTACACCGCGACTAAGATCGTAAATGGTGTGAAGTACGGTTTTACAGTGGGCGGCTCCGGATATGTTACCTATGCGGACTCCGGCGTACATAACCGTTATAAGAACGTAGAATTCTATGCCCCGGACTATATCCAGGTCATGGGATCCGGAAGAACCGGTTCTTCCTACATTGACTCCTATTTAAGTTCACAGCATACCGCATTCATGACCCAGCAGACCGGCGGCGGCACCTTTGATTTTATCAACACCACGATCGATACCGTGGATGCTTTGCTCCAGATTAAATCCGGCGCGGCGAATACCGGTTTTTCCAATATTATCCTGGACAATTCCAGAGTCAGATTTTCCGGCACATCCACCCGTACAGAAGACGGGATCCTGGTTGAACTGGTAGAGTCTGATGATGCAGGAAACCCCGGAATCACGACCTATACGATCGATGATCATCCGGAAAAGGCACAGGGCACACGTTCAGAAGTTGCTGACTGTAATGCGGTTTTCAAAAACGGCAGTTACAGGGGAGATATTTACAATAGTATCTATAACTACAAACAGACGCTGAATGTTGTTGTTGAGAATGCTTCGCTGACCGGCCGTGTGTCTTCCACGACGGCAGTGCATGTCGATCTGGAAGGAAATATCGTGCCGAACGGAACCGTTCTGAACGCATTCATGGGATCCAGAGAGTATGACCACGTCAACTATCTGGCCGAAAAAGGCGGCATGGGCAATGACGCAAAGATTATCGGCCGTTTCTGCCATACCGCGGCTCCGATTCTGAACAATCCGGTCAATGTGACATTAAAAGACTCTGTCTGGTCCATCACGGGAAGCGGGTATATCAATCATCTTACGGTGGATACCCTGGATGAGCTGCAGGCATCAGCAGCTGTCACCATTACGGTGAAGGCGCTGACTGCGGGCGGAAAAGCTTATGAGGACGGCACCTATACCGAAGGGAATGTGGCAATTGTTGTGGATTCCACACCGGTCGAGGTGATCGATAATGGTGTCGCTGATGCCGGGCAGACTTACGGGAATGTGGTATATGCTTTTATCGTGGAGACAGAAGAGGGAGAAAAGAATTCACAGGCAGTGGATGTAAAACGCCAGAACTATATTGATGGGAATCTGTATTTCCGGCTTGTGCCTGCGGAAGGATTTGAGATTGTATCCTTTTCATCAAAAGGCGGGAAAATCGAGGAAAACCGGGCAGAGGGAGAACTCGCCGGCTATGAGTATGTGCTGAGTCCGGACGAGGGATCTCAAGAAATGCATGCTGCGATTGTGGTAAAAGAAAAGGACACATAAAACGTCACTTTTTTCATAAAAAGTTGCCTTTAAGAAGGAAATGGATTTTGCCATAATACAGTCATCAGAACAATCCAAATTCAGAAGGGAGAATGAAAAAATGGCAAAAAACAAAAAATTCTTAGGCTACGCGATTCTGCTGTGTATTCTGGGTGTCATCTTCATGTTCCTGTATTCAGGGCTTCAGAATGACCAGATCAATATCATCCAGGCCTTCATCACGGCGGATGGCAGCGGCTGGAACGCGAAGGCAACACAGATGCCGATGACCGTCGGAAATGTGATCTGTATCCTGCTGACTTTTGTGTACGGCACGCTTTTTATTAAATTCGGTGTTAAAAAGCCTCTGATCGTTGTCATGATCATTACGGCAATCGCAACCATCGGTATTGCGGCCGCAAACGGACTCGACTGCAATGGGGGCGCGGCTTCCGGAAATTATGGTCTGTTTTTCATCTCATTGCTGATCGTACGATGCGGATGTATGATTCTGCAGATGGCAGGCTTCATGCTGGTAGCGAACTGGTTTATCAAGTTCCGCGGACAGATCATGGGCGTCATCACAATGGGAAGCCCGATTTTCTCGGTCGTAGGCACTTCCGGAATGTCAAAAATAATCATGAACAAATTCGGCGGTGATTACAGACCATTCTATGTCGCCATTGCAGTGCTGATCGTCATTGTATGCATCGTCGTTGCAGTCGGCATCAAAGATACGCCCGAGGATGCCGGGTTATATCCGGATGGCGCGGATCACGCTCCGATCTCAGAGGAAAATGCGGAAATCAAACTGACCGTTGGCCAGGTATTGAGACAGAAAAAAGCATGGCTGCTGATCGTTTCCTTCGGCGCGTTTCAGTTTATTATCAATGCCTGCATGGGTTCGATGGCTGTTCGCTACATTTCCCTTGGCGGACCGGAACTGTGGGTGCAGAAAGCAGTTACATTTCTGGCAGTCGGCGCCATCTTAGGTATCCCGATGTCCTATGTGTTCGGTTTCCTGGATGACAAGTTCGGTTCGGTAAAAGCATCCATCGTCCTTGGAATCTGTGAGTTCCTTCCGGTACTTTGTCTCATGCTGCAGCCGGAGGGCGGTTCCGTACCTCTGATGGTTGGCTGGGGATTCGGTGTAGCCTGCATGACAGGCGGCGTGCCGACGATGCATCCCTGCATCACATCTTACGCTTACGGGCGCAGAGAGTATCAGTCAGCGAACCGTATCATTATGGCAATTCAGCTCATTCCCTCCGCAGTAGCAGCCATGATGATGGTAGCCCTGATCGAAGCAGGAAAAGGGACGCTGGCATACGGAATCCTGGTTGTGATCATCATTGTCGGTCTGATCGCAATGATTCCGATGCTGAAGATTCCGGATGCCAATGCGGCTGACCGTATGTACGCAGACAAACAATAACGAAGCCAATTGTTTGTAAAAAGAGAGCGCTGTGCAGATTACCTGATCTGTACAGTACTCTCTTTTTCCCGCTTCATTGTGCGAAGGAAAGATTCTGATTAAAATGAAAGTCATGATTCAAGAACAGGCTGGTGTGTATTATGGAAAAAATCAAAAAAAAGAAAAAGAATGTGATCCTTCTGATTCTTCTCCTCTGTGCAGGACTGATCTTCTTTCTGGTGACGCTGCTGATGGACGTTCTGGGAAATCAGGCGCGGAAGAATCACAGAGAAGAGGACTCTTCCGCAGTGGAACTGGATGTTGTCTATGCTTTTCAGAATCCGCAGTGGAATGCTTCCATGGAGCGGGTAATCCGCGCGTTTGAAGAGAAATATCCGGACATCATCCTGAATTATGAAGTGAATTACGGGGACAGTGTCTATGAGGATATTCTCACGAAAAAAATAGCCCGCGACGAGCTGGGAGATCTGGTGCAGCTGAAGACGCCGGACGCGTATGTTTCCGCCGGGCTTCTCGGAGAGTTGGACGCATCTGTTTTAAAGCAGTGCCGGGAGGTCTATTCCAGTGATGGAAAAGGATACGGCGTCCCCATGGCGGAATCGACCTGGGGGATACTTTATAATAAGAACCTGTTTGCGCAGTGCGGGCTTGATGTTCCGGAGACCTATGAACAATTTCTGCAGGCCTGTGAGACTTTAAAACAGAACCATATCACGCCTGTTGGGATTGCCGGAGCAGATCTGTGGCACCTGGAATACTGGATGAACCATTTTTTTAGCACAGATGTGCTTTCGCGGGATGCCCGGTGGCTTCAAAAATGCGCTGCCGGGCAGACGGCCTGGACAGATGCAGAAGCGGTGCGGATGATGCAGCATCTGAAGACTCTGTTTGAAAACGGATATGTCAATGAGAACTGGATGAATGTATCGGATGCCAGTCTGTCCTACCGGATGTCGGAGGAAGCGGCCGCGATGATTTATACCGGACCGTGGACAGCAGCACAGGTCCGTCAGCTGAATCCGGATATTGATCTGGGATGGTTCTATTTGCCGGATGAAGAAGGGGAACGTTATGCACCGGACCATCTGGATGCCTACTGGTCTGTGACGAAAGAGTGCGCGCAGGACGAAGACAGATATCAGGCGGCCATGCTGTTTCTGAATTTTTTTTATTCAGATACTGTGTATGCAGATTTCTGTGAATCGACCGGCACGTTTCCCATGGGGAAAGAAGATGCCGGATTTGAGGCCGGAGCGTTTGGAAGTGAGGTGTCCGAAGCGATGGAACTGGCGGATCATAAGGTCTCTGTTTATATCGGGAATGAAGAGACACCGGAGGGGTTCGAAAAATACATGCTTGAGACTGTAAGGGAAATCATGTACGGATCCTGCGGCACGGAGGAGGGGCTGCAGAGGATACAGGACTTCTGGGAACAGCTGAGCCACGAACCGGAAGGCGGACAGGGGGATATGCCATGAGACAGATGAAAGTCAGAACGACCTTTTTTAAAATGACGGTATCTTTTCTGGTGTTTGGTCTGATCCCGCTGTTTTTGCTGAGTATCCTCTTTTTTTCCCGTTACAGCGGCATTGTAAGAGACAATCTCGTCACCGGCTATCAAACCATGAATTCCTACGCCGCAAAAAATGTGGCGGCGGTGATCACAAGCGCGGATGAGGCGCTGGGAGACCTGTATGATTACCGGGATCCGGAGGGAAAGACGCTGACGGATATTCTCCGTGACAACTCGGAAAACAACAGTGAACAGGAACAGGAGATCAGCAGAGCCCTGCTGTTCGCAATGGGGAAAAGCCCGTATCTTTCTTCCATCCGTCTGTCTGACCGCAGCGGAAGGATTTACAGCCTGTACGCCAATCCCGAAAAAACCCTGAAGAGTGATTTTACAAAAAGTATGACCATTCATACGGATGGTCCGGATGATAAAGTGACGCGCATGAAACTGTTCGGGACATTTCCGGAGGAAGAAATCTGTGTGAATTCCGAAGATTATGTGTTCAGCATCGCAAGAAACTACATGGACACGACAAAAGTCAGTTCCTCCTGCTCTGAAGTCCTGGCATATGTGTTTGCGGATGTCAATATCAGCAGGATCCGTGATGTTGTAGAGGAGGCAGGGTTCAGTCCGGGGAGATTTTATATCTACAGTACGTCTACCGGCCAGTACCTGTACAGCGACTCGGATACGGATTATCGAAACGGGGCACATCCGCTCGCGTTTTGTGAGAATCTGTTTGGTGAAACGGATGGTGCGCAGCAGATCGGGTCTCATTGGGTATTCTTTGATAAGATTGAAAATGTCGACGCATACGCTGTTCTGGTCATGGATCAGAGTGATTTGATGGGGATTTTTTTTCAGAGCCGCATTGTGCTGATTCTGATTCTGTGCTTTTCCTGTGCAGTACTCCTGATCCTGTATATGATGTTTTCCATCCGGATGAGCGCGCCGGCCAGAAAACTGAAGGAAGCGATGGAGCAGGTGGAAAAGGGAAATCTGGATGTGCATGTTGATCTGGAGACCCGGGATGAGATGGGATATGTGGCGGATGGGTTCAACAAGATGACAAAACGGCTGAAAGATTATATCAACCGGGTCTATGTGGCTGAAATCTGCCGGAAAGATGCGGAATTGAATGCCTTAAAGATGCAGATCCAGCCTCATTTTCTGTATAATTCGCTGGATGTGATCCGCATGACTGCGCTTGATCAGGAGGATGCAAAGACAGCGAGGCTTCTGGAAAGTCTTGCGAAACAGCTTCGCTATGTGATGGGGACACAGTCAGAGCGGATCCTGCTGAAAGATGAGCTGGACGCGATCCGGGAATATTTTGTCCTTGCAAAAGAGCGTTATGAGGGGCGGATTTCTCTGATGGTCTACGCGGCGGATGAAGACAGAAATCTGTTCATTCCAAAGCTGCTTTTGCAGCCTGTTGTGGAAAATGCGATCAGGCACGGCCTGCGTGAGAAACAGGGGAACGGGGCAATTGCCATTCGCGCGGAAAGAAAGTCGGATTGCCTGGAAATCGTTGTGATGGATGACGGTCTGGGAATGGAGGAGGAGAAAGTGGAACATATCCGGCGTGTTCTGGAAGACCCGGACCGGACAACGGCAGTCGCAGACCGGAGTGTCAGCATCGGCATGCAGAATGTATATGACCGGATCAAGCTGAATTGCGGTAAAGAATATGGATTTTCAATTCAGAGCACGCCCGGGACAGGAACCATCGTTACATTCCGGCTGCCTGTCTGGGAGGAAGGATAAAATATGTGGAAACTGGTGATTGCGGATGATGAGCGCATCATCGTCAAAGGTCTGAAAAAACTGATTGACTGGGAAGCGCTGAACATTGAAATCGCGGGGGAGGCTTACAACGGAGAACAGTTGAAAAAGCTGATTGAGTACGCGGATCCGGATATTGTGCTGACAGATATTATGATGCCTTATATGACCGGCCTGGAGCTGATCAGCTGGTATAAAGAACAAAAGGGAAAAGCAAAGTTCATCTTTGTCAGCGGCTATCAGGAGTTTTCCTATGCGCAGGAAGCCATTAAGAACGGCGCGGTGGATTATCTGTTAAAACCGGTGGGGGCAGATGAGCTGACAGAAGCTGTCACGAAGGCGATCCGCCAGATCGAGGAGCAGAATACGGCGGAGATTTTTCAGGAGAAGAAGGATGAGTTCCAGAAACTGTTTGAGCATCTGAACGACGGGCGGAATTATGAGAACGAAGATCTGTATCAGATCTTCCGGGCGGAGAATTTTGATTACCGCGACTGCTTTTTTGTTGGTATCTGCGCAGGAATCTGCCCGGACGAAGCAGCAAAGCTGAGTGAAGCGTCTTTTGCGCATTTTAATCTGACTCGTTTCTCCGTGTTTAACCGGCTGATGGGCGCCTTCGCAGAACGGAAACTGGGATTTGTTGTAAAGAAGGATGAAAATGCGCAGCACATGATCGGTGTTTTTCCCCAGAAAGACAGAGCGTGTTATATCGAGAAATATGTGGATCCGATCCGCCGGCAGATCGAGGAGGATTGCGGAGTCGGAATCTGCATGGGAATCGGGACACCGACCGTTCAGCCCGCGGAAATTTTTCCTTCTTATCAGGCTGCGAAGGTGGCGTTTGGCCTTTACCATTTTGAAGAAAAAAGATTGATCGAGATCGGGAGCATCCACAGGAATTACGAGGTCTCCTTCGAGGACTATAAGGAGAGTCTGGAACAGGCTTTCCGCGCGATTCTGACGAAATCGCCGGATGCCCTGGACCGCATCGATCAGGTAATGGAACAGATCGAGGCAATTCATTATGGAAACTGGCAGGCGGTAATCATGCGGACCATGAATTTTACGGGAGAACTCGGTATCCGTCTGAATCAGTACCGGCTTTTGCCGGAGGATTTCTATGAGATGCAGGACAAACTGCAGGCCGAAGTGGAGGCGCAGTATACCATGTCTGCGCTCAGAAACTGTATCCACAGGCATTATGAAGACCTGACTTCACGAATCTATGAGAAGGGACGGACGCAGGACAAGATCCTGATCGAAGATGTGAAAAACTATATCCGGACGCACTATGCCCGGGATTTGTCGATCCGTGAACTGGCAGAGGTTGCCTGTGTCAGCCAGAATTATTTCAGCGCAATGTTCAAAAAAGAGACGGGGCAGAATTACAAGGCGTTTCTGACGGACATCCGGATGGAAAAAGCACTGTCGCTGCTGGAAACCACCGATGACAAGACGTATGAAATCGGAGAGGCGGTCGGATATAATAATGTGCGCCGTTTTGTGGATACCTTTAAGCAAAGATACGGGGTCAGTCCGATGGAATACCGCAAGGCGAAGCGCAGGGAAGAAAACTCTTTCTAATAAAATGTCACTTTTTACTTGAAAAACTTCATTTTCATAAAGAACATCTTTCGTTAAGATAGAAACATCTTTTGAAAGGATACATCTTCAGACAGAAATCTTAACAGAAAAGGAGAGCAGGAATATGAAGTTTAAGCAAGTGAAACGTTTTCTCGCACTGGGAGTGATCGCTGCGATGATCATCAGTGCAGCAGGATGCGGGAATGCCACAAACACAGCAGATACATCTGCCGTGCAGGAAAGCACAGACGGTACCGATGCACAGGAACCAGCGGCAGAAAAAACGGAAATCACAGTTGCGAAAGATGCAGAGACTGCCCCGACCGTCAACGGTCTGGATGATGAACTTTGCTCCTGGACCACCGGCGGCACAGATGCAAGTGCAAAGGGCGGAGATGATTATTCTTTTACTCCGGTCATCTACATCAATGAAGGTGCGTATGATGCCGAAAAATCAGTGGCAGGTGAGACAGAAGCCGTGACAGACACGGAAACATCCAATCTGGCTTTGACCGTGGAGAAGGAAGCCGTGAATGGAATCATGGTGAATCAGTCAGATTATACCATCTCGGATTCTGTCATCACGATCGCAGCAGCAGATGCAGACGGTTCAGCTACCTGTGATTTTTCCGGATTGGGAGCGGCGATTGCGGTATACGGTGATTCTGATCTGACTGTGAAAAATACCGAAATCAATGCAGACGGCGTGGCAAATCTTGCGCTCTTTACCGACAGCGGTGCCAGTGCGCTTCTCGACAGCGTCACCCTTCATTCCGATGGGGGAACTTTGTATGAAAACTATGTCAATTCACCGGATCAGACCACCATGGTGGCACCTCCGTGGATTCTTGGAATCATGGGAACTTCCAGAGGGACCAATCTGGAAGGAGATGATTCGACCATGACGGTCATTGATTCTGACACATCTGCGAGCAACTGGGCGGTTCTTTCCACAGATGCGGGATCAAATATGTATCTGAACGTTGTCAACACGGATATGACTCTGACGGGGACGGATGATCCGATGCAGGCAGACGGCGCATTTGATACGGAGAACCCATACACGAAGAGGACCGGATACGGAACCTATGCAATCGGCGATGCGCAGGAGACCTTCCTCGGAACCAGAATGAACGTCGGAACCTACGCCACTATCTTTACAGGCGGAACCGGCTATTATGGAAATCTGAAAGCGGGAGAGAGCTATGATCTGAAAGCGGCGGACGGATCTACCCATTACACTTATACAGCAGAAAGCGATGAGCAGACTGTCATCAACTCCGACACCTTCGGATTCATGGCACATCAGGGCACAAACGAAGTAACGATCGACGGAGCAGTTGTGAATTCCGAATACACCGATTTCCTGATTAAGAGCGGCAATGACACAACGATTAACGTACAGAATGGCGCACAGCTTCATGCAGGGAATGGAATCCTGCTCCAGCTGATGGATAATGATGATTCCACGACCGATTTTGATGCTGAAAACATGGCTTTCGGAAAAATACATGAGGAGTATGAAGGATTCCCGACAGAGGCAGTGAGTGTAGAAGCTGAGGAATCAGATGACGCGGGGCTGCGGGATGTACTGGTCGGCGGCGGTCAGGAAGCCGATCTGGAAGCGCCTGCGGATGCGGAAAACGCGGCAGAGGGCGAAAATGCTCCTGACGGGGAAGGCGGCCCGGACGGAGAAGGCGGTCCGGAAGGCGGAATGATGCCGGCTGCGACAGGCCCGAATTATTCCACCTATAATGTCACAGATACCGATCTGACCGGCTCCATCTATAACGGAATCGGCTGGAAGGCCAATGATCTTTCCGATGGAAAGGTGAGACAGATGTATCTGGATGTCAACTTAAGCGGGACATCCACGCTGAATGGCGCGATTGCCTCCACATCTGTGATCCACGCAACTTATGACGGCGAGCAGTACCTGAAAGAAAATGGCATCACGGCATTTGACAATGACGAAGAGGCAGCTGCCTTTGCGCAGCAGTACCAGAATACCTCCTTCTCTCAGGCAGAATACTTTGACATCGGTCAGGTTGCGAACCTGGTGAAATCCAACGGACTGAACGACATCAATGTGACCCTGGCAGACAGTGCGGTATGGACGGTGTCAGATACCTCCCTGATCAAATCTTTAAGTATCTCCGGGGACGCGCAGGTCGTTGTAGAGGACAGCGTGACACTGACCGTAGACGGTACAGCATACGAAGCAGGTACATACACTGCGGCAGATTTCCAGTAAGGAACAAAAAGAATACTATGTGTTTAAGATAAGAAATCTTTTTTTCAAAAAAACTCCTCCTTTTTGAAGAAACAAAATTAAAAGGGATACCGCGATGAAAAGTGGTATCCCTATTTGGGAATGAAATGATTCTAACTTGATTTAGGTCGGCTTGCTAGAATGTGTATAATCAGATATTGACTTAGCCGTACGGCTAAGAATTGGAGGCATTATGAAAATTATGGATGCGGATTCTTTTGGCCAGGCACTTTGCGCCAGAAGAAAACAATTGCACTATACACAGGCCTGGTTATCGGAGTTTACCGGATTCAGCGTCAGCTTTATCTCGGATCTGGAACGGGGCAAACAGACAGCGAAGCTATATAGTATACCAGAGCTTTATCGTCTATTCATTAAGGCAAAATTTGATTTTTCTATGTTTGGTCTTAATGTGAGAGAAAAGTTGGGATTATCTTCAGGACTTTTTTCTGTGTATCGTAACCGTCTGGTGCAGAGACCAAGGCATTCTCCAAAAAGAATGCCCGATCAAGCCTTATATAATTCATACGAAAGGATCATGTATTGCCGTTCTGCAGGATTGTTATAATCGATCGATACCATTTGATCGATCTTTTTCATTCTGTAAACCAGTGTGTTGCGGTGAATAAACAGGGATTTGGCGGCAGCTGCCAGGTTCCGTTCATATATCAGATAGGTGTATAACGTTTTTGCCAGATTAGATTCATGAAGTGTGTCATAGTCCAACAATTTTTGAATGATTGGATGGCAGAATGTCTGTAATGATTCTTTTTGAGAAAATATGTGTGATAAATGGCGCAGATAGTAGGAATCATAAATAAACAATTGCGGAGAATGATCCAGTGAAACTCCTAACTCCAGAGCGCGTAATGCCTGTTTATAGTATTCTTTGAGCAATGAAATATCGGTGAATGAGTTGCTGAGACCGGCATAGAGTCCGTGTTCAGAGCATATTATCTGTAATTCGTTCAGTTCTTCCGGAAGAAGTGGGACGGAATTTTCTTTACATATTACGGCGATGATCTCTCCATTATACAGCAGGGTCTTTGCCTTCGGAAACAAATTCTCGATATCACTTCTGATATGCAAGGTGCTCAGTGTTGAAGAACTGCGGGCCGTTTCAATTGTCATGCAATAAAGCGGTTCTGACAGATCCTCATTGATATAGTCATAGGAATGATTGCCGGATGATGCGGGGATTACTTTTCCATCCAGAAGATCCTTGAGAAAATATTCATAGTGGTATCCGCGATTGTTGCGGATAAATTCATCTTTTTTCATTTGCTGGTCTACAGCCTTCTGCAATATCTTTAGAAAATCCTTATCGTGTTCAGCAAAAGGATGATTCAATGCGGTTAAAACAATATGACCATAATTATGGGAAGAATTGATGGGACAGATCAATTGATCAAATCCGACTTCAGGATGGTGGATCAGCAAAGGAGAGTCACTGTCCATCATTCGTTTGTGTATGTAATTCAGATGATTGACCATCTCAAATTCCTTATCTGTAAAACCGTTATTTTCGATCATAGACTTCGCCATCGGAAATGAATCAATCTGATCAAAGTTGGCAGCGATCAAGTTATAGCCGGCATCAAAAATGGTGATTGGGTTCTGAAATACCGTATAGACCTTATTTACCATAGCCTGGACTCCGTTCTCTGAGAAGAGAATATCCAGAAGTGTATCCGACATCAATGATCTTCCACAGTGCTGTTCAAAAAAATGACTCAGACGTTGTTCGGCATTCTGCAAGTCACATCCGTAAACAACTAAAAGAAACGTGTTTTCATGCTCAATCAAAACATCATGTGTATCTTTTTTTTCAGGTAAACAAAGCAGATAATGAATGGGAAAATCTGTCTCAAAGGAGATTTCATCCGCACATTCTGTAAGATAAAGAGTATATGGTGAAAAAACGGTTTGAGAGGAATACAGGTGAGAAAAACAACACAGGCAGAACTTTGAATCCTTAGCATTCAGTGTTGTATTATAATCAACAAAAGCAGAACGGATAAGACTTAAATCAATAAACATTTCTTTGCTCCTTGTCTCCAAAATACCTTTATTTTCTGAGTATATCAGCTTTTTTGTCTATTGTCTATTAATCAACAAAAATATCTTGAAAATCGTCATTTCGTTCCAATGTAATCGCAAGAAAATAATGATATATTTGAGTCATAAGAAAAAATCATATTTCAGAGGAATGGGAGGTATCTGATGAGCAAAGAATTTAAGCCATATCACGCACCGGCAATTTATCACGGCATGCGGAAAATGAAAGATGTATATGTGACGATGCGGGACGGAGTGAAACTCTGTGTCGATATTTATCTTCCGGATGCGGAAGGAAGCTTTCCTGCACTTCTTTCTATGGGGCAGCATAACAAGGATTTGATGGATGCGGACTACACAGCGACCATGCCGTCACAGCCGAGTTGGTCACATTTCTGGTTCGGAAATATTGAATGCGGAGATACAAAATTTTTCACATCCAGAGGTTACGTTCATGTTATTGCTCAGGCAAGAGGCACGGGCAAGTCTGGTGAGGGAATGGCCATGGCTCCCAATGTACACGACCACTATGACCTTATCGAATGGATGGCAGAACAGGACTGGTGTGACGGCAATATCGGTATGACAGGGCTTTCTAATTACGGCGCGCATCAGCTGATTGCGGCATCACAGCAGCCGCCGCATCTGAAGGCCGTTTTCCCCCAGGATCCCGGATGGTGCTACGGCTTTTTCAGAGAGATGAATCCGGGCGGAGTCATGAGCTCGCTGTTTTATCATCTGGATCCCATGGGCTGCGATCATATGGCAGTGGGCGCGCCGCAGAAGCTGTCTGATGAGGAAGAAGCCCTATATGAAAATGCCCTGAACAATCCCGATTATCAGATGTATAAAAACTTCTATAACTGGCTTACTTTAAAGGGACAGAAGAATCCGTTCGGTCTGACGATCCCGTTTTTGCTTTTCCCGTATGATACTCCGGAAGTGTTTAAGAAGATGTCCGAGGAAAAGATAAACAATATCAAGATTCCCGTTTATACCGGCTCGGGCCAGTATGCCATAGATTACCATTTCCATTGGCTTGGGGCGCAGCACTGGTGGAAAGAACTGAAAAATGTACCTAAGAAATTAAGTCTTGGAGGACCTGTTCATCAGGAACGACCGTTTCATCAGATTGAACTGCATAACGAGATGATGAAATGGTATGACTACTGGCTGAAAGGAATTGATACCGGGGTGATGGACGAACCTCCGGTAAGATACTGGGTAACAGGGGAAAACAAATGGCGCTATGCGGAAAACTGGCCGGTTCCGGAGACAGAATGGACGCCGCTTTATCTGGAAAGCTGGGAAAGACTTCGCTGGGATCCGATCGATCCGGATGCCTTTGATGGGGCAAACATTCCAGACAGTTTTATCCAGATGCCGCCGACCCTTACCAATACAATTCAAAAGCTCAGATATATGACAGAGCCTCTTTCTGAGGATCTCACGATAGCAGGTCCAATCAGTGCGACTTTCTGGGCGTCGATTGATGATGTGGATACCAACTGGTTTGTTGTGTTAAAAGATCTCGGACCGGATGTCTCAGACCGTACGGGAAGAGAGGGCGAATATGAAATTCCCGAATTGAAGGAAAGGTACCTTACAAAGGGTATGTTAAAAGCATCTATGAGGGAACTGGATGAAGAGCTGTCTACCCCGTATAAGCCGTGGCATAAGCTGACAAAGGAAGCACAGAAAATGGTAGTGCCCGGTGAGATTAATGAATATAACGTGGAAGTGA
The DNA here is from genome assembly GCA_946546945.1 of uncultured Lachnospiraceae bacterium. Taxonomy (GTDB): domain Bacteria; phylum Bacillota; class Clostridia; order Lachnospirales; family Lachnospiraceae; genus Eubacterium_I. The sequence continues at coordinate 22,272 of CAMNOU010000018.1, forward strand.
TGTCTGTATGCCATACCTTTAAGACCGGCCACAGAATCTGTGTTGAGATTTCCTGCCTGGATCTTCCGGACGGCGCAAATTGTGTCTGCAAAACGGAGTACATTCCTTACCATATCTGCAGAAATGCAACAGTAAGACATGACATATATCGGGACGGCACACATCCATCGAGGATTCTGCTGCCGGTAATCCCGAATAAATAAAAACAAAAATGGTCAAAAAGGAGGAACTTTATATGATCGTTGAAAACCAGGGACAACAGCAAAGTGTCAGATTTACCGTTGATACAGACCGGTGCTGCGGCTGTAAAAGATGCATCCGCCGCTGCATGGAAAATGTCTGGCAGTGGGATGAGGAACACCACCATGCGTATCCGAAATACCCGGATGAATGTGTTCTCTGCCTGCAGTGTGAAATGGAGTGCCTGAATAATGTCATTGACATTTATCCTATCGCTACGCTGCAGATCGATCCGCTGGAATTCAGTGCAGGACATTTGACAGAAGCAGATATCGTAAGGAGGGATTAAACGATGGCAGATATCAAAGATTATGGAAAATTATACCAATCCGATATCCTTATCATAGGCGGAAGTATTTCCGGATTAACCGCTGCGATCAAAGCAAAAGAAATGGATCCGGATCTGGATATTCTGGTAATTGATAAGGGCGTGATCGGATGGACAGGACAGGCTACAAAAGCCGGCAACGGTATCCGTGCGACCAGAAAAGAAAAAGAGGCAATCCCAATGGCTATGTGCTATCAGGTACATGCGCATACCGAGTTTTTGAATGATCAGGAATTTTTGATGAAGTATCTGGAAGTACAGCGCGACAACGTGGAATACATGCAGCATTGCGGAGTGAAGACGTCTGTTGATGAAGAAGGTCATGTCACCTATTTTGATATGGTTCCGGGTATGGACTGCGCCGGAGTGGAGATCAATATCAACCGCTCGTTAAGATCTTTCGCATTAAAAAAGGGCATCCGTCTGCTTTCCAGAATGAATGTATTTGAACTCTTAAAAGGAAAAAGCGGCAGAGTCATCGGTGCGATCGGCTTTGATATGGATCATGGCGACTGTGTGATCTTCCAGGCGAAGTCCGTAGTGCTGGCGACACAGGGATGTCATTTCAAAAAGATCGGTCTGGAATTCATGGGATATGGCACCGGTGTTGGGGCAGCCTACAGAGCCGGCGCTGTGATGAGCAACGTAGAGTTCTCCACACAGACAGACGTTGTATTTAAGAAAAACAATACACCAATCTATGGCGGATTCAACCTTGTATACAATCAGAAGGGCGAAAATGTTACGCGAAAATATTGCGGAGAGGAGACCTTGTATGAGGTGTCAACCGATCTGGTTATGGGAATGCTTGAAGAAGTCAAACTCGGCAATGGCCCATTGTGGTGTGATCTGGAGCATCCGGATGAAGTCCGCGCAATCTTCGGCGGGCAGGGCCATCAGATGAGCATGCGTATGCTGAACGACAAATTGGAGTGGGAAGCCAACGTCTTCAAGAAAACAATCCGTTCTTTCGGTGATGTCGGACTTACTCCGGAAATGACGATCAAAATGGTACTTCAGGTGGAGCCGGTCCATGTTGACATGGATTATAAGACTGACGTGGAAGGTCTGTGGGCGATCGGAAAGATCACCAGTACCGGAAGCTGCTATTTTGGCTGGACCAGAGGTGACGGTTTAGGAAATGGAACGACAACTGCGATCATGGCTGCACCAAGCCTTGTTGACTATGCAGAGAACCATGGTTTTGAAGATCTTCAGCTTGATCAGGTAGCGGCAATGAAAGAAAAGATCTATGCTCCGCTTAACAGGCCGACGAAGAGAAAACCAAGAGAAATTTTTGATAAAATCGAACGGCTGGTGTTCCAGGTGGATAAGCTGTTGATCAAATCCGACGAAAGCATACAAAGCGTTCTTGATGAAGTCGAGGAAATGAAGAAGATTATTCCGGAATTGACAGCAGATGATCCGCATACTCTGGCAAAATGTCTGGAAGCTGCTGATAATGTTCTTTGTCTGGAAATGGTCTTCCGGGCTGCAAGGGAAAGAAAAGAATCCCGAGGCCAGATGTATCCGCATTACAGGGTAGAATATCCGGAAATGGATAACAAGAATGGCTTATACTGGCAGCATATCAAACAGGGCGAAAACGGAGAAATGGTGTTATTTAAAGAAGAAATACCGTTGTGGAGATACCCGATCCGTCCGCAGGGCTATGAGATTCCGGAAGGACACAAGGAAGAGTTTTATGTTCCGGAGAATCCGCTGGCACCGGTTTATATCGAGGCACAGAAAGCTATGGCTGCGGCCATGCAAAAGTAAGAAAGGAGAGCTGAAAAGATGACTTCGATCAAATTTAATGGAAAAGATTATTCGGTAAGCAAGGGAATCACTATTCTGGCTGCTTCTTTCGAGACCCAAAAGCTGGCACAGGAGCCGATGCAGATAAGAATACCTACGCTCTATTATTTAAAAGGGATCCAGGACGTGGATGAAAGCGGCGTCTGCGTTGTAGAGGTGAATGGAGAGCTTGTAAATGCATCCACGACAAGAGTAAAAGAAGGCATGGATATTCTGACAAAGTCGGAAAAAGTGGTTGCTGCAAGAAAAGAAGCTTTGGCAAAGATTCTTGCACAGCATAACAAAGCCTGTCTTTACTGTATGCGTTCCACTTCCTGTGAATTGCAGGATCTGCTGCATGAATATGAGTTTACAGAAGAACCAACTCTTCCGATGAAAGATATTGAAGAATTAGATCTTTCTTCCAGGGTTCTGGTTCGAGATAATAATAAATGTATCAAATGTAAAAGATGCATCAATGTATGTGCAAAAATGCAGGCTGTTTCAGCAATCGCCGCAACAGGTGAAGGTCTGGATACGGTCATTGCTCCGGCTTCCCCGAAGGGTCTTGCCGCAGCAAGCTGCGTAAACTGCGGTCAGTGTGTTGCAGTCTGCCCGGTTGGAGCACTGACGGAAAAAGATCAGACGGAAGAAGTAAAAGCGGCTCTTGCCGATCCGGAAAAATATGTGGTTGTTCAGGTGGCGCCGGCTGTCCGTGCCGCATTAGGTGAAGATTTTGAGTTCCCGATCGGTGTGGATGTGGAAGGCAGGATTGCTGATGCTTTAAAACAGCTTGGATTTGACAAGGTGTTTGATACAAAATTCGGCGCGGATCTGACCATTATGGAGGAAGCAAATGAGTTAATTGACCGGATGAAGAATGAAGGGGTCCTTCCGTTGATCACTTCGTGCTGCCCGGGTTGGATCAAATATGCGGAGCATTTCTATCCCGATATGCTGGATCATATTTCTTCCTGTAAGTCACCCCACCAGATGCAGGGGGCAGTGGTAAAGAGCTATTTTGCTGAAAAATGCGGTATTCCGAAAGAAAAAATCGTAACAGTAAGTGTTATGCCCTGTACGGCGAAAAAATTTGAGCATTTAAGGAATGATGAAAACGGTGCAGGGGTACCGGATGTAGATATCGTTATTACTACCAATGAACTGGCAAAAATGATCCGTGAGGCGGAAATCCAGTTCGAAGCAATGAATCCGAAAACGTTGTTTGATGATCCTCTCGGCGAGGGCTCCGGTGCAGGCGTCATCTTTGGGGCAACCGGCGGTGTAATGGAGGCGGCGTTGAGAACAGCTGTTGAAACGTTGACAGGAAAATCTATGGATAATCTTGATTTTACAGATGTCAGAGGCATGAATGGAATCAAAGAAGCTTCCTATGATGTGAACGGGACAACCCTTAAAGTGGCTGCATGCTCAGGTCTGGCCAATGCAAATGCTCTCCTCACCCGCATAAAAAACGGTGAAGCAGACTATCAGTTTGTTGAGATCATGGCATGCCCCGGCGGATGTGTAAATGGCGGAGGGCAGCCTCATCAGAATGGTTTTACCCGTGCGCTGGTCAACGTTCCTGGATTACGTGCAGAGGCACTGTATGATAATGATAAGAATAGCAAGAACAGACGGTCTCATGATAATCATTCCGTAAAGAAATTATATGAGGAATTCCTGACTGAGCCTGGAAGCGCAAAAGCACATGAACTTCTGCATACTACTTATGTTATAAGGTAAAAAGATTTTACCGCCAGTCGAGCAATCGGCTGGCGGTATTCTTATTTATTCATTTCATAAGAAAGAATCAGATAAAGCCTTTCTTTATAATCTTCAAAATCCTCTCCGATCAGGGAATTGATCTTTTTGAACCGGTAGACCAGTGAGGTCCGGTGCATGTCCATCGCTTCCGATGCCGCTGCAAGATTCCGTTCATGAACCAGATACATATAGAGTGTATAGGCGAGTTCGGATTTGTGTGCTTTGTCATAATCCAGCAGAAACTTCATTTTTGGATGACAAAAAGTTTCAGCGGACTCTTTCTGCATAAATATATTGGAGATATGCTCCAGATAAAAATCAGAATACAAATAGCAGCCCGGTTCTGTATCCGAAGCTGTGCCCAGTTCGATGGCGCGCAGGGCCTGGTGATAGTATTCCCGGAAATCCATGATATTCTGGAAGCAGTTGCTTAAGCCGGCGAACAGGCCGTTGTCATTACATACCTTTTGTGCCGCTTCCAGATATTCTTTGGAGATGAGCTGCTTTTCCTGAATGCTGATGATGACGATGATCTGGCCGTTATAGATCAGGGTCTTGGAATACGGAAAGCGGCTTTCCAGAATATTGCGGATATGGGTTGTGTTGATCGTGAATGCGCTGCGGGCAGTTTCCACGACCAGACAGTACATGTTGCCGGAGAATTCACTGGCGGTGAACTTCATCTGGCCGGCGTTCTTCTGATCTGCCGCGATCTTGCCGTCGAGCAGGTCGCGCAGAAAATACTCATAGTTGAATCCCTTGGAGCTGCGGATGAAGGAATCCTTCTTCATCTGCTGGTCGATGAACTTCTTTAAGATCAGCATAAATTCCGTGTCGATCGGCTCGAAGGGCTTGCTGATCGCGGATACAACGATGTGCCCGAGATTCTTTTTCGTATTGATGGAGCAGTACATCTGCTCATAGCCCAGCTCTTCATTAAAAGCTTTTATGGGAAGATCGCTCTTTAAGATCTTGCTGTGAATGTTATTCTGGCGGTTTGCCATCTTAAAATCTTCTGCAGAAAATTTCTTATTCTGAACAACCTGATCCTGGATGTTCAGTTCTTTCACCGCTTCCCAGGTGGCTGCGATCAGGTTGTAGTTCGTGTCGAACACAAATACCGGATTCATGAAAATATGATAAGAATACTCGACAGCAGACTGCAGGCTGTCCTCGAAGGCGAGGAACTCCAGCAGGGTCTGACCGTACATGCCGACTCCGCACTGAGTGTTGAAGTACTGCTGAAGCATGATCATGATCTGTTCCTCGGAATCGTGTTCCACCAGGAGCAGGCTTGCGTGATCCGGCGTCTGTTCCGCGATTCGCTCCATATCGGTGCCGTGCGGGACAATGCACAGGATATGCATATGTTCTTTCACCGGATCCGCATCGAATTCATCCCCGAAGCGGCACAGATAGAGCACATGAGAAGAGTAGGGGCGGGGAGCGTTTGCCAGCGTTGTCCATCCGGTCAGGCAGTGTATGCCGTCCGAGTTAGTCAGCATAGTAGGATAGTCTGAGAAGAGACGCTGAATATTTTTTAATCCGATATACATATAGGACTCCTCCGAAGTATGTTCTGAATATCATTATTATACCGAATCCTGCCGGGAAAATCCATAGATTCTACACAGATGTAGAAAATGGATGTAGTTTTTCAGTGACATCGTATCAACATCACAGGAAAAGAATCCTATATAATAACCACAGTAGAACAAATCAATAAGCAGGAGGAGAAAACATGAGCTATAACGATAATATTCCGAAATTGAAACCGTACAGCAGAAGCGTGTCCATCATCGGCGTGGGCGCAACCCCCTTTGTCCGTGTCCTTGACGATCCGACCGTGGACGGCATGAATGAGGCGGAACTGTTTGCGTATGCAGCGCGTGACGCGATGAAGGACGCCGGCGTAGACGGAAGCGATGTGGATTTTTATGTACATGGTCAGGCCGGACCCGGATGGACCAGCAACTTTGCGACACCGAACATGCACGTAGCGAACTGGATCGGTATGAAGGGCAAGGGATCCTTCCATCACAGTGAGGCATGCGCGACCGGATATGTTGCGCTGGAGACCGCGGTAGCTATGGTGGCGGCCGGACAGTATGATATGGTTTTGAGCGGATGTATCGAGATGCCTTACTCCATCGCTCATCCGACCCGCAACCTGATCAAGAGACGTTTCGGTACGGACGCAATGTTCCATGAGGTGCTCTGCTCCACACTGCCGAGAGACTACACTCTTTTCACCAGAGGCGCTCTGCCGTTCAACTCGGAGTCCTGGCTGGACTATTACGTAAAGGAAAACAATATCAGCGATGAGGATGTAGACGCATTCATGACACAGCTCTCCATCAACTGCCGCCGTGCTGCAGTACTTAATCCGCTGAGCACTATTACACATAAGACCTATGATGAGCTCGCGGCAGAGAATGGCATGGATTCCGCTTATGAATACCTCCATTCCAAATTCAATCCGCTTATCGGAAAATACATGCGCGGCGCTCATTTCGAGCAGAGAACGGACGGTGCGGCTGCAGTGATCGTATGCCCGACTGAGATGGCGTATAAGTACACCGATCATCCGATCGAGATCCTCGGCGTAGGACACTCCTGTCTGGAGAACTCGAATCCGAGACTGGAGATGATCGCGACACAGAACGCATACAACCAGATGAAAGAACTGACCGGCCTGACCGGAAAAGATATGGATCTGTTCCTGGCGAACGATTTCTACAACCAGTCTGAGATGCTGGCAGCTGAGATCTGTGAGTACCTGCCGAAGGGCGAGGGCTGGCAGTATGTCAAAGAAGGACGGATCGCTTTCGACGGAGACCGTCCGGTCAACTCCAACGGCGGACGCTGCCACTATGGACATGCAGCCGGAGCGAGCGGCCTCCATGACCTGTATGAAGCGGTTCATCAGATGCGCGGAGACGCAGGCGCGACTCAGGTAAAACACGAAGTAAAACATGCCATGCTCAGAGGCTTCGGCGGCGCTCAGAACCTGCTGAACATCATGTTGGAGAAGAAGTAGGAGAGGGGGAAATGAAGACAATGACCAAATATGATTTAGAGCCGATTACAAAAACATTTTACGATGCGTTAGAAGAGGGAAACATCCTCGGAAGAAAATGTACCAGATGCGGACACATCGAGTTTCCGCCTTACCTTTGCTGCAATGCCTGCGGCTGTCTCGATACCGAGTGGGTGGATCTCACCAACATGCGCGGCGTAGTAAAGCAGGCGCTGCCCACCAGAGGCGCGTTCGGCGATCCGGATTTCAAGAATGCGCATGGAGACTACTTTGCAGTAGAAGTACAGATTCCCGGTGCGGATCCCGTCGGAACCAGCCTGCTTCATGTAGACTACGACAAATACGCAGAATTTGACAAGGCCTTAAGTGAGCGTGAAATGATCGTAAAACCCCTGATCATTCAGGATGAGGATACGAAGGTAGTCGTATGGGAGCTTGAGGGAGAGAGCGAATTCAAGAAGATTCCCGAGATCAAAGCTCCGGCTCCCGCAGGAGAAAAAAAGGATGAAGTGAAACCTGCCGCAAAAGCAGTGGACGTGGCTTCTGATGCAACTGCAAAGGCAGTCATTGAGGCAGCAGCAGATGCATACGGCGTAGACGCGTCCGAGATCTCACTGTCAACTGATATTCGTGAGGATCTGTCGAACGAATCGATGAAGATGATCGTCATGATTTCTACGATTGAAGAGGTGACGGATGTTACGATCGAGATCCAGGAGGCAAGCGCATTAAATACCATTGCGGATTTTGTGAATGTTGTAAAGGAAAGGCTGGGTGAAGAGACCGTGGATGCGTCAGCACCTGCTGTATCCGCAGCGGATACAGCAGCAGCTTCTGCTCCGTCCGATGATGCTCTGGATGATGTCGCGAAGACTGTTATCGCATGTGCGGCAGACGCATACGGCGTAGATGAATCCGAGATCACACTTTCGACGGATATTCGCGAGGATCTGTCCAATGAATCCATGAAAATGATTGTTATGATTTCTTCGATCGAGGAAGAGACCGATGTAACAATCGAGATTCAGGAAGCCAGCGCGCTGAATACGATCGCAGATTTCGCAGCGAAAGTCCGAGAAAGAATGTAACCATGTAAATTCCGATGTCCCCCCTTTTGGAAGAAAAATGCTGAAAGTCCTTTCAGAAGGGGGGATATTTTATAAAATTCAAGTCTCGCGAGCGAGACTTGAACTCAGTGGGGGTCTCTCACACTGAGATGAAAGGAGGGAAATGATGTTTCCACAATATACAGAAAACTGTCCGGACGGTGTCTTTGAGATGCATTTTACTGTGCAGAAAGAGCAGACAGATGACATGGGCAGAATCTGTCCCGGTGATCTGGCCCGCCAGATGCAGCGTCTGACAGAGGCACATTTTGACCATTATCTGGATTCCTCCATGCAGGAACTGACTGCGTCCGGGCTCAGCTGGGTCATTGCCTGGAGTGAGAATCAGATCAAGCGTCTTCCGATGGAAGGGGAAGAAATCTGCATGCGCGTCTGGGCAGGAAAACCAAAGAGCGTAATGCATGTTCGAAAATATGCTTTCTATACAAAACAGGGGGAGGCTCTGGTGACCACTGCCTCTTTGTTCCTTCTGATGGATCAGAAGACGCGCAAGGCTGCTGCCAGTCCGGAATTTTTCCGGAAGATCCCGGTAACCGTGCTGCCTGAGGAACCGGCTGTGCCAAAGATGACTGTAAAGTTTCCTGCCGATTATGCGAACAGTAAAAACCGTATGGTAAAACCGGAAGAGATTGACTATAACGGACATCTGAATAATGCCTGCTATTTCGACTGGACCATGGATCTGCCGGATGAATCCTACCGGGCAACGCATATGCCGCGTTATATCTGGATCGAGTATACAAAAGAACTGCGTGAAGGTCAGAGTGCCCAGATGAAATACGATATGTGCTGCAACATTATGTATGTGCAGGGAGAATCCGAGGGCACTTCTTCCTTCCGAATGAAGGTGGAATTTGATTGATATACGCTCCGCGAGTAATCAAGTACGCCTCGGGCGTACTTGCCGCGGCGCGCTTTCCACTTGCGCGCCTGCGATCCGCCGGAGGCTTCAATCTTCAGCGCAGGTATGAAACCCATGCTGAAGACGAAAATGTTAATTTGGCGCATTCCTCTCACGACTAAAGTCACGAGAATCCTGCGCTGAAGATTGAACATGATGAAAAGGGAGATCCGCCGGGGATCTCCCTTTTGATGTCAGCGGGGACGGTTCTCCGTGACAACCTACTTGATTCGATGACTTCTTCCAAGCATGTGGGAATACTTTGCGCATTCACCGAGCAGCGGCCCAAGTGTGGCGCCGACTTCTGCAGGATTGGTCGTATTGATCAGTACGAAGCAGAACATTCCGAAAGCATCATATCTTCCATACGTATCGAAACAGTGGTGAATCCCTTCGATTCTTTCTTCAAAGGATGCATCCGGAAGAGAGACTGCTCCTGCGGAATCCCATCCGCCGATGATGCAGAACCGGTCTCCGTATTTATCGAGAAGACCACACAGGTCATTGGTGGGCTGGGCGGACGTCCATCCGGCAGCGCCGATCTCGATCATGTCCTCCACAAAGCTTTCTGCTTTTCCGCAGGTGTGCTGGAGCGGGATCATTTCGAGTTCCCGGACAGCGTCATACAGTTTTTTGTGGTAGGGTTTGATCAGTTCTTCATACTGCTCATGTGAGATAAAGGGAGCGAGCTGTGTGCAGATATCATCGTAGTTGACGAAGACATCCGGTTTGATGTAATCCTTTACTTTTTTGGCTGTGGCAATCTTGTAGTCGGTGATTTTGTCGAAAATCTCTTTGACTTCTTCCGGCTCTTCCATCATGGCGATCAGGGCGTCTCCGAATCCCATCAGGGCAGCCAGACGTTCAAAGATACCTGTGCCGCATCCGTACTGGAGGGCGTTGACGTTCGGATCGTATCCCTGGCAGAACTGGAATTCGCGGGCTGCGATCTGATCCCAGTCTAGGGCATTGACATCGGGGATTTTTACGATATCCCGCCATTCCAGGAAATTGTCGATATCCATGATATGCTGTTTGGGATCCGGAACGGATGCGCCGTTGCCGGTAGGCGGGCAGATCCAGTTGACGCCGAAACCGTCGAGTCCTCCGCCAATCGGACCTTTCTCGAAGATTGGACCGGGAACGGCACCGAATCCAATGTAGGAGCAGTCCACGATTTCAACCGGAGTCCATTCGATTTCTTTGTGATTTAAAAAGTTCAGGTAATTCTGCTTGGGTGATAATGGCATAAATAGTACCTCCTCATAATAGTGTTTCTGTTTTGTTCAGATTACGTCTTCAATGAGTTCATTGTAGGACATGGAAGCGGGGAAGTATATTCTACATAGAGGCTGATTTGATTTGTGCTTGTTTATACACTTTGTATAAGTGGAGGATTTATGAAGCTTTCTCTTGCAATTATAAAAAAAGAACTGGAAAAGTGCTGTGATATCTGTGATTTTCAGGTGGATGAAAAAGCTCTGTATCTTGGCAGGCCGCTGTTTTATGCATCCGGTCAGAAGTTCCAATCCTGCAAACTGTATATAGTCCGTCAGGAGCAGACCGGCGGAGATATCGCAGCGGAGAAGGATGCGGCATGCGTTTTTATCGGGAAGCCGCCGCTTTATCTGGCACGCAGAATGAGAGAGTATCTTGTTCTGTGCGAAACAACGGATCTCTTTTGGCTGTTGAATCAGATTACCGTTCTCTTTGACCGCTATGATAACTGGGAATCCGGGATGCGGTGCCTGACGCAGAAGGCTATGACTGTTTCTGATATAAGGAAGTTTTTGGAATGCTCCTCCTCCGTTTTTGAAAACGGACTCTCTGTCATGGATGCGAATTATCGCATTGTCGCAGAGGATGATGTAAATATCCGCTTTGGCAATTATCCGGTGCAGACAGTGCGGGAAAATAAACAGGATCTGCCGCGGGAAATTGTAAATGAATTCAAGTTCGGTGATCTGTATCAGAAGATCCTGAACGAGACGAATGTATTTTTTTATTCGGATGATGTGCTGCCGCACCGGTGCCTGTGTAAAAACATTTTTCTGGATCAGACCTTCTGCTATCGTCTGATCGTGACGGAGTGTGTCCGTCCGTTTGAGAAAACAGACGAAATCCTGCTCGAATACTGTGCGGAACAGTTTCGGAAGGGGATTGAGAATACAGAACGTCTGCAGGCAGGGAGATATCCGGAGCTGGTCCTGCTGCTGCGGAAAATGATTGAGACAGGAACCGTGGAACGGCTGGCGCTGGAAAGCGAGATCGGGAAGCCGGGATGGAAAACAGACGATACATACCGGATGGTATACGTCTACGCCGGTTCCCGGGATCTGTTGATGTCTTCACTGGATTATCAGTGCAGGGAACTGATGCGTATTTTCCGGGAATCCCTGTTTTTCCTGTATCAGAGTGCGATCATCGGCGTGCTTAATGTGACCCGCTTTCCCATGCCGGAAGAGGTGATGCACGAATTTGCAGTGAATGTGAGAGAGAATGATTTCCGGGCCGGATTCAGCAATTATTTTCAGGATCTCTTCCGTATCCGTGATTACTACAAACAGGCATATCTGGCCTATTCGATCGGCATACAGGAGCGGCCGATGCACTGGATCCACAAGTTTTCGGATGTCACATTCGGGTATATGTTAAAAAAGATGACAGAGGATTTTGGCGCGCAGGAACTGTTTTCACCGGTATATCAAAGGCTGCGCCGCTATGATGAGGAAAACAGAACAGAGTATGTGCATACGCTTCAGGTCTACCTGGAACAGGATAAAAATGTCGTGCAGACGGCTGAAAAACTGTATGTGCACAGAGCGACCGTGATTTACCGTCTGCGGAGGATTTGTGAGATCGGGCGGACGGATCTGAAAAATAAGGAGGAACTGCTTCACCTTGGCCTGACATTTACGATGCTTAAGGGGGTCAGCGGGGACGGTTCTCGTTGACACCGACACCCCTTTTCTTCATCTCTGTAGAAAAAACCGCATGGATTTCCAAACGAGTAGAGAAGCCTTTTTGGGCAGGTTCTTTTTATAATAGTGAAGTGAAAAGGAGGAAAACTATGCATCCAAAAATCACTGAGGAAGAGAAGAAAATCAGCTACAGCAGTCTGTTTGACAAACCGCTGGCTAAAGTAGATCCTGCACTGTATGCGCAGATGGAACTAAGCCCGGTAGATCCGGCAAGGATCACGTCGGTTTTTGACCGCAATGATATCTTAAAAACCGGCTATCTGGAGGTAGAAAATGGATATGCTTTGATGCCGGATGGTTCCGGATGCGTGGCTACAAAAGTAGAGATGCCCGGCGTGACGCCGGAGATGATCGACTGGTGGTTCGCATGGCATGGCCTGAAGGATCTGCGTTATAAGATCTGGTGCCCGACCGATCACTTTTCGATTCATGTACTGGAGAAGGATTACGCGCACCGCATGGATGAGTCACTGTCTCTGAAGGAAAGAAACTGGGGAACGACAGATGTCGTTGTGGAGAATGTCGGCGGAGGTCCGCAGAAGATGCATCTTTCTTTCCGCTCACCGGCAGATTACGGTTATGATCCGGATCTCATCAAAAACGTGGACGTTCTGATCAGCGCGAATGTCACAGATGCGGATACCGGACATGGTCTGGTCACATTTTCACATTGTGTGCGCAGAATTCCGGGCGGAGTAGAATACCGCTCCCACTACTGGCAGGGGTACAATATCGATGAGAATGGGAAGCCTGTCGCGGTAGCCATACCGGAAGACGGATTCCCGCTGGAAGCTCTGAAGGGAAATGCACTGCACAGTCTGGTGGAGTATTCGAACCTTGCAGAGATCCTGCCCGGACTGTATGAACGTTATGGACAGAACAGAGATTTGTTACAGGATTAGAATAGATTACAGGGAAAGATATGGAGGGAAAAACGATGTTTATTGATACCATTTACGAACAGGCAAAGACAAACCGGATGTCGATCGCGATTCCGGAGAGCACAAACGAAGTTATGCTGAAGACCGTCGCGAAAGCCCAGAAGGACGGGATCGCAAATGTGGTCCTGATCGGAGATACGGATACAATCCGCGGGAAGGCAGCTGAACTGGGAGCGGATATCGAGGGCGTGCGAATCGTGGATGTTCAGGATGAAGCGTATAAAACCGAACTGCTGGACCGCTACGCAGCTTCCCCGGATAAAGTGATGGGAAGAAAATTTGTTGAGAAGCGTATCGGAGATCCGATCTATCTGGCCTGCCTGATGGAGGCTGTCGGAGAGGTAGACTGTACGATGGCCGGTATTGATACGACTACTTATGAGTTTGTTCTTGCAGCAAACAGTATCATCGGCATGAAGCCGGGCGTTGTGAGCGCCTCCGGCCTGCAGATCATCGAGCTGGATGAGTTCCAGGGCGAGAAGCATAAATTTATCGGTTTTACAGACGGCGCAATCAATATTGAGCCGACCGTAGAACAGCACGCAGGTATTGCGATTGCTTCCTGTGAGACCTTCCAGGCAGTTACAGGTATCGAGGCGAGATGTGCATTCCTGTCCTATTCCACCGACGGATCCGGCGGCATGAGCGCTCCGGTCAAGAAAGTGCGCGACGCGGTAGCTCTGGCTCAGAAGCTGAGACCGGATCTGAAGATCGACGGGGAGTTCCAGACGGATGCTGCCCTGATCAAGAGCATCGGAGAAAAGAAAGTAAAACGTCCGAGCGAAGTAGCCGGTCAGGCAAACGTGCTTGTATTCCCGGATGCCGCAGGCTGCAACATCGGAGGCAAGCTGGTACAGTTCTCCGCGAAGTGCAGATCCTACGGACCTCTGTATCAGGGATTCCGTCTTCCGATCCTGGACTGCTCCAGAGGAATGAACGAAGAAATCGCATATGACAATATGGCATTCTTATGCGTACAGGCAGCCAACGAGAGAAAACAGAAATAGCACCCTGAAAAGAAAGTACACAATTTAGAAAGGACGCGATCACATTATGAAAGAATATACCGTGTTGACGATCAATCCCGGCTCCAGCAGCACAAAGATGGGTCTGGTAAGGGGAAATGAGGTCGTTTTTGATAAGACAGTTGATCATCACAAAGAGGATTTTGCCGACTGTAAGACATTTGCAGATCAGGAGCCCATCCGTGTGGCGATGATTATGGATGCGCTTAAGGAGGAAAATGTGGATCTGTCTTCGATCGACGCTATCTCCGGCAGAGGCGTTGGTTTGTATCCGTGCGCAGGCGGTACTTACCAGATCGACGATCTGGTCTATGATCATGCCAAAAAGGATGTCATGGGCATTCATCATCCCGCGACTCTCGGTATTGTTATCAGCTATAAACTCAGCAAACAGCTGGGCGTGCCGGCATTTTTCGTAAACCCCATGCCGACAGACGAGCTCTGCGATGAAGCCCGCATGACCGGAATCAAAGGAATCTACCGGCCTGCAAAGGGACATCCGCTGAACCAGAAACAGGTAGCGATTCACCACAGTGAGTTGATGGGGAAAAAGTATGAAGACTGTAACTATATCCTGCTGCATCTCGGTGGCGGAAGCAGTATCACAGCACACAGAAAGGGACGTATGATCGACGGCAACCGTGCCGGCGACGGACAGGGCCCGATCTGCCCGAACCGTTCCGGTGATATCTGTGTGGATGATGTGGCAAGATGTATGAAGAAAGGAATGACCTTTGATGAGGTCAGAGAGATGGCTTCCGGAAAGGGCGGTCTTCTGAATCTCTGCGGAACAGATGATCTGCGTGAAGTAAAGTCCATGATCGCAGATGGAGATATAGAGGCAAAACGCGCCTATGACGCCATGATCTATTCGATGGGAAAATGGACCGCTATGATGGCTGGCGCTCTGAAGGGCGAAGTAGACGGCATCCTGATGACCGGAGGAATGGCATATGATACGGAACTTTGTGAGAAACTGAAGGAGTATGTCGGCTGGATTGCACCAGTTTATGTGTATCCGGGCAGCTTTGAGACAGAGGCGCTGGGATTTGGCGCGATCCGTGTGCTTTCCGGACAGGAGCAGGCAAAGAAATATACGGGAAGACCTGTTTGGGAAGGGTTCGATTTCGCGGACTGATGATATGTTGTATGCTTTTTAAAATCATATAAAGGGGGAAAAAAGTTATGGAAAAAAACAGAAGACTATCAACGAGTTTGACAGACAACAGATTTGGTACCTGGGGTTGGAGCATGATCTTTTACACGATGATCCTGTATTTCTTTTATGCGGCGATCACGACAGACGGCATGAACCTGATCCCGAACGCATTTGCGTCCGCACACGGATGGGACGCGACTGTCCTGCTCTCCGCAGCAACACCGGCCGGCCTGATCGGTCTGGTGGGCGGCTTCGTATTCGGCCGTCTGGTTATCAAGACAAAACCGCGTAACATGTCCGGTTTTGCACTGATCATCACAGGTATCCTGTATGCACTGCTTGGATTTGTACCTTCCGTTACACTCTACATCGTAGACCTGTGTGTGATCTGCTTCTTCGCATCCGGTTTCGGTACTGCTGCATGCCCGGCATTCATCGCAAACTGGTTCCCGCGTAAGAAAGGTATTGCACTCGGATGGGCAACCATGGGTGCGCCGATCAGTTCATCCGCATTCGTTGCAGGATTCTCTGTGCTGCTTGCAACCAAAGGCATCCATACCGCATTCATGATCTTTGGTATTTTTGCAGTGATCATCGGTATCATCACCTTCTTCTGGGCGAAGAACGAGCCGGCTGATGTAAACTTCCTGCCGGATAACATGGCGCTTGATGAGGACATTGCAACACAGGAAGTCCATGTGGACAACGAGAAATTCTCAATCAAGAACATTCTGAAAAACAAGAATACCTGGCTGATCATCTTTGGTTATGGTCTGCTCTGGATGGTGCTGGTTGGTATCATCGCACAGTTTGTACCGCGTATGATGTCTGTTGGTTATTCCAACGGTGAAGCACTGATGTTCATGACCATCACATCCATTATTGCGATCCCGGGAAGTTATCTCTGGGGCTGGCTGGATTCCAGGTTTGGTACAAAGAGCATCTCAATCATCTTCGCAATCTCCTATATCATAGCACTGGTCCTGCTCATCACATCCTTTAACATCGTATGCGTATGGCTTGGATGTATCTTCGCAGGTCTTGGTATCGGAGGTCTGTTGAATCTGCTTGCATCGATGGTTATTTCGCAGTTCGGCCGGGAGGGCTTTATGTCTGCGAACAGTATTATCTATCCGCTCGCAAATGTGGTACGTACCTTTGCATTCGTTCTGATGGGCGTACTGCTGACGATCTCACAGGGAAGCTTTACATTACCGTATGTGGTGTTTATCTTCCTGGATATCGCAGGCGCGATCATCATCATGTTCATTCCGTATAAGAAGCCGGCAGCTGCTGGTACAGAATAATAGCAGAAGGGTGTCACAGAGAACCGTCCCCTCTGACACCCCGCTATCCATCATTTGTGTTGAAAATGGTAGCGAAATTTGTCATTATGTGATGAATCATTCCGTCATGGTGAAATGATAAAATTTTTATTACAAAAACGGATCTTATGAGTATAAGATCCCATACAAAAGAAGGGAGAGTATTTACATGGAAAAAACAAAAGCGAGTGGTGCCTTCGGGCCCAAGCAGATCGGAATGATCGTTTTTACAGGCGTGCTTATGCTTCTGTCATCCTGTTTTGTAGGCGGTCAGACGAACACGGTTCTGCCTGTCATTGCTGAATTGAGAGGATGGGATGTCAATCTTCTGAATGTTGTG
Organism: uncultured Lachnospiraceae bacterium; assembly: GCA_946546945.1. Taxonomy (GTDB): domain Bacteria; phylum Bacillota; class Clostridia; order Lachnospirales; family Lachnospiraceae; genus Eubacterium_I. Next base: position 39,243 of record CAMNOU010000018.1, read on the forward strand.
TCAGGTATTGCAGCGCTGCTGGATGGTATCGGTATCCTGATTTTTGCAGCATTGTCCAGAAAGAATGCGAAAGTTACCGCAGGTGTTGCGCTTCTGATCATGGCGGTTTGTCTGGTGATCTACGGAAGAACGACCAGTCTCGGACTGTTCCTGGTATTGATGTTCGTCATGGGCGCATCATCCGGATGTTTCTCATCCACATGTGCTATGACACTGACAGCGAACTGGTGGCCGACAAAGAAAGGCGTCGTGCTGGGATTCTCCACAATTGGTGTTGTACTTATGCAGATTGTATATGTTCCGGTTATGCCGGTTCTGTATGCGAAGATCGGTGTTCCGAATACACAGGTCGTTCTGGCAGTTATCACAGTAATTGTTGCCCTGATCAGCTTCCTTTTGATCAAGGATACTCCGGAAGAGGCTGGAACAACTCCGGATGGACTGACGGGTATTGAACTGGAGAAAGCAAAAGACATCACTGCACAGCTGCATGCTTACAAGAGTCCGTTCACACTCGGCAAACTGGTTAAGGATCCGAGCAACTGGACACAGGCACTTGGAACAGGACTCCCCCTGTTAGTAGCGATGACTTTCATCGCAAGTACGATTCCGATTCTGATCAGCTACGGATATTCACCGGCGTTTGCTTCCAGCGTATTTGCGATTGGCGGTATCCTCTGTATCGTAGGATCCATACTCTTTGGTGTGATTGACCAGAAATTAGGAACAAAAAAAGCAACAGCGATATACATTATCTGCATGTTTGTGGCCATCTTTATGGCGATGAATATGAAGAATTCTGTTATCTGTGTATGGGGCGCAGCAATGATTCTTATGGCAGCAAACGGTTCTGCACGTAACCTGATTCCATCCTTCGTAGGAACCAGATACGGCCGTTGGGATTATCCGGCTGCTTATTCCCTGATCGGCACGATTGCAATGCTTGGCGGCGGTCTTGGAATTATGCTTACAGGTATTTTCAAGAATCCGATGAAAATGTATATTTTCGACATAGTGCTTCTTGTGATCGCACTGATCTGTGTATGCGTTACAAATGATAAATTCATTGGTAAGAAGGATGAGGGAATGGAGTAAATCATTCCGGAAGATGCCATAATTGATAACAAAGTACATATTATGATTGCATAGCAGCAAAAGGCATCGCATTTGTGCGATGCCTTTTGTCTTTTGCATGACAGGAAAGGAGTTTGGTGATACAGGCATGAGAACAAACTGGATAAAAGTGATTGAGGTTTACGGTCGCAAAGAGGGATTTACCAGAGAGGAATTTCTGGCCTATCAGTGCGGACCGCATATGCTGGCTGCCGGAAAAGTACCGGAGTTCTGCGGACGTATTCGTAATTCCTATCAGAGTACGATTATTCTTCCGGAGGAGTCTGCGGAGATTGCATCTGTAAACAACCTGCCGGATACCGATTGTAAGGATTCGGTCGTGGAGATTTATTTTGACAGTGCGGATGAGGCATATGCAGCATTTCATGAACCGCGTTATCTCGAAATCGTGCGGCCGGATGAGGAATACTTCAGCGATACAAAAAATGGCTGGAGTGTAATGGTGAATGAAACGATTCTTTATACCGGTGAAGAAGAAAGCCGGTATCTGCTGTTTCTGTTCTGGAAATGGGACAATTCTGCGGCAAAAACCTGGGAAGCGGATCGCCCGGATCTCGTTTTGCTTGGAAAAACGATGCATGCGGAATTGATTTCCGAGAATACACGGATTCCGGATAAAGCACTGGAAAACGGATGTGAATACGATTTGATTCTGAAGCTGGCCTTCCCTTCGGAAACGGATCTGATGGAGTCTGTGCGAAGCCGGAAGCTGCATTCCTATTTGTCTGAACGGGATTACATTGATTCGAAATCACTGATTACTTACTGTGCGGTAGAGAAGCGTTCTGTGCCGATTACAGAATAAAAAAGGTGTCAGAGTGCTTCTCAGTGACACCCGATTGTTAGCAGGGACAACCCCGCTGACAATACAGAAATGGAGAAGAGAGAATGAAACAGATTGATTTGTTCAACATTAAATTAAATCATATCCGGATTTTTCTGACCGCTGTAGAGTTTAGGAGCTTTTCGAAGGCTGCGGCGGAGCTTTGTGTGACGCAGCCGATGGTGTCCAAAAGCATACAGACGATGGAGCAGGAACTGGAACTCATCCTGTTCTGGCGAGAGAAGGGGCGGCTGAAGCTGACTCCGGCAGGCCGGGAACTGTATGTACAGTGGAAGAATCTGCTCCGGTATTTTGAAAACTCTATCGCGGATGCCGGCGCAATTCAGGAAGGCCTGATGAGCAGAATCGTCATCGGTATCGGCTATCTGACGCCGCCGAAGCTGCAGACCATTCTGGCTGAATCCATTGGCCGGATTGAACGGAACATCAAAGTACATTTTGAGAGCCATCCAATGGCAGCTGCGTGGGAGAAGCTGTATAACGGTCAGCTGGATGCAATTCTTACATCCGGACATACACTTCCGGATCCCAGACCGGCCGCGCTGGAGTGGGAAATAATTGCAAAGACAAAGCTAGCTGTGTTCATTCCGCTCGCGAATCCGCTGAGTCGTAAAGAGGATCTTTCTTTTTCCGATTTTAAACAGGAGTCATTTATTGCTTTTTCATCCGATAATGACAGCCGTTATCTTGCTCTGCTCAATCGTCTGGCAGACGAGGCAGGATTTGTGCCGCGAATTGCCTGCTATGTGCCGGATGAAGCTTCGTTTGGTATCAATCTGCGCATGAATAATGGGATTGTACTTGCTGACAGCCATATCGCTCTGGAGGAAAACGGGTGCAGAAAGTATATCCTGGAAAACGAGGATAACAATCTGTATCTGGTATGGCGCCCCGGGCAGAACAAGTCAGAACTTCAGCACGTCAAAGAAGCAATACGAAACGCCTTGCTATGACAACCTATTCCATTTCGTTATAGGTGAATAAAAACGGTTTATTTTCCTTTTGCGTTTCTTTCCATTATGATGGAATTAAGATAATAAGAACGTTTCAAATGGCTGAATACCTCAGCTGCACGCGAAAGGAGAACGATATGACATCCTATGAAAAAGTTGCAAAAGCAATGGAATGTACCCCGTTGAACAGTGTCTCAGAGATCCCGGTATTTCCGCATATTCTGACCTGGGCCGGAACCGTGGCGGATATCCCGCAGTCGCAGATCATAACAGATTGTGATAAATGGCTGGAGGCAATGGCCGTGACATTCGATACAATCGGAAATCCGGACCTGTCGATGCCGCAGCACCCGAAGACCATTATTTTTTCCATGAGTCTGCCGACGAGACGGCCGGGATTTGAGCTGGAAGAGGGAGAACTGTATCAGTTCGTAGAGAAGCCGCAGTTCGAAGAGGATGAATATGAGAAGATGCTCCAGATGGGATGGGATGCATGGTATGCACAGTATATGATGCGTATCCAGAATCCGCCGCTTACAGACCCGAGAGATTATGGCGCATTGTGGGAAGAGGCAAACGCGGCCGGCGCCAAGATCGCGCAGTTCCTGGCAGGCAGAGGAATTGTTCCGATTTTCAGTACGGCGTACTTCCCGATCTTCGATCTGCTGTCGATGATCCGCTCGATGGAATCCTTTGTATTTGATCTGTATGATGATCCGGATCCCATTCAGGAGATCCTCACCAAATATCAGCCGGAAGTGGATGAGATGAATATCAGGATTCTGAAATCCATCCATGGTGAGCGCGTGGGATGCTACGCAATGCGTTCCTCCGCGACATTCATGTCACCGGATATGTTTGATGAATTTGTGTGGCCGCACCTGAAAAAATCCATAGAGACCTTCTATGCGGCAGGAATCCGTACCGTGCTGCATTGTGATGCAAACTGGCTTCCGTTCCTGGAGCATTTCACACAGCTTCCGAAGACGAGTGTCAGCTTCGAGTTCGATGGCATGACGGATATGGTGAAGGCCTATGATATCATCGGCGGATGGCATTCACTGCGTGGAGATGTGCCGGCGACAATGCTGGCGTTCGGCGAGCCGGATGAGGTGAGCCAGTATTGCGCGAACCTCATTGACAAGATCGGAACAAAGGGAGGATTCATCCTTGGTTCGGGATGCGAAGTGCCGCTGCGCGCAAAGACGGAATGTGTGAAGGCGATGCTGGATGCGGTGAAGTAGTCGAGTTACATTTCGAACCGTAATAATGCTAGGTGTCAGAGGGGACGGTTCCAATGTCATTTAGATAGTCAACGGTCTTAAAATAGTGTATCATAAGAACTAGATGAGTACCAGCCAGAATACAGCCAGTTCTCGGGTTTACGGTCAAAAATATATATTTTTGAAAAGGCAAACAGACAGTCTGGGGAGACTGCCTACTGAAAGGTATTTTGTTTTTTTGTATTTATCTGTAGGCTAATGTATCAGCCGACTGGCGCCGGAGATTCCTTTCGAAACTCCGGCCCGGTCTGACTGGTACAAGAAACCTTTTTATTAAAACATCCAACTCCTTTATGATTCCTTTGAGAAACCGTATACAAATCTTCTGCAGCTGCGTATGGTTGATGCCCCTGCGGTCTTTGATACATTGAATGAACGTGTCCGGGTCGGAAGGGTTGTAAGGAAGATTCAGACGGGAACCATCACATGCGACCAGCTGGTAACCATGAAACGTATTCTGAATGGGGATCTTCTGTAAAAAACGGGAGAACAGCGTGATAAAGGCTTCCGGCCGGATCTGATTCCGACGCTGAATCATGGCGGAGGGAAGCGGGAGGGCATCTTCGCCAAAGAAATCCAGTAATTCCGTGGAGATATTGTCGGGGCCGGCAAGCATTGGGAAAAGCATCGTCTGTTCGAAAGAAATCTTTTTTGTCCGGGTAAAATTCGTCCGGGGATCTGTCAGGAATTTCTCCGGGCAGTCGGATAAGGAATGAATCGTGGAAAGCAGGATTTGTCTGACCTGCTCAGTAGAAAAGTGTTTCATCACCGCACCTCCAAAATAGTCTATTAACAAGGCGCCAACATATTTTGACTACATTGTCAAGCTTTTTTAAAAAAAATCAGAGGATATTTCACCTCTGATTGTATAGCAATATTGAATTGTGAATTTTGGAGTACAGGGGGGCCTTATCTAAATGACATTGGGACGGTTCTCACTGAGAACCATCCCCTCTGACACCCTGTATCATATTTTGATATTATAGCAGATAGATGAGTAAGAACCAGAAATAAACTGTAAAATATGAAAGGAGAAACAGGTAAATGAGCAGAGATGTACAGAATGCAGTAATTCCCTACACAAAGGAGATCCCGGTAGATTACAAAGTAACGGAGTATTCCATGTTTATTTCCGCCTACAGTCCTTATGAATTTACGAATTGGGTAGACGAAAGTATGTCATGGAAAACAGGTTGCATGATTGGTGACTGGTCTGATCTGATGAAAGCAGAATTGGAGGGGCCGGATGTGATTCCGTTCATGCAGTCGATCAGTGGCTTTAAGGCAGATCCGTTCGAGATCGGCAGGGGCAAGCATATTGTATGTACAAACAAAAGAGGAAAAGTCATCGGCGAGGGTATCATGTTAAAGCTTGACGAAGACAAGTACCGCATCACCGGCGGCCCGAACTTTGTATATTGGGTCGGCCATTGCCTGCGTACTGCAGCGAAATGGAATGTGCAGTTTACAGACCGGTATGATGATTTGTTTGTTTTCCAGGTACAGGGGCCTAAGTCTGTTGATATTTTAGAAAAAGTAACAGGTGAAACGCTCAGAGATGTATCGTATATGTGGTTCAAAGAGGTTGAGATCTGTGGCGCGACAACTGTTGCACTCCGTCAGGGTATGTCGGGCAACATTGGCTTTGAACTGCAGGGACCAAGTGATAAGGCTGTAGAGATTTACAACGCGATTCTGGAAGCAGGTGCGGATTTCGGCGGCGTAACAAAAGTCGGCAATGCAGCAAAAGGAATCAATCATGTGGAAGCCTGCTTCCCGACAGGTACCTGGGATTATACACCGGCAGTCTATGATCCGGATGATGAACTGGCGCAGGGATATTGTAAGGAAATAGGACCGGTTGCCTGGTTCATGATGGGAGCGCTCTCCAGAAAACCGGGCGGAAGCTGTGAAAATGGTGCAATGGATGCGGTGTTCAGTCCGGTGGAACTTGGATGGGGATATGCGCTGACGTTTGATCATGAATTTCCCGGCTGTGAGATCCTGAAAGAGGAAAAAGCAAATCCGAAGAGAAAGATCTGCACACTGGTCTGGAATGATGAAGATGTTCTGGATGTTCAGGCATCCTATTTCAAAGAAGGCGACCTGTATAAGCATTTTGTTATGCCGAGAGACTATGAGATCGCTCCAGATAAAGTGCTAAAGGATGGTCAGCAGACCGGTGTTTCTCTCAGCCGCGCTTATAGTGTATATCTCAGAAAGATGATTTCCCTTTGTGTGTTGGATACAGAGCTTTGTGTGCCGGGAACAGAGGTAGAAGTTGTCTGGGGATATCACGGACAGCTGCAGAAGCACATTCGTGCAACTGTTGCACCTGCGCCGATATTCAATCCAGATAAAAAAAGAATGCTGTAATCCGGGGGATGGGGTGTCAGCGGGGGTGTCCCCGCTGACACCCTATTTCTTCATCAGTAAAGAAAACCGTTTTTGAATTTCTATTTTATTGAATGACAGATTGATGATTCCTTTATGTTACGATATGACCATGAAAAAAGAAATCATTATCTGAATTTCTGACTGGTTTATGAGAAAACACGTTATAGGAGGGAAACAGGATGCAGATCAAGATTAATGGAAACCCTGTGCCTGCAAGGGATGGAGCTACGATTCTGGAAGCGGCTTATGAAGACAAATATGCCAGAACGCAGTTTGATACAGAGATTTTGTCCCTGCAGTATTTAAAGGGGGTACAGGAAAAGGACGACAGCGGTCTTTGTATCGTGGAAGTTCAGGGAAAAGGGATTGTCAATGCGGCAACCACACGGATCGAGCCGGACATGAGCGTTATCACAGATTCAGAGGCTGTCAGATTTGAGCAGAGAAAGGCCCTGAAGGACATTCTGGATCATCATGACAGAGACTGCAGACATTGCAGCCGCACCGGAAACTGCGAGCTGCAGGATGTACAGCACAAACTGCGCATGACCAAGAACCCGGCAAAGGAAGCATTTGACCCGGTACCGGTGAAGACAGACGGCATCATCGTAAGAGATGACAACAAATGTATCCGCTGCGGCCGCTGCGTAGCAGCATGCGAGAACCTGCAGGGAATCGGTGCGATCAGGATGGAAGGCGAAGGCCTGACTGCAAAGGTCGTACCGTCAAAAGGAGAAACACTCATTGAAAGCGGTTGTGTTGGATGCGGACAGTGCATCACAGTCTGTCCGGTTGGCGCACTGCATGAGAGAGATGATGTGGATGCTGTATTAGAAATGGTAAAGGATCCGGATAAATATGTCGTGATTCAGGCAGCACCTTCCGTACGCGCAAGTATCTCAGAGGCATTTGGATATCCAATTGGCTCCGGTACAAAGGGCAAACTTGCAGCAGCGCTGCGCAAGATCGGCTTTGACCGCGTATTTGATACTGTCTTCTCCGCAGATTTGAC
>CAMNOU010000019.1 GCA_946546945.1 uncultured Lachnospiraceae bacterium
CATATCAATAGCTGTAGACATAGGAATTCCAAGACGTGAAAGCACATCTTCAGCTAACTTTTTTGTTGTAGGATTAACTCGTAAATTGAGTGTTGCTGTTTTCTCCATACTTATCATCTCTTTTTCTACATTGTAACGCAAATTGCTTCCCTACCAAAACTTTTACGTCATCCTCATGAGCCTTATGTCCCGCGTATGCGTGGTCGTTTTTGACAAAGTCATGGGCGTAAATGGGCAGAAAATGATTGATTTTCATTCTTAATGAGTCTAAAATAAAACTGTGTGTTCAGAGACATTTCTGCCTCAGACAGAATATGGAGGATTTATGAAGAAAAAGAAAATACTCAAACGTTTGGAGAAAGCGATTAAAGCGCAGCAGATGTGCCAGCTGTATCTGGAATTCAATCCGGAAGAAGCCTGTCGCTTTCAGCCTGTCAAGATGAGCGAAAAACTGATTCTGCTCATAAAAGAAGGGAACCCATCCAAACAGGGATATGTGATCCGCTGCCTCGATAATATTGAAAAAGTTAAGGTGGAGGATGAAGCTGTAAAAAACAAAAACGGAGAAGACAAGAAGAACACGAAAGAGATCCTGGAGATGGATCTTACTGACTGGCCGGCAGTCTTCAATCATCTCGGAAAACTCGGCGAGGTGGTCGTTGTAGAGTGTGAGGCACAGGAAAAAAAGGATGCCAATTACGCAATTGGAAAGATTGAAAAAATCGGCAAGAAGCAGGTCGGAATCCATTATTACGGGCCGGACAGCGACTGGGCAGATAAAAAGTGGAAGATTCCCTATGAAGAGATGACACGTGTCACAATCGCTTCCCGCTATACGGAAGTCCTTTCCAAATTTATTCCGGTGGGGGAAGCGCAGGCTGTTGAGGACGATGAAAACTGACGGCAGAGAACACGATCTGCCGCCGGATGGTCTTTAATGATCTTTTGCAGTCACAAACAGGTTGATGATGACTGCCCCTGCTGCGGCAAAGATCAGTGCGGACAGAAGCATGATGTCAAGACCGCAGACATCGATCAGACGGCCGCCGGCATAGCTTCCGATGGCGGTTCCGAGGGTAAAGGAAGCGGCAATGATGGTCTGCCCCTTTGCCATATCCGCCGAAGGGATCCGCATTTTGGCATAGTAAAACAGAGATGGATAGATGAATCCATAGGTGATGGTCTGTACAAGTTCAATGGCATATACATGCCAGATCTGTACGGCGAAGATCAGCAAAAGCGCTTTTACGGCATAGAAGATACCGGCCAGCCGCATCAGCGTCAGGATGCTGATTTTTTTTTGCACTTTTTCAAAGAGAAGCTGAATGGGCGCTGCTGTAATGCAGGCAATAAAGAGGGCAATGCCGACATGGCTGCTGTTGCCGCCCATGCGCCCGAATACGGTGATCAGATAATTCTCACACATAAAATGGCACATGGAAATCAGGATCACGCCGGCGATTGTAATTGTAAAATATTTGTATCTGATAAAAAATGCTGCCAGGGAAACGGAGTCATTCCGGGACTCTGCTTTTACTGTCACACCGCCATCTCCGAGCTTCGGGTAACCGAGTACGATGATCACATCAAGGGCCAGGCAGACAATGGAGACCCATATCATCCAGTCCGCACCAAGAAGCGCCATCACGTATCCGAGGATCAGGGAGCCGAAAGAGTAAGTCAGAGAACCGACTCCGAGCCCGATGCCATAGTTGATCGGATAGGAATGTTCCCCATAGTATGCACACAGAGAGGCATTCATTGACGTGGTGATCGAAATCAGTAAAAACACCACCGCATACAGGGTACCCATCACAAGCAGCGGGGGATGCGCGAGAAGGATGACCAGAAGCAGGCAGAGGCTGGTGAGCAGACAGCCCGCAATCATCTGCGGAACGCGGAAAGACTTCATCCGGTCAATCAAAGTCCCGGCGAAGGGCTGGATCAGACAGGACAGCAGATTGGCAATCCCGAGAATCAGGCCGACTCCGGAGGCATGAAAACCCTTTTCCAGCAGAAAAGTCGTTGCAAAGCCAAAGACGCCGGATGTGATCATGAAAAAACAAATCTGGTAAAAGACATAGCGTATTGTCAGATTTCCGGATGAAATCGTCCGTTTCATATCGGCAGTTCTCCTTACGTGATAGATTTAAGTCAACGAATTATAAAATATTATAATGGTGATTTTTGTAAAAGTCCAGCAGAGCTTTCCGGTCTGCGCGAAGAGAGGAAACCCACCCGGCGGATCACTGAATTAATCAAGGGCGGGCCCTTGTAGACACAGTCCGGATATGCTACAATAGGCATGGCTGTTAAGGCCGGAATATGAGCAAACAGCAGCAGGAGAAAGGAAGGTTTCAATATGAGATTTTTTATTGACACAGCCAATGTGGAGGATATTCGCAAGGCAAATGATATGGGAGTGATCTGCGGAGTGACCACCAATCCGTCCCTGATCGCAAAGGAAGGCAGAGATTTCAAAGAGGTAATCAAAGAAATCACATCCATCGTTGACGGCCCCATCAGCGGCGAGGTAAAAGCTACTACGGAAGATGCGGAAGGAATGATCGCCGAAGGACGCGAGATCGCAAAAATCCATCCCAACATGGTTGTTAAGATCCCGATGACAACAGAGGGATTAAAGGCAGTGAAGGTTCTTTCAGCGGAAGGTATCAAGACGAATGTTACGCTGATCTTTACCGCAAATCAGGCGCTGCTCGCGGCAGAGGCCGGAGCGACCTATGTATCCCCGTTCCTCGGCAGACTGGATGATATCAATCAGCCGGGCGTTGATCTGATCAACACGATCGCAGAAATCTTTGACATCTACGGATATGAGACAGAGATTATCGCTGCGAGCATCCGGAATCCCATCCATGTTACCGACTGTGCGCTGGCCGGCGCGGATATTGCGACCGTTCCCTACAAGGTCATCGAGCAGATGGTGAAACATCCGCTTACAGACCAGGGAATCGAGAAATTCAAAAAGGACTATATTGCCGTATTTGGTGAGTAAGGTAACGAGCAACTGCACAATGTTTCTCTTTGTGCAGAACACATAAATAAAATCATCCCCGCATACACTGTAACAATAAATGTATGCGGGGATTTTTTTGAAAACCTATATTGAAGAGCGGGCAATGGAGATTGCCCGGTACATCATAGACAACAATACCACCGTGCGCCGGGCGGCAAAGCAGTTCGGAATCAGTAAATCCACAGTACATAAGGATATCACGGAGCGTCTGATGCAGGTCAGTCCTGCGCTTGCGGCCGAGGCGCGAAAAGTCCTTGACAGGAATAAATCCGAGCGCCATATCCGCGGAGGACTGGCGACCCGGGAAAAATACCTGAAGCGGGAACATTAAGGTGTTCCCGTTTCAGGAGGCATGCTGGTTAAACGGTGAGTCACCGGCTTCCTCGAAGATCTCGATGAGGTTTCCGGTATTGTCGCGGATGAACACACCGTAGGTGCCGTCTACTTCAGCAACCATGGCGATCTCTACTCCCATAGCTTCCAGTTCGGCCTTTGCCTTTTTGCCGTCGGGCACACCGAAGGAGATGTGCTTGTTTCCGTGTGTCATCAGATCACGGTTCGGGACACGCCTGTCTTCCGGAAGCGGAGCTGCGCCGGGCGCCTCAAAGATTTCAAGAATAAATCCGACTCCCTGCATATGGGATACCCTGATGCCCGCGCCCGGGATTTCCGAACGGTCGATCACGGTGAAACCAAATTTGTCGGAATACCACTGAATCGTCTCCTCTAAGTCTGCCACGCTGATGGCGAAGTGATTGACACCATTAATCTTAATTGCCATAATTCATTCCTTTCATTTATCTTCCTGTATCATTTGTATGGAAAAATCATTCGGATCTTTCACAAAGAAAAAACGTACGTGCGGGTTCGGGGAAATCATTTTCCCGGGCAGATAGCCTGCATCCTGGAAACGCTGATATTCCCGGTCGAGATCTTCCGTCTGAAAGCCGAGGGAGATGCCTCCGCCGTAATAAATCTGCGTGCCGTCCTGCACTAATTCAATCATGAAATGACCGGCATCATCTGTGAGAAAAACAATCTGATGAGCAGGGTCCTGCCGCAGATCCCGGGCGATGGAAAGCCCGAGCATTTCCTGATAGAAACGCAGAGATTCATCCAGTTTCTTCGTGAAAATCGTGCTGTGTACCAGTCGCATTGAAAGCCTCCTTTTATCATTTTTTTTAAGTTTCTGCACTCTTTACTGTTTCCATTGTATCACGCGTGTTCTGCTCCTACAAGCAACTTTTCCTTGTATTCTTTTTTTTAAATAGATATAATAAAGAATGAATTTTTTAAGGGAGGAATACAAGCGAATGGAAAGAGAAATGGTCATTGTCATAGATTTCGGCGGCCAGTACAATCAGCTGGTGGCGCGCCGTGTCCGGGAATGCAATGTGTACTGTGAGATTTATTCCTATAAGACCGATCTGGAGGCCATCCGGTCAATGAACCCAAAAGGAATCATCCTGACAGGCGGCCCGAACAGCTGCTATGAGCCGGATGCCCCCACCTATACAAAAGAACTGTTTGAACTGGGTATTCCCGTGCTCGGACTGTGTTATGGCGCACAGCTCATGCAGCATATCCTTGGCGGCAGGGTGGAGCGTGCCGAAGTGCGCGAGTATGGAAAGACTGAGGTTTTTGTGGACACCGCCTCCAGACTGTTTTCAAATGTCAGCCCCAGTACGATCTGCTGGATGAGCCATTTCGATTACATTTCAAAAACAGCGCCGGGATTTACGATTACGGCCCATACGGCAGACTGCCCGGCAGCGGCTTGTGAGAATGAATACAAACACCTTTATGCGATTCAGTTCCATCCGGAAGTCTTCCACACGAAGGAAGGGACAAAGATGATCAGGAATTTTGTCCGTGACATCTGCGGCTGTGCCGGCGACTGGAAGATGGACTCTTTTGTTGAGCAATCCATCCGGGAAATCCGAAAAACGGTCGGGGACGGCAAGGTCATCTGCGGCCTTTCGGGAGGCGTTGATTCCTCTGTTGTGGCAGTTCTGCTCTCCAAGGCAATCGGCAGCCAGCTTACCTGTGTTTTTGTAGACCATGGTCTGCTGCGGAAAGATGAGGGAGACGCGGTGGAAGCTGTTTTTGGGGAAAAGGGCAATTATGATCTGAATTTTGTCCGTGTCAACGCAAAGGACCGCTTCTATGTCAAGCTGGCCGGCGTGACGGAACCGGAAGAAAAGAGAAATATCATCGGAAAAGAATTTGCCGCGGTCTTTCGTGATAAATTCCATGAACTCTATCCTTCAAATGAAAAAAATGCACCGGTCGACTTCCTCGCACAGGGTACGATCTACCCGGACGTTGTAGAGAGCGGTCTCGGCGGAGAATCCGGCAAGATCAAATCTCATCACAATACGATTCTGGTGCAGGGAGAGGACTATAACCATCTCGTGGAGCCGCTTCGCTATCTGTTCAAGGACGAAGTGCGAAAGGTCGGGCTGGAACTTGGGCTTCCCGAAGAACTCGTCATGCGCCAGCCGTTCCCGGGACCTGGACTCGGCATCCGTATTGTTGGGGATGTGACCGAAGAGAAAGTCCGCATCGTGCAGGAAGCGGATGCAATCTACCGGAGCGTTATTGCAGAGGCCGGATTGAGCCGTGAGATCAATCAGTACTTTGCTGCCCTCACCAACATGCGTTCCGTCGGTGTCATGGGCGACGAGAGAACCTATGACTACGCAGTCGTGCTGCGCGCAGTAAAGACCGTGGATTTTATGACGGCAGAAAGTGCGGATATCCCCTTTGAAGTACTGCAGACAGTGATGAGCAGGATCATCAATGAAGTCAAGGGAGTCAACCGGGTATTCTATGACCTGACCAGCAAACCGCCTGGAACCATTGAATTTGAATAACAACATGATTCTAACATTTTTTCCATTATCTTGATTTTCTTTTCGGACGTATTTCGCTATGATGACTGTAAAAAATCATGGGGAGCGAAACGAAAAATATGAGGTATGGATTCTTTGATAATGAACATCGGGAATATGTGATCACGCGTCCGGACACACCGGCTCCATGGGTCAATTATCTGGGATCACCGGAGTATGGAGCAATCATTTCGAACAATGCGGGCGGATACAGTTTTGAAAAATCAGGAGCCAATGGAAGGATTCTGAGATATCATTTCAATCAGGACGATACGCCGGGGCGTTATATTTATATTCGTGACAATGACACGAAGGATTTCTGGTCTGCCTCCTGGCAGCCGGTGGGGAAGGATCTTTCCGGGTATACGAGCAGGTGCTGTCATGGCACCGGATACACCAGAATTCTGGCTGAGTATGCACAGATCCGGTCCGAAGCGGTCTACTATGTCCCGCAGGGGAAGCGCTATGAGGTGTGGGAACTGTGTCTGGAAAATGCTTCGGATCAGCGGCGTGAACTGACCGTTACCGGATACGCGGAGTTTACCAGTCACAGCAACTACGAACAGGACCAGGTAAATCTGCAGTATTCCCTGTTCATTACCAGGACATTTTTTGAAAAGAACCGGATCATGCAGCAGGTCCATGGAAATCTGAGCGGGAGCAGTGCGGATGAAAGCACAGATGAAAAAAATGTGCAGGAGCGCTTTTTCGGGCTGGCCGGCGCGCCGGCCGCATCCTACTGCGGAGAACGGGATGCGTTTCTGGGGAAATATCACAGCTATGCGGATCCTGACGGAGTGATCCGTGGTGATCTGGGGAATGTCCTGAATTACAATGAAAACAGCTGCGGGGCGCTCTCGGCTGTGGTGACGCTCGCGCCCGGGGAAAGAAAAACCATTTGCTTTCTGGCGGGAGCAAAGGACAGTGAAGAAGCCGGCAGGCTTTTGGAAGGATATGAGGATCCGTCCGGGCGCTGTGCGGCTGAGGTGCAGGAACTGAAAGACTTCTGGCACGGTATTTTTTCGCGGTTTCAGATCCGGACACCGAGCGAAGAGATGAATTCCATGATGAATACCTGGCATGCGTACAACTGTTTTATGACATTTATCTGGTCCCGGGCGGCATCCTTTATTTACTGCGGCCTGCGAAACGGATACGGCTATCGGGATACGGTGCAGGACATCCAGGGCATCATCCATCTGTCGCCGGAGAAGGCAAAAGAAAAGATCCGCTTTATGCTGTCGGCGCAGACCTGCATCGGCGGAGGGCTTCCGCTGGTGAAATACACGCACAGAGCCGGATACGAGGATACGCCGGATGAGGAATCCTATCGAAAAGAGACCGGCCATCCCTCCTACCGGGCGGATGATGCGCTGTGGCTCTTTCCGACCATTTACAAATATATCGCGGAAACGGGAGACCTGGATTTTATCGATGAAACCGTTCCCTACGCCGATTATGGAGAAGCGACCGTCTATGAACATCTGAAGCAGGCCATTGATTTTACCATGAATCATCTCGGCCCGCACGGGATGCCTGCAGGATTGTATGCGGACTGGAATGACTGTCTGCGTCTCGGGAAGGATGGGGAATCCGTCTTTGTCGCGATGCAGTTTTATGATGCGCTGAAGATTCTGAAGCAGTTTGCTGTTTTAAAAGAAGAGGAAAAGTACAGGGCATATCTTGAGAAGGAAGCGGGAGAGTTAAAAGAAGTGCTCTGCGATCTCTGCTGGGACAAGGACCGCTTTATCCGGGGGTTTTCGGAGCAGGGGGAAATCATTGGCCTGAGCACAGATCCGGAGGCGAACATGTGGCTGAACCCGCAGAGCTGGGCAGTGATTTCAGGGCTTGCGGATGCGAAACAGACTGAGCGGGCGCTGGGAGCTGTCCGGGAGCATCTTAACACCGAATACGGGGCGATGCTGATGGCGCCGCCTTATCACGCGCATGCTTTTGAAGGGGCTCTTTCTGTAATCTATAACCCCGGATCCAAAGAGAATGCGGGGATTTTTTCCCAGCCTCAGGGCTGGATCGTTCTGGCTGAGGCCCTGGCCGGGCACGGAGACAGAGCGTTTTCGTATTATAGAGAAAGCTGCCCTGCCGCGCAAAACGATCAGGCGGAAATACGGAAACTGGAGCCGTATTGTTTTGGACAGTTTACGGAAGGACCGGACAGTGCGCATTTCGGCAGATCCCATGTTCACTGGCTGACCGGCACGGCTGCAACCATGATGGTGGGCTGTGTGGAGGGAATCCTCGGCATGCGGCCTGATTTCTACGGGCTGCGGATCGCGCCATCTATCCCGAAATCATGGGAGGGGTTTGAGATCGACCGTGAGTTCCGGGGAAAACATCTGCACATTAAAGTAAAAAATCCGGCTCATAAAGAAACCGGAGCGGAGCAGATGTATTTGAACGGAAGAAAAATGAAGGATCCTTATATTCCTGCAGATATGCTGGAGCAGGAAAATGAAATCGAATTAATCCTGTGACGGCACAGAATCGCCGGCTGTCTGCTCTTCTTTGGATTCTGCCTCATCGGAGCCGGATTTCCAGAAGGTGGAAAAATAAAGTTCACGGTATTTCTTCGGGGTCATGCCGACCTCTTTTTGAAAGACCTGTATGAAGTGGCTCTGAGAGGAGAAGGACAGATAGTTGGCGATATCGATGAGAGAGTATTCGCTGTAGCGCAGAAGATTCTTTGAGGTTTCAATCTTTGCCTTGCGGATATAATCGCTCGCGGAAATGCCCAGTTCCTCCTTGAACAGACGGGAAATGTAACTGGCAGAGTTGTGTGTATGTTCTGCCAGATCTTCAATCGTTATGCGCTCCTTGATATGCGCATAAATATAGTTCATGCATGAATTGATCGGGCGGGAAAAACCGGCATTCTGGTGCGCGACCTTCATCCGCCGCGTGTAATCCATGACCATCTTCACATGAAGGTTTTCGATATCCTTCAGGGTCGTGATATAGTCCAGTTTCTGGATATAGAAATCACTCAGGCGAAAAGCCATCTCTGTTCCCATTCCCTCCTCGGCGCAGGTCCGCGCGATGAGGGCCGTTCCCACGACAAAGTGATATTTCATATTCTGGATGGGATCCCTGGAAAGGACGCCCACACCGGAGGAATCCATAAAGCGGTGTGCTTTGCAGTTTTCGCGCACTGCTTCTATATTTCCGCTTGCCACATAGCGGTAAAACATCATTTCTTCATTTGGTTCCCGGTGGACAAACTCTTCGTCATAATCACGAGTCTCATGTCGATACCATTCTTCTAACAGCCTCATTTCTTAATTCTCCTTTATCGGATTATATCAAGAATCTGATATTTTTTCAATTTTTTTTGTATAAGATGCTGAAGAAAAAGAATACAATGAAACCACTTCAAGAGGAACAGCGTGGTTCCTGTCACTGAGTCTTGCAATAATATGAGGAGGAATTTAGTATGAAAAAGAAAATCGTAGGGCTGATGCTCATTGCCGCTATGGCAGCGGGCACACTCACTGCATGCGGGAACAGCAGCAAAGACGGCGGAGTTTCAGTTCCTGCAAACGATGGATCTGCAGCAGATGAAGGAACAGAGGACACGGAAGATGCGGCAGCAAATGCAGCGCCGGGGACGGTACTGAATATCTGGTGCTGGAACGATGAATTCCAGAGCCGTCTGAATGATTTTTATCCGGAGGTGGAAGAGGTCGCGGCGGACAAATCCACTACGACGCTGAAAGATGGTACGATCATCAAATGGACCATCAATCCGAATCAGGATAACAATTATCAGGACAAGCTTGATGAAGCACTCCTGCGTCAGGACAGTGCGGCAGAAAATGACAAGATCGATATGTTTCTGATCGAGGCGGACTACGCATTGAAATATGTAGATGCCGAGGCGGATGTGGCACTGCCGCTTTCGGACATAGGAATTACAGAAGAAGATCTGGCTGATCAGTATCCGTATACAAAAGATATCGTCACCGATGAGAATGGTGTTGTCCGCGCGACATCCTGGCAGGCGACGCCCGGTCTGTTTGCTTACCGCCGTTCTATTGCGAAAGATGTCCTTGGAACCGATGATCCGGACGAGGTACAGGCAGCCCTTTCCGACTGGGATAAATTCAATGCGGTTGCGGCACAGGCGAAAGAAAAGGGATACTTCATGTTGTCAGGGTATGATGATTCATACCGTACGTTCTCCAACAATATGGCAGCTCCCTGGGTAGAAGGCACAACCGTAAAAGTCGACCCGAACATCATGGCCTGGGTCGATCAGACAAAGACCTTTACGGAGAATGGCTATAACAACAAATCCAGTCTCTGGGATGACACATGGACGAATGACCAGGGCGCAGATGCGAAAGTATTCGGCTTCTTCTACTCCACATGGGGGATCAATTTCACGCTGGTAGGTAATGCCGGTGAAGCCGGATTCGGAGACTGGGCAGTCTGTGAAGGCCCTCAGCCTTACTATTGGGGCGGAACCTGGATGGCAGCGGCAAACGGAACAGATAACGCGGATCAGGTGAAAGATATCATGCTTGCGCTGACATGTAATAAAGAAATCATGAAATCTATCACATCCGATCCGGAGATCCAGGATTACACGAACACGGTATCCGGTATGCAGGAGCTTGCGGCGGATCCGAATTATGGTTCCGAGTTTCTGGGCGGTCAGAACCATATTGCACTGTTTTCAGAAGTGGCTCCGAACATCGATATGAGCAATGTTTCCCCTTATGATCAGGGCTGCAACGAGAAGATTCAGCAGGCATTCAAAGATTACTTTGACAGGAATGTAGACATGGATACCGCCAAGGCGAACTTTGAGACATCGATTAAAGAACTTTATCCGGAAATCACAGAAGTTGTTTGGCCGTGAGTATAAAACGGTTAATGTTTGGGGCGAGACAATCGCCCCATATTTTTTGCCACGGAAAGGACTGAAGTTATGAAAAAAAAGAAAGGCGTCAGCTACGCCAAGTGGGGATATATCTTTATCATACCGTTTTTTGCGTCCTTTACGATTTTCTCACTGATCCCGCTGGTCAATACGATTCGCTGGAGTTTCTTTGAGTATTATCGTTCCGGACTGAAATCGATCGGACCGAATTTTATCGGGATATCCAATTATCTGGAATTACTGAAAGCGGATCTGCCCAAATACGCAGGCAATACGTTCATTCTCTGGATCATCGGATTTATTCCGCAGATCATCGTGTCCCTTGTACTGGCGGCATGGTTTACCGATGTCCGGCTGAAAGTAAAAGGAAAACAATTTTTTAAAACGGTCATTTATATGCCGAACCTGATCATGGCATCTGCTTTTGCCATGCTGTTCTTTACACTGTTTTCAGATGGAGGACCTGTCAACTCTGCACTGATGAATATGGGAGTGATCCATGAGCCGGTCCGTTTTCTGTCGACGGTGTGGGGCACGCGCGGACTGATCGGCCTGATGAATTTTCTGATGTGGTTCGGAAATACGACGATCCTGCTAATGGCAGCCATCATGGGGATCGACCCCGTTTTGTTCGAGGCAGCTCAGCTGGATGGATGCAGTCATACACAGATTTTCTTTAAAATTTCTCTGCCGATGATCAGGCCCGTTCTTTCCTATACGCTGATTACCTCCATGATTGGCGGCCTGCAGATGTTTGATGTACCGCAGATCCTGACAAACGGCTCCGGATCGCCCAACCGTTCATCCATGACGCTGATCATGTATCTGAATAATCATCTTGCGAGCAAAAACTATGGAATGGCAGGAGCCCTTTCCGTCTATCTGTTCATCATCAGCGCCATTCTGTGCTTCATTGTTTACAAACTGATGAATGACGATGACCCGGACGGCTCGAAGAAGGCTGCAAAAAAGGCAAAGAAACTGGCAGGAAAAGGAGGGAGAGCGCAATGAAAAATAAAAAGACAGGCCGTGTCAGAACCGTCGTTGCCTATATTCTTCTGATTGTTCTGGCGTTTTTATGTTTATTCTTTTTCTATATCATGATTGTCAACGCGACCAGATCACATATTGAACTGCAGAAAGGGTTTTCGTTCCTGCCCGGGAAAATGCTGCTGAAGAATCTGAGAAATGTTCTGAATGACGCGAATATTCCGATCCTGTACGGATTGCGAAACAGTCTGATCGTATCCGCAGGCTGCGCGGTCTTAAGCACCTATTTTTCCGCAATGACCGCCTACGGACTGTATGCGTATCAGTTCCGCATGAACAAGCCGGCGTTCACCTTTATCATGATGATTCTTGTTATGCCGACACAGGTAACCGCACTTGGATTCCTTCGTCTGATTACCGGCATGCATATGGATGACACACTGCTTCCGCTGATCATTCCGGCAATCGCGGCGCCCGCTGTTTTTTACTTCATGTACAGCTATATGAAATCATCCCTGCCGATGTCTCTTGTGGATGCGGCCCGCATCGACGGATCCGGAGAATTCAGTACCTTCAACCGCATCGTCCTGCCGATCATGAAACCGGCCATGGCGGTGCAGGCTATCTTTTCCTTCGTGGCAGCCTGGAACAATTACTTCATCCCTGCCCTGGTGATTACATCGAAGAAAAGACAGACTCTGCCGATCATGATCGCCAGTCTGCGAAGCGCGGATTTTCTGAAGTTCGATATGGGAAAGGTATATATGCTGATCTCCATCTCGATCGTGCCCATTATCATTGTCTACATTATTCTGTCCAGATATATCATCGCGGGTGTGACACTCGGCGGTGTAAAAGAGTAAAGAGTGTATAAAGAATAAAAAAGACTTGCCTCCCTGATTGTGGAAAACACTGTTCCATTGGGGAGGCAGGTTTCTTTTTACAGGATGACTTCGATGAAGGTCTCGGTTCTGTCCTGGGGAACAGGGATCAGGCAGTCCTCTATCTTCTTTCCATCCGCCAGCAAGTGTTTGACGCCTTTCCGGGAATGGCTTTCATTTTTGACCGTAATATGCCAGGTGATTCCTCTGAAAAACCGTTTGACGCGAAAACCATCCAGAAAAGAAGGAATGCATGGATCGATGATCAGCCCGTCGTAATCCGGGCGGATGCCCAGGATATACTGGGAAACATTGAGAAAGGTCCATGCCGCGGTGCCGGTCAGCCAGCTGTTTTTGGCTTCGCCGAACCGGGGCGCGTCTTTCCCGGCGATCATCTGGGAATACACATAGGGCTCTGTGCGGTGAATTTCGCTGATATCTTCGATATAGGCCGGGCATGTACGAGTGTAGACCTGCCAGGCACGGTCTCCTCTGCCGACAATGGTTTCCGCAATCGAAATCCATGGATTGTTGTGACAGAAAATGCCGGCATTTTCTTTATACCCGGGCGGATAGGAAGATATTTCGCCGAGTTCGGCATGATATCTGCGATAGGGCGGCTGAAGAAGAACGATTCCATAGCGTGTATCCAGATATTTTTCAACAGACTGCAGTGCCTTCAGACAGTATCCTTCCTTCAGCCCAATCTCAGCCATCGTGCAGAACCCCTGCGGTTCGATGAATATTTTTCCTTCTTCACATTCTTTTGAACCGACTTTCTGAAGAAAATGATCATAGGCACGCAGATACCATTCACCGTCCCATCCGTGTTTCAGGACGCTCTGCTCCATGCGGCGGACGGCTTCCTCTGCCAGAAGAGCTTCGTCACGGAGACCTTTCATCCGGCAGATCCGGATATAGTCTTTTCCGTATTTTACAAACATTCCCGCAATAAAAACAGATTCCGCATTTGGCCCGTCATCCGGCCCGGATGTCTGGAAGGATTCTCCCGGCTCTTCGGAAAAACAGTTGAGGTTCAGGCAGTCATTCCAGTCGGCGCGCCCGATCAGCGGCAGCCCGTGCGGGCCGAGATGGCTCAGCGTGTAATGGAAAGAGCGGCGCAGGTGCTCCATGAGATCCGTTGCGGTGTCCATATCATTGTCATAGGGAGTGCGCTCATCCAGGATAGAGAGGTCGCCGGTTTCTTTCAGATAGGCCGCCGCGGCGGCAATCAGCCAGAGCGGGTCATCGTTAAAGCCAGAGCCGATGTCGGAATTCCCTTTTTTTGTCAGCGGCTGATATTGATGCCAGGCCGATCCGTCCGGAAGCTGCGTGGAAGCGATGTCCAGAATACGCTGCCTTGCGCGGTCAGGGATCAGATGCACGAAGCCGAACAGATCCTGGCAGGAGTCGCGGAATCCCATCCCCCGGCCGATCCCTGACTCATAGTATGAAGCCGAGCGGGACATGTTAAAGGTGACCATACACTGATACTGGTGCCAGATGTTGACCATGCGGTCCAGTTTTTCCTCCGGCGACTGAATCGTCAGGCGTGAAAGCAGCCCGTCCCAGTATTTCTTCAAATCGAGGAGCGCCTGTTCCGCCTGTTCTGCTGTACGGTACCGGGCCAGCATTTCATCCGCGCGTGTACGGTTGATCAACCCGTCCTCCGGTCTGCCGGACCATTTTTCATCAGCCGGGTTTTCGATATATCCGAGAACGAAGAGGAAAGTGCGTTCCTCCCCCGGAGCCAGCTCTGTTTTCACATGATGGGAACCGATCGGGCACCATCCGCTGGCGATCGAATTCTTTGATTTTCCTTCCATCACCGCTTCCGGCGCCGCATTCTCTCCCCGGA
Source organism: uncultured Lachnospiraceae bacterium (assembly GCA_946546945.1). Lineage (GTDB taxonomy): Bacteria > Bacillota > Clostridia > Lachnospirales > Lachnospiraceae > Eubacterium_I. The sequence goes on from CAMNOU010000019.1 coordinate 14,561, forward strand.
TGCCTAAAAACTGATCCTGATCCGTATCAAACCCGGCGACCTCTGTATTGACCGCATACACAGCATAGTGCCGGCGGCGTTCCCGGTATTCGGTTTTGTGGAAGATCCGGGCACCGCCCGCATGTACCTCCACCTCCCCGATGGAGAAATTTCGCTGGAAGTTCGTCATATCATCCATGGCATCCCACAGACAGAACTCCACATAGGAGAACAGATCGATGGATTTCGTATGTCTGCTTTTATTTTTCAAAATCAGACGATTGACTTCGCAGGCATCGCTGAGGGGGACAAATGCGGTCAGCGCGGCAGACAGATCATTTTTTTCTGAAAAAAAGGACGTGTAGCCGAGTCCGTGATGGCATTCATAGTCATCGAGTTCTGTCCCGGAAGGCATCCAGCCGAGGTTCCATACCGTATCACCGTCTTTGATATAGTAATAATGCCCATTGCTGTCCTGTGGAACGTTGTTATAGCGGTATCGGGTCAGACGCAGCAGCCTGGCATCACGGTAGAAACTGTATCCTCCGCCCGTGTTGGAGATCAGTGAGAAAAAATCCTCGCATCCCAGATAATTGATCCAGGGGAGGGGAGTGCGCGGGGAAGTGATGACATATTCTTTTGCCTTGTCGTCAAAATATCCATATTTCATATGCAATATCCTCCTGTTTTCAATATTCAGCGCAGGATTCTCGTGACTTTAGTCGTGAGAGGAATGCGCCAAATTAACATTTTCGTCTTCAGCATGGGTTTCATACCTGCGCTGAAGATTGAAGCCTCCGGCGGATCGCAGGCGCGCAAGCGGAAAGCGCGCCGCGGCAAGTACGCCTCGGGCGTACTTGATCTTATTTACATTATAAAAAAGCCGCCTGTTTTTTTATATAAAAGTCCGTCAGAAAATGTCAGATTGATGCTGAAGATTGAATTAAGGTACGATTGCGGGTATAATATATAACGAAACGGAATAGAGAAGGAAGGATATTGTATGAAAGACACAAAACTGATTGACGTCCACTGCCACCTGCTTACCAAAGAGTACACAGACGCTCTGCATCAATACGGCAGAGAAAAGGAAGACGGGTTTTTGATTCCGCAGTGGAATGAAGAACTGCAGATGGAATACATGGAGAAGGCGGGGCTGTCCCATGCAGTTTTGTCGGTCTCCTCTCCGGATCCGTATTTTGGCGATGCGGTGTTGGATTGTGAGATTGCGAGGGGATTGAATGAGAAAGGGGCGGAATTAAAAAAGAAATATCCTGAGAAGATTTCGTTTGCGGCTGCGCTGCCGCTGCCGCATCTGGATGAAGCCATCCGGGAGGCGCAATATGCTTATGATCATCTGGGCGCCTGTGCGGTCCGGTTCCCGAGCAATGCAGGAGGAGTGTATCCCGGAGATGAGAGGCTGGATCCCCTGATGGAATATCTGAACAGCAGACATGCGGTCATCATCTTCCATCCGACCGCACCGCCGGCGGTGCCGCAGGGCTGCTTTACCGGAAAACTCCTTCCTCTGATGGAGTTTCTGGGCGATACAACGAGAGCAGTTGTCAACCTGATGACTTCAGGAACCCTGCAGAAATATCCGAATCTGAAAATGATCATACCGCACTGCGCTTCCTTTTTACCGAATATCATTGACCGTCTGGAAGGAATCACGGCTCTGCTGGAAAAGAACGGAATTGGCCATGCGGTTCATCCGGAGGAATGTCTGCCGCAGCTCTACTTTGATCTGGCCGGAGACATTTTCCCGAGGGGAGCGGCAATTCTTCGCCTTCTGGCGGATGCGGATCATATCCTGTTCGGCGGGGATTTCCCTTATACCCCCAGCCCCATGATCTCTGCAAAGCGTGAGCAGATCATGCAGTCAGAAATGTTTTCAGACTGTCTGGACAGGATCTGTTATAAGAATGCAGAGCGCTTACTGCAGATCATGTAGAGCGGGCAGCACAATTGTTAAAAAGAGGAGGGAAAAGATGGCATCTTCCGCAATATCACCTGACGAAATGAAACGTCTGAAGGGAATGGGATTTATTAATAACAAAGGAACGGACAATTTTTCCGCACGTGTGCTCACGGTCAACGGAAAACTGACATCCGGTCAGCTCCTGACGCTGTCTCGTGCAGCAGAAAACTACGGGGACGGACACGTTGTCTTCACAAACCGTCTCTCCGCAGAAGTGACCGGCATACCGTATGAGAAAATAGAGGGTTTTCTTGAATATCTCCATGAAAACGGTATGGAGACGGGCGGCACCGGCAACCGTGTGCGCCCTATTGTCTGTTGTAAAGGAACGACATGCAAGTTCGGCCTGCTGGACAGCTATGCCATTGCAGAGGAACTGCACAAACGCTTTTATATCGGCTATCATGATGTACCCCTGCCGCACAAGTTCAAGATCGCTGTCGGCGGATGTCCGAACAGCTGTATCAAGCCGGATCTGAATGATGTCGGAATCATGGGATGGAAGAACGGATACAGGATTTTCATCGGCGGCCGCTGGGGAAAACAGCACACGGTTGGGCGCCCGCTTGGAAGAATCATAACCGATCAAGAAGAAATGATGAAAATCGTGGAGCGCGCACTTCTGTTCTTCAAGGATCAGGGAAAGCCAGGGGAACGCTTCTGCATGACGATCGAGCGGCTGGGATTTGAAACAGTGGAACAGTTCTTACTGCAGGAGTAGGCGGAATATTTCTGCCCGGACCGGAATATAATGATTGTATGGATATCAGAGGGGAGCAGGATCTCCCCTCTGATTGACAGGAAGAATAAAGTAAACAGGAGGTCATATCGTATATGGCAGACAGCAAAAAAATTCTCTGCGCGTACTTCAGCGCCGCGGGTGCTACCGCAAAGGCAGCAAAGCGGATTGCAGATGCGGCGGGGACCGATCTTTATGAGATTAAACCGGTCACTCCCTACACAGAGAAAGACCTGAACTGGAAAAATGTGTTTTCAAGAAGCATGAGAGAAATGATTCACAGAAGCGGGCGGCCCCCGATTGCGGATCATGACGCAAAGATACAGGATTATGAGATCATCCTGCTGGGATTTCCGATCTGGTGTGCAATCGCACCGACCATCGTGAATACTTTTCTGGAGGCATATGATTTCTCCGGCAAGCGGATCGTTCTGTTTGGCACATCCGGCGGAAGCGGCCTGGGCAGGTCGGCAAAGCATCTGCGGGGGAGCGCTCCGGGGGCAAAGATTGAAGATGGACGGATGATGAATGAAAGTCTGTCGGACGAAGAGATAAGAAGCTGGATTCAAAGCCTGTAAAAACTTGTAAAAAACCGATAAACAAAATATAATAATAGATACCAATCAAAGGAGGAGGTAGATGATATGTACCAGTATCTGCGAAAAGGACCAAAGCGGGGAGTTGCGCTTTACAGTTATTCTGCCGAATTTGGTCTGACAAAAACTTTGGAGGATTGTTTTGAGGATGTCTGCGATATGGGGGCGCACGGCATAGAGATCCTTGCCAATACCCATATTGAGAATTATCCTTATCCGACGGAGGAGTGGGTGCAGAAATGGTTCCGGCTGTGTGATAAATATGAGGTGGTACCGGTTGAATACGGAAATTGGATCGACTCTCATGTGCTCCGGCACCGGGATTTGACCACAGAAGAATCTTATGAGATGCTCGCGCGTGATATTCGCCTTGCGCACAGGCTGGGATTTAAAGTGATGAGGACAAAAATGCCTGTCATTAATGAAGAACTGGAGCCGGTAAAGAACTGGCGTGAGATCATTCGCATGGCACTTCCGCTGGCGGAGAAGCTGGATATCCGGATGTGTCCCGAAATACATACGCCATCGAATCTGAAAGGAAAGATGGTGACAGACTATGTTGATTTTATTAAGGAAACAAACACAAAGAATTTCGGGCTGAATATTGATTTCAGTGTATTCCGTACTGAGTTCGGAGAAAACGAGTATGTTGACCCGCATTACACACCGAATAAACCCGAAGATATTATTCCTCTGCTTCCTTATATTTACTGCTGCCATGCAAAATTCATCCATATGAGTGACGAATTTGAGGAAACGACGATCCCTTATAAAGAGATCATTCAGATCCTGAAGGATCACGAATGGGATGGCTATCTTCTGAGCGAATATGAGGGCGCGGATAAATACGATCCGGGGTACGAGGTCGGTCAGACGCTGCGGAAACAGCATATCATGCTGAAGAGATATATCGGTGATTAGGAGGTTTGTTCGATGGAAAGAGAAGTAATTCAATCAGTTGGTTTTCGGAATATCAAAGAAAATGACAGGATAACCGGTTTTCAGTTTAAAATCAGGCTTCCCTACTATCGAGGAGTCTTTTTGAGCCAGATCATGCCCGGGACTTTGTACGTGGACGGGGAAAAGTTTGAAAAAGAGGATATTGTCTGGCAGATCAACGGAGAAGAGTACACCTGTGAAGAAATGAGCGAGGACTGGCAGACGCACTGGGCCGTAACGGAACCGGCAGTTCTGAAAGTGAAAAAAGAAGGCGGACTTGCGCAGGGATTTCATGATCTCTCGTATGGCTTCTGTTTTACCTCTTCTTACATGCCGCCTTCCATGCAGAATGCACTGAATCCGGATGAAGAGCTGTTTGTTTTTCTTCCGGAGTTCGGACATCACGTAAATAAAAGAAGACTTCTGATCGTATAGTCCGGATTCAGAGTCAGAAAAAACGGAGATAGAAGTATTATGAACATATGGGTGACGAGGCACGGCCAGACAGATCTGAATAAAAAAAGACTGATGCAGGGGCGTACGGACATGCCGTTGAATGAAACGGGAATTGCGCAGGCGAAAGCCGCGCGCCGGGCAATCGGAGATATCCGGTTTGATGCTGTTTACGCCAGCCATCTCGACCGTGCCGTCACCACGGCATCCATCATCGGGAATGTGCCAAAGGAGCAGGTCATGATTGATGACCGCATCATCGAGACTGATTTCGGGAAATATGAAAAGGCTCCTTATGACAGAATGGGAATTGCCATGTCCCTTTACTGGGCGCTTCCGGAAATCTTTCCGGCGCCGAAGACGGTGGAGACCATCCGGTCGATGACATCCAGAAGCGCCGCGTTTTTAAAAGAACTGGAGAGCATGTCCTATGAAAATGTGCTTGTGGTCTGCCATGGCGGGATCATCCGGGCACTGTGCGGCTATCTGGAGGACCGCAGAAATGGGATTCACTGGAGGCCAAAGCCCAAAAACTGTGAAATCCGTGTCTTTGAATCGAAGGAAGGGAACCATACATTTCTAAAAAAATATGAAAGTACTATTTGATAACAGAAAAATCGCCGGCCACCTTGCGGCTCTGTTTGCAGTGAGCGTCTGGGGGACGACGTTCATATCATCCAAAATACTGCTGCGCTCCTTTGAACCGGTGGAGATTCTGATCATCCGGTTTGTAATCGGACTGGCAGCTCTTTTTGTGGTGAGGCCGGGAAGGCTGAAACTGACAGATCACAAACAGGAAATCTATTATATCCTGACCGGCCTGACCGGGGTGACACTGTATTATCTTCTGGAGAATATCGCGCTGACATTCACCTTCGCGTCCAATGTCGGTGTCATTATTTCTACGGCCCCGTTTTTCACAGCAGTTCTGCTCCATTTTTTCCTGAAAGATAAAGAGCCTCTGGGATGGGCTTTTTTTGTGGGATTTGTCGTGGCGCTTGCGGGAATCGCCCTGATTTCCTTCAATGGCACACAGTTTCACTTAAGTCCCGCCGGAGACCTGCTGACAGTGGGAGCTGCCATCTGCTGGGGATTCTATTCCCTTTTCCTGAAAAAGGTAAATTCCTTCGGATATCCGACGATCCTGAACACAAGACGCATTTTCCTGTGGGGCATCATTTTCATGGTGCCGATGGGATTTGTGATGGGATTTCGCCCTGACATCCGTAAGATCGCAGAACCGGTGAACCTTTTGAACTTTCTGTTTCTGGGAATCTGCGCATGTGCCGTCTGCTTCGTGGTCTGGAATTTTGCCGTCAGAGAGATCGGAGCGATCAAAACCAGCATCTATATATATCTGAGTCCCGCAATCACGGTATTTGCTTCTGCCATTCTATTAAAAGAACCGGTTACGGGGATGATGCTTGCGGGAACGGCATTTGCCCTGGCCGGACTCCTGATTTCAGAAATAAAACCGTCAAAAAGGTAGATGCAACCGCCGGTTGCGCAGTTTCCAAGTCTGTTTTATGGCCTTCTACGGCTGATTTCGGTATGATAGGGCCATCAAAAAGAGATCCTGTGTACGAAAACACAGAGCGGTCAATAGAAGGAGGAGCTTATGATACTGGCAGATAAAATTATCGAACTGAGAAAAAAGGCAGGATGGTCGCAGGAGGAGCTGGCGGAGAAACTGGATGTCAGCCGGCAGTCGATTTCCAAATGGGAAAGTGCGCAGTCCATCCCGGATATGAACCGGATCCTGAAGCTGTCACAGATCTTTGGCGTGACAACGGACTTCCTTTTAAAAGATGAAATCGAGATGGAAGAAATAACAGAGTCTGTGGAGCAGGAATATTCGCAGAGGACCGTGACGATGGAAGAAGCGGCTGCTTTTTTGGAACACAAACAGATGGCATCGGGAAGAGTTGCCCTTGGAGTGATGATGTGCATCCTGTCTCCGGTCATCGTCATTATTCTTTATGCCCTGTCGCAGAGCGGGAAAATCCGGCTTACAGAGTTCCAGGCAGAGGGAATCGGACTATTGTTCCTGTTTGCCCTGATCGGAGGCGCCGTGGCGTTATTTGTGACCACCAGTCTGCGCGGACATCGCTTTGAATACCTGGAAAAAGAACCCATCGAAACCATATATGGTGTTGACGGAATGACCCGCGACAGGAAAGAAAAATTCCGTCCGGTCTTTATCCGTTCTCTGACCATTGGCATCGTATTATGTGTGGTTTCCTGCGTTCCCGTAATCATTTCCATGATTCTGTATGGTGAGGCGGAGACCCCGATGACGTTTGCGGCTGCGGGACTTCTGATTATTGTTGCAATTGGTGTACTTTTCATCGTAAGGTGCAGCGTCGTCTGGGGTTCCTATGCAATGCTTCTTGAAGAAGGGGATTATACAAAAGAAAAGAAAATTGAGGAGAAGAAGAACGAGCACCTTTCGACCGTATACTGGACTGCAGTGACGGCGGGATATCTCGCATACAGCTTTATCACCGGTGACTGGGGCAGAAGCTGGATCGTCTGGCCAATCGCAGGCGTATCCTACGGAGTCATCACCGCCATCCTGCGGATGCTTCGAAGCAGAGGATAAATCAATTGACGAACAATGCCTCATTTGCTAAGATAATAAGAGCAAAAATCTGAAACATCTACGAAAGAAAAATGAGATGGAAACGGAGGTATATGAATGGAAGATATCAGAAGACCTGACGGCATGGAGCGGATCACGACTCCGGAACTGGCAGACGCATTTATCGCAGAGCAGATCAAAGCTCTTCAGGCGCAGGTGGGAGAAAGAAAAGTGCTCCTTGCCCTTTCCGGAGGAGTAGACTCTTCCGTAGTGGCAGCACTTTTAATCAAAGCAATCGGCAAACAGCTGGTATGCGTCCATGTAAATCATGGTCTGCTGCGCAAAGGGGAACCGGAGCAGGTAATCGAAGTGTTCCGGAATCAGATGGATGCCAATCTGATCTATGTTGATGCGACAGACCGTTTCCTCGACCTGCTGGCAGGCGTCAGCGATCCGGAGGAAAAACGCCACATCATCGGCGAAGAATTCATCAATGTATTTGCAGACGAGGCGAGAAAACTGGAAGGCGTTGATTTCCTGGCACAGGGTACCATCTGGCCGGATATCCTGGAGAGCGAGAATGGAATCAAAGCTCACCACAATGCAGGAGGACTGCCTGAGGACATCGCAGATCGTTTCGAGCTGGTAGAGCCGGTCCGTATCCTGTTCAAGGACGAAGTCCGTATGGTCGGAAAACAGCTGGGACTTCCGGAAAACATGGTAGAGCGGCAGCCGTTCCCGGGTCCGGGCCTTGGCGTACGCTGCCCCGGTGCAATTACCAGAGAGCGTCTGGAAGCAGTCCGTGAATCGGATGCCATCCTCCGTGAAGAATTCGCAAAGAACGGTCTGGAGGGCAAAGTATGGCAGTATTTCACCGTTGTTCCGGATTTCAAATCCACCGGAATCAAAGACGGAAAAAGAACCTTTGACTGGCCCTGCATCATCCGTGCCATCAACACGACCGATGTCATGGAAGTAACTGCAGAGCATCTGCCGGCAGAACTGATCGATCATCTCGTAAAGAGAATCACCACAGAAGTGCCCGGCATCAACCGCGTTCTTTATGATTACACACCGAAGCCGCCCGCAACGGTCGAGTACGAATAATTAAGAGCGTCCGGGAAACGGCTTAAAATAAGGCTTCCTGAGTCCTCATGGGTCGATTTGATAACAAAATGATAACATTTGATATTCTGCTTTTATTCTGACAGGCGGACGGCTTGCGGGTTTAGCCCGCAAACTGAGCGCAACAAATCAGAAGAAATAACAAGAGCAGGGTCTCTCTGAACTATGAACGGTTCGGATTGATCCTGCTCTTTTTGTTTGCCTGGGAGGACATGCATGAATACGGTGAAAATGAGAAGGCCATAGGAAGAAAATGAAATCAGAGAGAGCTTTCCGGCGGCACCTTGGCTGTAAGTACAGAGGTCCCGTCATTGGGAAAGTTATAACGCCAGTGATCATACTCTTCCTTCGTGATCCTGCCATGTATGTATTTCTCCTTCATGGAGTACCAGTCATCCAAGTACTGCCAGAGGTTGGTTCCCGGCTGCGTGACGAACTTGTCCAGATGCAGACAGGTGACATCATCGATGCGATCGATAGTAAGGCCATAAATGTCCTCCAGGGTAAAAAGGGTATGGAGCAGGCCTTTGTATGTATCAATATCCGGGACAGTAAGTGCTTCCGGGACAACGCCAAAGACATCCGCCATAGACTGCGTCAGTTCCGCTTTGGGCTTACGGGAATTGTTTTCATATTGAGCAATGCGGACATCTGCCCCTTTTTCATCAAAACCAAGAAGCTGCCCCAGGGCATTCATGGTCAGATTGCATCGCCTGCGAAAGAAGTTGATCCGTTCTCCGATTGCCATGATAGTTTCTCCTTCTTTGAGTGAATGTCCAACTATGATGAAGTATATCAAAAATGCTTAGTGTACGCAATACAAAATTAAATAAAAATAATTAGAAAAGATAGCATGAAACACTTGACACTAAATAAATATGTATAGTATACTCCGTGTCAGGAGCACTAAACAAATACACTTAGTGCAAGGCGAATACATAACCAAATAGCTATCCGGACAGAGATAAACCGCCTTGACTTTTCAAGAAGAAAACGAGCGCCTTTTAGGACGACACAGCACCGAAAAGGGGATTTGCCTGTCAGGAAACTGATCCGGGGAGAATAGCGTGCAGCACATTAAAATCACAAAGACGAAAGGATAAAAGGAATGACAGAAAGAATGTTTATGAAAGCAGATGAGGTTGCTGAGGTTTTAGAGGTGTCGAAACCATATGCTTACAAGCTGATCCGGCAGATGAACAAGGAACTGAGAGCAAAAGGGTGTCTGGTGATTGCCGGGAGAGTGGACCGCAGATATTTTTACGACAATTTCTATGGAGACAGAACGGACGGGCGAAAGGAGGGGGCAAATGCCGGCGTATAAAGATAAAAACGGAACCTGGTATGCGATGGTTCGGTATACGGACTGGCGTGGGGAAAAGAAGCAGAAATGCCAAAGGGGTTTTGAAACCAAAAGGGATGCTCTGGCTTGGGAAACGCAGTTCAAACTGCAGAAACGGGCAGATATTGACATGACGCTGGAAAGCTTTTATGAGCTTTACAGGGAGGATATCAAGCCCAGGCTGAAAGAAAACACCTGGATTACAAAGGAAAGCATTATCGAAGGAAAAATTCTCCCCTATCTGGGCAAACGCAGGCTTTCCGAGATCACGGCCAAAGACATCGTTGATTGGCAGAATACTGTAATGCAGCTGCCGGGGACTGGCGGGAAGCCGTTGTCTTCTACCTTTATGAAATCGATTCATGCACAGCTCTCTGCCATGTTTAACCATGCCATCCGTTATTATCAGCTGCCGGTCAATCCGGCCCGTATCGCAGGCAGCATTGGCAAAGAGGAATTCAAGGAAATGAAATTCTGGACGAAGGAAGAGTATTTGAAATTCGCTGAGGTCATAATGGAGAAACCCATCTATTATTATGCTTTTGAGGTACTCTACTGGACTGGCATTCGAGAGGGCGAGCTGCTGGCTTTGACACCGGAGGACTTTGATTTCGATAAAAAAATGCTTCGGATCAACAAATCATATCAGAGGCTTCGAGGCAAAGATGTTATCACAACTCCGAAAACGGATGCCGGTGTGCGAATGATTGCGATTCCGGATTTCCTCTGTGAGGAAATGAAGGATTGCCTGAAGCTGTACTATGACATTCATTCTTCGGACCGGATCTTTCCTATGACGAAATACGGACTTTGCCGGAACATGGAATCCGGAAGCAAGGCTGCCGGTGTCAGGAGGATCCGCATTCATGATCTTCGTCATTCCCATGTATCTCTTCTGATCAATCAGGGCTTCAGCGCTTTTGAGATTGGAAAGAGAGTCGGACATAGCAGCGAAAAGGTCACCTACCGCTATGCACATCTGTTTCCGAATAAGCAGGCGGACATGGCAGAATTTCTGGAAAACCAGCGATTGCCGGAAACCGAAAACAGACAAAGCAACTCTTTGAACCATGATAAACGCGCAAACGGAGGAGAAGGAGGAAAAAAGAATGTCAGCTAAAAATATGGACAGGCAGGGAAGATGGAGGTCAGTCACGGTAGCTTTTCGGGTATCTCCTGAAGAAGATATGCTCATCGAATCAGCGGTGAGAGTGTCCGGATTAACCAAACAGGATTATATAATCCGGAAGCTCACGGACCGGGAGGTGGTAGTTCAAGGGAATCCGAAGGTTTATAGGGGACTCTTGCTGGAAATGCGGGCGATATTGGATGAACTGAGGAGAATCCTTGAGGGGCAGACGGTAAATGAAGATCTTTTAACCCGAATCGATCTCATCACTTCTGTCATGATCGGGATGCAAAAGGAAGATGGTAGCTTATGAGAAAGGGAAAATGCGTATGGATCAGAAAAGAATAACGACTGCTCTGAACCCGGCTGTTGGCGCAGCCGCAGAGCAATCGTCATTAAACATGTATGCTCAAAGTATAGCGAATCCGTCTCCGGAAATCAATGAAAACACAAGTGATTATATAGGTTTTTGCACTGATAATTCAATATCCGGTAAGACTGAGGACAAGGTAGAAACCGACTGGTATGACGATCCGGATCAGGAATTCACTTTACGGATCATAAGGAGAACAGCGGATCCTTCTTATCTCCCGACCATCAGCATGACGCAGCTGTATGATCAGGTATACTGTGCCAAACCGCCTCTGATCGAAAACCTGCTCTATCCGGGCACCTATCTATTCGTAGGGGCCCCGAAGCTGGGCAAGAGCTTCCTGATGCTGCAGATCGCCTACCATGTGGCAGCGGGGCTTCCTCTGTGGGAGTACCCCGTCAGACAGAGCTCGGTCCTGTATCTGGCACTAGAGGACGATCCCAGGCGACTCCAGGAACGTCTGTATCGCATGTTCGGGACGGAATGTACCGACAGGCTTCATATGGCTACGAGAGCTGATTCCCTGGATGGGAGCCTCTTAGGGCAAATGCGGAGATTTCTGTCAGAGCACCCGGATACCGGGGTGATCATAATCGATACGTTGCAGAAGATCCGGGCAAATGCCGATGAACGGTACAGCTATGCCAATGACTATGATGTGATCGTGAAGCTCAAGGATTTTGCAGATCAGGCCGGCATTTGCCTGCTCCTTGTACACCATACGAGAAAGCAGCAGGCCGACGATAAGTTTGAGATGATCTCAGGGACAAATGGCCTGCTCGGTGCGTCGGACGGCGCATTCCTGCTGCATAAGGAGAAGCGCACCAGCTGTGAGGCAGTGCTCGATGTCTCCGGCAGGGATCAGGCAGACCAGAGCCTGCACCTGAACCGGAACCCTGAAACGCTTCTGTGGGAGCTTGAGACAGCGGATATGCAGGTGCTCTCCGTGAGACCGGAGCCGCTTCTGGAAACCGTTGCTGAACTGGTATCCGTTGAGAATCCAAACTGGACCGGGACGGCGACGGAGCTTGCGGAGGTACTTCACACGGAGCTATCGCCTAACAAACTGACTATGAAGCTGGGGATCAATGCCTCAAGGCTGTTTCATGAATACGGCATCACTTTCGAAAAAACACGGACTCGGGCCAACCGACAGATCACACTCCATCGCGATGTGGCAGGGGCGTGACGGTTGTGACGATGGTGACGGTAGATTTAAGGGTAGGCTGGACCTAAAATAACCGTCACAACCGTCACCATCGTCACATATGGTTTTGAAACCGGAAAGGATATGGTATGAGCATTACGAGAACGAAACAATTTCTCCTGAAATTGACAGATCATGAACACGAAATGATACAGCAGAAAATGCAGCAGTGCGGCACCCGTAACATGAGCGCATATATCCGCAAGATGGCGATCGATGGCCTCGTGGTAAATCTAGATATGCCCGCCTTCCGGGAAATGCTGAAGCTTGCGAACCGGACTGCCGCGAATGTGAACCAGATTGCGATTAGATGCAACATAGTCGGCGGCATATCCAGGGAGGATCTTACAGAACTGCAGGAGGGTTACCGGGAGCAAGCGGAACAGATCAAGAAGTTGGTTTCAGAAGTGATCACCCTGAAATCCATCAGGAGGGTATGACATGGCGACAACAAGGATTATGCCGATGCATATGAATCACGGAAAAACGCTTTTGCAATCTCTTGCCGCAAGGACGGATTATGTGATGAATCCGGATAAGACGGACGGCGGAGTCCTGATCAGTTCCTATGAATGCGATCCTACGTCCGTCGAGGTGGACTTCCTGCTCTCTAAGCAGCAATATCAGATGATTACCGGACGTCAGCCAAAACACGGAAAAGATGTAATCGCCTATCATGTGCGTCAGGCTTTCTATCCAGGAGAGATCACGCCGAAGGAAGCCAATCGGATTGGCTACGAACTTGCTATGCAATTCACTGGCGGCAGGCACCAGTTTATTGTGGCGACGCATATCGACAAGGCCCACGTCCATAATCACATCGTGTTCAACTCCACCACCCTTGACTGCACCCATAAGTTCAATAATGTTAAGGATACCGCGGATCTGATCCGGGACATCAGTGACCGGATCTGTCTGGAAAAAGGATATTCTGTCATTGCTGAACCGGAAGAAAAAGGCAAGGACTATGCCGAGTGGAATGCGGAAAAAAACGGCACCAGCTGGAAGGCAAAGCTTAAGAAAACAATCGGGAAAGTGCTGCCGGGCTGTTGTGACTTTGAAGATTTCCTTCGGCAGATGCAAGAACAAGGATATGAGGTTAAGCGCGGGAAGTATATTTCCCTTCGGGCGCCAGGACAGAATCGTTTCACGAGGCTGAAGACACTGGGGCCGGAATATACCGATGATGCGATCGGTGCTGAATTGGAACGACTGAGAACTTCAAATAGCAGATCCACAGTTGCAGCGCCCAGCAGAAAATTCGAAAAAAGTTCGACGCCGGATATCTCGTTTCTTATCGATATCGAAAAGAAACTTTCAGAAGGAAAAGGCAAAGGCTATGAACAGTGGGCAAAGGTCTTTAACATCAAACAGATGGCAAGCGCACTGCTTATTCTTCGGGAGGAAGGCATTGGAAGTACAGAGCAACTGGAGGAGCGGCAGGTGAAAGCAACAGCTGTGTTTGAGCAGGCATCGGATGAATTGAAGGCGACGGAGAGTGAGATTCGGGAACTTCGAAAAATGAAACAGCATATCCTTGACTATGGAAGGACCAGAGAGGTTTTTGCCGAATATCAAAAGCGTGGTAAACCAGATGATTATCTGGAGATGCACCGTGCAGAGATCCAGATCCATCTTGCTGCCAAGAAAGTCTTTGAAGAATATAAGACAAAAAGAATTCCGAAGCTCAAGGATTTGAATGCCAGGTTGTTGGTATTGTCCAATCAACAAAAAGCAAAGTATGAAAAGTACCGGGAAGCAAGAAAAGAGATGCAAAGGTGGCAGGCTGTTCAGTAAAGTGTACACAGTTCTCTGAATCAATTGGAAAAAGAAAAGCATCGAGGCGGCAGCCGATGATGGAGCAGCATATCTGCTCGCGGGGTTTGGGGCAGACCCCAGCAAGCGGAAAAGATATATACTTTTCCATTGCTTGCTGCTGCAGCAGTAAGGCCCGGTCTAAAGGAAAAGTTATGAACCAGTTAGTGCAAAAGGTTATTATAAAAAGATAAGACCTGCCAATAATTGCAGAAATTACTCATGATTGCCTGGACGTGGCGTGATATTCTCGGAGCAAAAAGAAAGGAGGATGCGTCATGAACCCTAGTGCAACGCCTATGGGCAATGGCTGTAAGCTGTGTGCTGGATGCACCGGTTGTATGTTTTGCGGACCGAGTGCTATCGCAGCAGCAACAGCAGCTGGATTTGTAGGACTCTTCTAGAGCCCTAAAAGAGCCTGGAAGGAGACAATTGCTTTAATTTATTCTCCTGTCAGGCTTTAATATATGATGGAGGATAAAAAATGTTTCTAAGAATGTTGAATGTAAAGGCAATAGAAAGACAAAAAGAATCCTACATACTTGTAATCGATAACAAATATGAAAAAATGGGAGAGAGTCTGTACTGGATTAATGAAGATGCTTTTAACATTATTAAGCACATGGACGGTACTCGCACTTTTGATGATCTTATACCGGTGATGACTGGAGGAAATGACCATTTACGTGAAGAGGCAACCGAAAACCTGGAAAAATTCATCAATAAATTAAGGGATGAATATGGCATAAGAATTATCGAAACCAAAGTAGCTCAGAAAATAGAAATCCCTATATTGGGAAATGGGAAAACTCAATATCCGTCAGCGATTTCAGTTGAGATTACACACAGGTGTAATGCAAGATGTCTTCATTGCTACGGAGATTATTCAGCAGACAAACAATTTACTGATAATACAGAAGGAATAATTACCCTTTTAAAAGATGCCAGGGCTGCGGGAACAAGGGTCGTTGAGTTTACAGGAGGAGAAGCAACCTGCCATCCTAAATTTGGCGAGATTTTAACAGAAGCGTATAATCTTGGCTACAATCTTATCAGCATACTTTCAAACGGGTTGGCATGGAGTAATGAAATTTTTAACATTGTTGTAGAAAATGCTCCCAGAACAGTGGTCCAAATAGATTTGCATGGAGACAATGACCAATATGTAAACTGGTTTATGGGAACCTCTATTCCAAACATAACACAAAGAGTTAAAACGAACATTTTAAACCTGCATAAAGCCGGTGTCTTTTTAAGAGTTGTGACAATGGTAACCCCAAACAACATAAATCAGATAGAAAACATCGCCGATTGGGTTCATTCAAATGATATCGAGAAATACGGTATTTCCGTCATTACACCAATGGGACGAGCCGACCTGGAAGATAGCAATAATTTGTTGCTAAAAACGGAAAGAGATGCAGAGGGTATTGCAAAAGTTATTAACAGAATTAATGACAAATACGGGAGAGGCTTTCTGTATGAGGTAAAAGATGGTGATTCCAAGTTAAATAACTGCGGCGCTTTTACATCAAACCCTTCTATAACACCAGATGGAAATATCAAATTCTGTGCGATGGATGATGAGACGATACTAAAACCAGTAGGTAATGTGTTTAAGAAGAATATCGGAGAATTATATACTGAAGAGTATGAGCTTCTAAATCTTGTGCGATCAATAAAGGCACCTGTATACAACAGCGAAGAATGCAAAGACTGTGATAAGAAGTATTTCTGTAGCTATTGCATTATTAGAGGACTTTATTCTGCAAGAGAAAAAGAATTTAGAGACTGCCAGTGGTATAAAAACAAAATACCAGATAGCTTCAGGGGGTATATATTATGACAACAAACGATTATGCCATTAGAATTTATAATGTGTCAAAATCATTTGATTCACACAAATTATTTGATGATTTAAGCCTAAATATAAGAAGTAATACAATACATGCAATCATCGGACCAAATGGATCCGGGAAAACCTCCTTGCTTCGCATCCTAACAGGGCTTTATGAAGTAGACAGCGGGAAAATAGAGGTTAAAGGAAATCACTGCATGCTTCTTGAAAATGACTATTTATATGAAGATAAGTCAGGAATGGAAAATTTAAAAATATTTGGTTTATATTTTGGGTTTGATGCAAGCAAATATGAAAAATATGCGAATATGCTTGGCTTGACAGATCATTTATCAAAACGAGTAAGCACTTATTCAAAGGGAATGAAGCGAAAACTGTCCCTTTTGATAGTGGTTTTGATGGACAGAGATATTATGCTTTTTGATGAACCGACATCAGGAGTAGATCCAATATCCAGAATTGAGATAAGAACTATTATTGAAAGGATGCGCGATGAACACAAAACAGTGTTGATAACGTCACATGATTTGTCAGAGATAGAGAAAACTGCTGATTATGTCACCATGATAAAAGACGGAACGCTGTTATTTGAGAAAAGCATGAATGAAGTCCAAAAAGGGACACTTGAAGAACTTTTTGTAAAGGCGGGGAGTTAATAATATGGATAGAAATATAAGGAAAGCCTCGTTTTATTATTTGTTAAAAAGCAAAGATACTGCAATTAATTTTTTTGTAGTTCTGATTATTTCACTGCTTGTATTGTTCGTTATGAAAAAAGGATTGCTTGAAGCCAGAGGTATAAACTATGTTCTGTTGATTATATATGTATTGGTTTTGGCAACAACTCTAATACAGGCCAACTCAATGATAGTTGATTTGACAGTAAAAGACATCCTCAGTAATCGAGTACAGTTTTTTTTATCATGTGGTATTGACTATCATAAACTATTAACCGCTTATTCCATGCAGATTTTTGTTCTTTCAAGTATTGTCCCGTTACTTTTGTTTTTGTCGGTATGTTTTTATGTGCTAACACCTGCGCCTAAGTTAATAATGCAATTAATAGTTGTATATATATCTACGGCGATTTTAGGATTCATAACAATACTCGCGATTAATATTGCGTCATTCAGCATAAAAAAATACAAATTGTTCAAAAACATATTATTCTTTGGGTGCTTCTTTTTTATTTATGCCATTGCCATGTTTGCAGAAGACATTGCCGCGATCGCTAATAGGGTAGGAGTTGAGATATGGCTACCTATAACTGTCATAAATATAATTTTAGCAATAGTTCTGTTAGTTTTATTTTCTCAGAAAAAGCGGGCCCTTTCTAATGAAAAGATTGTAACAGGGGGCGGAAAATGGGAATAAATAGCATAAAGATTCATCTGCGACAAATGATAACTACAAACTATTTTTTTATGATGGCAATATCTCTGGTTTTTTCCATGTTGGGAGTATGGGGGAAGGAGGCGTCTTTAGATATGAGTGCTACTCAAATGAAAGAGATGCTTTCAATGGGGTATGTTTTCCCTCTTATTATCTTCAGCGCGGAGCTAAGCAAAGATAGTATACAGATTGATAAAATTACCCGAAAGATAGAGTGGCTTCTGTCTAATGGATTAAGCGCATTATCTCTTTGTTTTGACTATTCCGTTGCTACTTGGATTGCAACCTCCTTGTTGACGCTCCCCATGATCGTTGTCACTCATGTAATGATATTAAATATGTCTCCTTTAAATCTTTTGGATTATTATTTATATGGGTTAATATTCAATGCCATTCTTAGCGTCAGGGTATTAAACATAAAAAACATGAACAAATATAAAAGCCTGGGACTTCATCTGGCATTCCTTCATATCGCTGCTGTTTTAATAGAAGTAGCCTTATCACACACACTAAATATGATGATTGCGGGAGTTATGGGCAGATACATTTTTGCCCTGTCTGTATTTATAGTAATGGCGAGAACATTATCTAACGAGAAAATAGCAGGATCTTATTACTAAAACACAGAAATGGTCTATAAATCATGAAGAAAAGATATGGATATACTTACCTTGGTGTTTATGTTTTTTCGATTCTCTTTTGGATGTGGGTATGTTCAAAGGGTTATGTCCGAACAGATTCACTGTTGATTAATTTCTGCTCAATAGCACTCTTTTTTATATTCCTAAATGCTGTTTATATTCAGCTGATAAAATGTAACAAAGAGAGATCGTTTTTGGATCTTTGGCAGATTCCCTTGATAATATGGCTTAGCTCTCTGGTCATTGACAATGTTCCTCTAATGGTAAACATGAGTGTTGTGATTTTCGTCACGGTACTTCTTGTTCACCATTTTGTTTCTAAAGGAAAGAAAGTATCTAAACTGAGCATTTTTGCATTGTATATAGCAAGTGTGACAAGCTTGCGCATAAGCTATTTTTCAATTCCTCTAATCGTATTGGCTATAGTTATAGATACAAACAACAAATACTCATATTCCGATTTTGAAAGAGTTAATATACTTCCTGTGTCAAAAAAAGCTCAGAAAATTGCCGTGCCTCTGACCGTATTATTATTAGTGGTTATCTGTTATGGCTTGGGAATGGGTACTATAGAAATTAATATTTTTCTACATTACATGGGATGCATATATATATTAATGCTACTAATTAACCTGGAAGAGCCTGTTGGTGAGTTTGATGAAATGAAGGCATTTTACTATCTGGCATCCTATATTGAAGACGAAAGAGATGCTTTTTCAAGAGTTTTACACGACGAAATCATACAAGAAGCAAGGGCCAGTTACAATCTTCTTTTATTAAAAGAACCAGAAATTGATGGAGCAAGAAATATTATTGGAGATATGGAAAAAAGAGCTCGAAGTTTAATGAACTTCTATTCATCTAGTCTGTTTAATGAATTTGACATGGCAGATAATATTGAAAACCTTACAAGCTCTATAAGTCTTTTATATCCGAAAAGTAGAATCAAAACTGTTGTCAATGTTTCAAAAGAGGCACAAATAATGCTCGAGAATGAGAGTGTTTCTCGACTGGTGTTCCAAATCAGCAAAGAGCTGATCAACAATGTGTATAAGCACTCTCGTTCCAGCTTCTTACACTATGATATAGAGTTAAAGGATGAGAATACTATTAAAATAAAGTGTATAAGCGATGGAGCAACATTTGAAGATTACGAAAAAACAAAAAGTTCAAAAGGCGGTGTTCTGATGCTTCGGCTATTAATAAAAAGAAACAATGGCACGATGGAATATGGATATTCGAACGGTGTTTTAAGCAGCGATGTCGAAATAAAGGCGGGGGAATCTACATGAACATTATCCTGTATGATGATCATATTCTATTTGGAGAAAGCTTAAAAAGACTTATAACCGAAAATGATCAATCGATCAAACGATTTGACTATGTATCAAGTGAAGATCGGTTTTTTCAAATGCTTCGACGCTTCACGTATGTTGTGGCTTTATTAGATATTAACCTAAAAAGCTCACAAGGAATAACAGGGTTTGATTTAATTCAAAAAATAAAAAAGGAAAGCCCGCCTACAGCAGTTATAATGCTTTCCTCTTATGATATGCCCCTTTACAAAGCAAAGGCTTTTGAAAAAGGAGCCGTTGATTATCTTAACAAATCATCTACCCCGGAATGTCTCATAAAAAGAATACATGATGCTGTAACAAAAGAAACAAAGGAACACGAAAGAAAACATGAAGGGTGTCTGACACATAAGGAAATAGAAGTATTAAGAGAGGTGTGTAAAGGCAAAACGAAGAAGGAAGTGGCCAAGGTATTGTTCATGAGCGAACGGACTTTATATAATCACCTTCAAAGCATATATGACAAATTAAGCGCTGAAAACACGCTTGATGCTTATAATAAAGCTATAAAATTAGGATATATTGATCCATTAGTATAAGAAAAAGAATAACGTATTAAGGGGTTTTCATAAAAAAATACATGAAAAACTGGTTTACCAACGACATCAGCCATTTATGATGGCATATCTGATTGTAAACTGAAGTAAGAAAAGGTATATATGATTAGGTTCAAAGAAAACGTTAGTTTTGTGTTACAGACAAGAAGTTAGATATATCTAACTAGATGCTAACAACTCTGGTTCTTTCGTTTGTTGGGACACTCATGTTTACAGTGGGTTTATACGCAGGGAAACCGCTTTCCATTACATGTGCAACTGCGCTGGCGCTGTCTTTTTTTCTCGTTATTAATTTGACGGCGCAGGTTCGGCAGAAGCTCGCCTACTTTATCCCGACTGTTTGGCCGGAGGTGGCAAGGATAGCGACACCAGATTACGGGTATTATTGGTTGCCATCGATTCCATACATGTTGACATTCCTTCTGGCTGGGATACTTGCTATGAGCAGTATGATTTTATTAAAAATAGGGAAGGTCGAATTTTTATGGGAAAATGAGGATATTTAGGAGAGGGGTTTATGAATCGAGAAAGAGAGTATACTATCAAAGTTGATTCGGTTTCCAAGTCTCTTAATGATACTGTTGTTTTGAACAATGTGTCTGTGGAATTTAAGAGTGGTAACATTTACGGACTGATCGGACATAACGGATCTGGAAAAACTGTACTATTTAAAGCCATTTGCGGATTCTTAAGATGTGACAAAGGGTCAATCCTAATTAACAATCAAGTCATGGGCAGGGATTTAAACATGTTGACGGATGCAGGCGTCATTATCGAGGAGCCTGCTTTTCTGCGCAACTGGAGAGGGTACCGTAATTTAGAATTTCTTTATAAAATAAGAAACAAAAAAAAACAAGCAGCATTTATTTTCAATCATCAGAAGGGTAGGTCTTGATCCAGAGTATAAGAAGCCTGTAGGAAAATATTCACTGGGAATGAGGCAACGATTGGCTATTGCGCAGGCTATTATGGAAGATCCGCCGATCTTAATTCTGGATGAACCGATGAACGGACTTGACAGAAAAGGTATTGCTGAAATGAGAGAATTGTTTTTGGAAATGAAGAACCAAGGGAAATTAATTCTTTTGGCAAGCCATAGCAAAGAAGATGTAGATATTCTATGCGATGAGACTTTTCACATGGAGAACGGAAATCTTATAAAAATGGACAACCTCATCGGTCAGCCGCTTGCGGAAATGCACCATGAGTGATAATGCAAAAGGGTTCGCAGATCGATAACCCAGAAAATCAATGAAGAAATAGAATATCGCTTCTCCATAAGCAAATCGATCGACCTGTTGTTAAAATATGGCCTGTTTCTGGCTGAGCAGAGAGGCAAGCGACACACAGGGAAGGAACTGCTTCAGTATTTGCAAATTAAGAAAGAATATGTAATGTTTTCGTCCAGATTAACGAAGAAAGGATTACCTGAGTTTACCGGAAATGCTCAGGCTGACATAGGTAAACCGAAAAGAAAAATGCGATTCATCGATTCGTAAAGCGCAGCGCCTTGCGACCAGTATGGGAATATAAGTACGGCTGGAATATCTTCTGTATGTTGCTGTTGTGGCAGCAAATAGATGAGTCTCTAAAGAATGATAACAAAGCACTGATAACACTTTGATAACAATAGTTCAGATACTTTGAAGACATAGGATACCAGAACACAAATGGAATCATGAGGTGTCAAATTACCTATACAAAAACATTTAGAATCGCTATCTCGTTAGCGAGTACGAATAATTGCCAGTGGTTTACTAATTAATAGGGAGCAGAGTCTTGTTGAGTGGAGTGTTCAGCAGGGCTCTGTTTTTTTATCATTTTGCACATGGTAAAACATGAGTACCAAACAAACATTGCCATATATAAAATAAATATGTTAATATGCAAACAACGCAATACGTGAGGAAAAGTACTTTAAAAGACTGGGAAGCAACAGTAATCAAAGGCTGTATGGCAGGATAAGTGAACGCAAGTTGGAGAAATCTATAATGACAGAACGAATCGTAGATAACGAAATCAGGCTAATTCCATATTACAGAAATGATGAGGAATCGCTTCCCTGGTATCAGGATTTAGATGTGTGCAGACAGGTCGATAACAGAGATAAACCTTATGATTTAGAACTTCTGCATGGTATGTACGATTACCTATGCTCCCATGGAGAGTGTTATTATATTGAATACAAGGGCAAATTAGTGGGTGATGTTTCTCTCTGGGATAATGCAGAAGTTTCCATTGTGGTTTGTAAAGAGTACCAGAATCGTCAGATTGGCAGACGCTGTATAAAAGAGACTTTAAAACTTGCAGTTGAAAAAGGCATGGATTATGTGACGGCGAATATTTACTCGTTTAATAAGCAAAGTCAGCATATGTTTGAATCGATTGGTTTTTATAAAACCAGTGAAGAATGGTGGCAACGTGATCTATAAGTACAAGGATGGCTAATTTCATTTGTGAGGGGTTATGTGGATGGTTACAAAACACGTTATTGTTCAGGCTTATGATGAACACTGGGAACATGATTTTTTACAAATAAAGACTGAGCTTCAGGATGCGTTGGGTGAATTGGCTTATAAGATCGAGCATGTTGGAAGTACGTCTGTGCGTGGATTATCTGCAAAGCCTATCATTGATATCGATGTCGTTATCCAGGATTATTCTCAATTTGATAAAGTGATTTCTGCTTTGGGAGAAATCGGCTATCATCATGAAGGAAATCTCGGAATAGCCGGACGAGAAGCATTCAGATATGAGGGCAAGGATCATCTGAAGAAGCATCATTTGTATGTTTGTCCGCAAGACTCCGATGAACTGAAGAGGCATATAGCTTTCAGAAACTATCTGCGTTCTCATCCAGATGCTGTGCGGGAATATAGTCTGATCAAAGAAGAGGGTGCAAGACTCTATCCATATGAGATTGAGAAGTATATTCAATATAAATCTTCATTCATTGAGAAAATATACCAAGAGATTGGTGTATAAGAATCGAGGACTTTGCGGAGGGAAAATAAATGGATGATTTCGGCATTATTGAAATGCTGGATATGCAAAAAGCGTTGCAAGAAAAATATAAAGACATTTGGGAAACGATATCTCCTGAAATCGGGAAAAACAAACTCCTTTGGATGATTGGAGAAATCGGGGAAGTAATTGATATCATCAAGAAACATGGTGGAGATACTGCAAGCCAAGATGCAGACTTGCGGGAACATCTTGTAGAGGAACTGGCAGATGTTCTTATGTATTTTAATGATGTGCTGCTTTGTTACGGGATATCTGCGGGGGAATTGAAGCAATCCTATGTCAGTAAGTTTGAAAAGAATATGAAACGCTGGTAGATTGTTCTGTAGTGATGTTTTAATAATATAGGGAGCGTATATATGGGTAAAATAAAAATCCTGCGCGGTGAAAAAGATAGTAATTCTTTTTATGTCGAATCAAATTATGGACTGTTGCTATTTGATACTGGGGCGGCTACTTCGCAACTTGTTCAATCTAAATTGACAGATTCACTTGTAAAAGTCAAAACAAAAGAAAGTCAAGGTGTATTAGGAAGCAAAATGCAAGATATGGTTATCGTTGATGAACTATGCGTAGGCAGCATAAAAGCGGAACATTTGCAAGTCGATTTGGATGATTCCGTGGGAATAATAGGAAATGATGTTTTGAAGAACTACGCTTACACGCTTGATACATCTAAGAATGAAATTGTGTTAATTGATCCTTTTATAAGTGACTTGAAATGTGTCATAGGTCAGCGGGGCCATTTATATGTTGAGATAGAAATCGGGCACAAAAACGGTATGGCACTAATTGATACAGGGGCGAGTTGTTCGTTAATTGATGATGAATTCTGCAAAGAAATAGTTGGTATGGTAAGTGACAACAGAACTGAAACAGGTGAAGATTGGGCAGGTGCAATTATTGAAACCCCAATCATAGAAGTTGATTCCCTGACCATGGGAAATGTCCGCTTTCCTTCACATGAATTTGCGGCGCTTGATTTTAAACAAGTATTTTCTTACATGGAATACCCTATTGCTGCGATTATTGGTGCAACAACGCTATCTTGCAAGAAGTTCTCTTTTAACCAAATTGACGGATATTTAAGAATTGAGAATTGATACAATTTCCAGTTCGTGAGGATGATTCTATGAGAAAGACAGAGAATGTTGAACTGACAGTATTATGCTTGATCGAAGACGGCGATAAGATACTGCTTCAAAATAGAGTTAAGAAGGATTGGCAAGGCTACGCATTGCCGGGTGGTCATGTAGAACCCGGAGAATCTTTTGTTGATGCTGTGATCCGAGAGATGAAAGAAGAAACAGGATTGACAGTCATTGAGCCGGGATTAGTGGGAGTAAAGCAGTTTCCAATAGAAAACGGCAGGTATGTCGTCCTTCTTTTCAAGGCAACGAAATGGACGGGAGATCTCCATCCCTCAGAAGAAGGGCAAATGGAATGGATCGAATACAGCCTTCTCTCGACAGTGGAAACGGTTGATGATTTCGAGCAGCTGCTGAGAGTTATAAACAGTTCGGAACTAACAGAGTTTCAGTACTTAGTATCAGGTGAAGATTGGACAGTATCGATACGGTAAAACTAATGATTATGTAAAAATGAAAGGAATGAAAATATATGGATTATAAAATTGAAAGTAATATAACTCCAGAAGAGTATAATCAATTAAGAAATTCAGTAGGTTGGGATTCTAAAGATAGAAATATAATACTAAATGCATTAGAAAATAGTATTATAATAAAAAAAGTATCTTTTGAAAACAAAACAATAGGAATGGCAAGAGCAATTGGAGATGGTTTATACTACCTAATTGTAGATGTTGTTGTTCATTCAGATTATCAGAAAAAAGGTATAGGTAAATTATTAATTGAATCATTAGTGAAAGATATAGAAGATCACACTATAGTAGGACAAAAATGCAGTATAAATTTAATATCTATGAAAGGAAAAGAAAAATTTTACGAAAAATGTGGATTTAGAACAATACCTTTTGATTACACAGGGTATGGAATGATATTGAGAATTAAAAAGTAAGGAGTGAGTGGAACATATAAAAAGCATAGGAAAAGAACGAGGATGTACAGATATGTATCTTATAGTAAATCAAGAAAATGAAAGTGCTATAAAAGTATATGAAAAATTCAAGTTTTGGGACATTGATCCAGCTAATGAGGGGCATAGTAGAGGAAAACTATGAGTGTAATAAAAAAAGATATGCCTATTCTGGAATATGATACAGATACATCAGCAGTAATCATGCCGGATCATGAGAACATTGATATGAAGCTTCCTGAGAAAGCCGTGTTCGTATTTTGAGGAAATGCAGTGGACGCTATGCGAAAGAACACCATGCGATAGTCATTTCTCATTTTGTGTGTCAGCAACCAAAGAATATCCTGTATATATACTGGAAGTGAATAGACAACCAATCTGTCTTATGCTGGCTCCTGTTGGCGCACCGGCTGCTACACAAATTCCGGCTTGCTGATTCCTTATAAAGACAAGGTGATTGGATAATACAGATTTTGTTTTCATGGAGGCGATTCCGAATGAATTTAATACTTGTAAAGGCATGTGCGGAATACAAAAAACAAATATGTAAAATGCTGGACGAATGGTATGGAACAGGAGAGGAAATTATCCCATATGCAATTCGCAGGTTAGATTATCACGATTTTGATAACTATTGTGCCAGTATTGAAGTTAAAGATACAAGCGAGGGCCTGGTGCCGGACTCTACCTTTTTCTGCCTGGATGTGGATTGAAACATTATGGTTGGAGCGGTAAATATTAGACATTATCTTAATGAAGCACTTCTTCTGAATGGCGGACATATCGGAGATGGTGTGGTTCCTTCCGAAAGAAGAAAAGGCATTGCCACTGCCATGATCAGCCTTTCTCTGGAAGAGTGCAGGAAGCTGGGAATAGATCAGGTCCTCATGGTATGCGATAAAGAAAATGTTGGTTCAGCAAAAAGCATCATCAATAACGGCGGCATTTTAGAAAATGAAGTTGTAGTTGATGGGGTTACGGAACAGAGGTACTGGATAAAACTCAAGTGATAATCGGGATTGTAAGGGATTGAGGAGATGAGCTCACTATTATAATAATATATAGCAGGAAAAACTATTGTGAGGACAACATGAAGATTAAGAGGATAGACAGTTATACAGATGGCAGGTTTTCAAAAAGGGTGTTGAATCAACATGGAGCATATTTAGTATTCGATACCCCATACGAAGTAGAGATTATAAGTTCAACAGAAGCAGTAATTCGAGGAAATAATCCTGATTTTTATAAAGCCCTGATTGAAGAATTTCGCTTTCATGCTCCTCACATTGTTTTGTTTTATGATAAAACCGGAAAAATAGTAGAAGAATATCCGCAACCGAATCTTATAGAGATCGAACTTGATAGCATACAGCCATCTCAATTCTTTGTTGATGAAGAAAAGCTGGAAGCTGTTCAGACATTCATACATAAACCGGAGGATATTGTTATTCAGGTCATTCCATGGAAAACCAGATATATCTCTCTGGATGGTCATACCCGTTTATATCTGGCCGAGCAGAGTGGTTTTAATTTTGTGAAAGCTGTAATATGCGATACGGAAGACTGGGTCTGGAGATTCGTACGCGAAGCGGAGCAAAGAAATATCTTGTGTCCGAGAGATATGGTTTTGCTGCCACATGAACGATATGTAATAGAATGGAATCAATATTGTGAGGATATTTTTGGAGAATAACATATCTTTTTCCACTGTTTACAATTCCTCTGGTTAGTGAGTAATGCGAAATGGAAAAGATGGTTTTCGTATTATTGATAATTCAATAATACAGACAACGCACATGGTGGAGGGAACGTTTTTTCATATGGCAGCAGATTGTTTTTTTTGACTTATTGGGATAGATAATAGACCGTGAAATCGGTATCTGTGAGGACAGAATATGAGAGCGCCATTTCAGATTTTAGCAATACCATATAGGAAACAACAGGAATATCAATTTTGCGTTTTCCATCGAGCAGATATTGACCAGTATCAGTTTGTTGCTGGGGGTAGTGAGAATGACGAACAAGCTATAGATGCAGCCATTCGTGAAGTCAGAGAAGAGACTGGTGTAGAAGCAGTGTCTATCATTCCGCTCACATCAATGGCATATATTCCTGCAAATGTAATCTCTGAAAAACACAGAAAGTTCTGGAGTAAAGATACCTTTGTGATTCCTGAATATGCGTTTGGCTTTGAATGTGATACAGATATCAGGCTCTCTGATGAACACATTGGATATGAGTGGCTGGGTTACAATGAAGCCATGTCAAGATTGACATGGGATTCCAACAAAACGGCATTATATGAATTGAATTGCCGGTTACTTTTAGATGGCAAATGCATTTAATTGGATGTGTCAGTAAATGAAAAAGCGTTTAATTTTCGATATATAATGACATCACCAAAGATAACTGGTATACAAGCGAAACATGAATAGATTACGTTCTAGGTGAATTGGCTCGGTGTGGTAATTAATTTGTCGGAGAAATAAAGCGATTTATTTTGTAACCAATATGATAATCAGATGAGGGGATAATTATGATCAGAATTGATCGGCATTCTGCAAATAAAATAGAGGCTGTTGTGACCAGTTACAATCAGGGAAAAATGATTCTGGATGCAGTTCATTCGCTGTGCAGTCAGACCATCTTGCCGACAAAAATAATAATTGTTGATGATGGTTCCACAGAGGAACAATCCCTGCAAGTTCTGGAGACTATTGAGTCAGACGCCGGGATTCCTGTTCCTGTTACGATAATACGGCAGATAAATCAAGGCGTTTCTGCTGCACGAAATACAGGGATTGCGCATGCACAGACGCCACTTGTACTTGTGCTGGATGGAGATGACCGGGTAGAGCCTTTATACATAGAACGCGTCTGTCAATTGTTAGATGATGATCCTGCCATGGTTGCGGCATCTTCATGGATGCACACATTCGGAGTACTGGAATCTGTGGTTCGTCCAGGTGGCGGAGATATTGTTCCATTTCTTGTCCGCAATTGCTGTCCTGCAACACATATCCTAAGACGAGATATCTGGGAAACATCAGGTGGATACGATGAATCTATGCGTTCCGGATTTGAAGATTGGGATTTTTTTCTGAGATTGCTGGAAACGGCATCTGACACACAAATCGGAATCGTTCCGGAAGCATTGATCGCTTATCGCACAGCACCTGCTTCATCTAATATAAAGAGTATGTCAAAGCGTCTGGAACTCATTCGATATATGATTCGGAGGCATAAAAAGTCTTATCAGAAATATATGGAAGAAGCGTTTATTGGATTGGAAGCGTTGTCTATGGCAAGACTCAATGGATGGGAAACGGAAATAACGCATGTATTATCTTCAAAACAGAATCTGAGCCGGGAATCAGATGATTTTCTGATGAGTCCGTCATACGGGGACGGAGGGATGGCAGCGGCCGTTCGAATCATGTCCGCTGTAAACAGTAATAAAAAACATTTTTAAAAATTTTGCGAAAGACAATACTTGAGGAGGCGCTAATGCTGAGAGAATGTTCATCAAATGAATTTGATAAATATATTGATTTCATCTATGATCTTGCTACAGATCTGACAAAATCAGGATACCCCACGTATTGCGATGGAATAAAAACCAGAGAGATGTTCATTGAGCGTTCATCTAAGGCGTTCACGAGAGATACGGAGCAAATCCTTCTTTTTGAGTATGACGGTGTGGTTCAGGGATGGATACACTATTACTGGATTTCGGAAGATAATTATTTGTCAACATGCAGTTTCAATATCAACATCGCTATGAGACAAGCACTAAAGGAGTTTATAGAATTCGCGTACGAACGATTTCGTGGGTATGATTTATATTTTGGATTCCCGGCAGCAAATAAGGATGCGATAGAATATCTTTCCGGCCATGGTTTTGAATGTATCGAGGAAGACTACAACAATGTTGCATTTCCTGAAACGTTTGATATAACACAAAAGGTACAAAGCATGGTGCGAATTATATGCCGCAGCCGGATCGGTTCAACATCCAAGAGAGATCTCAGACAGAATCTATGCAGGGGGAGTGGCTGCGGCGATCGAATCTGTAACAGGTAGGATTTATACTGGTGTATGCGTTGATACATCGTGCTCTCTGGGTATATGTGCAGAAAGAAATGCCATGTTTCATATGATAACGAATGGCGAGAACGAGATCAGACGTGTGTTGGCGATTATGCCGGATGGAAAAACAGGTGCACCTTGTGGAGCATGTCGGGAATTTATGGCACAGTTAATGCCGGGGCGTTATCAGAATGTGGAAATTATGATGGACTACGAATGCGGGAAAATTTTAACACTTGGAGAATTGACACCGGAGTGGTGGCTATAAACTTTTCTAAATAAATAGATAAGTGGTGGTGATTCCAAGTGAGTATTTTTTACATATGTTTTGATTTGATTATGGCAGTACCTTTTTTTCTTGGCATTGTGATAGATTTAAGTTATGGAAGAGACGAATGAAATCGTTTTGTTTAAAACGGAAGATAAAGAAATTACAAGGAAAAATTAGATAATTGAACAGTCGCAAAATTTGCGACTGTTCAAAACGCAGGGGATAGGAAAGTAGAAAGACACATAGAATATGATAGTCTGGATATGATTATTTCTGTTGGTTACCGTGTAAAGTCACAAAGAGGTGTTGAATTCAGACGATGGGCAAATGCTGTTTTAAAGGATTATATTCTTAAAGGGTATGCGGTTAATAATCAGCGTTGGTAATGAATATTATCGCATTCAAATCTCGCTCGCGAGACTTGGCGCGGGGTGTTAGACGTCCGGGGGACGTCTGTTCAGCACCGACCGTAGCGGAGCGAAGATCGGGTCAGCGTCAGCTGACATCTTCCAAACCGAATCCCTGCGCATCCTCGCGGAGCGTTTATCTCAGTGGGAGATTGGACCCCACTGAGACGAGCTTGTCATTACCCGCCACTTAAGAAGTGGGGCCTCTCACGCTGAGGTGAAAAGTCATATTTGCAGGAGGAAAACAACTTGCTTGAATTCCATAAAACGACAGAAGATGAGAAGTATATTATTTGTGATTGGAAATATGATGGTGATTATGCTATCTATAATAATCCCTCATATGAAGAGCAGATAAAAAACCATCAAGGATTCGCAAATCCCAGGAACAACTTCTACTCATTTTTGGATGGGACAAAACTAATTGGTTATATAAATCTGATTGAAGAAGATTCGGGAGTTTTCTTTGGGATAGGGGTTAATCCCGTTTTCTGTGATCAGGGATATGGACAAAGGATAAGTAAATCTGCTTGCAAGTTATCACATCAACTGTACCCCGGGAAACCTATCTATCTTGAAGTCCGAACATGGAACACAAGAGCTGTTAAATGTTATGAAAAAGCTGGTTTTCGTATTATTGGTGATCCTATAAAACGGACAACACCCATTGGTGAAGGAATGTTTTTTCATATGGCAGAAGATTGTTTTTTGACTTGTCGGGATAGATAATAGACCGGAAAAACGGTATGGTAGTGTCAAATGAATTATGAAAAAGTCGAGTCAAAAAATTAGGCTCAAATG
>CAMNOU010000020.1 GCA_946546945.1 uncultured Lachnospiraceae bacterium
TATAGAACTGCGGTCTGCAGTCCAGGATAAGTTCAAGTCTCGCTTGCGAGACTTGAATAGCATAAAAACCGCCAGAACCCTCGATCATTTTTCTTGGGTTCCAGCGGTTTTCATTTCAGTTTTTCTCCATCGCAGCCCTCGCAAGCAGAAAATCAGCCCGGCTATTTCCTTTGGCATATGTTTGTAAGATAAGGTCGAAGTACTGTCAGACTTTAACATTCAAGTGCAAAATCCCTGATTCGCCGGATGACCGTCTGCATTCCCTGAAACCGGTCTGTGGAAATCTGCTCCCTGATTGCTGTCCGTTCGATAAAATCAATCCGGCTCTCTACTATCTCTTCCGGTGTCCGCTCATCGAACAATGCAACGATGACTGCCACGATACCTTTTACGATCAACGCTTCACTGTCTGCTTTCACATAAACCAGTCCGTCCCGATACTGCGTGCTGACCCAGAGCTTCGCCTGGCATCCCGCGATGAGCGTATTGTCGTTTTTCTCATCCTCACTCATCTTCTTCATATCTGCCGTAAGTTCTAACAGACACTGATACTGCATCATCCAGTCGCCGAATGCATTGAAGTCTGCGATGAATTCTTCCTGTTCTTCTGCAATACTCTGTTTTTTTATTAACCGCTCCATATGCTTTTCCTCCGGACAATCCATTCACAGACTTCACTGTTTATCATCTCAGTGTGAGAGACCCCCACTGAGATAAACGCTCCGCCTGTTCCTCTTTCGCCGCCAGCAGCTGATATACTTCTTTCGCGATCATCCTGGTATCTGTCAGATCTGCCGTGCGGCTCGGCGAGAACTGAATCCCCAGTTCCCGCTGAATCGCCATAAGCAGCAGTACTTTTTTATTCATCGCGGAAGTCGTTCCCTCGCAGGAGTGCGCGCTGTCCGCCTTGAACGCGTTGATCTTCGTCATCTGAATGGTCTTCGCCACACTCAGTTCGGCCAGCTCGGTGAGGTCGTAGATATCTGTCACGTCCCCGATCAATATATATTTGCTCAGAATGAATGCATACAGATCCTCATGCAATTCCTCCCAGCCGGAATACTGAGCGGACTTGATTTTTTCCATATAACCTGTCGCCTTCTGCTGGTAGATCAGCAGACCATTCTTGTTCTTAATAATTGACATGATTCACCTCATGCGGTTACTACCTCAAGTCCCAGTGACTCACCTAATAGCTGCAGTTCTTTCACATAGTCACCATATGTAACGACCAGATGATTTCCGAAGTTGATGTGTTTATAGAAGAAATCCTCCTGGTTTGCGATCTTCATAAAGAAGCCCTGATCACAGTTCTTGCGGTCTGCGCCGGAACCTGCCAGGATGGTTCCTTTGCCCACGAAAAGTTTCTTTGCGTCCGGAGCAATCCGAAGCAGTGTGATCTCCTGTCCCGCATCCTGCGTGAAGTCATAACGGATGGTCGCTCCGAAGCCCTGATCATTCGCGAAGGGGGCCAGACTGTATTTTCCGTCCTTTGCCTCGAAACCGTGCAGTTTACGGTTCGGTGTGGAGTGGAATACAAGGTAGAGATTATCTCTCTCATCGGTTGCTTTCTCCAGCTCTTCCTGCCCGAATCCCTGCATGGTCACCATCTTACCGTCGTTATATAATACCGGGTTGGAGTTGCCCATGTAGACTGCTTTATCAGAGAGACTTTCCATGATGCACATGCCCAGTACGCTGTTGATATCCATCTCACAGGAGGAAGGGATACCATTCTCATTATTGAGAGAGTGCGTCATACAGAAGGTCAGCTGCTCATGGTTCAGTCTTCTGGTGGAGCAGCAGTCCGGACATGGCATCGTGTAAGCGTTACATCCATTCGCATCCAGAAGCTTCTGAACCAGCACATAACCTTTCAGTGTCTTGATGAGCTTTTCTCGCTCCATGCGCACTTCTTCTGCACCGGCTATCAGCTCGTCCGCCAGACGCTCCACTTCCTTCATATCCTCTTCTGTGAGATTGAGTGCCTCTCTTCCCGGAAGAGTCGGATTCGTCTTCGGATCTCTGACGGTCAGCATATCCATCAGCTCGTGGAAGTTCTGATAGCGGAACTGTACGCCGAATTTCTCTGTCACCATGTTCAGATCTACAAAGTTATCCGAGGAGCTGTAGGATCTGGAAGAATTGAATCTGGTCACAACCATCACGCGTGCGCTTGCAAGCACCTTTCTCGTTCTCAGCACTCTCATGTGGCGTCTCAGCTCATCCCATGTACGGTATGCGTATGCCTCAAGTCCTCTCGCTCTCACTGCGGAAGTATTTACTGTTGCCTCACAGCACTGACCCGGCATCACAGCGACCGGTTTATGATATCTCTGTGCGAACTCGAGATAGATATCACCGCGGCCGATACCAAAGGAGAACAGATAGAAATCAACCTGATCCATATCTTTGGACATCTCACGGAACATCTCCTCATCTGTGCGGAACCAGTCATCGCGCTCGATGTAGACCGGATCCATCACATTTACAATGTCTGCCGGCATATTGTTCATTACATCATCCTTGAACTGTTTGTACAGCTCCTGGTTCATGAATACATCATATTCCTTTTCCAGCTCGTCGCCCTTGCCGAAACGACATGGTCCCTCATAGTAGTACTGGTGTACAATACCGATAAATACAGGACGGACATTCAGCTTTACATTTGTTAATTTCTCAATCATGTTTTCCTCTCCTTTGTGAATAATTGTTATTTGTTTTTCTGTTGAAAATATCATAACGCATTTTTTTGAGAAGAAAAAACGAAGAGAACAGCTGATATTATTCGAATTCGGAATATTCATGATAATTACTGGATAATAACAGAGAATTATGGTATTATTATTCCATATTCGAATATTATTGGCAAAACAATTCCTTTTTTTGGAATATAACATAGAAATCTACTAGGGTTTTGCGTGTTCGAATTGCAGAAATCGCTCCCCGCCTGTTTATGAAAAAAGGAAGGCAACAGATATATGGAGAAAAAAGAATACCCGAAAATCAACACCTTACAAATGCACTATTTTTTAGAAGTTGCCGAAAACGGCAGCTTCACGAACGCAGCCAAACAGCTGTATACTACACAGTCAACGCTCAGCAAAACCATTCAGGCTCTGGAACAGACGCTGGGCATTACCCTGTTTGTCCGCAGTCACAAACGTCTGATCCTGACAGAAGCCGGCAATCACCTCTACGAAAAATGGTCCTCCCTGCTGCTGGACATTGACCGCTCCATCGAGGAATGCCGCATCCTTCAGGGCGGTTACACCAATATGCTCTCCATTGGTGTGCTGGACTCACATAATCCGGAAATGTTTGCACTGCCGCACGTTCGCAGTTTTACAAAAGAAAACCCGCAGACCACGCTTTCCATCCAGAGCTGTCCCGTACAGGAAATCCGTCAGCGCCTCCTCTCGGGGAATCTGGATCTTGCCTATACCGTATTGTACGATGTTGAGCAGCTGAAAATGGATGAACTTGACTATATCATTGTGAATGAATGTCCTCACAATGTCGGGATGCTCAGCACGAACCCTCTCGCCGGAAAAGAGTATATTGAAATAGATGATTTAAGAGGCAGTAATTTCGTCTCCATCTCCCCTTTGTACACCCCCAGCTACAATGGAATGATAGAGGATCTCTGTAAAACGGCTGATTTTCAGCCAAATTTTGTGCGCTATACAAACAGTGCGACCTCTTTGCCCTACAACCTGGTTTCCGACAACGATATCTTTATCTGCGACCGGAATTTCAGAGGATTTCAGCAGCCCTCCTTCTCTGCGATACAGTTCCGGCCGCTGATTCATACCCGGAGCGGGATTGCTGCCGTGTGGAGAAAAACGAATACAAAGCCGCAGCTGCGGCAATTTCTGGAGAGAATCAATCAGAATCCGGTTTCATGGTTTTGATTGACTGTCTCCTATGAACCAGAAAGTATCGGTGTTCTACTCCAACCTGATCAGGTCCGGAATGGTTGCCTCAAAATCGACTCCATACCAGGGTTTCTTTGGATTCTGCAATGTCACTTCGATGGTATGCGCCGTATAATCAGCCGCAATCCGCATGGCATCGCGCCAGTCTTTTCCCCTCAGGATTTCTCCGACACAGGTACTGGAGAACAAGTCGCCGGTTCCATGAAAAGCGGCATTGATTTTTCGATTTTGATAAGTGTAGTATTCGCCCGTTTTGCGGTCATATCCCACCACGCCGGTCTTGCCTTTCTCAAGAGAAACACCTGTCAGGACCGTAATTCCGGCACCGAGCTCACTTAATGCCGAAAGAAGCTTTCTGATATAGCCGATGTCGTATTCTTCCCTGTACTCTATCCCGGTCAGAAAGGCTGCTTCTGTAATGTTGGGGACAATGATATCCGCCTCTGCGCAAAGTTCAGCATTCTTTTTTACATAATCCATGTCAAAAGCAGGATATAGTTTCCCGTTATCCGCCATCACCGGGTCAACAATAATGATCGTGTTTTCTCCCCGGAATGTACGGAACAGGGAGCGGATCTTATCGATCTGTTCTATCGTTCCGAGATACCCGGTATATATGGCGTCGAATGTTACCCCTTCGCTTTTCCAGTGATTCCCGATCGGTTCAATCTGGTCGGACAGGTCCTTGCAGGTAAAATTCTGAAACATTGTATGGGTTGACAGAACCGCTGTAGGTAAAATCACCGTTTCAGAGCCAAGTGCCGAAATCACGGGCAGCGCAATCGTTAAAGAACATTTCCCCAGACAGGAAATGTCCTGAATCGTCAAAACTCGTTTCATATCTTGAATCCTTTCCAAAAAAACAGGACCCCAATCGCAGTCATTGCAATGGGGATCCTGCTGCAATACCAACTTTTCCTGCTTATAAATACTTCACCAGTTCCTCTTTTTCTCTGCACTTGTAATGCAGCCCCGCCGGCTTCGCCTCGTCGGACGGATAGCCCAGCGGGAAGAGTGCGATCAATTCATATCCCTGAAGCTCCGGAATCAGTTCTTTTAACAGACCCTCGTCGAAGTGTCCAACCCAGGTCGTGCCAACGCCAAGCTGCTGCGCTTCCATCATGATATGTGTCGCTGCGATGGCTGCATCTACCTCGGCGAAGTTCTTCTGATCATGCTGGCGCACCCATGCTTCGTCAGCCTTTGCTCCAACCAGCAGAAACTGCTCTGCCTGGAAGGTGAATTTTGTCGTCCGGGCGATTTTTTCTGTCAGCCCGGGGCTGTCCATCACCCATATGCGAAACGGCTGTTTGTTCACGGCAGTCGGTGCCGCCAGACCCGCCTCAATCATTTTCTCAATCTTTTCTGCTTCTACTCTCTGGCCGGAGAACTTCCGGCAAGAATAACGATCTTTTGCTAATTGTAAAAAATCCATGGTTTTCTTCTCCTTTTTATTCTATACCTGTATCATACTATGGGAGCGCATCGAATACAAGAATGAGCGTTCGTTTTCTCCCGGATGTGGCTCATTCGCTGTAAAAGGGTGACGACTTCTACATGTGTGGATTGACAGAAATTGTCAATCGGCCGAACCCGTTTGAGCTGGTATCCGCCCCCGCACAATATTTTCAGGTCCCGTGCCAGGGTAGCCGAATCACAGCTGACATAGACGACCTTCGAAGGAGCCATTTTCAGAATCGTTTCCAGAAGCTTTGTATCACATCCTTTTCTAGGCGGATCTACTACAATGACATCCGCATAGGCCTTTTTCCCTGCGGCCTTCTCTTTTTCGTAAAATTCCGGAAGGATTTCTTCGGCTTTTCCCACAAAGAATTCCGCATTTTGGATCTCGTTGACTGCTGCATTTTTTCTGGCATCCTCAATGGCCTGCGGAATGATTTCAACCCCGTAAACTTTTTCTGCCTTCTGTGCCAGAAACAGGGAAATGGTTCCGATCCCGCAATACAGATCCCACAAAACTTCGCCCCCGCTTAAGTCTGCATATTCCAGCGCAAGATCGTACATTGCTTTTGTCTGGACCGGATTGACCTGAAAGAAAGAGACCGGGGAAATCTGATATTTGACATCTCCGATATAATCTGTAATATACGGCTGTCCCCAGATGGTTTTCGTCCTGTCTCCCAGGATAACATTACTTTTCTTTGTATTTCTATTTACGGAAATGCTTGTCATGCCTTTTATCTTTGTCAGTTTTTCAATCAGAGCTTCCTGATGCGGCAGTTCATCTCCATTGATGATCAGGCACACCATCAGTTCTCCTGTCTGAAATCCTGCGCGGATCAAAATATGGCGGACAAGTCCAGTTCCGCTCATCTCATCATAGGGTTCGATCTGATATGTTTCCATAAAGTCAATCACGATATCCAGGATTTCTTTATTTGCAGGGATGCCAAGCGCACAATCCCTGTTTGGAATGATCTGATGTGTCCGGCCCGCATAGAATCCGGTAATAATATGACCCTCTTTGTCTTTCCCGACCGGAAACTGTGCCTTATTCCGATAATGGAACGGCTCCTCCATGCCAATGATCGGTTCCATCGGAATATTCCGGAAACCGCCGATTCTCCTGAGATTGTTTTCCACTTTTTCCTGTTTGAACTCCAACTGTTTCTCATAAGAAAGCGCCTGTATCTGACAACCGCCGCACTGACGATGAAATCTGCAGACCGGGTCAACCCGGTCAGCTGACGGCTTAAGGATTTCCATCAACCTGGCATAGCCATAGGTTTTTTTCAGCTTCATAACCTTCGCCCGGACAGTATCGCCAATCAGAGCATCTTTTACAAAAAAGGTCATGCCCTCGTATTTTCCGATGCCCTCTCCATCCACGCTCATATCCTCTATATCGATCACAAATTCATCATTCTTCTTCAAAGCCATGCTCTCTTCCTGCTTTCTATATTTCATTCATTATAGCGTTATAACAGATTCTTCGCAACCGCTCTGTGTAAATGGTAAAAATCCAAGATATTTTTGTTACTGTACATTTGAGAATTATTTGATTCTTACAGTAGCTCCAGAATTTCAAGTTTTTCCGCTACTGTAGATTTCTGAAATTTTTGAATGTTACAGTAACATCCCTGATACCAGGATGTTACTGTAACAGAAAGATATGAAGAATAGATTATTCTATGGGTGTGCTGGTTCTTCTGATATTGGAATCCAGCAGACGATTGAAGCCCTGCCACGCCAGGTTCCCTTCCTGTACGGTGGAAAGCGCTTCTGTTATGGTCTCCAGCTTTGCGTCCGAGTTATCAGCAAAGCTGAGTGCGATGGCTTCTGCAATCGCCGGTTTCTTTGGTGATCCATATTCCAGTTCTCCATGATGCGCCAGGATACAGTGGATCAGTTCCGTTGCCAGGGCCTTCGGAAAGCCCGGCATCTGATCGATCTGATTCTGGATCTTCATTGCACCGAGCATGATATGTCCAAGCATCTGCCCTTCGTCCGTATACTCATTTGCAGGGAACCTGGATATCTCCTCCAGCTTACCGACATCATGGAACATTGCTGCACAAAGAAGCAGATCCCGGTTCAGGGTCGGATATAACTTGCTGAAGAAGTCGCAGATCTGAGTCACGTGAAGGGTGTGCTCCAGAAGTCCGCCTACAAATCCATGATGTACACTCTTCGCTGCAGAATGAAACTGAAAGCGTTTCGCAAAGTCTGCATCAAGGAAGAAGAATTCCAGAAGTTCTTTCAAATACGGATTCTTCATTCCTGTAATATAATTTGTCAGTTCACGATACATCTGCGGAATGTCATGCTTGCTGACGGGCAGATAATCGACGGGATCCAGGTCGGAACCGTCTACGCGGGTGATCCGCTTAATGTTCAACTGCAGGCTTCCCTGAAAACTGGTGACGTCCCCCATTACATAAACATAATCCAGAGCGTCAAAATCTTCAATGCCGTTGGAATTCAAATCCCAGATTTTGCCGTCCAATGATCCGGTCTTGTCCTGAAGGATCAGGGAGTCATAGGGTTTCCCGTTTTTTGTAAGATACGTCTGTTTCTGCCTGCACAGGTATACCTGAGAAATGCGTTCTCCGGCCCGCAGGGTCTCAATATATCTCATAAAGTGTCCTTTCCATTTATGTATAATATCTGATACGCCCCGGTGCGCTTGCCGCGGCGCGTTTTCCTCTCATGACTTAAGTCACGAGAATCAGGCGCTACAGAATATTATACGAGGAAAAAGTCGCATGTGCAACAAAAAATAACGGCAGAGAACTCTTTCTCCGCCGTTATTGTTATCATTATTTCAGGAATCCATTGATGATCTGCTCTTCGGCCTCCTGCTCGGTCAGGCCGAGTGTCATCAGTTTGATGATCTGGTCTCCGGCGATCTTGCCGATTGCTGCCTCGTGAACGAGAGCAGCATCCACATCGTTTGCCTCCAGTCCCGGAATCGCCAGGATACGGCCCTGATCCATGATGATGGAATCACACTCGGTATGCCCGGAACAAGCTGCATTTCCGATCAGCTTGGCCTCAAACTCCTGGTAAGAGTCATCTCTGGCAACGGATCTGGAAACCACATCCGCGCTGGCGCCTTCCCCGTTCAGGGATACGACATAGCTGCTGATGGCCTTCTGGGATCCGTGTGTCATCAGACGTTCTCTGACAACCAGCTTGGCGCCTGCTGCCAGTTCAGCTGTTGTGGTTCGGGTCGTGTCATCTACGCCCTTGATCTGCACCATCTCCATTTCCACCGTACTGTCTTCTTCCTGATACACTTCTGTGCCGGGATTCAGGATACGTTTGCCGGCACCCTCGCCGGATCCGTAATGCTTTTCCACATAGCGGACTTTTGCTCCCTTTCCCACATAAAAACGGTGGATTCCGTCATGCTCCGAATCCTGATTGCCGCAGTTATCGATACCGCAGCCTGCTACAATAACGACATCTGCGCCTTCTCCGATATGAAAATCATTGTAGACCACTTCTTTTAAGCCGGTCTTCGTCATAACGACAGGGATGTGTACACTTTCGTTCTTCGTATTCGGCTTGATATAAATATCCATGCCGGACACATCCTCTTTTGATACAATCTCGATATTTTCCGTAGACACACGTCCGACCGATTCACTGTTCGAGCGGATGTTATAGGCTCCCTCCGGAACTGTATGAAGATCTGCGATTTCCTTAAGTAAACGTTTTTGTATTGCATCCAGTTTCATTACGCGTTCTTTACTCCTTCCAGTGTTTTCCCTTTTCTGCAGCTCATCATGGAAGCAGCTGAGCCGGTCAGAGTCGGATAAATCTCTTCCTTTGACCCATGGGCCGCAATCTCCCCATCCCGGATCACAATAATCTCATCCGCGATATTCAGAATACGCTCCTGATGAGAAATGATCAGGATCGAGCTGTCATGAATCTCCTCTCTCATGCCCTGGAAGACCTCGATCAGATTCTGAAAACTCCACAGATCGATTCCGGCTTCCGGCTCATCAAAGACAGAAAGCGTCGGTTTTTTCGCTAGTACAGTCGCAATTTCTATTCGCTTCAGTTCTCCGCCTGAAAGGCTGCCATTCACTTCACGGTCAATATAATCGCGTGCACAGAGGCCTACTGCCGACAGGTACTCGCAGGCATCTGCTGCGGAAAGCCTCTTCCCTGTTGCGAGCCGGATCAGGTCAAGCACCTGTATACCCTTGAAACGCACCGGCTGCTGAAAAGCAAAACCGATTCCTGCGCGGGCACGCTCTGTGATCGACTTGTCCGTAATGTCTTCTCCATTAAAAAAGATCCGGCCGGATGAGGGCTGTTCGATCCCGGCAATAATCCGGGCAAGTGTAGACTTTCCTCCTCCGTTCGGGCCGGTAATCACGACCAGTTTGTTGTCCGGGATCACCAGACTGACGTCCCGTATAATTTCCTTATTCTGTCCGTCTGCATCCACGTCAAATGATATATTTTTTAATTCTAACATCTATTCTTCACCTCCGGCAGTATTCTGTAACATGTCATTAAAATAGAATAACATATTTTTTCCATATTTTACAGTGTTAATTTTAAAACAACCTGTGAACATTTTATGTGTTTCTGACCACATTTTACATGGTTTTTCAGCACTCCTGTCCATTCTCTCAGGGAACGATGTATTTCAATACTGGAATCTTCTTCAGCACCCACTGAATCAGGATTGCAGCAGGAATAATCACAAAAGGCGCTCCCAGCCGATAAAGGATGGATTCCGTATGGATATTCAGATACAATTCCAGACTGCTGTAAATAAAATACTGCAGCAAATAGATTCCAAAACTGTAGG
This sequence comes from uncultured Lachnospiraceae bacterium, assembly GCA_946546945.1. Classification (GTDB taxonomy): domain Bacteria; phylum Bacillota; class Clostridia; order Lachnospirales; family Lachnospiraceae; genus Eubacterium_I. Next base: position 10,234 of record CAMNOU010000020.1, read on the forward strand.
GCGCAATAAAAGAAACGATCCTTTTTATGATCCTGCTGCTCAGGATGCGGCCGCTGTTGTATCTCAGCCACACAAATATTCCCACCGAATACATGATGCAGGGCACGGCATAATAACCTTTGTATGTGCTGACCACCTCTCCTGCCGCCATGGAAACACGGTAGGTCCCGATACAATGGATCAGAAAACCGGCAATGGAGCAAAGATAGATCCCTTTTCGCCAGCGCGGCGGAAGTTCATAGGTACAGATCAGATAACCGATGACCAGATAAATCAGCGCCCCCGAAACAACGCCAATGGAAAACGGCCATGACAGCTCCTTTAACATTGTATTCTGAACAAGCACCACCCCGAAATTAATGATAAAACCGGCAAGCGCCAGATATGAAAAAATCTCTTTTCTGGCTTTCTTTTCCACTGCGGAAAACAGCGGAAGGGATAAATAAAGACAGAACAGTGTGATAAAAAACCAGTAGATCGGAATAAAGGAAGTATTTACGATTCCATTGTACACACTGACAGGCGTCAGGCTCTGGCCATCCAGCGTTCCCGCCACATGGATCCGGAACAGGATTCCCAGGACGCTCCAGCACAGGAATGGAATGACCGTCTTTTTTATCCTTTTCTGAAAGTATACTTTTAGCGTATATTTCTCCCTGAAGTCCATCAGCACAGCGCCGGTTATCATAAAAAAGCAGGGCACTGCAAAATAAAACAGAGATTCAATGATATTTGCAGTTTTCCAGTATCTGGCCGTGCTGAACGTCCAGAAGCATCCGTTTGTATGAAGAAAAACCACTGCGATACAGGATACTACATTAATCAAAGTGATGTATTCTTTTCTGTTTCCGTTCATTCTTAAATCACCCTCGTATTTCCTTCCGGTCCGGCAGATGTTAACTCACATTATACGTGCAAAACCCGGTGTATGCAACCACAAAAAGAAGGCACCCTCCGCAAACTTTTTTCAGTATTCACGCATTCGAAAATATGATATAATAGGGACACTTAGCGAGATATTCCTCAGGTTTTGTATGACGAAACCTGATTTTAAGAAGGATAACAGATATGAACCAGAAAGCATTACGCGTTTTAGAATACGATAAAATCATTGATACCCTGGCTGCACAGGCGACGTCCGAATCCGGCAGAGCACTTTGTCAGGCACTCGTGCCGCTGACTGATCCCGATCAGATCAATCAGATGCAAAAGGAAACCGCCGACGCGCTGAGCCGCATTTTCAGAAAGGGGAGCCTTTCCTTTTCCGGACTGAAGAATCCGGGTTTTCAGATGAAGCGTCTGGAGATCGGCGGGACCCTGAATATCGAGGATCTTCTGATGATCTGCCGTTTGCTTGAAATTGCAAAGCGCGCAAAGAGCTATTCCAGAGAGGTTCGCGAAGATACGCCCGCGGATTCACTGGATCCTCTGTTCACCGGTCTGGAACCTCTGACACTGCTGTCCGATGAGATCGGACGCTGTATCACCGGCCCGGATGAGGTCAGCGATTCTGCCAGCCCGAAGCTTCACAGCATCCGCCGCTCGATCCGCAATATCAACGACCGGATCCGTCAGGCGATGAACAGTCTTTTGAACAACTCGACCGTCCGCACTTATCTTCAGGACGCGGTCATCACGATGCGCAACGACCGCTATTGCCTGCCGGTCAAGGCAGAATACAAGAATCAGGTTCCCGGCATGATCCACGACCAGTCTTCCACCGGGTCCACACTTTTTATCGAGCCGATGTCGGTGGTAAAGCTGAACAATGACCTGAAAGAAGCATTCCTGAAAGAAAAAGAGGAAATCGAGGTCATTTTAGCTGACCTCAGCAATCTGGTTGCGGAACATTCGTCGGAGATTATGACAAACTACCATCTGCTGACGCAGCTGGATTTTATTTTCGCCCGCGGAAAGCTTGCAAAGCTTCACAACGGCATGGCCCCTGTCTTTAATACAGAAGGACGCATCCATATCCGGAAGGGACGTCATCCGCTTCTGGATCCGCACAAGGTGGTGCCGATCGATATCCGGCTCGGCGAGGATTTTCATCTGCTGATTGTGACCGGACCAAACACCGGCGGCAAAACGGTGTCGATCAAAACAACGGGACTGCTTACACTGATGGGGCAGTCGGGACTGCACATACCTGCTGCGGACCGCAGTGAGCTGTCGATTTTCAAACAGGTCTACGCGGACATCGGGGATGAGCAGAGTATTGAGCAGAGCCTCAGTACGTTTTCATCCCACATGACAAACATTGTTTCCATCATGAAAAAGGCAAACCGCGGCAGTCTGATCCTTTTTGATGAGCTTTGTGCGGGAACCGATCCCGATGAAGGTGCCGCTCTCGCGATCTCTATCCTGGATCAGCTTCGCAGACGGGGCATCCGCACCATGGCCACCACGCATTACAGCGAGCTGAAGCTCTATGCGCTCTCCACAGAAGGCGTTGAAAATGCCTGCTGTGAATTTGATGTCGAAACTTTGAGTCCTACCTACCATCTGCTGATCGGAATCCCCGGCAAGAGCAACGCCTTTGCCATCTCCAGCAAACTCGGCCTTTCTCCCAGGCTGATTGAAGATGCAAAAAGCCGCATCTCACAGGAGAACGAAAGCTTCGAGGACGTACTGGCCAATCTGGAGCAGAGCCGTCTGACGATTGAACGGGAGCAAAAAGAAACAGAACGCCTGAAGAAGGAAGCCGAACAGCTGAAGCGGCAGTACGAACAGCGCCAGGATTCTCTCGATGAGCGCAGAGAAAAAATCCTCCGGGAAGCCAACGAAAAAGCCGCAGCGATTTTAAAAGAGGCAAAGGATGTGGCGGACGAGACGATCCGCAACTTCCATAAATACGCAAAGGCCGGCATTGATGCCGCCGCCATGGAGAAAGACCGTGAGAACATCCGCAAAAAAATGACAGATGCCCGGGAGAAATCCGCAGTAAAACAGAAGGCTGTGGAAAATCACAACGCACCGAAGAAGCTGCGCCTCGGAGACAGCGTGAAAGTGCTGAGCATGAATCTGAAAGGCACCGTACACTCTCTTCCGGACGCAAAAGGGAATCTCTTTGTGCAGACCGGCATCCTGCAATACAAGGTCAATATCAAAGACCTGGTACTGATTGCCGATGAGAATCCGGTACGGACCCATGCGCCCAAAACAAGCGCAGGTCAACTGAAGATATCCAAGACTCTTTCGGTTTCCCCTGAAGTCAATCTGATCGGCATGACCGTTGACGAGGCACTGCCGGTACTGGACAAATACCTCGATGATGCCTACCTGGCTCATCTGAAAAGCGTGCGTATTGTCCACGGAAAGGGAACCGGTGCTTTGAGGAAAGCCGTACACAGTCACCTGAAACGCCAGAAATATGTCCGGGATTTCCATCTGGGAGAATTCGGCGAGGGCGATGCCGGTGTGACCATCGCCTCATTTGAGTAACTTTATATCAGTGAGATTTATATCCAGGCTCTTATCCTGACAGGAGATGATTTTATGAGTGCCAAACAAAAAATTCTGATTGTCGATGACGATGCGAATATCGCGGAACTGATTTCTCTCTATCTTGTAAAAGAGTGTTATGACACACGCATCGTCGGAGACGGTGAATCCGCATTGAGCGAATTTAAATCTTACCAGCCGAACCTGATTCTTCTGGATCTGATGCTTCCCGGCATTGACGGCTACCAGGTCTGCCGGGAGATCCGCACCACTTCCAATGTGCCGATCATCATGCTTTCCGCCAAAGGAGAGGTCTTTGACAAAGTTCTGGGGCTGGAACTGGGCGCCGACGACTACATCATGAAGCCCTTTGACTCCAAGGAGATGGTCGCCCGCGTCAAGGCCGTGCTGCGCCGTTATCAGGCCGGCTCTGCCGAAAAATCCGATCCGGAAATCAAATGCGTAGAATATCCGGATCTCGTTGTGAATCTGACCAATTACTCCGTTCTGTATAAAGGACAGGTCATCGATATGCCGCCTAAGGAGCTGGAACTTTTGTATTTCCTTGCCTCCTCTCCCAATCAGGTTTTTACCAGAGAACAGCTTCTGGACAATATCTGGGGCTATGAATACCTTGGAGATACCCGGACAGTGGATGTGCATGTCAAACGCCTGAGGGAAAAGATCCGCGACCACGAGCACTGGGGCATCGGCACGGTCTGGGGCATCGGATACAAATTTGAAACCAGATAGCATCTGCCCCGTCTGAAAACAGGAGAGCATTATGAAAAAAAGGTTACTTTTGCGAATGCTTTTCGCATACATCATTTTCCTGATCACCGGTTTTGCGGCAACGACTATTCTTGTGTCCAAAATCGAGCATCCGATCCGGGGGCTCACAGCCACATTCGCAGACCTGCGGCAGCACTTTTTTTCCGGATACTATCTGACCTATATCATCGTCAGCATTGCGGCTCTGATCGTTCTTCTCGTCTATATCTGGTCCGTTTACCGGCCGTTAAAAAGAATCGTTCAGACTGCGGCCGCCTATGCCAATGAAAACTATGAGATCCCGATCGATCTTCACCGGACCGATGAACTGGGATTTCTGATCAATGTCATGGGAAGCATGGCTCAGGAGCTGGACTCATTTGAAGAAGATCAGCGTAAATTCGTCTCCAACATTTCCCATGATTTCCGCTCTCCGCTGACCTCGATCAAAGGATATGCCGAAGCGATCGCGGATGGTACGATTCCCGCCGGGATGCAGGGGAAATATCTGAACATCATTGTCTTTGAGACAGAGCGTCTCGAAAAACTTACCCAGAACCTGCTGGATCTGAACAAGTACAGCTCGAAGGGCATGTTTATGGATCTTACGGTCTTTGATATCAATGAACAGATCCGCCGCACGATCCTGACCTTTGAAGGACGATGCCGGGAAAAGAATCTGACCTTTGATCTGAAGCTATTCGGGGATGTGCTTTTTGTGCGGGCAGATTCCGCAAAAATCGACCAGGTCCTGCATAATCTGATTGATAATGCAATCAAGTTCAGCAATCCTGATTCTTCCATCAGTATCGAGACCAGCTCTCACAACGGAAAAGCGTTTATTTCCATCAAAGACAGCGGAATCGGCATTCCCAAAGACAGCATCAACAAGATCTGGGAACGTTTCTATAAAACAGATCTTTCCCGCGGCAAGGATAAAAGAGGAACCGGTCTGGGCCTTGCCATAGTAAAGGAAATCATCCACGCACATCACGAAAACATCAACGTGATTAGCACGGAAGGAGTCGGCAGTGAATTTATTTTCACGCTTCCTCTCAGTATACGGACCGGCATCTGAATCCCTGAAACTGAAGATAAAAAGCAAAAGGAGTTATTTATATGATTGCAAAACAAGACTTTCTCAAGCTCCAGAACGGCAGCGATATCCGCGGCATTGCCTGTGAAGGAATTGAAGGCGAACATGTCAATCTGACTTCGGAAGCAGTTTATGCCATCGGCAGAGCATTTGCGAAATGGATCCTGGCCAGAAAACAGATCCGGCCGGAGGAATGTATTATCGGGGTCGGAATGGATTCCCGGATCACGGGGCCAAAGCTCATGGTCCCGCTGATCAATGGAATGATGGATGAGGGCATCTACGTCTCCAACTGCGGTATGGCATCGACCCCTTCCATGTTCATGTCCATCGTCTATCCGGAGACGCGCTATGATGCAGCCTGCATGATTACCGCCAGTCACCTCCCGTTCAACCGGAACGGCCTTAAGTTTTTCGAACGAAGCGGCGGTCTGGAAAAAGCGGACATCACTGAAATTCTGAATCTGGCTTCTGAGATTGCCGGAGAATCCGGACCGGCTGACGCGGAGCGCCCTGTCGATGTGAACAGCAACCGTTATACGGAACTGGAGCTGATCGATCTGTATGCCGCCAATCTGTGTCTGCAGATCAGCGAGGCCATGGACCCGGAAGCCTTTGATGAGGAACCGCTGAAGGGGCTGAAAATCACGATTGACGCCGGGAACGGCGCAGGCGGCTTTTTTGCGGAAAAAGTTCTGTCTGAGCTTGGCGCAGATGTCAGCGGGAGCTGCTTTCTTGAGCCGGACGGTACATTTCCCAACCATGTCCCCAACCCCGAAGATCCTGCTGCCATGCAGGCGATCTGTAAAGCCACCCTGGAATCCGGAGCTGATCTCGGTCTGATCTTCGACACCGATGTTGACCGGATGTCTGCGGTACTTTCCGATGGTCCCCCCCTGAACAGAGACGCAATCATCGCCATGATTTCCGCCATCCTCGCACCGGAACACAAAGGCGCAACCATCGTCACAGACTCCGTCACTTCCGAAAGGCTGACCGATTTTCTGGAAAACAGGCTGGGACTGAAACATCTGTGTTATATGCGGGGATACAAAAATGTCATCAACAAATGCAAAGAATTGAATAACGCAGGCATCGACTGCCCGCTCGCCATGGAGACATCCGGCCACGGATGCATCAAAGACAATTATTATCTGGATGACGGCGCCTATCTGGCTGTTCTGCTTGTCATAACAGTGGCAAAAGCCAAAAAAAGAGGCGGCACGATCGGCCGCCTGGTAAAAGACTTTGATACTTCCTGCAGCGCCCGGGAAGTTCGTTTCCCGATTCGCCGTGAAGATTTTTCAGATTACGGAAAAACAGTTCTGGAAGCCTTTGAAAAACGAGCGAAACAGTCCGGTTTTGATGTACCGCATTCTTATGAAGGCGTACGCATCCGCTTCAGCGGTATTTTCACCGGCTGGCTGCTCCTGCGAGCTTCCCTGCATGATCCGGTCATGGTCATGAATCTGGAGGGAAAAGACGACCGGGATCTCGAGATCATCACAGGAATTGCCGCAAGTCTCCTGGAAGGGTTCGAAGGACTCGACCTCTCCATGCTGTAGATCCTAAGCGGAGCGTTTTTTATGTCATAGGAAATCTCAATTTGCTATGACATAAAAAAGGACTCCACCTGCTCAATAAAAGTATGCAGATACTTTTTCGGGTTATCCTTTCGCCAGGCTGCCACAATACTGCTTTCGGTATCCTGAATCGGAATCAGAACATGAGCACCCGGATTTCCATCCGCATAATACTTATCACAGATAAAAATCTCGTTATCATTGCGGATATTCATCGTCAGCGAACTTGCGGATGACACATAGCTGGAAATATTCGGCACAAACCCGAAGGGTTCACAGAGCCGGTGCAGCATCCGGACGTATTCCGGCAAAGTATAAGGCGAAAGGCAGATAAAATCAGACCATTTCAAATCCCCGACCGTCAGAGTTTCCTTCTTCGCGAGGGGATTTGTGTTTTTCATGCACGCACAATGTGTCGTTCTGCCCAGATACCGGCAGGTGACCTGTTCCATGTCGCGCTCTTCAAAGTCGTACATGATGGAAAAGATCACATCCGCTTCTCCTCTCTGCAGAAGATTCCGGATCACCGGCACAGAATCCGTTTCGATCCTCAGATTGACTTCCGGATGCTTCTGCTGAAAGGTTCGGACAAGCGGAAGCAGGAAGCAATCCGGGCGGTAAGAATCCATACAGGCGACCACCAGGCTCTGACTTTTCCCTGTCTGCAGTACATGAGCCTGCTGAATATTCTCTTCGATATGGCTGACCAGGTATTTCCACTTCTCATATAAGTATTTTCCAGCCGGCGTCAGTGACGCGATCCGGTTCGTCCGGATAAAAAGCTGCAGATCAAGCTGCTGTTCCAGACTGGCCAGCTTTTTGCTTAGAGCCGGCTGTGTCAAATGAAAATATTCCGCCGTCATCGTCACGTTCATCGTCTCAGCCACTTTTACAAAATACATAATCTGTCCGACACTGACGTTTCTCACATCTACATTATGCATACTGCTCCCCCATTCATGCTGTATATCATGATTCCATTATAACACACTGCATAAAGTTAGATGTGTAAAATCAAACCGCTTTTTTATAGAAATCTTTTCCGTACTCTGTGATCTCATCGATGACGACTTCTGCCACATGCGGATCAATGATCGGAACCAATGCAACGTAGGCTCCGCCCGGGGCCATCTCATCCAAGGCCCTGTCGATCTCCGCACGAATCTCCTGATCCGTAGCGTTGGGCTGCTCCAGCACGCCCTGCGAGTTGATCGCACCGCTTAAAAGGATCTTGTCTCCATACTTTTCCTTGATCTCAGCGACCGGATTGCAGTACTGGAGAGGCTGGATGGAATCAATCCCCATCGCGATCAGATCCTCGATCGTCGGATAGATATATCCGCAGGAATGCATCTCAAAAATCATTCCTTCCTCGTGTGTCACATCGATCACCTTCTGAATACAGGGCTTGATGAACTCTCTCCACATATCCATATCAAAAAACATATTCTTGTTATCGCCCCAGTCATCATGGAAAGCAATAATATCGAAATTGAAATACTTCTTCAGAATACGGATATATTTGCATTTGTGCTCCGTAATTGCTTCAAACAGCTCATGCACTTCATCCGGGGTCTCATAAAATGCACATGCGGCATTCTCAAAGCCCATGAGGCTGGACATTCTCTCAAAAGGTCCTTCCAGAAGCATGCACAGAGAAACCTTGTTCTCGCGGTCCCAGTTTTTCGTTGCCTCCGCGGCAATCGCCTCCCAGTCATAGCTGTCCAGATCCGGCAGCTTCACCGTATCCTGCCAGTCTTCCAGATCTTCCAGAAGCTCCTGTCCGGGTGTGGGTGTCTGCGAACGAAGCTCAGGCGTATAGGTCCAGTCCACGCCGAACCAGTCCTTTCCGGTTCCTTCTCCGAAATATCTCTCTCCGAAGGAGTCACAGATATCAATATCGGTATAGCCATTCGGTACATATTCAGGCAGTTCATGGTGATACGCCCGCAAAATATTCTCTCTCGCTGTTAAGCTCATGTTCTTTCCCTCCTGCAATGTGGTTTTAAACTACACATTCATAAAATTCACTTTGATACGTGATCAGGAACGCTCCAGTTCCTGTGTAAAACGCTCTGCATCTGCTTCAGACATAAAGTCACGATTGTATTTGTGCTCATCGATAAAGAGAACCAGTACAACGACTACGATGGACGCAATCGCCGCAATCACATAGGACATTCTCAGGCTGCCGGTCTTATTTAAAACAGTTCCGTTCACAAGGAATCCGAAAGAGGAAACCAGAGCCTGAATCGGGAACAGTACGCTGTTCACCTTCTTAAATCCATGCCGTCCGAATACCGCAGCCGGAAGAGATGTCGTAAAGTTTGCGGATCCGCCGAGTGCGAGAGCGAACATGATCAGGAAGATGATTACCAGGAACCGGATCTCAGTCACCTCAAGAAGCAGTGCTGCCGCGTACCAGATACCGAAGAAGATCATGGTTTTCTTCGTGCCGATCTTCTGATCGAGCGCTCCGATGATCCAGGAACCGAGGATACCCGCAAAGGCAAGGATCGTCATGATTCCTACGGCCTGTCCCTGTGTAAATCCAACCTGCATATTACGTACAACAAGCTGTGTGATAATGACGGTTGATACAAACTGGAATCCGCCGGATGCTACTGCAACCAGCCAGAATGTCCTTCTGGAAAACAGGCGTTTTAATGTCCAGCCGCCGTCATCATCGACCTCATCATTGAAGTATTCTGCCTTGTAGACCTCGTCAGATACATTATCCGGATTGATTCCCCGCTCCTGAGGAGTATTTCTCATAAATACGACTCCTGCAATTGCAAGGATAATAACAAGGATCGAAGGCAGTACAACCGCGTTGGAAACTCCCAATTTTGTAACAAGAAGAGTGATCAGCGGAACAAAGAAACCAGTCGCCATATTGTGTCCCATCGTCGTATATCCCATGACGATACCTTTCTTCTTCGGGAACCACTGTGCGACAAAGGCGCCGCCTGCAATATAACCTGCGCTCATACATCCGATGGTACAGACGCAAAGGGAAACACCATACTGCGCAAGGCTTCCCGCATGACCCATTCCAAAGTAACCGATTCCTCCGAGAATCAGGCAGATAAAGGATGTAAACCGCGGGCCGATCTTCCGGTTCAGCGCGCCCATGATAAAGAAGAAGATAACACCTACCATGGCCGCAACAGTACCCATGTTCAGTACATTACCTGCCGGGATTCCAAGTCTTTCTGCTACGGCAGGGGCAACGATATTTGAACTGTCATTTACCATGCCGGCATAAAACCAGAACATCAGAAGACAGTACAGAATCGTAAGCCATCCCTTTCCAAACCCAAACAACTCATTTTGTTTCTTTGTTTTCATAATAACCTCCTCAATCTCTTTTGTTTGATAAGATTATTATAAATGGCCGGTTCTTCTTTGAAAAATTGCTAATTGACATTTCATTATTCTAAATAGGAATACAAAAAACTGACGCGCCTGCAGTGAGGTACGTCAGTTTTTCAAATGATCGTATCAATATGGATTAAACCAGCTCAAGGACAACTGTCATCGCGCCGTCACCCTTACGGGGTCCGATCTTGACGATTCTTGTGTAACCGCCGTTGCGATCTTTGTACTTCGGAGCGATCTCGGTGAAGAGCTTATCTACCAGATCAACCTTTTTGGTATCTTTCTTCTTTGCACCTGTCTCAACAACCGGATAAAGAACCTTCAGCATCTGTCTTCTTGCGTGAAGACGGGAAGGAAGATCTTTCTTAATTGTCTTGTCAACTTCATCGTATACAGTTACTCTCTTGCCGTCTACGACTTCTTTGACACGCTTGCCGTCTTTGTCTTTGCGGGCAACTTTTGCTTTTACAGTTACCTCTTCAAAGTTGTCAGCTTCACGTACAGCAGCGGCAATCAGCCCCTCTGCAGCTTTACGAACTTCCTTTGCTCTTGCTTCTGTCGTAACGATCTTGCCGTTGTACAGTAAAGCAGTTACCTGATTACGGATCAGTGCCTTTCTCTGATCAGATGTCTTTCCTAATTTACGATACTTTGCCATAATATATAGCCCTCCTTTTTTGTGGTACATCCGGCAATGCTCTTTCGGACTTATTCACCGAATGCTCGTACGAATGAATCGTATAAAGTTCCTCCACTCACAGGATGACAAAGAACTGCACGTCGGACTTAAGTTCCCTGTCCATAGAGTAATCGGAAACGCATCAAAATGCGCCTGAACTTATATTAAAAGAGATACTGCTGCAGGATTACTCCTCGCCCTGATTGAGCTGCAAACCAAGCTCTTTTAATTTTGCCAATACTTCTTCCAAAGACTTACGTCCCAAATTACGAACCTTCATCATGTCGTCCGTTGTTCTGTTGGTCAGTTCCTCAACAGTATTGATGCCTGCTCTCTTGAGGCAGTTGTAGGAACGGACAGACAGCTCCAGCTCGTCAATGTTCATCTCCAGGACTTTTTCTTTCGCATTATCTTCTTTCTCGATCATGACCTCAGCTGTCTTCGCATTCTCAGAAAGATCAATGAAGAGATTCAGATGCTCGCTCAAGACCTTGGCCGCAAGGCTGACAGCCTCATCCGGCTCCAATGTTCCGTTCGTATAAACATCTAATGTAAGTTTATCATAGTCTGTAATCTGTCCGACACGTGTATTCTCAACGGAGAGATTGACACGGTCGACAGGAGTGTAAACAGAATCAACTGTAATCACTCCGATCGGTGTATCTTCTGTCTTATTCTTGTCCGCGCTGACATATCCGCGGCCTTTTGTGATGGTAAGTTCCATGTACAGTCTGGAATCAACACCGCCGTTTAAGTGAGCAATCACAAGATCCGGATTCATAATCTGAATATCCGGGTCTACCTGGATATCACTGGCTTTTACAACACCTTCACCCTCAAATTCAATGTAAGCAATTTTGGACTCATTCGTCGGACTGGTATTCTTTAATGCCAGATTTTTGATGTTCATTACGATCTCAGTCACATCCTCTTTCACACCCGGAATCGAACTGAACTCGTGCAGCACACCATCGATCTTGATCTGGCTAACTGCTGCGCCCGGCAGAGAGGAAAGCATGATTCTTCTCAGGGAATTGCCTAATGTAGTACCATAACCTCTTTCGAGCGGTTCTACGACAAATCTGCCGTACTTTTTGTCTTCTGAAATCTCAGCAATCTCAATCTTCGGTTTTTCGAAATCGAACACTACAAATCCTCCTGTTAAATTTTATGAATCAAAGGGCGGACCAAAAAACAGAAACTGTTCTTTGAAATCCGCAGCACTTCTTCTTGCTTACATGATTACTTGGAGTACAACTCGACGATAAGCATTTCATCTACCGGCACATCGATCATCTCTCTGGTTGGGAGTTCTTTGATCACGCCGCGAAGGTTCTCCTGATCAGCCTCCAGCCATTCAGGAATCAGACGTCCGCCTGTTACCTCGAGGATATCTTTGTATCGCTGAGATCCTTTGGATTTCTCTCTGATTTCGATTGTGTCACCTGCTTTTACAAGGTAAGAAGGAATGTTTACACACTTGCCGTTTACCAGTACATGCTTGTGATCAACGATCTGTCTGGCCTCTCTTCTTGTTCTTGCAAAACCAAGACGGAAGATTACATTGTCTAATCTGGTCTCAAGCATGATCATAAGGTTTGCACCGGTCATGCCTTTCATCTTATCGGCTTTCTCATAATAGTTGTGGAAAGGTTTTTCCAGAACGCCATAGATGAATTTTGCTTTCTGTTTTTCTCTTAACTGAAGACCATATTCAGATATCTTTCTGTTTGTTCTTTTCAGCTGTCTGTTTGATTTTTTATCTATTCCTAAATAAACCGGATCTAAGCCAAGTGATCTGCATCTTTTAAGAACAGGTACTCTATTTACTGCCATTTTAGATTAACCTCCTGATTAGACTCTTCTGCGTTTGGGCGGGCGGCAACCGTTGTGCGGTACCGGTGTAACGTCTGTGATACTTGTTACGTCAAGACCTGCTGCTGAAAGAGCACGAATCGCTGCCTCTCTTCCTGAACCCGGTCCTTTTACAAAAACGTCAACTGTCTTTAAACCATGAACAAGAGCTGCCTTTGTAGCAGTCTCTGCCGCCATCTGTGCAGCATAGGGAGTAGATTTCCTTGAACCTCTGAATCCAAGACCACCGGCACTTGCCCATGATAATGCGTTGCCCTCAGCGTCAGTCAGGGTAACGATCGTGTTATTGAAAGATGCCTGAATATGTGCCTGTCCACGTTCAACGTTTTTCCTTACACGCTTTTTAGTTACTTTTTTTGCAACTTTCTTAGCCATAATTAAACTAACCTACTTTCTGATCTTATTTTTTCTTGTTTGCTACAGTTCTCTTCGGACCTTTTCTCGTTCTTGCGTTGGTCTTTGTCTTCTGACCGCGAACCGGAAGTCCTTTTCTGTGACGGATCCCACGGTAGCATCCAATCTCCTGGAGTCTCTTGATATTCATAGCGACATCTCTTCGTAAGTCACCTTCTACCATAACTCCATCAGCCTCAATTGCCTCGCTGATTCTCTTGACCTCTTCATCTGTAAGGTCTTTGCAGCGGGTATTCGGATCGACATTTGCCTCAGTAAGCAGACGGTTTGATGTGGTAACACCGATACCGTAAATATAAGTCAAACCGATCTCTACACGTTTTTCTCTTGGTAAATCTACACCTGCGATACGAGCCATGTGTGTTTACACCTCCATATTGATTTTGCGGACATAAACGTCCTCTTCTTGTTTCGCGCAGTATTTGACCGTGTCCCGTGAACAGCGAAAATCAGAGGGAATTTCGCTGCAGCCGCACACGTACGACCAGCCTTCAGGCATACTGCTGCCCTTCTGATTCAAACAGATCCTGTTCCAAATCGGTGCTCTGTGGCAGAGTCATCCGGGGAGGAACGGATTATGCAGTCAGCGCTTTGCTCCAACCTGCTCTCATCGTTCTATAATAAGAATGATAATTAACCCTGTCTCTGTTTGTGTTTCGGATTCTCACAAATGATCATGATACGTCCTTTTCTCTTGATAACTTTGCACTTTTCGCACATTGGTTTAACTGATGATCTTACTTTCACAGTAAAGCCTCCTTTCCTTTCAGCATAAAAAGCTCCGTATTACGGGCTTTTTACGTCTGAGATGTGCCCGGAAATAAACAGAATATTCCCTTGGTTTCTCAAAGCGTCAATTAGCATTATAACACGGAGCATTTTTGATTGCAATTACTTTTTTAATTTTTTTATTTATCTCTCCAGACAATTCTTCCCTTTGTAAGGTCATACGGGGAGAGCTCGAGTGTAACCTTATCCCCCAGAAGGATACGGATAAAGTTTCTGCGCAGATTTCCGCTGATCGTAGCCAGAACCTGGTGTCCATTCTCCAGCTCAACCTTGAAAAATGCATTCGGCAGCTTTTCTACAACAACGCCTTCTACTTCAATTACATCAGCTTTCGACATTCAAATTCCTCCTGTTTAATCTTTTCATGCATCCTGTGATTTCCTCCAGAGCTTCAGCACCCGCTTCACCTCTGTGTCCGAAAGGGGCTGCGTGATCAGATCCCGCAGCTCTTCCGGAAGATTTTTGACAATCTGAATATGCTTTCTGTTCTTTTTCTTGGGAGCCAGAACAGATCTGTTCCGGCCGTCCGCCAGATAAACATATTCTTTCTCCTCTCTGACGATCACGTAATATTGCCCTTTGTCATGTCCTGACAGTGATTTTGCGAGCATACTCACACCTGCCGTTCCTTTCCTTCGGTCATTTGCGCGCGCTCTTCCTCTGTAAGAGTCAGGATCTCCGGTTCTGCATCTGTGATCAGAACCGTATTCTCATAATGCGCAGACAGGGAATGGTCCCGGGCAATTACTGTCCATTCATCATCCATCCAGTCGACCTCATAGGTACCTGCGTTCACCATGGGTTCTATTGCAAGTGTCATTCCTTTTTTCAGACGGATGCCCCTGCTGTCCTGTCTGAAATTCGGGATCTGCGGATCCTCGTGCAGCTTCTGACCAACTCCGTGGCCCACCAGATCTCTCACCACACCATATCCGAAGCTCTCACAGTAGTCGCTGATCGCATTGGATATCTGGTGAAGATGATTCCCCTGTCTGGCATATTTTATGCCTTCAAAAAAGCTTTGCCGTGTTCGCTCGATCAAAAGTCTTGCCGCATCGGATACTTCTCCGATTGCATGTGTTCTGGCCGCATCAGAATGATATCCTTTGTAAATACAGCCCATGTCCAGGCTGACGATATCTCCCTCCTGTATGATCCGGTCGGCACTGGGAATACCATGTACCACTTCTTCATTAATTGAAATGCACACCGAACCGGGGAAACCATTGTAGTTTTTAAAATTCGGAATGCACCCGAAACTCCGTATCATTTCTTCCGCCATCTGATCAACTTCCAGCGTTGACATACCGGGCTTCAGTTCTTTTCCGAGATCCTGATGTACCTTTGCAATAATTTTGCAGGCTTCCCGCATGAGACCGATCTCACGCTCTGATTTTATGGATACTGACATAATTGCCTCCGTTCCGTCAATTTCCTTTTACTCATTATGCCTCGAGAAGAGCAACAATCGCATCAAAAACATCTGTCATCGGCTGTGTACCATCTACTGTCTTTAATATTCCCTGATTGCTGTAATACTCAATCAACGGCTGTGTCTGATCATGATATACATCCAGACGTTTCTTTACAGTTTCCGGTTCGTCATCTGCTCTGAGAACAACCTTCTCACCGCATCTGTCACAGATTCCCTCTACCTTTGTAGGAATATTGACGATGTGATAGGTTGCGCCGCAATTTAAGCAGGCTCTTCTTCCGGCCATTCTTGTGATGATGTTTTCATCCGGCACATCCACATTGACTGCATAATCCATCGACTCGCCGCGTTCCTTCAGCGCGTCTGTCAGGCATTCAGCCTGTGGTATTGTCCGGGGAAATCCATCCAGAATAAATCCATCTTTCGCATCTTCCCTGGAAATTCTGTCTACAACCAGATCACAGGTCAGTTCATCCGGCACAAGAAGGCCCTGATCCATGAAGGTTTTCGCCTTTTTCCCAAGCTCTGTTCCGTTTTTAATATTTGCGCGGAAAATATCTCCTGTAGAAATATGCGGAATCCCATACTTATCCGCAATCATTTTTGCCTGAGTCCCCTTACCGGCACCCGGCGCCCCCAACATGATAATCTTCATATCTGTATTCCTTTCTCTTATCTCTTTCATGTACTCTTTTTTCATTTGTATGATGCGCACAATATTTTCATATCGAAAATACGCAAGAATCTCCTGTATGACAAGAAGGAGATACCTGTACTCCAGGTACCTCCTTACTATCTGTCAATTAATCCGGCGCAATTATCTCAGTCATTCAAAAATCCCTTATAATTCCGAACAAGCATCTGTGACTCAATCTGCTTCAGGGTCTCAATGATTACACCTACGATAATGATCAGAGAAGTTCCTCCGAAGGAAAGGTTTGCATTGAATACACCTTCGAAAAAGATTGGTATGATTGCTACAATAACAAGTCCCACAGCACCGATAAAGATGATGTAGTTCAAAACGGATGTAAGATAATCGCTGGTCGGCTTGCCCGGGCGGATACCTGGAATAAAGCCGCCCTGTTTTTTCATATTATTGGCGATCTCAAGAGGATTGAATGTAATCGATGTATAGAAATATGCAAAAGCAATCACTAACACAATATAAATCACCAATCCGATGTTATTGATCGGTTCATTAAAGTCAAACCAGTTGGACTGTGAAAACATCTTCAGCAGTTTACCCCAGAAACCGGTGCCGCCTGTCTTTCCAAGAAGATTTGTGATAATGACAGGGAACATCAGCAGTGACTGTGCAAAGATGATCGGGATAACGCCTGCGGTATTCACTTTCAACGGAATATGAGAGGTCTGTCCTCCCACCTGTTTTCTTCCCATAACCTTACGGGAATACTGAACCGGAATTCTTCTTTCCGCGCCCTGAAGCGTAACAACCAGAATAACGACCAGAATAATGATCGCAATAATGATCGCCGCGTTCAGAACTGCTGTCGCAATTTCTTTTCCTTTGACAAACTGTTCGAATAATATAGTAAGATCTGACGGAAGCCTCGAGATAATGTTGATTGTCAGGACGATGGAGATTCCATTTCCTACTCCGCGTTCTGTTATTCGCTCACCGATCCACATGATGGCAGCACTTCCTGCTGTCAGTGTAATCACTGTCATGATTACATTCATGGCATTGAACTCGTTCATCAGTCCCTGTCTGCCAAATGCAATAGACATGGCAAGGGATTCCATGATCGCAAGACCGATGGTGAGATATCTCGTAATAGCTGTCAGTTTCTTTCTTCCTTCTTCTCCATCTTTCTGCAGCTCTTCCAGCTTGGGAATCGCTATTGTCAGAAGCTGAATGATGATGGATGAAGTAATATACGGGGTAATATTCAATGCGAAAACAGACATGTTCTCGAAAGAACCACCTGTTACCGCATCGAAAAATCCAAACGAATTACCTGCATTTTCAGAGAACCACTGTGAAAAGAATTCTCCATTCAAGCCGGGGATCGGAAGCTGAGAGCCGATACGTACTACAACCAACATAAGAAGCGTATAGATAATACGGTTTCTTATCTCTTTGATCTTAAACGCATTGCGGACTGTTTCAAGCATTAGATCACCTCTGCTTTTCCGCCCAGTGCTTCAATTTTTTCTTTTGCAGAACCACTGAAAGCGTTTGCCTGTACAGTAAGTTTCTTTGTAAGAGCTCCATTGCCAAGAATCTTCACACCATCTCCAGGTTTTTTAATGATTCCTGTCTCGATCAGAGCATCGATCGTAACGACTGTATCGTTTTCAAAAGCTTCCAGGGATGAAATATTAACTGCAACGATATCCTTAGAATTTCTGCATGTAAAGCCTCTCTTCGGGATACGTCTGTATAAAGGCATCTGGCCACCTTCAAATCCCGGTCTCGGTGCTCCTGAACGAGCCTTCTGACCTTTATGGCCCTTACCTGCCGTTTTACCATTTCCGGATCCGTGTCCGCGGCCTCTTCTGAAGTTATCGCTCTGTTTAGAGCCTTCTGCCGGTCTTAAGTTTGATAATTCCATCATGACACCTCCTTCTCACTAGATTTCTTCAACTTTTACTAAATGTCTTACCTGCTGAATCATTCCTCTGACCGCAGCATTGTCGGGAAGCTCAACTGTTTTGTTAAGCTTTCTCAATCCAAGTGCCTCTACTGTCTTTTTGTGTTTGGGAACAGCACCGATCGTGGATTTCACAAGTGTGATTTTTAACTTATCTGCCATTTGTCATACCCTCCTTAATCAAGTATCTCTTCTACAGATTTACCGCGAAGTCTAGCTACTTCTTCCGGGGATTTCAACTGGCTGAGTGCGTTGATTGTTGCAAGTACAACATTCTGTTTATTGTTGGAACCCAGAGATTTTGTACGGATGTTCTTGATGCCTGCAAGTTCGCACACATTACGTGCCGGACCTCCGGCAATAACACCGGTACCTTCCGGAGATTTCTTTAACAATACAGATGCGCCTGTATGTTTACCAGTTGTATCATGTGTAATACTGTTGTTCTCGTCAAGTTTCACCTCGATGAGTCTCTTCATAGCATCCTCTTTTCCTTTGCGGATCGCTTCGGGAATTTCGGTTGCTTTTCCTAATCCGGCACCTACATGGCCATTACGGTCACCGACAACAACTAAAGCTGTAAAACGCATGTTACGTCCGCCTTTAACAACTTTCGTTACACGCTTGATCGATACGACTTTTTCTTCTAATTCCAACTGACTCGGATCAATTATTACTCGTTTCATCGTCGTTTTTCCTCCTTGTTAAAAGTCTAATCCAGCTTCACGTGCTGCATCAGCTAATGCCTGAACTTTACCCTGATAGATAAAACCGCCTCTGTCAAATACAACTGTGGTGATTCCTTTTTCCAATGCTTTCTTAGCGATTGCGGTACCAACAGCAGCAGCTGCTTCAACATTATTGGTCTTCTCCAAAGCGTCTTTTACTTCTTTATCTAATGTAGAAGCGGCACAAAGAGTATTATGAGCATCATCGTCAATAATCTGGGCGTACATATGATTATTACTTCTGTAAACAGCTAAACGCGGTCTATCAGCAGTTCCTGCAAGATGATTACGTACTCTTCTGTGTTTTTTTACACGAGCCTCAACTCTTGATTTCTTACTAACCATTATCTGTCACACCTCCAATTATTTCTTACCAGTCTTACCGACTTTACGTCTGATCGTCTCATCAGCATACTTGATACCCTTGCCCTTATACGGCTCCGGTCTTCTCTTGTCTCTGATTTCCGATGCGTACTGGCCGACTTTTTCCTTATCAATACCCTTAATAATAATCTTGTTTCCGTCTACAACGGACTCAAGTCCATCCGGATCGATCATCTCTACCGGATGAGAATATCCAAGATTCAGTGTCAGCTTATTTCCGGATTTGGAAGCTCTGTATCCAACACCGTTGACCTCCAGAGTCTTCTCATAACCAGCTGTAACACCAATTACCATATTGTTGATCAGAGTTCTGGTTAATCCATGTAAGGATTTCATTTTTTTCAGATCATTCGGTCTGCTTACAATTACTTCAGAACCTTCCTGTTTGATCTCCATCTCTGCGGGGAGAACTCTCTCGAGTGTTCCCTTGGGACCTTTTACAGTCACATGATTATTTTCTGCGATCGTTACGGTTACTCCGTCCGGAATCGCGATTGGCATTCTTCCTATACGTGACATGCCCGTACCTCCTATATATTTGTCGTTAATTTTACCATAGTTCCCTGTCTAAGGGTTTGCATTCACTAAGTGCTTCCGGACTACCAGACAAATGCTAATACTTCGCCGCCGACCTGAAGTCTTCTGGCCTCTTTGTCTGTAATAACGCCCTGGTTCGTGGAAAGGATTGCAATTCCCAGACCGCCAAGTACTCTCGGGATCTCATTCTTGCCGGCATATACTCTCAGACCGGGTTTTGAGATTCTCTTGATACCTGTAATGATTTTCTCGTTCTTATCTGCGCCGTATTTTAATGTAACGCGAATTGTTTTAAAATTACCGTCTTCAACGATATCGTATTTCTCAATATATCCTTCATTGTATAAGATTTCTGCGATGGCAGCTTTCATTTTGGATGAAGGGATATCTACTGTATCATGTTTTGCAGTGTTAGCGTTACGGATTCTTGTAAGCATATCTGCAATCGGATCACTTGTCATCATGATATGGGGTCCTCCTATTTCATTTACTCCAACTCCAGCTCACAGTTCCTGTCCTCTGAGCTTTTCTATGGGATGTTCGGCCTACCAGCTTGCTTTCTTTACACCCGGAATCTCGCCCTTGTAAGCCAGTTCACGGAAGCAAACTCTGCAGATGCCATATTTCTTCAGTACAGAATGCGGACGACCGCAGATTCTACAGCGGGTATATTCTCTGGTAGAGAATTTTTGCTTGCGCTGCTGTTTTATTTTCATAGATTTTTTAGCCATTGAAAATTCCCTCCTGTATTATTTCGCAAACGGCATATTGAACTGTGTCAGTAATTCACGGGCTTCTTCATCTGTCTTTGCTGTAGTAACAAAAATGACATCCATTCCTCTGACTTTGTCGACCTTATCGTATTCGATCTCAGGGAAGATCAGCTGCTCTTTGATACCAAGCGCATAGTTTCCTCTGCCGTCGAATGCATTCGGGTTTACACCGCGGAAGTCACGTACACGGGGAAGCGCAAGGTTGATCAGGCGATCAACGAACTCATACATTTTCTCTCCGCGTAAGGTAACTTTACAT
This sequence comes from uncultured Lachnospiraceae bacterium, assembly GCA_946546945.1. Lineage (GTDB taxonomy): Bacteria > Bacillota > Clostridia > Lachnospirales > Lachnospiraceae > Eubacterium_I. Next base: position 31,000 of record CAMNOU010000020.1, read on the forward strand.
CCAATTGCCATGCCTTCTCTGATTTTGAAGTTCGCGATAGAGTTTTTCGCTTTTGTAGCAACCGGTTTCTGACCTGTGATGATTTCCATATCATGCATTGCAGATTCCAGAAGCTTTGCGTTATCTTTCGCTTCGCCAACACCCATATTGACAACTACTTTCTCGAGTTTCGGCACTTCCATTATATTTTTATATCCGAATTTTTTGATCATAGCATCTACGATCTCATTCTGGTAAATATCCTTAAGTCTGCTCATTCTGATGGACCTCCCTTCCCTGATTAATCAATTACTTCGCCTGTGGATTTTGCCACACGCACTTTTTTATCTCCGTCCATCTTGAAACCAACTCTGGTTGCTGTTCCTTTATGAACATACATTACGTTAGAAATATCGATCGGAGCTTCCTGCTGAACGATTCCGCCCGCCTGGTTTGCCATACTCGGTTTTGTATGCTTTGTAACCATGTTGACGCCTTCAACAGTCACTTTATTATTCTTTGCGTCAACAGCGATTACTTTGCCTTCTTTATCTTTATCTTTTCCGGCAATCACTTTGACGGTATCACCTTTTTTAATTTTAAGCATCAGTCGGTACCTCCTATAATACTTCCGGAGCAAGAGACACAATTCTCATAAACTGCTTCTCACGCAGCTCTCTGGCAACCGGTCCAAAAATACGAGTTCCTCTCGGGGTCTTATCATCTCTGATAATAACAGCGGCATTCTCATCAAATTTGATATAAGAACCGTCTTTACGGCGTGCACCCTTTTTTGTACGAACAACAACTGCCTTAACGACATCGCCTTTTTTGACAACTCCGCCTGGTGTTGCATCTTTTACCGTAGCAACAATTATATCACCAATGTTCGCATATCTTCTTGTAGATCCACCCATAACACGAATGCAAAGCAACTCTTTTGCGCCAGTGTTATCAGCTACTTTCAGTCTGCTTTCCTGCTGAATCATACTAAAAGCCTCCTTCTTATTTAGCTTTTTCCATAATCTCGACAAGTCTCCATCTTTTCTCTTTGGATAACGGTCTTGTCTCCATCACTCTGACCTTATCGCCAACGCCGCATTCGTTGTTCTCGTCATGAGCTTTTAATTTATAAGTTCTTTTAACGATTTTATTGTAAAGCGGATGTCTTACGTTGTCCTCAACTGCAACTACGATCGTTTTGTCCATCTTATCGCTTACCACTTTACCGACACGTGTTTTTCTAAGATTTCTTTCTTCCACGGGAATTCTCCTTTCATGGTCTGCCAGGAAAATTATTCAGCTTTCTCAGCGATAACAGTCTGAATTCTGGCAATATTCTTTCTGACTTCTTTCAGTCTTCCGGTATTTTCCAACTGATTTGTAGCATTCTGGAATCTGAGATTGAAAAGTTCTTTCTTTGCAGCTACAAGCTGATTCTGCAGCTCTGCAGCGCTCTGTGTTCTTAATTCTTCTAAATATTTACTGGATTTCATTCTATTCACCGCCTTCTAAGTCTGCACGGGAAACGATCTTGCACTTGCACGGCAATTTGTGTGTAGCAAGACGAAGTGCTTCGCGAGCAATTTCTTCAGACACGCCAGAGATTTCAAACAGTACACGACCTGGCTTTACTACAGCTACCCAATATTCCAAAGAACCTTTACCGGAACCCATACGGGTCTCAGCAGGTTTTGCTGTTACCGGTTTGTCCGGGAAAATCTTGATCCATACTTTACCGCCACGTTTGATGTAACGGGTCATGGCGATACGGGCTGCCTCAATCTGATTGGATTTGATCCAGCAGGGCTCAAGGGCAACGATACCGTATTCACCATTTGTGATTTTATTGCCTCTTAACGCTTTACCGGCCATAGAACCACGGAACTGTTTACGTCTTTTGACTCTTTTTGGCATTAACATTATTTATCGCTCCCTTCCTTTGCCTTTTTCGGAAGTACTTCACCTTTATAGATCCATACTTTCACGCCTACTTTACCGTAGGTAGTATCAGCTTCTGCAAAACCATAATCGATATCTGCGCGCAGAGTCTGAAGAGGAATGGTTCCCTCGCTGTAGAACTCTGTACGGGCCATATCAGCACCACCAAGACGTCCGGAAACAGAAGCTTTGATTCCCAGAGCGCCGGACTTCATGGTTCTGCTCATGCAGGACTTCATAGCGCGGCGGAAGGAAACACGGTTCTCAAGCTGTGCAGCAATGTTCTCTGCAACAAGCTGAGCATCCTTATCCGGTCTCTTTACTTCTTTGATATCAACGATCAGCTTCTTGTCTGTTAATTTCTGAAGCTCTTTTTTAACTTTCTCGATCTCGGCACCGCCTTTACCGATTACAACACCCGGCTTCGCTGTGTAAACGATCACTTTTACACGGTCAGATGCTCTCTCGATATCGATGTTTGCGATACCTGCGCTGTATAATTTTTTCTTTAAAAATTTTCTGATATTATAATCTTCGACCAGGAGATCTGCAAAGTCGCCTTCCGCATACCATTTAGAACTCCAGTCTTTGATAACACCGACTCTTAAGCCATGAGGATTCACTTTCTGTCCCATGTTTTACCTCCTACCTTTCGTTAAGCACAATTGTAATGTGGCTCATTCTCTTCTCGATTCTGTAAGCTCGGCCCTGTGCTCTCGGACGAACTCTCTTCATTGTAGGTCCTTTGTTTGCGTAACACTCCTCTACATAAAGATTATCAATGTTCATTCCGTTGTTGTTCTCAGCGTTTGCGATAGCGGATTTTAATAATTTCTCAATTACGCTGGATGCGTATCTGGGATTGTACATTACGATTGCAAGTGCGGTCTTCACATCTTTTCCGCGGATTGCATCCAGTACAAAACAAGCTTTCTGTACCGACATTCTAGCATAAGATAACTTTGCTGAAGGTCTGGTATCTTTTTGAGCATTTCTCTCACGTTTGATCTGTGATCTATGTCCTTTTGCCATGGATAGTAACCTCCTTTACTAAATTATCTTACTCTTGATTTTTTCTCGTCTTTTCCATGTCCTCTGTAGGTTCTTGTAGCAACGAACTCACCGAGTTTGTGTCCAACCATATCCTCTGTAATATATACAGGCACATGTTTTCTTCCATCATGAACTGCAATTGTATGTCCGACCATCTGCGGGAAGATTGTGGAACGACGGGACCATGTCTTGATTACAGACTTGTCACCGGAAGCGTTCAGCGCATCAATCTTTTTCAGTAAACTCTCATCAGCAAACGGTCCTTTTTTTAATGAACGTGCCATTCTTCAACCTCCTATTTGATCGCTCTGCCGTCGCGTCTTCTTACGATCAGCTTGTTAGACTGCTTGTTTTTCTTTCTGGTCTTCAGACCAAGAGCAGGCTTGCCCCACGGTGTGGAAGGACCCGGACGACCGATACTGGTCTTGCCTTCACCACCACCATGCGGATGGTCATTCGGGTTCATAACAGAACCGCGTACTGTCGGGCGGATGCCCATGTGACGTTTCCGTCCTGCTTTACCGATGTTGATCAGGTTGTGGTCTCCATTACCGATCACACCAATCGTAGCACGACAGTTGATCGGAACCATTCTCATCTCGCCGGAGGGAAGACGAAGTGTAGCATACTTGCCCTCTTTTGCCATGAGCTGTGCGCTCATGCCTGCTGCGCGGACCATCTGGCCGCCCTTGCCCGGATGAAGCTCGATATTGTGAACCTGTGTACCAACCGGGATGTTCTCCAGCGGCAGGCAGTTGCCCACGCGAACCTCAGCCTCTGCGCCGTTCATGACCTTCATACCGTCTGTCAGGCCTTCAGGAGCAAGGATATATGCTTTCTGTCCGTCTGCATAGCAGATGAGTGCGATATTCGCGGATCTGTTCGGATCATACTCGATACCGATTACAGTAGCAGGAATACCGTCTTTGTTTCTCTTGAAATCAATGATTCTGTATTTTTTCTTAGCACCGCCGCCATGATGACGAACAGTGATCTTACCCTGATTATTGCGACCAGAATGTTTCGGGATGGAAACGATCAGGGACTTCTCCGGAGTATCCTTTGTGATCTCAGAGAAATCAGAACCTGTCATATTTCTTCTGGAAGGTGTATACGGGTTATATGTTTTGATTCCCATAATGAAATCTCCTTTCAAAACATTTGTTTATTATCGTACTTGTCTGTACTTAGGTTGCGGCTTTTACAGTCCTGCAAAAATCTCGATATCAGCGCTGTCCTCAGTCAGCTGAACGATTGCCTTTTTGGTCTTTGCGGTCTTGCCGAAGACCCAGCCGCGTCTCTTTGTCTTGCCTTCGCAGTTCATTGTCTTAACGCTTGCGACTTTCACACCGTCAAACATCTTCTCAACTGCATCTTTGATCATTGTCTTGTTTGCTTCCGGGTGAACCAGGAAAGTGTATTTCTTGTCAGCCATGATATTCATGGACTTCTCTGTAACAACCGGTTTGAGGATTACGTCATAGTACTGTACGTTTGCCATTATGCATATACCTCCTCGATCTTTTCTACGCCGGCCTTTGTAGTGATCACGGTATCATATTTGAGGATATCGTACACGTTCATGCCGGAAACAAGTGCTGTCTTCACATCCGGAACGTTTGCCGCGGATTTTACGATCACGTCGTCTCTGTCATCCAGAACAACCAGCGCTTTGGAAACCTTTAAGTTGTTCAGAACTTTTACAAAGTCTTTTGTCTTGATCGCGTCAAGTTTCAGCTCATCTAATACTACGAACTTTGCATCCTGTACTCTGCTGGTCAGAGCGGATTTCAAAGCTGCTCTTTTCTCTTTTTTGTTTACCTTAAAAGAGTAATCTCTCGGAACGGGAGCGAATACGACGCCGCCGCCGGTCCACTGCGGAGCTCTGATGGATCCCTGTCTTGCATGACCGGTTCCTTTCTGTCTCCAGGGTTTTCTTCCGCCGCCGGAAACTTCAGAACGGGTTTTTGCCTTCTGTGTTCCCTGACGATTATTTGCAAGCTGCTGTACAACTGCCATATGAACAAGGTGCTCGTTGACTTCTACGCCAAACACCGCATCATTCAGTTCCATGGAGCCGACTTCGTTGCCTTCCATATTATAAACAGATACGTTAGCCATCTGTGTGTCCTCCTTTCCTGATCAATTAAGCCTTAACGGATTCCTTGATCGTAACTAAAGATTTCTTAGGTCCCGGTACGGATCCTTTGATTAAAAGAATGTTGTTTTCAGCATCCACGCGAACAACCTCTAAGTTCTGAACTGTAACTTTTACGCTGCCCATGTGTCCCGGCATGCCTTTTCCCTTGAATACTTTACTCGGGGAAGAGCAGGCGCCGTTGGAACCCTGATGACGATGGAACTTGGAACCATGAGCCATCGGTCCTCTGTGCTGTCCGTATCTCTTGATCGCACCCTGGAAACCTTTACCTTTGGAAATCGCTGTTGCGTCAACCTTGTCACCTTCTGCGAAGATGTCAGCCTTGATCTCATCTGCGAGATTGTAATCAGCCGCATTCTCGAACTTGAACTCGCGGACATATCTCTTCGGAACTACGCCTGCTTTGTCAAAGTGACCTTTTTCCGGTTTGTTCACACCATGTCTGTTTCTGATTTCTTTTTTGCCTGTAGCATCTTTGCTGACTACTTTTACTTTCTTATCAGCAAAACCTACCTGTACCGCACTGTATCCGTCGTTCTCAACTGTTTTGATCTGAGTAACGCAGCAGGGACCAGCCTGCAATACAGTGACCGGAATTAAGACTCCGTCTGCATCGAAGATCTGAGTCATTCCGACTTTTGTAGCTAAAATAGCTTTCTTCATTCTTATTACCTCCTGTTTTTTCTACAGCGGAGCGCCTTTCGCGCTCATCCTAGAACAGATGATATATAAGTGGAACACTATCGGTTCGCCTGTGTTTTTGCAACTCGGGTTAAAGACGAACTTGGTGATCTTGAAGTGTTTCTTCTATATATAACCTTTTTAGGACTTTACCTTGTTCATGATTCTTCCGCGTTTCTGCGGAAAGCCTGCATGCCGGCAATGATTATTTCATTTTAATAACAATGCTGACACCTGCCGGCATCTCGAGTCTGCTCAGAGCATCTACCGTCTTCTGTGTCGGTACGATGATGTCGATCAGTCTCTTGTGAGTTCTCTGCTCGAACTGCTCACGGGAATCTTTGTACTTATGAACGGCTCTTAAGATCGTTACAACCTCTTTCTTTGTAGGAAGGGGTACCGGTCCGCTCACCTGTGATCCGTTTTTCTTTGCAGTTTCGATGATTTTCTTAGCGGATGCATCCACCATCTCGTGATCATACGCTTTCAGAATGATTCTCATGACTTGATTTGCCATAAAAAAAGTCGCCTCCTTTTCGCACTTTTGATTAGTACGACAAGCGGTGACTGTACACTCTCCCGTGTGTTTCATCATGATTCTCACACGTTGTTTCGGCCTCTCGGCTTCAGTTACGTACAGTGACTTGTCGTCAGTTTCCTAACTTGACATTCGCTCCACGGAAAACCTGCACAGGCCTCTCGGCCAGGCAGCAACCTCACGCTTCACAGCTATCATGCCACAGCAAAAATCAGTATAGATGAAATCTTCATTTAATGCAAGTTCTTTTTCGAGATTTTAAAAATTTTATTGTATTTTTTTTGATACAATCCAAAAATGCGCCTCTGATACATGTACACGGCCCCAATCGTCGGCTGCCTTGGGTGCTATTCTCCCTTTAGACAACACCAGGCGCGTTTTTCCGTCAGCCGCAAATCAGGCGGGAGCCCCGGCTCCCGCCTGATCAAGTCTCGCTTGCGAGACTTGAATTCGGTACGGTAAAATCAATGCATTTTTCAGGAGGATTTATGCAAAAGCGGCACTATGCCCTTTCAATCAGACAGCTGTGCTTCCTTGTCTTCGGATCATAACTGATTCCGACAAGCAGGATTTCGCTTCCATAATCTTTCAGTACCTCCGGATAGTGTTTCTCTCTGATCTGTGCAATTGCTCCTCCGGCAGACCGATTCCATTTTAGTTCAATAATCAGGGCAGGGTATCCGGACTTTGGTTTGGGCAGATACAGGATATCCGCATATCCGTCACCGGATGACAGTTCCTCCATCTTGATATAATAATCTTTATAACTGAAATACGCCAGTTTAATGACACTTCGCAGACTGTCTTCTCTATTGTAATGCAGCGGCGCGGTTTCTTCTCTATGTATCTTTTCTATCTGAATCGCAACCGCATCCGCATTTTGATGAACCGTATCCCAGATCAGCTGATCGCTCTCCTGTACCCGCCGCAGGGTCTCACTGTTTTTTACCGTACGAATTGCTTTTGAAAATTCCAGACGAATCTCCTCATTTGGAATAACGGCAGTTCCATCCTCCTCATCATAAGCTAAATATCCCAGATGGATGAGCAGAGTCAAAACATCGTCCTTGTCTTTAAAGGTCACCAGATCATTCGCAAATCCATTCGGATCAACCTGAACCGCTGTGCCTCCAAGAAGCTCAGCAATTGTTTTTCCAAGGCCTTCTTCATCTCTCCCGATATATCCCATCAGGCTTTCCACTGCTGATGTCTGTGTCCAATACGACCTGAACTTCTTTCTCTGAACTGCTTTCATCACAGAATTCGGATTATAGACAGAGCCGACGCCCTCCAGATGATAGCCATCGTACCAGAGCTTCATTTTTTCATAATCTGCATGGTATTCCTCGCAGAGTTCTCTGACCTCGTTCCCGGTAAATCCGACATATTCCGCATATTCTGACGGCTCTACCATCGTATATTCCTGAAAATCAGAAATTGCCGACTGCGAACCATCCTTTTTTATAGGAAGAATCCCCGTCATATACACAGCCGCAAAAATTCGCGAAACATTCTGGCCGCTTTTAAAAAGAGTACGCAAAAACTCCAGATATTCTTTTTCTTTTGAGGACTCCTCACGAATCGGCGCATCCCATTCATCGATAATCATTACAAACTGATTTCCGCTCAGTTCTGCTGCATTGATCAGCGTAGTAGGCAATTCATTGCTGAGACGAAGAGAAGGATACTCTGCTTTCAGTTCTTCACTTATCTTTTGGCTCAGATACTCCGGAATATTTTTATATCCATCCGTGAATGGTTTTAAATAAGCCATATCCACATAAATGACATCATATTGATTCATATGGCGTCTGCCAGCCTCGTCATCTGCAATCTCATACGGAGCAAACAAAGCAGCGGAATCACACTTCTTATCATAATAAGCGCAAAGCATCTGCGCCGCATAGGATTTCCCGAACCGACGCGGACGGCTGACACAGGTCAGCTTCTGCTTTGTCCCAATCGTCCGGTTGATCAGACGAATCAGGCCTGTTTTATCTACATATGGTCCGTTGATGATATCCCTGAATCCATTGTTTCCCGGGTTCAGATAGGTTCCCATCTGGATTTACCTCCCCAAAGTTTGTCATAAGACTATCTTATCCTCCTGCTCCGGGAATGGCAAGCATAAGTTTTCAGTACGAGTTCCCTCCTGGCCCGGTCAGTCCTCATCGTCATCGTAATCATCGCTCTCTTCGTCCGCTTCGGGCACATCGTCATAATCATTGTCTTCGTAATCGGGACCGTCATCATCCAGACTGTCATACCGGTCATCATCGTCTCCCGGATCCCAGTCATTGTCTTCCGGATCATCATCGTCGCTGTAAGCGCCTGTCCCGCCGGATGTCTGCGGGGTCAGGGATGTTCCCCCTGAAGCCTTCTCCGTTTCATCATCGTCATCATCATCGTCTGTCAGTTCATCGTCGTCATCATACTCCCATCTGCCGCTGTAGTTTACATAATTTCTCAGATCGACTCCCTTGCTCCGAAGAAGCTTTGCGAGTTCGTTCATCGGCAGCCCCGCCAGATCAGAGTATCTGAGATCCGGGTTTTCTGCAATCAGCTTTTTCAGAAGCCATGCTTTTCCCGGTGTGATTCCATAGTGTTCGGCCAGATCCTCCAGGTCATCATCTTCCGGTATACTCTGATTCAGGATCGAGCCAGCTCCCAGAATCGAAGTGACATAACTGTTGATATCATCGGTCAGATGAATCCGCAGTTCCTCCGCTCTCTTTTCATCCTTGCCGTCCACGGACAGCAGAATCATATTCTGTGCCTCATTCAGATACCCGTGCTTCACCATTGAGCCCAGAATCGCGTTCACGGCGATGTCCAGATCCGTGTGCTTCAGTTTCATATCCTCCAGTATAACCTCTCCATCCGGATTATTGGCCTTTGCGTCAATGACCTTATTGCGCTCATTCACGCGGATGGAAACACTGGGATTTACATCCAGATAAACCGTCGCGGCTGTAAAGAAGTTCGCCGGGAACAGACTTAAGAAGCAGATCACGAGGCAGGCTGCCACAGCGACCGCTAAGTGACGCGGACTGACTCTGCTCTTCTTCTTTGACGTCCCCTCCAGGAACCATTCATCACCGACGGCTTTCTTCACCGGCTGTTCCCAGATCTGCTCTGCCCGGTCCGGCACAAGGTCAGATACCGCGCTTCTGATATGCCGCTCAATATCTTCTTTCATTCTGATATTCATAGCTTTCCCTCCAGTTCTTCCCGAAGTTTGCGCAGTCCGCGGTTATACTTTGAAAGGACCGTTGACAGAGACAGCTGAAACAGTTCCGCGATCTCTCTGTGCTTCAGCCCCGTTACCGCGTGCAGCATAATAATCTGACTCTCCTCCTGTGACAATACGCGCAGTGCGCTTTCCAGCACAACGCGGTCTTCCAGGTTTTCAATCTGTTCAAATCCGTAATCTTTGTATGTTTCCTCTGTTGAAACTTCTGACCTGTGCGCCTGCTGCCTGAATTTCATCAGACAGATATTTTTTGTGATGGTAATGATCCACGCCATCGGCTTTCCCTGCGGAACATACAGATGGGCTGCGCTTCGGATTTTCAGAAAAGTGTCCTGCATCGCATCTTCCGCATCTTCTCTTTTATGAAGAAGCGACAGCGCAAATGCATAGACAGGTCCTTTTGACAATTCATATAATTCACAAAATGCATCCTTCTTCCCGGCCGCAATGCGGGTAAACAGGGTTTCATCGATCAGAAGATCTTCTTTTTTTGTTGGCTGACCGACAGCCACATCAGCAAATACCAGCATATTATCCTCTCTTCCCGATGACCTTACCGCCATCCTTGCGGGGACTTTCTTCTATCGTCTGCTATCGTCTTCCTTTATCCGTGTTTTCTTCGATTATAGAACATTCTTATCCGTCTGAACAAGCCCCAGAATAATCGAAAGATTTCCGTTCCTGCAGCGCAGTTCGTCGATGAATTCCTTTTCCTTCTCCGGATCGCGCATCTCCAGGCGGTAGGAAAGCTCATACATGGTGCCCATATTGGTGGTGCGCACCCTCTCCAGATAAATGTGTCTGGTATATGCAAGGAAAAGATCATCAAAAATGCCGTTGTAGTTTAAATCCTCCGGGATAGTGATGCGAAGCTCCCGCTCCTTTGTCACCACTGTTCCGAAATTCAGGCGTTCCAGAATCAGAATCGCCAGCCCGGCTGTAGCCGTGATAATCGCCGCCACCGAAAGGTATCCCATACCGGAAGCCAGCCCGACCGCCAGCGCAAAAAACAGAAAACCAATCTCCCTGGCCGAACCCGGTGCGCTTCGAAACCGCACCAGTCCGAAGGCTCCAAGAATCGCCACTGATGTTCCGAGATTCCCGTTTACGATCATGATGATCGCCGAAACCAGGACCGGCAGAATCGCCAGAATGATGGTAAAACTTCCCATGCGGGATCCTGATGTCCGGTAAATCAGAGCAATGACAATACCAAGCACCAGCGCCATGGCCAGTATCATCAGTACATTCTGTATTTCAAAGCTTCCTATGTGAAAAATGCTGTTCAACATATCTCTTTCCTCCTTTTGCTCTCCCAGTTTTCAGCCAGATGACAGATCATGCTGTCAAAATCCCATGCGTCATGCTCTCTTTTATAAAAGTTCCCGTATTTGGAAAAGGATACCGGATAGATGCAAAGATCCGACAGGATCTCCGTAAACCAGAGAGGCGTCGCTCCCATCACCTTGCTCTCCATCAGGTAATACCCCTCCGGCAGCAGCCGGATTCCCGCGTCTCCCTGCTCCAGTCCCATCTCAATATGGCGGCTGCGGATCGCGCAGTCAAAGGTGACACGAAACTCCGGATCCTCCCTGCCAAACAATGCAATCCGGTCATAGGCCAGATACAGTCCTTTTTCCAGCTGATACCTCTGCAGGAAAAAATCAAGCTCCCGAAGGATCTGACACTCCTGATCCGGGCGGATCCCTTTCTCAAGATAATCATAGGCCTCCTGCAGCGTCAGCTGGATCCTCCGCTTGTTCACCACTTTCTTATACTTCTTTTTAATCTCCAGAAAAACCGTCGAATCCAGTGTCGGAATGCCGTAACTGCGAAGCCGCAGCTTCTCCTTATACTTTGGTTTTTCGATGGACTTGCGAATCAGATCGTAGTCCGGAGTATCATAATAGATATTGCAGATCGTGTGTTTGCCATATTCATCAATCTGCATGTACGGTTTCAGCCGGGTCATCAGCTCTTCAAAAATATAATCCGGCATCAGGTACTTCTTCTCAATACGATTAAAAACTGTCTGTGCCAAATAAAATTCCCCCTTTCTTTTGTTTATCTAATAAGATAATGCAAAAGAAGGGGGTTTTATTGCATGGATATAAAACTTTTTTTAAAAGATACGCTTTAGAAATCATCGGGCACCCGGACTGCTCCCATGTCTGTGAAGAATCCTGCCTGCTCCAAATCCCCGGTAAGCAGGAAATACTGCAGCTTAGGATTGTCCTTCTGCCAGCGAAAAGCCAGTTTCGCTATCTCTTCCAGTGTCGCCCGCCTGTCACTCAAAGGCAGCCTCTCCAGATCATAAATCACAACCCGCTTTTCGGCACTGGAAAGGTCAGGACAGGACACTTCTCCATCACCATTTTCTTTGATTGCGCAGACAAGCGCCGTCACCATAGCGTCTTCTGAAATATAAACACTGGCTTCGTCGAAAGCGGCATCTCTGTCATAATACAGGGCATCGGCCTGCGAAGAAAAGACACAGTAAACACCGGGATCTTTGACTTTTTTCAGGCGTTCATACAGAATCTTTCCATCATTTTCCTTTCCTCTGACCCCGGTCTGGAAAACGGTAGGACGGGGCATTATTTTCTCTCCTGCACGCAGTATATCTTCCCTCATGTTTTTTCTTCCTCTCATAATGATTGATCCAGTCTGGCTCAGTCTGTCTTATATTCGCTGTTTCCTTTCACGCCGCGCCAGTCCCATGTTTCAGTATCCAAAAGAAGGAACTCTTCCGAACCATACTGCGTTCCATCAGTTTCTGTAGAGAAAACATCGCAGGAAATCAGGCAGTCAAAAGTCTGTTCTATATGTTTCATGGGTGTGTGCCCTACCACTTGCAGATACTGATCCGGAAGATACATTTCTTCTCTTGTGACCCACCACTGCGGTCGGAACCAGATCGGCGACAGAACCGGATCCCATATTTGTTCGGGACCAAATTCATTAATCTTCCTGATTACTCTGTCTGTATGCTCATACGCTCCGGCCGACAGATGTTTTCTGACAAAAGCCTCCGACAGACCTCCATGCATAAAGAGAACGTGATCGATCCTGTGAATATATGCCAGCTGACGCTCATCCGGCAAGGCTTCTTTTAACTCCTTTAGTTTCGTACATACCAGTTTGGGAGCCAGCGGACTGTATCCGCTCTCCTTCTTTTGCCACAAATAGCTTACATCGTGATTCCCGTAACACCACAGTGTATTTGGAAACCTTTTCGCAAAACGTATCGCTTCATCATACGTGTCCCTGTAGCACTGCATGTTGTATTGTTTCCCAAAATCATCCGCAATGTCCATGAGGCAGACCGCCTTGTCAGCGACCCTGTTTTCCATTAACTCAGCTGCCTGCCGAAACATCCATGGTTTCAGGTGAACATCCGGGATTACCAATATTTTCATAAAAAGGGCGCCTCCTTTTTCCAGCAGAAGCCGTATCCGTTTGACAGGCTTCTCATCCGTTATCGTTTTATGCCGAGCATTTCGACTACCATATCTCTGGCGGCATACGGGATACGAGCAACCAGAAAATAACTCCGTCTGTTGTCTCACAATTGCGCAAAACAATCCAGTGTTTGCTGAAGCAGTCTGAAAAACTTCTCCGCATGATATCCGTCATTTACAGCATGATGGAAATTCGTTGATACCGGAAGTATCGTCCTGCCGTCCCGCTCAAAGAAACGCCCCACTGTTGTAAATGGTGTATATCGCACATTCTTCGGATCCTTTTTGTAAAAACCGTCCGGTGCAGACATCGACAACGCCGTAAACGAAGTATCCGGTGTCACCGACACATCCACACTATCCTGCCGCATTTCGGCAAAATAATAGAGCCGGTCCTCCGCCTCCGCCATCGCTTTATCACTTAAAAACCGATCGTAATAAACATCAATATCCGTATCGTATTCTGTCACCATATGGGTGAAAAGATGCGGCTTCGCTGCACGTCGAAGGGTATAGCTGGTATTGAGGTGATCGAACCAGCCGAGCTCCCCGTTTCGCATGACGATGCGATAATCCGGTTCCTTATTTACCGTACAGGTGATCGTCCAGCAGATCAGCGGATAGAACTTGCGGGCTGTCCGCTTCATATAGGCGTACAGCTCTGTCATATCCAGCTCCACATTCATTCCATAGGAAAAGCCGTCATACGCATCAAAGATCTCTTTTCTGTCCCAGTTCTCATAGTCTATGTTATGAAATATCACATCCCTGTCTCCCTGCATCATGTTCCCTCTTCTATCTTCTCGTTTTATCTTTCCGCGTATCCTGCTTAACAATCTTCATACGTTTATCATATTTTCAAAATGCTTTCGGCACTGACAGAAATGGAACTCGTTTCCATGCTGTTCCTCTCACACATTGCAGCCCTATCTGCGCTTAGCATAAATTATGTTTCTATTTTACTCGTCTGTACTTGAAATAGCAAGATAGAACAGAAGACAGGATGGTGTAAAGTTACTGTGAGTTGAAATAGATTAGAGAGGCTCCAAGATACGAA
>CAMNOU010000021.1 GCA_946546945.1 uncultured Lachnospiraceae bacterium
GTGCTCTCTTGCGACAGCTCATTTATAATACCACCTCATCAAGGCAATGTCAACAACATTTTTCAACTTTTTTTGAGTTTTTTTACAGCCCCCTTTTCCACGCGTTACCGGGGAAGAATTTCGGAGATTGCTTCTCTGACGTTTGACACGCCGATCAGCCTGATTCCCTCTGTCATGACTTCTCTGGTCAGGGATACTTTCGGAATGATACATACCTCAAAACCGAGCTTTTTTGCTTCCTGAATCCGCTGTTTTGTCATGGTTACGGCCCGGACTTCTCCGCTCAGGCCGACTTCCCCGAAACAGATGGTTTTCTCAGATATGGGAATTTCTTTGTAGCTGGACACGATGGCCAGCACGATCCCCAAATCGATTGCGGGCTCATTCATGCGGATGCCCCCGGCAATATTGATATATGCGTCACAGGAAGACGATGGCAGGCCGGCACGTTTTTCCAGGACAGCCATCAGGAGATTTACACGGTTCAGATCCGCGCCGGCTGCTGTTCTTCTCGGAAGGCCGAAACTTGTTTTGCAGACAAGCGCCTGGATTTCAAGAAGAATAGGCCGTGTGCCTTCAATGGAGCAGGCAACAATAGAACCGGAAGCGCCTTCCGGTTTGCCGTTCAGCATGTATTCTGACGGGTTAGCCACTTCCACGAGTCCTTCCTGACGCATTTCAAAGACACCAATCTCATTGGTGGAACCGAAACGGTTTTTCACGCTTCTCAGGATCCGGTATGCCGCATACCGGTCTCCTTCGAAATAAAGGACCGTATCTACCATATGCTCAAGCACCCTCGGCCCGGCGACTACACCTTCTTTTGTCACATGACCAATGAGAAAAATCGTTATATTCTGTCTTTTGGCAAGCTGCAGAAAAACATTTGTGGCCTGCCTCACCTGGGACACACTGCCCGGGGCACTGGATACTGCTTCCGAATACATGGTCTGAATCGAATCGATAATCACCGTTTCCGGCTGTTCTTTTTGAAGTACCGCTGTAATGATGTCCAGATTGGTTTCACATAAAAGCTTCAGCTTATCCTCAAATTCGCCTATCCGCTGTGCCCTTATTTTGATCTGCTGCAAAGATTCCTCTCCGGAAATATACAGCACCTTGCGCTGATCGGAAGCCAGATTCCGGCATACCTGCAGCAGGAGGGTCGATTTTCCGATGCCGGGATCTCCCCCGACAAGGACCAGAGAACCCGGGACAATGCCTCCGCCCAATACACGGTCCAGTTCCTGAATGCCGGTGGTGAATCTTTGCTGTCTGGTCATCTCGACCTTTGACAGCGTCACAGGATCAGGCACACTCTTTGATTTCAGAACAGACACCCCCGTCTGCCCCGCCGCGGTTTTCGGCATGGCAGGCTCCTCCACAAAGGTGTTCCATTCTTTACAGCCCGGGCATTGTCCCATCCATTTGGATGACTCATACCCGCATTGCTGGCAGAAAAAAATCGTATTTTTACTCTTTGCCATCAAATACCTCTTTTATATTTCTCAGGATTCTTTTACCCGGAATGAAATTTCGTCATTGCTGACGCGCACATGCACAGTGTCCCCGCGTTTGATCGTGCCGGCAAGGATCTCATCTGCCAGAGAATCTTCCAGACGCGTCTGAATCATTCTTCGCAGCGGCCTTGCACCGTACTTCGGATCATACGCTTTTTCTACAATATAACTCCTTACCGAATCCTGGATCCGCAAACGGATTCCCATCTGCTTTTCGCAGCGTTCCTGCAGATCCTTCGTCATGATGGAGACAATATCCTTCATATGCTCTTTGGTCAGTGCGTGGAATACGATTGTCTCATCAATACGGTTCAGGAACTCCGGTTTGAAGATGCGCCGGACTTCCTCCATAACATTGGACTTCATCCGGTTGTAATCTGCCTCTTTGGATTCACCTGCCGCAAACCCAAGCTTCTTTGGCTCAATAATCGACTGGGCTCCGGCATTCGACGTCATGATGATGATCGTGTTTTTGAAATCCACCTTTCTGCCCTGTGCGTCCGTAATATGTCCATCATCCAGGACCTGAAGCAGGATATTAAAGACATCCGGGTGCGCTTTCTCAATCTCATCAAACAGGATCACTGAGTACGGGCGGCGTCTTACCTGCTCACTGAGCTGTCCGCCCTCTTCATATCCGACATAACCGGGAGGAGAACCAATCAATTTCGAAACGCTGTGCTTCTCCATGTACTCAGACATATCTACCCGGATCATGGAATCCTCTGTGCCAAAGACCTCACAGGCCAGCGCTTTGGATACTTCTGTCTTTCCCACCCCGGTAGGCCCCAGGAAAAGGAAAGACCCGATTGGTCTGGAAGGATCTTTCAGTCCCACTCTCCCGCGGCGGACGGCTTTGGACACCGCACTGATTGCCTCGTCCTGCGCAATCACTCTTTTATGCAAAGAAGTTTCCATCCGTTTTAACCGCAGTGACTCATTCTCCGTAAGCCGTTTTACCGGGATATGTGTCCACTCCGATACGACATCCGCCACTTCATTTTCCCCGATCTTCATTCTCCGCCCCGTCATATTCCGGTGCTTTTTCTGCTGCATCTCTTCGTAGGAATTCTGCAATTCTTTCAGCTCGCTGCGCAGATTCTTCGCGCGCTCAAAATCTTTTTTTATAATGGCGTCTTCCAGGAGCTGATACTGTTCGGTTATCCGGTCTTTCTCTTCATCTGTTTTTCCGTCCAGTTCCAATCCGCGCAGATGTACCTTCGAAGCAGCCTCATCCATCAGATCAATTGCTTTATCCGGAAGGAATCGGTCACTGATATAACGGCTTGACAATTCTGCCGCGGCGCGGATCCCATCATCTGTAATGATCACATGATGATGGGTCTCATAGCGGTTTTTCAGCCCTTCGAGTATTCTGACCGTCTGTTCCACGTCCGGTTCTTCAACAGTGACTGACTGGAACCTTCGCTCAAGGGCAGCATCTTTTTCAATATGTTTGCGGTACTCCTGTACCGTGGTGGCTCCGATCACACGGATCCGCCCTCTTGACAGAGCCGGCTTCATAATATTTGCAGCATCCAGTGAGCCCTCGGCGCCGCCGGCACCGATGATGGTATGAAGCTCATCAATGAAAAGGATCACATCCTGAGACTCCTGAACTTCCTGAATAATGTTCTTCATCCGCTCTTCAAATTCCCCGCGGTATTTTGTCCCCGCGACCATTCCGGAAACATCCAGCACCATGATTCGTTTATTCTGAAGATGCTCCGGGACATTCCCTCTCGCAATACACTGCGCAAGGCCTTCCACGATCGCGGTCTTGCCGACGCCGGGTTCACCGATCAGGCAGGGATTATTCTTTCCCCTGCGGCTTAAGATCTGAATCACTCTGCGAAGCTCCGCCTCTCTGCCGATCAAAGGGTCCAGCTCATCGGCGGCTGCCTGCCGTGTCAGATCCCGCGCATATTGTTCCAGCAGCGAATCCTCCCTGCTCTCAGACTTTCGTCCGGCCTGCAGAGCCCTCACTTTTTCTTTTGTATACTCCTCTTCCATCCCCATGGAATCGAGGACATGTACATATAATTTGGCAATGTTCACGCCCATCGTAGTCAGAATGCGGGAAGCACAGCAGTCTGTCTTTTCCAGCATGGCAAGCAGCATGTGGTCAGTCCCCGCTTTTTCTGCCCCGTACTGCCGTGACAGAGCAACCGCTGCCTCCAGGATTTCTTTTGCCTCCTGAGTAAAAAAATCTCCGGTCTCTCTTTGTGTGTCCGTCACTGTCATGGACAGCTCATTGGCCATCCGGAAAACAAGATCCGGGCTTACGGATGATTCCCTCAGCACCTTTCCCGCTACCCCGGACGGTTCCTGCATCATGCCCGCCAGCAAGTATTCTGTTCCGAGCTGATACTGCGATCTGCCGTTTGTAAGATCCTGTGCATAGCGCAAAACAAGCTTTGCCTGTTTTGTAAATGCATGAAGATTCATAAGTCTATACCTCCAAATCATTGTCTTGATGTCATTTGCAAATTTCATTCATAATCAGAGAAAATCTGATCAACCAGCCGATGGACTTCCTCTTTGCTCACGCCCTTGCACAACCCTCTGGCAATGATCAGTCTGAGCTGGTCCTTCATCTCATCCAGTGCTTTTAATTTGTCTATATCCACCGCAATGACTGCTCCGGCTCTTCTGTCAAGGCGAAGCAGACCCTCCTGGCGCAGTACTGCATATGCTTTATTCACCGTATGCATATTGATGCCAATCATTTCCGCAAGCTGCCGTACAGACGGCAGGGAATCCCCCTCCCGGAACTGACGGGTGGCAATTCCGTAAATGATTTGATTGCAAAGCTGGATATATAAAGCTTCATCACTGTTAAAATCGATTTCTATCTGCATATCTTTAAGCCCCCTGCATCTCCCTTGTTATACCAATCATATAACACACAGACATTTCTGTCAATTCTATCGTAAGGGATAAAACACCCCTGAAAAGATAATCCTAATCCTTCCAGGGGGGTGAAATCAGGTATGATAATCTTTTATCAGAGGAACTCAAGATCATCGTCCGGAACATTTTTCTTTGGTTCATCAGAGATGCCTTTTTTCAGAATAGCCTCAATATCTTTTTCTGATTTGGATAATGCGTCTTTTTTCTGATCAGCCTCTTTCAATATACGTTCTTTCAGCTCTGCTCCCGTATGATCTGCTGTATCATCAACAGCTGCCGCGACAACTGCGTCTACATGGATACTGTTTTCCATATGGTTCAGCGCAGAATCATCCTGAACAGGAGCCTTTTCCATTTTTTTGAATTCTTCCGCGGCATTTGCTTCCTCGGCAGCAACGATTTCATCAATCAAAGCCTCCAGATTCGCAGTTTCATCTCCGGCTTCCTGTGCCGGAGCACTCTGTGTCCGGACCGGCTGTACCGGATCGCTCTGGGTCCGGACCGGCTGTGCCGCCGCAGGATCCGGGGTTCTTTCCGGCTGCGATTCTTCCCGGCGGTACACAGGCTCGTCATCCGCTTCATCCAGATCCATCATATCAATTCTGCCTGCCGGGGTATGCATTTTAATGCTGCCCTTCTGGCTTCTGTTTTCTCTGACCTTCGGGTTTCTGTTTTCTCTGACCTTCTGTTCTTTACGCTCCCTGCCGGAACGGTTGTAAGAATGATCGTCCGGCTCAGCAAGACTCCTGAGCTTACGGTAACGTACCGCGAATACAATGGTCAGCACGAGAAGCAGCAGGGCGATGACTGCCAGTGCGGCAGCAAGCATCTTATAGAGCGCACTGAGATCAGATGATTCGGAATTCTGTGCGGGCTGCTCACTCTGTGTATCCGCCGGCGCTGTCTCCGGTTCCTCCTGGACGGGTTCTTCCTGTTTGCTGTAATGCATGTTTGTCAGGCTTCTCTGAAGCGAATCCTGTCCTTTGTCGTATACGTACCAGCCCTGTCCGCCATTCTGATCTGTTCCATACAGATAGTAAAAATCAGAAATATCCATATTCTCTGCGGTCAGCTCGTCTGCAGCGGCAAGCTGGTAGGCCGGGATGGCACCATCTTCAAATTCACACGCATGCTCTGTATAACGATCGGAAACCTGATCTTTCTGATCCTGCGGGACAGAAGTCAGCACAACAAATCCATCTTCCGTGGAAAACTGTACATAAGGCAGCACTTCCTGCGCAGCGGAGTCAAATACAAAAAGCTTCGCCTCATCGGAATCCGCAGCATTCTCCAGATAAAGAAGTACAATATCCGCATTCTTCGCCTTCAGGGCCGGAACCTCCCCGTTCGCATACAGGACAGTCGTCTCCTCAAAATCATCAGGGATTTCTGAAGAAGGGATCCTGTCTGCAATATTATATCCGGTGCCTCCGACAGTAAAATCGGCTTCTTCCGTCTGTTCCTCAGTCTGTTCAGACTGCTCAGCATCCTGTGTATCTTCCTCATCCTCATAAGGTTCATCACTGGTCTCCAGAAGATCTCCGCGGACCCATCCGGTAAGGCTGGAACCATAAAGCTCGTATTCGATATGATACCATAAATACCCGTCAGATCCTTCCACATTGCCCAGGATCCTGACCCGCTGGCCTTCCGTAAGGCTGCCATCGACTTCTCCGTCTACCGCTGATTCACGAACAACAATATTGTCCGCTTTTGAGCGTCCGCTGGAAGGAAGCGCCCACACATCAGAGGCTCCTGCCGCAAAAAGCGACAATGCCATGATCCCGGCCGCGCCGGATGTGAGCATTCTTTTTCTTATTCCGGATAATCTATTCATACATTCCTCCATTCCAATTTCAGGTACGAATTGCACTGGCTTTATTATAGTAGTAACCTTTTATAAATGTCAACTGCATGTATGTTAAAAAGGTACTAATTCAGAATTTATTAAAATTTCACTTGCAAAGTTGTTCATTTTGTATCATTCTATAAGTAACATTTTATTTTAGCGAGGTTTTTATTATGAGAAATAAAAAAATACTGTTACTGATTTCGGCACTTACCGCCGGCTGTTTTCTTTTTCTGAGCGGCTGCGGTGTAGACCTGACAAATATCGCCGTGGAAGAAACAACACTCTCCGCGGAAATGGAAGGTGAGGATCTCACAGAGGGCACCTGCCAGGTCCACGGCATCTTCTATAACACGGACAACAGCCCGCTTGCAGGCGCTTCTGTCAGAGTTCTGGAGGATGGAAATGAAGTTTTCTCCGGCACCACCGATGAATCCGGTGCGCTGGAAGGCTTTAACGTATCGGCCAACACACCGTTTGACATCATTGTTTCAGATGCATCCGGGAGTGAGCTTGCAAAAAAGACCATCGTATACAAGCTTTCTGCTTCCTATGAGGATATCACGATCTACCCGGTTCATACCGAAGAGGACAAGGAACTTGTTTTAGAGGTTCCGCTTCAGAAAACAAACATGCGCACAGCATTTTTCCTCACGGACAACAATGGTCTCACCATCGCGAGCGCCAGCCCCTATATCACAAACCAGGCGGCCGCTGATGCTGCCGCTGCTGGCGATGCTGCTGCTCCGGCTGATGCTGCCGCTGCTCCGGCTGACGCTGCCGCTGCTCCGGCTGATACTTCTGCCGCTCCGGCTGACGCTGCCGCTGCTCCGGCCGATGCTGCCGCCGCTCCGGCTGATGCTGCCGCCGCTCCGGCTGATACTTCTGCCGCTCCGGCCGATACGCAGGCAGCCCAATAAAGTCTTTAAAAAAGGAAGTCCGCTGACGGACTTCCTTTTTATTTTGCTCCAATAATTTCCAGAAACCTGCCGGCTTCTTTCCATGCTCTTTTGGATTCCGGAATCATCAGCATCGCCATCTGGAAAACATGAAACATTCCTTCATAAATGCTTAATCGAACTTTGACTCCCGACCGCTTCGCTTTCACCGCGACCAGTTTGGAATCGCTCAGCAGCATTTCATAGCTCCCCACCTGAATCAGCATGGGCGGAAATCCTTCAAAATTTCCGTACAGAGGAGAAATATACGGATTCGTAGCATCCTGATCCTGCACATAATCTTTATTAAAGATCAGGCTGTCCATCGTATTCCCGAAGACCGGATCCTTTCGGTAATTCAGCACATAGGAATCTCCCGACTGCGTCAGATCTGTCCACGGGGACATAGCGATGATACCGGAAGGCAGTTTGCGTTTTTCATCTTTCAGATACATGCAAAGAGCCATCACGAGTCCGCCTCCCGCAGAATCTCCTGCCAGAATAATATCTTCTTCCTTCCACCCCTGTTCGATCAGCCAGTCAAAGGATGTGATTGCATCTTCAAACGCCGCCGGAAAAGGATTCTCCGGAGCGACCCGGTAATCCGGTGTCAGCACGGAGAGTCCATGACCCAGCTCACTGTAAAGTCCGGCGAAACTGCGGTAGATATTTCTCATTTTTCCGACATAACCACCGCCGTGAAGCTGAAGGATCACCTTTTCCGACTGTTTATTTACCGGCCTGAACAATTCCATTGAAAAATGTTCCATCGTTATCACATCCAGCTGGTATCCTTCCGGGACCTTCCACTGGGGCTCCGTCAGTTTTTTCCTGATTTCACCATTTTTTAGTTTTTGCCCGATCAGAGCATCTGCATGAACATGCGCAATAATGTCACGCAGGACACGCCCTTTGGTTGTATTCATAAACTGAGGCATATCTGCACCTCTTTATTCTTTATTTTCTCATTACACATGAAAGCGGCGGTAAAGCTCCTGCCTTGCTCTCTGTCCGCCGATGATCAGCGTCCCCACAAAGGTGAGAACGGAAAATCCTAGCGAGCTGACGGCAACAACCGGCTTTGTGACCACATGAAAATGGTACAGCACCACTGGGACCACACTGAGCGCGATGACCAGGATCTGCATGGGAATATAACTCTGCCAGTTTCTCTGGTTCACGATCATCAGTATGATGATGGCAATATCCATCAGAAAGAACGATCCAGGAAGAATATAATCGAATGACCATCTGTAAAACCCGCTCAGCATATCGATCAGGATCAGGACCGCAATGGCCAGAAGAGTCTGAAATATGATTTTTAACTGATAACCGGTATTCATCTGGATCGAGACTTTCAGCGTCACATACCCGTAAATCATAAAGGCACAGACGATGATAAACCATGACATTCTTCCCTTCACGGCGTAGTCAATGCCTCCGAGGATAACGGCCGCCACGATTGCGGAAAACACATAAATATTCAAAGCACGCTGCATTTTCTTGATGCCGTGTTCCGCATCCAGATAAGGATATTTCTTATTGTGCTGCTCCTCAGATACCTTTTCCACAATACATTTGCAAAGCGGACAGACCTGCTCCGGATCTTTTAGCAGCACTCCGCAGTTTCTGCATTTACTCATAATACACCCCATTGCTTTCTATTGTGACCGGGATCCCCGCCTGGGCAAGGTACCGGTAAAAGATCTGCTGCAAACGGGTATCCTTCATCACCGATGAAATAGTCGCGGTAAGGGTCCCCTCATAAGAGATCAGTGACAGCTTGGTATTCTGCCCCTTTGACCGGGACAAAAACACGCCAAAATCCTCTATATAATCTTTGTATTCGGGCGCAACTGTAACAGTTCCCATATTCGTTACCGTAGCCGTATTGGCCTTCGCATGCATGTTATAGATCCCGCGCAGTCCCGGATTCTTGAAAATCAGAGGAATGGTGCGTGTTATCATCATGCGCTCCCCGGTCACATTGTAAGAAAGGATATGCTCGATGTTCTCAATCGTCATCTGTTCACGCAATGTCTTTTTGATCGATGCGATCACATCCTCAAACGGCTGGTTTTCCTTCTGCGGCAAAAAGGAAGCCGTTACCATGACAAAAAAGTTCTTTGTCGTTACCGAATGATAATACGGACGAAGATTCACCGGTACACTGATGGAAACCGGTCTTTTGGATGGCATGCCCTTCAGGTACCCCTGATAGACAGACCAGGCAAAGACTGCAACCATATACTCATTGATGCTGGCGTCATACTTCTTCGCGGCCTGTTTCAGGCTCTCGACCGGCATCTTCCCGTGAATCAGCCCCATCTTTCCCGTCGGAAAAATCGGGCCTTTCAGAATATAAGCTTTCCCGGATTTATACCCTTTGGCAAACCGTCCTTTTTTGTAATTCTGGATAAAACTGTCCTCCGTATTCAAAGAGGTCTGGCAGCTCAGTCCGTCCCCGTATGCCTCCCGCAATTCCGGATGGGCCAGCCGCAGGTATTGATAGGCCAGTTCCTTCAGGAAGTACAATGCCCCCGTTCCATCTGTCAGCACATGGAATACCTCCAGATTGATCCGTTTTTCAAAAAAGGATACCCGGAACAGATAGTTATTGTTTGTATTCTCCTCAATATACTGGCAGGGGTAGGTATGCTCCTCCTCCACTTTTGGAGCCGGTTTCCCGTTCTCCTCAAAATAATACCAGAACATGCCCTGCCGCAGCCTGCAATTGAATACACTGAACTTCGGCAGCACGATTCCGAGAGCCTCCTGAAGCAGAGGCTGCTCAACCGGCTCTTTTAAAGTGACCGAGACGCGGTAAACATTGCTCATTCCCTCTCCCGCTATGGCAGGGAACAAATGGGCCGCATTGTCCAGCTTGCCCCATCTGATCTCCGCCCCGCGCCTGCGTGAAGCAGATGTTTTCTCAGAAGGCAGCGGCTCTTCGTACGGCAGTTCCGGAATCACATCCGATACCGCGCCGGTATCTGTGTTGATATAATGATTCATTTGATTTCTATTTTTGCTCATATGCTAAAGTATATATGATGTACCCCGGAAACACAAGCTGTTTTCAGACATATCTTTTGATACGGATGCAAAGTCTTCCTTTTTTTGTCTCGTGCAGAAAGCCGTCAAATACAAACTTTCCAAAGCCGCGGGCAGACACAACGTCTCCCTCTTTTAATACTCCGCTGTTGTTTTCGTACTGCCGTCCGCCCACGAACACTTTTTTGCTCCTGAATAATTCGATACTCTGGCTTCTGGAAAGCCGGAACACCTTCGCCACGATCGCGTCGCACCGGTTTGAACTTACGATGAGTTCTTCCTCAAGCAGATCCGGTCTGGCCTGTGCCGGACACTCTTTCGTGATCTCACAAAGCACACTCGTATGTTTCACTTTATCCAGGTGTCCGGACAGATACTCTGCCATCTTATCTTCACAGAAAACATAGCCGGCATTGTCCCTGACAATAATATCCCCAAGGACATCCCTTTCAATACCAAGATTCATCAGAGATCCCAAGAAATCCCGATGAGAAAGCGCATCCGCGAACTTTTGGACCAGCGGACGGATGATCAGACAGCTGATCGGGAACGGTTCTTCATAACCCAGCAGTTCTGCAGAACCGAAACGAATCATCTTTCTCTCACAATCCTCTCCGCCTCCGGACAGTGTCCAGGGAACAAAAGCAAGTTCTTTTTCCATCTCATAAATCAGTGCCTGATCCGCCGGACTCAGGAAACCGGAAAACGTATATACATTAGACTGATAGCACCGGTCCGCCAGATCCAGCATCCGGCGTTTGAATTCTTCTTCCTCTCTCTTCATACTCATTTCTCTTGAAAAATGACGGCAGAGCGCCTGCCGTCATCTTCTTCTTAATCTTTTTTACTGTATCCATGCGCCTCTTCAAGCAGCATATCTTTTACTTTCATAAGTCTGATCTGCGTACTGCGCTCATTTTCATCCAGCTTCATCGAGATATATTTGATATTCTCCTGCGCATTGGGAATGACAACATGCTCCAGCGCGTTTACGCGGCGCCGTGTCTTTTCGATTTCGGCTGCCATCAGCTGGCAGGCTTTCTCGACTTCGGCAAGCCGGATCATGTCCTGCAGTACATCCGACAGAGATTTTACCGCTCCGTCCAGATCGCTCGATGTGTAGGCAAATCCATAGGGATAAATATCATTTTCGTCTGCGGTTCTGGTCTTGTACTCAAAAGCAGGAATGTTTACGCTCATGACGTTTTTCTGCTTGACGTCCAGGTATACTTCCTGTTTCGGAGCCATCAGCGCGGTGTGAAGACCCTGCTCAGACATGGCGGATTTTGCAATGACGAAGTTTGTGTTTGCCGCCTTGATGCCGGCTTCTACCTTGAGGCGCAGTTCCATATTCTCGCGGACGAGATCCAGAAACTGGCGCATCAGCTCATCACGCTTATCTTTTAACAGCTTATGTCCCCGTATAGCCGTGACCAGCTTTCTCTTCTGTTTTGTCAGTTCCATACGGGTCGGATTTACATGTGTCGAAGCCAGAGCTCTCACCTTCCTTTCTGTTCTTCGCTCTCCTCATTCACTGTTTTGTTCATGAGAAACGCTTATTTTTTTTCATAATACTGATCAAGGAATTTGTCATCAATACGTTTCAGCTCCGATCTCGGCAGAATACGCAGAAGATCCCAGCCAAGCTCCAGCGTCTCGATGATGTCACGGTTGGTGTTGTAGCCCTGTGATACATATCTTTCTTCAAACTCATCCGCAAACTTCGCATAGATCAGATCCGTTTCCGAAAGAGCAGCCTCACCAAGAATGGTCATCAGCTCCTTCGCGTCCTTCCCTCTGGAATAAGCGGCGAACAGCTGGTTCATGGTATTCGCGTGATCCGCACGGGTCTTGCCTTCTCCGATACCCTTGTCTTTCAGACGGGACAGCGACGGCAGTACATCGATGGGAGGCGTTACTCCCTGATGATACAGATCACGGCTCAGGATGATCTGCCCCTCTGTGATATAACCGGTAAGGTCAGGGATCGGATGTGTCTTGTCATCCTCCGGCATGGTCAGAATCGGAATCATGGTCACAGATCCTTCTTTGCCTCTCTGACGGCCTGCACGTTCATACAGGGTCGCAAGGTCTGTGTACATATATCCCGGATATCCGCGCCGTCCGGGAACCTCTTTTTTCGCCGCGGATACCTCACGCAGCGCGTCCGCGTAGTTGGTAATATCCGTCAGAATAACCAGGACATGCATGCCCTTCTCAAACGCAAGATACTCAGCTGCCGTCAGTGCCATACGCGGGGTTGCGATACGCTCTACCGCAGGGTCATTTGCCAGATTGATAAAGAGCACGGTACGGTCGATGGCCCCGGTCTCTGTAAAGGACTGAATAAAGTAATCAGACTCCTCGAAAGTAATGCCCATCGCAGCAAATACAACGGCGAACTGCTCGTCTTTGCCGCGTACCTTCGCCTGTCTCGCGATCTGAGCCGCAAGCTGTGAATGCGGCAGACCGGAGCAGGAGAAAATCGGCAGCTTCTGTCCGCGGACCAGCGTATTCAGTCCGTCGATCGCTGATACTCCTGTCTGAATGAACTCTTCCGGGTATACACGCGCCGCCGGATTCATCGGCAGACCGTTGATGTCACGGCGCTGTTCCGGCAGGATCTCAGGTCCGTTATCGATGGGATTTCCAACTCCGTCAAAGACACGGCCGAGCATATCACCGGATACGCCCAGTTCCATACTTCTTCCCAGGAAACGTACCTTGCTGTTGGAAAGGTTGATTCCGGAAGCGGACTCATACAGCTGCACCAGCGCGTTTCCTCCGTCAATCTCCAGTACCTTGCAGCGGCGTTTCTCTCCGTTTGAAAGTTCAATTTCTCCTAATTCATCGAATGCGACATCCTCTACACCTTTTACCATCATCAGAGGTCCTGCCACTTCCTGTATGGTTCTATACTCTTTTGGCATTTTTACTCCTCCTTTCCGGCAAGAGATGCAATCTCTGTCTTCAGCTCATCATAGACTTTCTGGTACTCCGTCTCAATATCCTCTTCATGCGTATATTTGAAACGTCCGATTTTCTCACGGACTTCAAGCATGATCAGATCACGGATATTTGCATTGTTATTCGTCAGCGCTTCCAGAGCCTCATCATAGTATGCCATTACGAGCTTCATAAGAAGCATCTGTTTTCTTAAGGATGTGTAGGTATCAATGTCGTGGAAGGAGTTCTGATGCAGGTAATCCTCACGGATCGAACGGGCTGCCTCCATCTTCAGACGGTCCGTTGCGGAAAGCGCGTCCATGCCGACCATCTGTACAATTTCCTCCAGTTTTGCCTCATCCTGTAAAAGCGCCAGCATCCGCTGACGGCACACAAGCCATTCCGGCGAAACATTCTCATCAAACCATGCGCCAATGTTGTCCAGATACAAAGAGTAACTGGTCAGCCAGTTGATTGCAGGGAAATGACGTTTGTAAGCCAGAGCGGAATCCAGACCCCAGAATACCTTTACGATACGCAGGGTCGCCTGGGAAACCGGCTCTGAAATATCACCGCCGGGAGGGGATACTGCTCCGATTACGGAAAGCGCACCTTCACGGCCCTCTTTTCCATTCGAGATCACATGGCCGGCACGTTCATAGAACTCTGCCAGACGGGAACCGAGGTAAGCAGGATATCCTTCTTCACCCGGCATCTCCTCCAGACGTCCGCACATCTCACGAAGAGCCTCTGCCCAGCGGGATGTGGAGTCTGCCATCAAAGCTACCGAATAGCCCATGTCACGGAAGTATTCCGCGATCGTAATACCCGTATAAATGGACGCCTCACGCGCAGCAACCGGCATATCGGATGTATTGGCGATCAGTACGGTACGTTCCATCAGGGACTTTCCTGTCTTCGGATCTTTCAGTTCCGGGAACTCGTTCAGTACATCTGTCATCTCATTGCCGCGCTCACCGCATCCGATGTAAACAACAATATCTGCCTCTGCCCATTTCGCGAGCTGATGCTGAATAACGGTCTTTCCGCTTCCGAACGGTCCGGGCACGGCCGCAACACCGCCTTTGGCAATCGGGAAAAATGTGTCGATGACGCGCTGACCGGTCACGAGCGGCTTCGCCGGCGCCAGTTTTTTCTTATAGGGACGTCCTTTACGGACCGGCCATTTCTGCATCATGGTCAGTTCCTTATCTCCGTCCTCGCAGGCCAGCACCGCAACCACTTCTTCCACCGTGAAAGACCCCGCTTTGATCTCTTTGATCGTGCCTTTCATTCCATTGGGAATCATGATTTTCTGCTGTACGACCTCGGTCTCCTGAACCGTTCCGAAGATGTCTCCTCCCTCGACTTCATCTCCGACCTTCACAGTGGGGACAAAATCCCATTTTTTATCTCTCTTCAGGGAGGCAACCTCAACTCCTCGTTTCAGGCTGTTCCCGGAAATCGCCATGATGTCATCCAGAGGCCTCTGAATACCGTCGTAGATGCTGGTAATCAGTCCGGGTCCCAGCTCTACAGACATCGGCACTCCGAGGGACTCTACGACTCCACCGGGCTTTAATCCGGAGGTTTCCTCGTATACCTGCACAGAAGCCTCGTCTCCGTGGATTTCAAGAACTTCCCCGATCAGACGCTGCTCGCCGACGCGAACCATATCTGACATGTTCGCATCCCGCATCCCGGTCGCTACGACCAGCGGGCCTGCTATTTTTTTTATCGTTCCTTTGCTCATTAAATTTGTCACCCCTTATTCACCAAAGATGATATCTGATCCAACTGCTTTCTCAACAGATTTCTTCACACCGCTGATACCGGCTCCCGTGTTTCCTGTGACTCCGGGAATCAGTATGATCGCCGGACGCAGTTGTTCTTTATATTTATCGATTTCGTGCTGCAATGATGCCGCAAGACCTTCTGTCACATAAATGACGGCGTACTCACCCTCGGCAAGCTTCCGGAGCAGTTCCTTTCCCTCTTCGGGTTCTGTCACCGGATAGATATCAAGACCGAGAACGGAAAAACCGTATATGCTGTCATAAGGCCCAAGAACTGCTATCTTATACATACATCTCCCTTATCCTTTCCCGAATGGAATCATCGCTCAGTCCGTTCTGTTTTCCGGAGAGGATAATCCCAACTGTCTTGATCTCATTTTCCCTTGCCAGGACATAAGCAACCAGCGGTCCGACAGAAAAAGCATTGTATTTCTGGGGACGGATCATATCGATCATACGATTGTCGCACCAGCATTCAAATGCGGAAGGCGAGGTCTTCAGAGCCTCTGCCGCGTCTGCATAGCCGGATACGGAAAGATATTCACAAACCGCGTCGAATCCGGTCCTGGCCGCTTTCGCCAGCTGTGCGGTATCCAGCCCGTCACAGGGGGCAAGGGCACGATTGATGAACTCCAGTGACTTCCCGGTCCTCTGACAGCGGGCGGCAATTTTAATATCCGCCACTGCAACCGTCGTTTCCGCGTATTTCTGAATAATCTCCTCTTTCGATTCCTTTCCTGCCTGATAGATTCCTGTCAGGCAGGCCTGGTCAATGATGATATCCAAAAGCTGTCCGTCTCCTGAATGAAGGATGGCTTCGTATCCCTCCTTCGCGGCCTGTTCCATGCTTTTCGGCAAACGGAAGAATTCCTTTTTCGAAACGATATCACGGAATTCATCTCTGGACGGCACTGTCCCGTCATAGTAACAGTCATCCCTCTTCATGTCCATGTACATCTCTTTGATGGCCGTTTTCAGATTATGGAATACATTCGGATAAGTCAGCACATCGAAGGTGCTCATCGGAATGCCCAGCTCACGGATTGTCTCCCAGGTCTTGCTGCGCTCCGCCGCCAGGATGGCATCGGTTTCCTCCGGAACATCCAGACCTCCCCAGCCCTTTTCCAAAACGAACTGCAGGGCAGAGGGAAAATCTCTGCACGCGATCAGCTGATCGATCGTACTCTGCGAAAACAGGTTTACCTCCAGTGCGCGGATGCGCGCCACCGCATAGGTATATTCCATTTCAGACATTGATTATGCCTCCTTTCCGTAAAGGAGCGCATTCACGGTATCCGTAAACTCTTCGCGCCGCGCATCAAAGATTGCCCGGAGCGTACAGTTTTCCTCTACACCGCCGTATCTTAAAACAAAGCCGTTCTCAATCTCTTTCGCCTCTTTGGAAACGGTAAGCGTACCGCCCTTTGCCTTTGCCGCCTCAATCACCTTTTCTTCAAAATCTGCCGGCATGGTCTTCAGATCCTTTTCCGAGAAGAAAATTTCTCCGTTGCCTGATAACGCATACTTTCCGATCATTCTGACCAGCATACCGAAATAAGCCTGCGGTTCCAGATTACAAATCTTCTGATAGGCCCGCTCGATCACCTCGGCGATGACAGTCTGTTTGCTCTTTAACACCTCTGTTCTCCGGTAGAAATCATTGGAAGAGCTGACACGGTTTTTATAATTCTCGATATCAGATGCAGATTTTTTGCGGATGTCGGATATGATTTTTTCAGCTTCGAGCTTTGCGCTGCCTGTTATTTCCTCTGACTGGGAATTTGCGTCTGCAAGAATGCCTTCAGCTTCTTTCTTTGCAGCCTCAAGGATCTGATTTTTAATCTTTTCTAATCCAGTCATTCTTTCTCGACTCCTTTCTGCTAATCTTAACAATCTCTCCCTACAGTGCGTTTACCGCAAGAATAGAGATCAGCAGTGCAAGGATGGCATAGGTCTCAACCATTGCGGGGAACAGCATCGCTTTACCGAACTGCTCCGGTTTCTTTGCAATGATTCCGATGGCTGCCGCAGATGTCTTTCCCTGGTATTTACCGGAGATCAGGCCTACGACACCGATCGGAAGACAAGCTGCCAGGACTGCCAGGCCGGCTGCAGTGGAAATCTCGCCTGCACCGCCGCCCAGAAGGCCGAACTTCGAAAGAACGATAAAGCCAACCAGCAGACCATAAATACCCTGTGTACCGGGCAGAAGCTGCATGATCAGAACTTTTGCGAATTTGGACGGGTCCTCTGTAACAACACCTGCGGCCGCCTGACCGGCGATACCAACTCCAAGTGCGGAACCACAACCTGCTAAAAATACGGCTACTGCTGCTCCAAGTAATGCAAATACTACTCCTAACGTCATTTTATTATCCTCCTTTATGGATCTCATTTCTTTATAGATTTCATCTCTGATGAATCTCTTTTATACTGCTTTGCTTTTCTTAAACTCCACATATTTGGTGACTGTCCTGAACGGTTCGAACGGTCTTCCTCCGCCGTCATAGAACTTGTTGAAGAACTCAACGAACTCCAGACGGTTTGAGTGTACGTAAGCGCCCAGAAGATTGATCGCCATATTCAGCACGGTACCAATGATGAATACCAGTATGAAAACGATCGTTCCGAACACGCCTGTTCCGAACATGGACCCCATCTGATTGATAACCTGGGCGATTACACCTGTCGCAAGTCCCAGAGCCAGAAGTCTGGAATAAGACAGGATATCCGACAGCCAGCTGGTGATCCCATACAGATCATAAAGTCCGATTGCCAGACGCATGCCGATGTTCTTCTTCTTCCTTCGTCCGCTCATCACCAGAATGATCACCGCCCCCGCCACGGCAAGTACCTTTGCCAGTGTATTCAGGAAGGGCGGAAATGCAAAGTGCATATTCGAGATCGATTCAAAGATCGATGTCGGAAGCAGAATCAGGATCAGGCCGATCAGGAACATGAACCAGGAGACCACGTCACTGATAAATCCGACCACATCCTTCTGTTTCAGCATCATATACCCCTTCAGGCCCATTCCGATGAACATATGGATCAGTCCGAACAGCAATGAATAGATCAGAAGCCGCATCGGATCCTGCAGCGGGACAAACCAGAGTGCAGGGATCGTTACCTCATGTCCGAAATAATTTCGGGAGATCACATTGACAACATCTCCGAAATAACTTCCGAACATGATTCCCCAGAACAGTGTGGACAGGCCGCAGAAGAAAAACAGTTTGATCGATTTTCTCAGACCCTGGTCCATACGCGGGAATTTCAAAAGCACCACACCGCAGGCAATGGCAACGATTGCGCCGTATGCCGCGTCGGAGAGCATCATACCGAACAGCACAACATAAAAAATCGACATAATGAATGTCGGATCGACCTCTCCTTTTTTCGGCAGACCGTAAGAGCTCAGCACTCCTTCTACGGAATCTGCGAATTTATTGTTTTTCAAAAGAACCGGTGCTTCTTCTTTCTCACCGATTCCTTCCAGCTCAACAGCTGCGCCATATTCTGTTGTCAGTTCCTCTGCCACCTTCGCGGCCCGGGTCACGGGGATATATCCGCTCAGGGCAAAGGTATTTTTCGTCTGAGGAAGCGTGCCGAGCACTTCGTATTTCTGAGCACGCAAACGATAGTAGTCGGATACCATCTTCAAATCTTTTCTGAACTCTGCAAGCCGGATGATTTCCTGCGAATTCTCCTGAATCCGGCTCTGATAATCAGAAATCTGATTTTCAAGATACTGTTTCTCCTCTGACGGAGTCCTGCGGACGAACGATGAAGGACGGGAAAAACCGGCTTCCCTCAAAACGTTTTCCGCTTCCGATGCATCTTCCTTCATACACAGCACCGACAGCCAGGTTCCGTCTTTTTCTGACCGGAATATCTGTACATCCGCCGCCTGAATGGACGGTTCATGCAGTTCCAGAAGCTTCAGCACTTCCCCTGCCGTCATTTGCTGCGGCATCATGCCAATGATGAGCGATGTCGTTTTCGTGCCCTGCAGACTCATCGGAACATCGAGATTCTCCCAGGGAACCAGCGCCTCAATCGCGCTCTCGCTCTTCTGGATCCCGGCATTCAGTTCACTGTTATTCTTGTCCAGAGAAATAATATCATTCGCTGTCTGTATATACTCTCTCTGTTTTCTGGCAACCTCGTCATACTCAGAATGCTCGATCAGCGGCATGCCCGCAAGACTGTTCAGCAGAGATGATTTCTCCGGAGCATATCTGTCCAGTATCTCAATCGCCTGATCTGCCAGAGAAGCATTTTTTTCAAACAGCGCCCTCGCCGAAGATGTATCCTGACGCACTACTTCAGCTTCTGAATCCAGGCGCACATCCACCTCAAGTGCTCCCATCTCCTGCAGCCGTTCCAGAATCTCTTTCCGATTCCGCTTCAGCGCAACGAGATTCAGCCGCTGCATCTGTAATACTGCCATGAAAACTCCTCCTTTTTACAAATTGTTACAGCAGACTGTTTACTATGGCATCGACTGCTGCGTCCGAGCGGGAAAGTGCCTGCCGTGACATTTCCTCAACCTGTATGCGCACCCCGGAAGCATAGTTCTTTTTCTCAAGCTCTCCCTCTTCCACTGCCTTCGCCATATCTGTCTTTGCAGATGCCGCCGCCTGCTCTTTCGCCTCACGGACAATCTGCTTCGCGGATTCTTTTGCGGACTCAAGGATAGAGGCAGCATTCTCTTTCGCCTTCTGCACAAGATCCTGCGCCTGATTCTCAGCCTGTGTTACTTCTTTCATAGTGTCTGATAACACTCCTTTTTCGCCTCCCTTATCTGTTATTCTTTTTTATCGCGCGCAAAGATTGTACTAAAAATAATACAATCTTCGTTTACAATACCACACTGTCATACATTAACGCAAGTATATTTTTTATTTTAACAATCTTTGTCCGGCCTCAATCAGAAAGAATCTGCGCTTTGCACAATTTTTTCATAACTTTACAGCCGCTATACATATACATCTTTCCTATAACTTACAACACACCCGGTAACCTCTCAATAACACATGAAACCTCCGCGCATATTGAACAAAGTCCTATGACATAAAAAATTGTCCTCCCCTGTGCAGTATGGGGAGGACATCTGTCTCATCTGTTTTATTTTGCTGCGCGCTCAGCAGCCAGTCTGGCTTTCTCTTCCAGACGCTCGTTCCACAGTCTCTCTGCGGTCGGAGCCCAGGCTTTGGCGTACGGTTTTGTTTTGGCAGTCAGCTCTTCTACCGGCTCTTCTGCCTGCATGTCTGTCGAATGAGCCCCGGAAGCTTTGACCATTTTCTCGATCATCTCAGGGTTCTCCAGCATCGGGCACGGCTGGAGCATATTCTCATTGAATGGCATCGTGTTGTGGTACTGCATGAACAGCGGCTGCTGCAGGCATTCAAGCAGAGATTTCTCACGAATATTTGCGCCGGAATAATGGATGAATACGCAGGGCTCTACATCACCGTTCGGATTAATATGCAGATAGTTCTTACCGCCTGCGATGCATCCGCCTACGAACTCAGCGTCATTCTGGAAATCCAGAGTGAACAGTTTGATCGGGCAGTGTCTGCTGCGGATAAAGCGGACACGCTCTACCATATATTCACGCTGCTCCGGTGTCAGGAGCAGATCTGTACTTGCGTCTTTTCCTACCGGCATATAGTGGAAGAACCAGGACAGGATCGCGCCCTTGTCTACCAGCATCTGCAGGAATTCATCTGATGTAACGACCTTGTAGTTCTTGCTTGTATAGCAGATAGAGGTACCGAAAATCAGGCCATACTCTTTCATCAGATCCATCGCATGCATGACTTTTCCGAATACGCCCTCTCCGCGCCGGTCATCATTGGTCTCCTCATATCCCTCTACAGAAATCGCAAAGGAAATATTGCCAAGCTCCTGCACCTTTTTGCAGACTTCCTCGTCGATCAGGGTTCCGTTTGTGAAAATATGGAACGCACAGTCATTGTGTTTCTCCGCGAGCATGAGGATATCTTTTTTACGCACCATAGGCTCGCCGCCTGTGAGAACAAAGAAATGGATTCCCAGCTCTTTTGCTTCTGTGATGATGCGGTCCAGCTCCTCATTGGAGAGATTCAGCTTGTGGCCATACTCTGCCGCCCAGCAACCGGTACATTTCAGGTTGCAGGCACTGGTCGGATCCATCAGAATGACCCAGGGCACATTACACTGATATTTTTCACGATTCTCTTTTACCTTTTTAAACCCGGTCAGTCCGGCTTCGAATCCCATGTTCAGGACATGTGTCTTGACAAGATTCGGGTGAAGCTTATCAAATGCATCATAGATCTGCTGTGTCCACTTGCAGTTCGGATCGCTTAAGACCTCATCCGCATTCTCCCAGAAATAATCCGGGAAATTCTTTCCCGCAATCTTGCGGGCCATATTCATCAGTTTTACCAGATTCTGTTCTTTGTTTTTATTGATATATTTGTAAACACCGTTGAAAGCAACCTCAAATGATTTTCTGGCTGCGGCATGCTTTAAATCTGCCATTACTCTTTCCTCCTGTTTGTAACCCTTCCCGGGATGGTCTTAGATGGTATCTTTGTAGTTTGTGTAACCCTTCTTGACAAGGTGGTGTGCCTCCCAGAGCTTCTCTGCATGGGGCGCCCACTCTTTTGCGTAATCTTCACATTTGCCGCAAAGATGCTCTGCAGACTCCGGAGACTGCAGGTCAGTAGACTTAGCACCGGTTTCTTTTACCATCTGCTGAAGCTTCTCAGGATTCTCCAGCATCGGGCAGGGACGCAGATGGTTGTCATTGAACGGCTGACCGTCTCTGTAGGCCATGAACAGGGGCTGTTTCAGGCACTCAAGCAATGTGTTCTGACGGATGTTCGCGCCGGAATAATGAATGAATACACAGGGCTCTGCGTCTCCGTTCGCATTGATATGGAAGTAGTTTCGTCCGCCTGCGATACAGCCGCCAACGAACTCGCCGTCATTCTGGAAGTCCAGAAGCATGATCTGCTTGCCGCCTTCCCATCCGCGCACCTCACGGAGTCTTCTGTAAATGTATTCGCGCTGCTCCATCGTCGGAAGCAGGTCAACATCCGCTTCGTTTCCGACCGGCATATAATGGAAATACCATGCATAACGGCATCCGTGTTCAATCATCAGGTCGAAGAATTCGTCAGATGTAACAGCATCCATGTTCTTTCTGGTATAACATACGGAGGTTCCGAAGAAGATACCATACTGTTTCAGAAGATCCATGGCATGAAGCACCTTCTGGAAAATACCATCTCCGCGGCGTCCGTCATTTGCCTCTTCAAATCCCTCGAGAGACAGAGAGAAAGAGAAGTTACCCAGCTTCTGAACTTCTTTGCAGAACTCTTCATCAATCAGGGTTCCGTTGGTAAAGCTGTGGAAAGCAACATCATTGTGCTTCTTGGCAAGTTTCAGAAGGTCAGCCTTTCTTACCAGAGGCTCCCCGCCTGTAAACATATAGAAATACACACCGAGCTCTTTGCCCTGTGTCACAATGCTGTCCATCTCTTCATATGTAAGATTCAGTTTGTGTCCATACTCTGCTGCCCAGCATCCGGTACATCTTAAGTTGCAGGCACTGGTCGGATCCATCAGAATCAGCCAGGGAATATTGCACTGATGCTCTCTTCTTTTTGCACGAATTGTTTTTGTTCCGTAAAAAGCAGCCTCAAAGCCCAGGTTCAGGGCTGTCATCTTTGCCACATGGGGATCCAGCTCATCCAGCATGCGGTTTACAAACTGCATCCACTTGTGATCCGGGTTGCGGATGATATTTCTTGCCCCCTCATAGGATTCCGGTTTGAAATTGTCTCCCATGAAACGCTCTGCCAGATCAACGATCTGAAGAAGTCCCTTCTGTCTGTCCTTATTCAGACGCTTTAATGCGATATCGATTGCTGCGCTGAACGCTTTTCTCTGCATCGTATGTGATAAACTTGCCACGGTAAAATCTCCTTTCACTTCTACATCTTGCGAAAACAGTTTGTTCATTTATCTATTCATGTTCTTTTAGAATCATCTGTCTGTTTTCCAACATCGTGTTGCATTTTTGGCTAATGTATATTATAATGAACCCGGGAAAAATATCAACCGACAATTTTTGTTCATCTGTCAATTTCCCTACATTTCCGTTGTATTATGTTGGAAAAATGACATTCTTCGACAAATTGTCCTAGCGTCATAACACAAGATATGGATGTTTTTGCAGTCCTGCTTACCCATATCTTGTAATTATTCCGGTCAGGGAATCCCTGTCCGGCCAGTCAAGAGGGGGATTGTATGGCAGCAGACCGCAGAACGAAATACACAAAAACAGTCATCCGGCAGGCACTATTTGATCTTCTGGAGGAAAAACCAATCACCAAAATCACCGTCACAGACATCTGCAAGCTGGCAGACATCAACCGGAGCACATTTTACTCCTATTACGATGATGTATATGCCCTGCTCACCACCATTCAGAATGATCTGTTCGAAAATGTGGTCCTGACACTGACCACAGAGAACTGGTTCGCAGATCTTTTAAAACTGGTGGATCAGAATAAGGACCTGTGCCGGGCCCTGATCGGCCCTCACGGAGATTCTTCTTTTATCCGTCAGCTCCTTTATCTCGGATATGACAACAGCATGAAGTTCTGGAAAGGAATGTATCCTGAAGCAAGCGCAGAGATTCTGGATTATGCCTATGCCTATATGTCAAACGGAACCATCGGTGTCCTGGAGAACTGGGTCTTCTCCGGCTACAAGCAGACGATCGAAGATGTTGGGGAAATCTTAAGAGGTCTGACCATCCACGGTCTGGATTTTATGAATGCAGGGGAAAACGATAAAAAATGACAAAAAACAGCGGCTGATATGCCGCTGCTTTTTATTTTCTGTTTTCCTGTCTCCTGATCCACTCATCCTCTCTCCCGGCAGCGCACAGGCAGCAATAACCTGCCACGCATATCACAGCCAGAAGAAACAGAACTGCTCCGACTATCACTAAATACATATCCGGACCTTCTCCTTCTTTTCTATTTAATAATAGTCTGGCCGGGATCAATGATTCCTATTCTTTTTAATCATTTTTTTGGAACAGTATTTTTCCGTTTTTTCTGTTTCCTATATGACGGTCTGCACTAATTTCACATCATACCCCTGTTTTTTTAATCCATTGATGATCTGGTGCTTGTGCTCCGTACCGAATGCCTCCATTGTAATCCGCAGTTCCACGGCAGCGTTTCGATTGGAGGAAATAAACTGGTTATGCTCCAGTTTGATTACATTGCCCTGTTCCGCCGCTACAGCACCGGACACACGGCAGAGTTCTCCCGGTTTATCCGGCAGCAGAACGGAAATGGTAAAGATACGGTCTCTGAAGATCAGTCCTCTCTGGACTACAGAAGACATGGTAATCACATCCATGTTCCCGCCGCTCAGGATCGATACCACGCGTTTGTCCTTCACATTCAGCTGCTTTAAGGCTGCTACCGTCAGCAGCCCCGAGTTCTCCACAATCATTTTATGGTTTTCCACCATGTCCAGAAAAGCAACAACCAGGTCATCATCGTCCACGGTGATGATATCATCCAGATTTTCGCAGACATAGGGGAATATTTTTTCTCCGGGCGTTTTTACCGCTGTGCCGTCCGCAATGGTGACTACATTATCTAATGTAACCACTTTTCCGGCTTTGATCGACTCCTGCATGCAATTGGCCTTTGCCGGCTCCACCCCGATCACTTTGATCTTCGGGTTCAGGAGTTTTGCCAGTGTGGATACTCCGGCCGCGAGGCCGCCTCCTCCGATGGGAACGAGAATATACTCCACCAGCGGCAGATCTTTGAAAATCTCCATGGCGATGGTTCCCTGACCGGTCGCTACTGCCAGATCATCAAAGGGGTGGATAAAAGTATAGCCATGCTCCTCTGCCAGCTCCAGGGCCTTTTCGCAGGCCTCATCATAAACATCCCCGTGCAGGATCACCTCTGCTCCATAGCTCTTCGTCCGGTTCACCTTGATCAGCGGAGTCGTCGTCGGCATGACAATGGTCGCCTTCGCCCCGAATTGCTTCGCCGCATAGGCTACGCCCTGCGCGTGATTGCCGGCAGAAGCAGTGATCAGGCCGCGTTTTTGTTCTTCTTTGGAAAGGGTACTGATCTTGTAGTATGCGCCGCGCACCTTATACGCTCCCGTGAACTGCATGTTCTCCGGTTTCAGATATACTTTATTGCCGGTACGCTCACTCAAAAACTCACTGTAAATGAGTTTGGTGTCCTGCGTCACTTTCTTTACGATTTCACTGGCTTCCTCAAACCTGTCTAATGTCAGCATCTCACTCATTTTCTTCCTCCTGCATGGTAAACAGAGCATCGACAAACTGATCTGCGTCAAATTTCTGCAAATCTTCAATCTTTTCTCCAACACCGATATACTTAACCGGGATTCCAAGCTCCGCCTGGATCGCTACCGCGATTCCTCCCTTTGCAGTTCCGTCCATTTTCGTAAGGACGATTCCTGTGATTTCCGCAGCTTCGCTGAACTGCTTAGCCTGATTCAGCGCATTCTGTCCTGTTGTCGCATCCAGGACCACCAGTGTTTCCCGGTATGCATCCGGATATTCTCTTTCCAAAATGCGGTTGATTTTTTTCAGCTCTTCCATCAGATTTTTTTTGTTGTGAAGACGTCCCGCAGTATCTACGAGAAGAACGTCCGCCTTTCGTGCCTTGGCAGCCTGCACGGCATCATACACAACGGAGGCCGGATCCGATCCCTCCTGTCCGCCGACGATTTCCACACCTGCGCGATGCGCCCACTCTGTCAGCTGTTCTCCGGCCGCTGCGCGGAAAGTATCTGCCGCTCCCAGGATTACCTTTTTCCCCTGCGCTTTCAGTTTGGAGGCCAGCTTCCCGATCGTCGTTGTCTTTCCTACTCCGTTCACCCCGATCACAAGCACAACGGATGTCTCCTCCTCGAACCGGTAGGCAGTCTCTCCCACCTGCATCTGTGTCTTGATGCTATCGATCAGAAGTTGCTTACAGTCCGCCGGCTCTTTGATCCGCTGCTCTTTCACTTTCATCTTCAGGTCATCAATGATCGCTTCGGTCGAGCGGACACCGATATCGCCCATTACCAGAATTTCTTCTATCTCTTCGTAAAACTCATCGTCAATATGAGAAAATCC
Organism: uncultured Lachnospiraceae bacterium; assembly: GCA_946546945.1. Taxonomy (GTDB): domain Bacteria; phylum Bacillota; class Clostridia; order Lachnospirales; family Lachnospiraceae; genus Eubacterium_I. The sequence continues at coordinate 26,211 of CAMNOU010000021.1, forward strand.
TTTAAAAATAGAATCGATCCCGAAAACAATATTCTTTCTTGTCTTTGTCAGACCGCTGACAAGACGGCGAAAGAACCCCATATTCTCTTCGCTGCAATTCTCCCCCGGTTCCTCCGCCGGTTCAGCTGCTTCAGATTCTTCGGTCAGCTCAAATACTTCTGCCTCCTCAGATGGTTCCATCTCCCCGGATGGTACTGCCTCCCCGGATGAAACTGTCTCCCCGGATGGTATTGCCTCCCCGGATTCCTGCAGATTTTCCTCTATGCGGTTTTCACTTTGCCCTTTTTTTAATCTTTTCTTCTTTTTTCTGCCAAACATGCTCTTCCCTTTCTTTATTCATCCAGATCTTTCTCAATCAGATTGACGGATACCATCGCAGACACACCCTTTTCCTGCATGGTAATCCCATACAGGCGGTCGGCCGCTGTCATGGTGCCGCGGCGATGCGTGATAATAATGAACTGGGTATTCTTTGTCAATTTGTGCAAATAGTGCGCATAGCGGTCTACATTGGAATCATCCAGAGCCGCCTCGATCTCATCCAGAAGGCAGAAGGGAGATGGCTTCAGATTCTGGATGGCAAACAACAGTGCAATGGCTGTCAGTGCCTTTTCCCCGCCGGAAAGCTGCATCATGTTCTGCAGCTTCTTTCCGGGCGGCTGTGCTATGATGCGCACGCCGCATTCCAGGATGTCCTTTTCCTCATCCATCGTCAGTTCCAGAGTTCCCTTTCCTCCTCCGAACAGATCTTTGAACGCTTTATCAAACTCATTCTGGATTTCTGCAAACTTCTCGGCAAACTGCTTTTTCATACCGTCATCCAGGTCCGCAATAATATCCCGAAGTGTCGACTCTGCTTTTTTGATATCTTCATACTGGCCGTGGAGGAAGGTATATCGTTCGGAGACTTCTTTATATTCCTCGATAGCGTTGACATTGACATTGCCAAGCTTTCGAATCTCGTCTTTAATCACAGCGATCCTCTTTTTCAGCTCCGCAGCGCCTGTGCCGTCCTCTTTTTTCTGTTCCATGGCCGCATGCCGGGTCAGTTCATATTCCTCCCACATATAATTGGTCAGATTCTCCTCGGCATGTTCCAGCTTTTCCCTGCGGTCATTTAACCGGAAGAGTTCCTTGTCCAGCTGGCTCAGTTCCGAAGACAAAGCCTCCCGTTGATCAAGAAACTGTTTATGGAACGAAGCCATCTCTTCTTTCTGCGTTCTGCGCGACTTCAGTTCGGCGGACAGCTTTTCATTTTCCTGTTCCGCCTCCAGGGAAGCTTCCTTCATCTGACTGATCTGCTGCCGGCGCGCTTCGATTTCCTGACCGCTGTTTGACGCGTTTAAAAGAACTTCCTGCTGTGTCTGATGCAGACTCAGGATTTCTTCGGCTACCCTCTGTATATTTTCCCTGGCGAAATCCGCCTTCTGCTCCAGCTGCGCCGCCGCCACAGTGCTTTGTGCCAGCTCTTCGGATACAGCCGCGATTTCTTCATTCTTCTGTGCGAGCAGTTCCGTCAGTGACTGTGTTTCCTGTGCGATCTCTTTTTCTCTCTTCTGCGAATCCGCTTCCCGGATCAGGGTCTGCTCCTTATCTGACTCGATCTGCTGTTTTTGTCTGTCCAGTCCTTCCATTTCCCGCCGGATGTTCTTATAAAACGCGGCACTGGAATCCCGTTCTTCCCGCAGATGTTCCACTTCTACCCGAAGCGTATTCTGTTTCAGCCTTGCTTCCTGAAGGGAGTTGGACAATTCATCCAGATCCTCTCCCAGAAGCTCATCCGCCGTATAAATCTCTTCCAGTCTTTCCCTGATTGTATGTTCATTCCGCCTGAGCGTTTCAATTCCTTTTTCCAGGGTTTCAATCTCCCGGTTCCTTCCCAGAAGATTACTGTTATTCCGGAAAGCACCGCCGGTCATGGAACCTCCCGGCTGAAGCGACTCACCTTCCAGGGTAACGATCCGCAGAGAATACCGGAACTTCTTCTGAATAGCCACTGCATGATCAATGGTGTCAGCCACAAGAATACGTCCCAGCAGATAACCTGCGATATTGACATATTTTTCATCTGTCTGAACCAAGGTATCCGCTAGACCGATTGCTCCCGGCTCCTTCAGCGCCTTCCTTGCCGGCACGTTTTCCGGGGCGGAAACGCTGGTGAGCGGCAGGAAGGTTGCTCTTCCGTACCGATTCTGTTTCAGATAGGAAATCATCTTTTTGGCCGTATGCTCATTGTCCGTGACAATGTTCTGAATACTGCCGCCCAAAGCCGTCTCTACTGCAATCTCATACTTTTTCTCTACCTTGATCAGATCCGCCACAACGCCCAGTATTCCCGGTGTATCACTTTTTCTGTCCATGACACGGCGGATGCTGTTCCCGTAACCATCATAACGCTCCGCAATATTCCGGAGAGACTCCAGTCTGGAGGAATCCCGATGGAACTGCTGCATGACCTCATCCAGCTTTTTATTCAGCCCGTCCGACTCTTCTCTCCATTTCCTCCGCTTCGCAGTGATGTCAACCTTCTTTTTTTCAAGATCAAGGATTTCGCCGTCCAGAATTTCCAGCGATTCCTCCGCGGATTTCAGCTGGCCTTCGGTATCGTTCTTCGTGCTTTTCTGCATGAGGATCTGCCTGTTCAGCTGTGCCCTGCGGATGTCTGCCTGTTCCATCATCGCAGAGTAACGCTGCTGCTCACCCTCGATCACGGCACGCGCGTCCAGAAGCTTCAGCACTTCCTCTTTTCCGGAATCGATCCGGGCTTCATATGCGGAGGCCTGTTCCCTCAACGCTTCCATTTTTTCCGTCAGGGCTTCCCGTCTTTTCCGTTCCTCCTGTATCTGCTGATCGATTTCTTCTTTTTCATCGCTGTACCGCTGTCCGGTCTGCTGATGGCGGTCAATTTCTGTCCCCAGTGCTTCCAGACGATCCTTCACATGGCTCTCACTTTGTTCGATCGCATGGATCTGCTCTTTCAGGACATTGATCTGCCCTTCCAGCTTTTCTTTGTCCACCCCGGTCGTCCGGATCTTCTCCTGAAGCGAAGCAATGGCTTCATCATTCTCTGTTATCTTCTGCTGCAGCTCATCGTATTGCTCCCGTGTGCTTTCATACTTTCCGGAAGCCTCCTTCATCTGATTGTCAGCAATCTCTATTTTTTCTGTTACTGCAAGGGTATCCTGCTCGATCCGCTCCATCTCTGACACAAACAGACTGACATCACAGGACTTCAGTTCTTCCTTCTTTTTCAGATACTCCCGGGCCTTCTCTGACTGGCGCTCCAGAGGACCGACCCGCTGTTCCAGCTCAGTAATGATATCTGTAATACGGACCAGGTTCTGCTGCTCATTTTCGAGTTTCTTCATGGTCATCGCCTTCCGGCGCTTGAACTTCACGATCCCCGCTGCTTCATCAAAGAGCTCCCGCCGTTCCTCCGGCTTGCCGCTCAGGATCCGGTCGATCTGCCCCTGCCCGATAATCGAGTATCCTTCTTTTCCTATTCCCGTGTCATAGAACAATTCATTAATGTCTTTTAATCTGCAGGCGGTTCCGTTCAGAAGATATTCACTCTCTCCGGAACGATATACCCTTCTGGCAACCGTTACTTCATTATAATCCAGCGGCAGTGAATGATCCGCATTGTCCAGAGTGATTGCCACATAAGCAAAGCTTAAGGGTTTTCGGTTTTCTGTCCCGGCAAAGATCACATCCTGCATACTGGAGCTGCGCAGCTGTTTTACTTTCTGCTCTCCCAGCACCCAGCGGACAGCATCCGCAACATTACTTTTGCCGCTCCCGTTCGGTCCGACAATGCCGGTGATTCCGTTATGAAAATCAAATACGATCTTGTTCGCGAATGACTTAAAGCCCTGTATCTCAATCGATTTCAGATACATAAATTCCTCCTGTTGTTCCTATACATTCTGACAGCAGAACACCGTCATCTGCCTTCACAGCGATGCGCGGCCGTCGTTTGCCTTCAGAATTGCCTGATAGGCAGCTTCCTGTTCCGCGGACTTTTTCGTGTGGCCTTCCCCGCGTCCGCAGGGTTCCCGGTTGATGCAGGCATCCACGATATAGTGCTTGTTATGATCCGGCCCGCTCTCCGCCACGACAACGTAAGAGAGTTCACCCAGATTCTTCGCCTGCACCAGTTCCTGCAGGATAGTCTTGCTATCATAAAAGAGCTGCTTATGTTCGATGTCATTGAGGATATATTTCAGGACAAACTCTTTTGCATTAGCAAAACCACCATCCAGGAAAATCGCTCCGATGACCGCTTCCAGGGCATCAGACAGTACGGATTTTCTTTTCCTTCCTCCCGTCTGGTCTTCCCCTTTTCCCAGATACAGATAGTCTCCCAGCTGCAGATCTCTGGTGCAGAAAGCCAGGGTCTGTTCACACACAAGACTTGCGCGAAGCTTGGTCAGCTCGCCTTCCGGCTTGTCCGGATAATGATTGAATAAATACTCGCTGGTAATGATTTCCAAAACAGCATCTCCCAGAAATTCCAGACGTTCATTATCTGAATTGCGTTTTTGATTGTGTTCATTTGCATAGGAGCTGTGTGTAAGCGCCTGCCGCAGCAGTCCCTCTGCCCGGAACGTATAGCCGGTCTTCTCCTGAAACTCTTTTAATTTTTCCATTTATTTCTTCCTTTCACAATCTGTCCGACAGGAAATTGCTTCGGATTTCCTGTCGGACAAAAAGACTGCTGCATGAGTCGTGCAACAGCCTTTTTCTATTACAGGTTATTTTTAATCTGCTCTACCGCATCACTGACCGTTTTTATTTTTTCAGCCTCTTCTGTAGGAATTTCAATGCCAAAGGCCTCTTCCATTCCCATGATGATCGAAACCAGATCTAGTGAATCTGCGTCAAGATCTTCAAAAGATGTATCTTCTGTGATCTCATCCGGCTCGATATCCAGAACTTCTGCGATAATGCTCTGAATTTTCTCAAATTCCATGCCAAAACTCCCCCTTCCCTAATACTATTATCTAAATCGAAATAACAAGTACGAACTACTCGCTTTTCGTATTTTTCTCTCTGGCAATAAAATCCCGGATCCTGTCATTGATTCCCTGCTGTTTGAATGTCACACACTGGATGATGGAGTTCTTCACATCATTTGCGTTCGCACTGCCGTGCGTCTTCACCACCAGACCATTACAGCCCAGAAGCGGGGCTCCTCCATACTGAGAAGCATCGAATGCTTTGAGGGTCTGCTTCAGCGCCGGCTTGATCAGCAGAGCTCCGATCTTCGAACGGAAAGAGGACATCAGCCCTTCTTTGACCTTCGATAAAAGTGTAGCGGCAACGCCTTCATAAAGCTTTAAGACAATATTTCCGGAAAAAGCTTCGCAGACGATTACGTCTGCCCCGCCATGAGGGATTTCCCTGGCTTCTATACTCCCGATGAAATTGATCCCCTCCAGTTCCTTTAAAAGCGGATAGGTTTCCTTGACAAGGGCATTTCCCTTCTCTTCTTCCAGACCAATGTTCAGAATGGCCACACGCGGATTTTTGATGCCCACGACATTTTCCATGTAGATCGATCCCATCTGCGCGAACTGAACCAGATGAGAAGGTCTGGCATCCACATTCGCGCCGCAGTCGATCAGCAAAGCCACTCCCTTTTCCGTCGGGATCAGCGGAGCCAGAGGGGGGCGCTCCACGCCTCTGATCCTGCCGACGATCATCTGTCCTCCGACGAGAATCGCTCCGGAACTGCCGGCAGACACGATTGCATCCGCTTCCTGATGCTTCACCATGTTCATCCCCACGACCAGTGAAGACTGCTTTTTTCTGCGTATCGCATTGACCGGAGGTTCCGCTGTCTCAATCACCTCTTCACAGTGAACGACCTCTATCTGCTCTTTGCTGTATGTATATTTCTCAAGTTCGGCGTTGATCCTGTCCTGCTGTCCGGTCAGGATCACCCGGATGTCGCTGCGCGACTGAGCGGCTTCCACTGCGCCTTTGACAATCTCATAAGGAGCATTGTCCCCTCCCATCGCGTCCACAACGACACGTACCGTCTCGCTCATATTGTATCCTCCGTTCCTTTTATATGTAAATATACACTATTGTATTCTATAAATCAACAGTTTTTAACGCTCAAAAAAATGACGGCTGACGCCGCCATTTTTCTTATTTCTAATCAAACATGTCCTTTGCCTTCGAATAGTTAAACACCGGGCCGTCCAGACAGACATAGGTGTCATTGATCCGGCAGTGTCCGCATTTCCCGACGCCGCAGCACATTTTCCGTTCAAAAGATACCCAGATCTTTTCCTCTTCCGCACCGTTTTTTATACATTCCTGCGCTGCAAAATGCATCATGACAGGAGGGCCTACGATCACGATATTATAATCATCAAACTCGCGGATCGGTATCTTGCCGATGTGCGCGGTGACCATGCCGGTCTCATAGCCTTCCCGTTCTTCATTATCCAGGGTCGTGATCACATTGAATCTCTGCGCAAACTTCTTTGCCTCATCGCGGAACAGCACCGCATCATAGTTCTTGAAGCCGGAGATCAGATTCAGCGACTTGCAGACTTCGGGATGATCATAAAAATGATTGATCATGGTCATGACCGGGGCCATGCCTGTTCCTCCCGTGATAATCAGCAAATCCTTGTTTTCAAACTCTTTGACAGGAAAGTGGTTTCCGTAAGGTCCCCGCAGGAAAATCGATTTCCCCGGTTCCAGATCAAAGATCGCCTGAGTCAGAAGTCCGACATTTCTGATTGTGAACTCTACATATCCGGGGCCTTTCCCGCTGGCAGAGATCGGAGCTTCCCCGACTTTCGGCAATGACAGCATAAAAAACTGTCCAAATCCGGGATCATTGTCACAGGCCACCCGGAAGGTGCACTCTGTGGCCGTATGTTTTAACATGCTTAGGATTCTGTGCGGCTGTGGTACCAGAACATTATTTTCCATTTTCTCTCCCCCTATTCTGTCGCCGGATCGGCCGCTGTTTCAGCCGCCGGACGTTCTTTTTTCCCGGTGATGTAATCGACCTCATCGCTCAGGCGGTTGATCGTATCTGCGAAACAGATATCCTGCGGACAGCGCTGGATACAGCGTCCGCAGCCCACGCACATGTGCTCGTTTCCGCCGAACCGCTTGTTATAATCGTAGATCTTGTGAAGAGCCTTGTAACGCATCATCTGAGAAGGCTTCTTTCTGGCTAAATTCCCTCCGGCTGTCCTTGAAAAATCAGGGATCATACAGGATGACCAGATTCTGCGCCGTTCGCCCTTTCTGGAATTCTCCTGGTTTAAGTAATCCAGCGTCTCAAAGCAGCTGCAGGAACCGCATACCGTATTGCAGCCTCCGCAGGAAATGCAGTCTTCGCTGATTTCCTCCCACATGGGAAGATTTGCGATTTCCTTTAATGTCTGTACATCCGGGATATCAGGGATGCGCACCTTGCGCTCATTTTCCATAATAAACTGAGGCTCATAATCACAGCTTCCGGCCCACTCAAAATACTCTGCAAATTCCGCATCTTTGATCTTGAGTTTAATCATTTCTCCATGGAGTCTGCATGCAATGCTGTAATTATCCGTCCTGTTTGTGTTCATCGATACACAATAGCAGTTCTCCCAGCTCTGCTCACACTCCATCAGAAACAGTTTCACCTTATTTCTCACCTGGCTGTAATAGACATCCGAAGTGCCGCCGTTTGCCATGAACATATTGTCCAGACGCTTCAGCGCATTGATGTCGCAGGCCCTTGCAAAAATGATGATTCCCTTCGGATCTTTGGAAATGGTCTCGCGGCAGCTGTTCTCATCGAAGGAGAAAATGGTCTGCGCAACCGGGAAGATCACCTCTTTCGGAGAAAAGTCAGACTGTCTGTCATTGGCGATATCTTCCAGTTTGCTGATCTCCTGGTAACGGATCAGGCCGTCTTCCGAAGGTATGCCGCGCTCCGGAAGATGTACGGGAGCATAGATCCGGTACTCTTTCCTGAGTTTTTTCAGCACATCATTCATATAATCGCGGGTGATGGTACAGCTTCTGGAATATGCCGTGCCGGCTTTTCTTTCCACGATCATCCTGTCCAGGATAAAACTGTCAAGCTGTAAAAATCCTGTCGTCAGCTGTCCGACCATGCGGTAGAATTCCGTATTCGCATAATCCTTGATCCGCAGACAGAACTCCGGGGCCCAGTTTAACAGGTGACGGTTCAGGAAAGCTTTCTGCTCCTCCAGTCCGGACAGTGTCTCGGTATACCGGCTCGTCTCATCACACAGGAAGGCCATAAATTCCAGTTCCATGCAGATATGATCCTCTAGCCAGTCACCTGCATCATCATTTCTCTCAATGCCTTTTGCTTCATAGATCTCACATACCTGATTCCAGGCATCCTGCATCATGATATGCTTGGGGCTGGTGTACACGGACTCATAAGGGAAAGCTGCCGCTTCCTGCGCACTGCCCGCGCCAAGGAAGGTATGCGCATAGTCTGCAGCCAGATCCTCCAGCGATTCATCCGCATCATATTCAAAATAATCATTCAGCCGGACCAGCGCGTCCTGAAACTCCGTCAGCGCATTTTCCTCACGGTCTGCCGGAAATTCGATATGCTTCAGCTGCTCATAGAATTCTTCGTCAATTTCAGCGGAAAAGAAACGGGCAAAGAATTGATACATATCCCGCCGGTTCTGCATCAGGCGTTTAAAATCGGCTTTCTTATTCATACTCATAATATCTGCCTCCTCGGTCAAATGAAACAACATCCAGCTCCTGAGGCAGGATATCCTGCCACTCGGCATTTTTCAGGATATATCTGGTGGAAGGTTTGTTTCCGAAATCTCTCAGCGTATAGATATATTTTTCATCTACACTGGCCAGCAGCCTGGATACATCACTGTTCGGGTCATTGATATCTCCGAAATGAAGAGCCTTCCCGCTGCAGGTACGCACGCACGCAGGCTGTTCCCCTCTTTCTCTGGCTTCTGAGCAGATCGTACATTTGTCCATCGCTCTTCTTGTCTCACTGAAGGTATTTGCATGGTAGGGACATGCCTTATTGCAGCTGTGACATCCGATACATTTTTTCACTTCAATACGGATCACGCCGTCTTCCCTGCTCTTGTAAACCGCGCCGGAAGGACAGACGCGCACGCATGCAGGATCTTCGCACTGCTGGCACATGGTCGGCAGATAATACATCTGCAGGTTGGGATAAGTCCCCGTCGGTCCGACCTGACGGACCTTGATGCGGTCCTGCCCAAGAGCGGAACCGTTCTCCATTTTACATGCCACCTGACAGCCCTTACAGCTGATGCAGCGGTCCAATTCTATAACAAAAGCTAATTGTTTCATACTGTCACCTCCTGCGTTTTATCACTGGGCTGAGCAAGCCACTGGCTGAAGTCGGAAGGATTCTGCCAGATTCCCTCCGGTGCCCCCTCTGCGGGATACACTTTTACCAGGAATCCGCGAAGCGTATAAGTACCTACCACATCATTGAACGGGGCATCCGCCTTTGTAAGCAGGTTCACATTCATCTCCGTCCATCCGTGTGTCTTTGTCTGCAGTGTCTCCGGATTCCAGAAACGTTCCATATAAACAGTGCCCGGTTTGATTCCCTCTGTCACCAGAACAACGGCTCTTGTTTTTCCCCGCTTTGATTCGATCCATGCCCAGGATCCGTCTTCCAGTCCATACTTTTCGGCGTCCGACGGATACATCCAAAGCTCCGGCACCGGATAGATCTCTCGAAGCCACGGCACATTCCGGAGTGTATTGTGATGGAAATAGGGAACTCGCCCGCCGGTCATGATCAGCGGGAACTCCTCCGCCAGACCATCGTTGTTTCTCGGGCTTTCTGCAGGTTCCAGATAATAAGGCAGCGGCTCATAATCTTTGGATGCAGGCGGAAGCTCGCATTTTGCGAAGGGTTTTCCTGTCCGCCCAAGAGTAATCATGCTCTCCAGATAGACCTCGCACTTCTTCGAAGGAGTCGGGAACCCGCCCGGAAGTCCTGTCTTCTCATCCGGTTTCTGATAAACATAGTATTCCTGCCATTCCTCTTTTGACATATAGGTAAACGGTGTGTTGTGCTTTAACTGTTCAAACGTCAGTCCGACACGGGAAAGGAAATGATCCCACAGCTCGGTCACGGAATCCCAGTACGGCAGATCTTTGCCCATGTATTCTGCGTCAAAGGCCTTCCTGCAATCCTCATCCCCCAGTTCCGCGCACCGTTTGGCAATCTTGGACCAGATCAGGGTCTCGTCCATGGTTTCCCACACATGCGTTACCTGCTGTCTGGCACACAGCGTATTGCAGGTCTCCACGATCATATCCGTTTCAAGCCACTCTTCCGTCGGAAGCAGAATATCCGCGTAGGCAGAGAAAGAAGTCGGATACATATACATATGTACAATGAAGTCCAGCTCATCGATCGCCTTTCTGACTTTCTGAGCATCTGCCACAGCCGCCATCTTATTGCCTGAACGATCGATCCATACCCTTGGCTTGTAAGGTTTTCCGGTCAGGATCGCATCGAAAATGCTGGTCACATGTCCCGCATACCAGATATGCAGTCCTTTGTGTTCCGTTCCACCCAGACGCTTTTTCAGCTGTTCATCCGGCAGCTTATCGGCTGCGATCGGAACCGGATAGTTCGGCATGTCAAAGACACCGCTGGTTTTAAAACGCTGCAGCAGTGCTCCGGGCCTTTCCACATTTCCCAGCAGGATATCCAGCGTTGCCGCGCCCATGGCCGCCTGAACCGAATTCGGGGTCTGATCGGTCGCTACACCGATGGCAAGTCCGCTCGGTGTATTCTCTGCAAACAGGCGAACGCCTTTTTCAATCATTTCCGGATCCAGGTCGCAAATATCACCCGCATATTCCAGTGTGTACTGTTCACAGTTCTCCCGGACCATCTGGAATCCGGTCTTGTATGTCTTTCCATTATAATGGAAGGTCCCCTCCAATGCGGGGTTCAGAGAATCATCCCACGGGTAGTGCATCGGTCTCGGCTCATTTGTATTTGTATCCCAGACCATGAAGGTATCCGGCACATCCGGATCTTCACTGACCTCATCACGCCAGAGCATCTTCGTGTCGGCATCTACCAGATAAGGAAGATTCGTCCACTTCATGACAAATTCTTCATTATAAAGCTTGTTCTCTATGATATAGCGGGTCCATGCCAGCATCAAAGCCACATCGGTACCCGGACGGATCGGAAGCCAGACATCTGCCTTTGCGGCATCTGCAGTCAGTCGGGGATCGATTACGACGGTCTTCACTCCTTTTGCTCTCAGATCAACGACTGCTCCGCCGCCGCTGGCCGGACATGACCAGGAAGGGTCCGTCCCCCAGAGTACAAGTGTCTGGATTTTCGTGTTTTCCGTATCATAGATTTCCAGCGCATTCGAATCCGCAATGGAAGGATCCGTTCCGCCATACATCATCGTATAAGCCAGCACCCTCGGAAGATAGCACTGCGCGCATCCCGGTTCGAACCAGTTCGGCGTCCCGAAAATATTACAGAATCTGGCAATACTCCAGATTTCCGGATTCCCTCCGCCTCCCGTCGAACAGAACACGGTCTCTGCACCGTATTTCTGCTTGGTTTCTACCAGTTTCCGGGCAATAATATCGATCGCCTTTTCCCAGGAAATCCGGCGCCATTTATTCGCGCCGCGCTTTCCGACACGCATCATGGGATACTTGTTGCGGTTCGGGTGATACAGAGCCTGTATTCCTGACTGCCCCTTTGCGCACATACGCCCCTTGCTCATACGGTCCTCAGGGTTTCCTTCCAGTTTGATCACACGTCCGTTCTTCACCGTAGCAATCACTCCGCAGTTCGCAATGCAGGCACGGCAGCAGGTCTTCACCTTCCTGATTTCATCCTCTTCGTGCTTCTCTTTCTTCTGCACTTCTCTGAAAAGTCTTGTCTTTCCTGTCGCCGCCCGCAGTCCCTTCACACTGGTGGCCGCAAGAAAGTCCATGCTGGATATTTCGATCTTATCTTTCATATTTCCCCTCCAAAATGAAATCCAGTATTACTTTTGTATACAAGTTCCATTTAATGGTATACCATTGATTCTATTTTGGTATACCATATGTATTCGCTTTTGATTATACTATATCTCACTCCTTCCGTCAACTTTTTCCCTTAACTTCCTGTGTTTTTGACACTCAAACCATATTCTGTAATAATCCTGTCTA
>CAMNOU010000022.1 GCA_946546945.1 uncultured Lachnospiraceae bacterium
CTGCTTTGCTTCTTTTAACCATGCATCCATGGAGGGGGATTGCTTCTTTTCCATCTTTTATTTCCTTCCTTCCTAAATCTTTATCTATTCAGAACTTTCCAAATTGCCTGAATCCATCTATACCATCGAATATCCCATTCGTTTCAGGGAATTCTCCGCTTCATCCATCCGGTCACAGTGCATAATCACTGTCGGCCATCCGGTATAGCGGTTGTAGGACATATACAGATAATCGACCGTAATATCCATATCCCGAATAATCTTAAGCAGGTACTCCAGTGCGCCCGGTTCATCCGGAATCTCAACACCGAGAACTTGAGATTTCTGACAAAGATATCCTGCTTTTTCAAGAATTTGAGACGTCTTTTCCGAGTCGGAGACCAAAAGCCGTACGATCCCGTACTCTGCGCTCCCGGTGGCCATCAGGCCGGAGAGGTTGATAGACTCGCCCGAAAAGAGCGAAATCAGGTCATAAATAGAACCCTTCGTATTTTCCATAAAAACAGACACTTGCTTTAACATGCTGCATCGTATCCTTTCTGTCAATTATGTCAATTTTATCAATTCAAAACATTTCTGTCAATGATGTCGGGATTCAGTATAAAATTCATGGATCCTCATGAATAAGCCATTTATAATTAAACTTGATATAAAAATATATCTATGCTATATATAAAGATAATATAAATATATAAATAATTAGTATATATAAAGGAGATGATTCCATTGCATATTTATAGATGAAAATATAGTATTTTAAATCATAATTATTCTGTTTATGTATAGAATCGGAGGATGTTATGAACGGAAAACCGGTATTAGCCTTAGCTTTGGTTTCTATGTTGCTGTTATGCGAAGGGTGTCAAATACAGTCAACTGAAGGTGAAGTATTATCGTCGACAGGTGAACAAGTTTCGAATAATGGGAAAGTTACACATGAGGATGGGATACTGAAAATCTGCACTGATTCCGGATGCAAGGATAGTGCGCGTCAGCTTGTTGATGTGTGGGAAAGGCTGAACCACAATTCGCGGGCAGAATTGATTGTGATTCCACAGGATACATCTGCGGCGGAGACAATGATTTCAGAGATGCGAACAGAAACGTTGTCCGGTAAGGGGCCGGATGTTTTTCTTTTACAATGTGCAAATCCTAATACCGCAGATGATTTGCCGCTCCTCTTTTCAAATCCCGAAAAAATGATGTATTCAGACGTTTTTCTTCCTCTGGACTCTCTGATGGAAAAAGCGGAATATTTGAAGACCGAGAATCTGAACCCGAAAATTCTTGAGGCGGGAAAGACACAGGAAGGACGAATGATTCTGCCGGTCTGCTATGATTATTACGTGTATGCGTTCCCGGAAAATGAACTAACTATCAAAGAAAAAATATCTTCATGGAAAGACCTGATGGACTGTAATGATCCAAAGGTGATGAGTGCTGTTTCCTCCAGGATTTTTTCGCAGTTTTATGATATCCCTGGAAAGTATGTAGATTATGATAATGAGGAGCCGGTTCTGACTGAAAAGGAGCTTTTGCAGTTAGCAGAAGAAGCTGCTGATTATCAGGAGAAGGGGTGGAAATTTGTCGGAGAAGAAGAGACATTGCCAAATGTATATAGTCTTGGAGATGGAATGTTTTCTGATCTTGAAAAGGACGCAAAGAATGCACACGTCATATTTGGACTGGCGAATACAGAAGGCGGTATTACTGCAAATATAACCTTGTATGCCGCAATTAATCGAAACACTCAGCAACCCGAAAAAGCATTCTCGTTTCTTGATTTGCTCTTCAGCGATGAGATTACCAGTGGGAAAGGATTCTCTGACGGAGATGCTGTTTTTGGAAATTTAATTACATTTCCAGAAGGCTTTTCAATCTGCAATCATGTGCTTGAGAAAGCGTGCAGCCGTATCTCAGAGGAGGACGCAAAGGCCGTAAAGGAGATGAATGAAAGAATCAATGCGGTTCGGTTTCACTGTGATCTGGATAAAGAGATGAATGACTTGTTCCGAAAGGTCAGCGGTACGGATGATGAACGTGAACGTGAAAACGAAGTGAACCAGGTTTATGATAAGATATGGATGATTCTCTCAGAGTAGAGATATGGATGATTCGATGAAGAAATATGTGAAAAATGCGTTAAAAGGATATGGGTTTATTGCACCCATAATGATCGGATGCTTTATTTTCTATATTATTCCCTTCGGTTTTGTTTTAAAATACTCTGTAAGAAGCGGGTCTAGTGCAGATGGTATTTTTATAGGACTTGAGAATTACAGGCGGTTGATATCCAGCGGAACCTTTCGGATGGCTTTTGGGAATACATTCCGTTTCCTTCTAATTGGTCTTCCTCTGATTCTTGTTTTTTCATATGCCATAGCATTGATTCTGAAAATTCATATCGAGAAGCATAAATTGCTGAAATCCGTATTTCTTCTGCCGTTCATTATGCCTGTTGCAGGAACTGTTGTACTGGTTGAATATTTTTTTGCGCAGGAGGGGATATTGAACCAGGCGTTATATACATGGGGGCTTCCGCTGATTAACTGGTTAGAGTCTCCGCATGCGTTTTGGATTGTTATGCTTCTGTATTTATGGAAAAATACCGGGTATAGTGTGGTGTTGCTGCTTGCAGGTTTGATGGCTATTCCAAAAGATCAGTATGATTCTGCTGAGTTAGAGGGTGCAAATGTGATACAGAAATTTCTGTATATAACATCTCCGCAGATGTGGTATTCTGTTTTTTTGGCGGTATTATTCTCAATGATCAATGCATTTAAGTGTTTCAGAGAGATTTTCCTGATTGGCGGAGAACATCCGAACCGGAGTATCTATATGCTTCAGCATTTTTTGAACAACAGTTTTGAAAACCTTAATTACAGAAAATTGTCAACCGCATCCGTTCTATTATTTGCTGTGATTGTGCTTATTGTGGGAGTGATTTATGTATGGTTGATGAAAAAAGGAGATGAGTAGTACGTGAATAATAAAACAACAGCAGAAGTATGGTTAAAAATATTGATTGCAGCTATTGTATTCGCCTGTACTGTTCCTTTTTTTGTTATTTTCTTGCGAAGCTTTTTGGAGCAGAGCGGAAGGATTTCAGCCAAAGCATGGTATGAGGTGTTTCTGGGGACACAAGAATACCTTATGCGCTTCTGGGGAAGTCTAATATTGTGCCTCTGCATTACATGGGGACAGATTATAGTTTCTGTTCTGGCAGGATATGGATTTGCAAAACGCAGCTTTCCGGGAAGGAAGATTCTATATTTTTTTCTGATGATTATCATGATATTGCCGCTGCAGGTTACGCTTGTTCCTAATTATCTTATTATGGAAAAAATTCATTTACTCAATACAAGACTTTCGCTTTTTCTGCCGGCTGTTTTTTTCCCATTAGGGACAATGATTATAACGGAGAGTTTTCGGGCAGTTCCCGATGATGTGCTAGATGCGGCTAAATTAGATGGATGTGGGGATATACAAATTTTGCGATGTATTATGATTCCTTTAAATAAGGGAAGTGTGGTCTGTGCCGGATTGCTTTCTTTTTTGGATGCATGGAACATGGTGGAACAACCGGTTGCTTTTCTGAAGGATTTTGAAAAGTTTCCGATTTCTGTGGCACTTGCATATGCCTCATCATCGAATTTGGCTGTGCAGATGGTATGCTGTATCCTGGTCGTGTTGCCGCCACTGTTTCTTTTCCTGTATTTCAATAAGGAATTAGTGGATGGAATAGTGATTGGAGAAAAGAAATGATCAGCAAAAAATGGATACTTTACCTATTTCATAGTGTATTTGTTTTTTTGGTTATCTGTACATTCTTTTCGGGAAGCATAGAACGGCAAATGACAGCACATGGGCTTTCTGTTCGTGCTGGAGGCCCTGCA
Organism: uncultured Lachnospiraceae bacterium; assembly: GCA_946546945.1. Lineage (GTDB taxonomy): Bacteria > Bacillota > Clostridia > Lachnospirales > Lachnospiraceae > Eubacterium_I. Next base: position 3,897 of record CAMNOU010000022.1, read on the forward strand.
GGAGATCAGCTTCCGATGGATATATTGATGCAGGATGATGGGGGGATACATCTGTTTTATGCAGAAGAAGGAAGTGGCTGGGAGTACGGAATCCGGGTGCACGAAATGAATCCAGACAGTTACTGGATTGGAGAAAACCAGGTGACGATTCATGATGGGTACGACTATACATATATTCACTACACTTCTAAACCGATTCAGGATGGAGACCTGATTCATCTGACAGAGATAAATGCGAAGGATGCTGAAGATTATTTGATAATCTCACAAGTTGATGGAATCCAGTTTGATGAAACGGAAAGTATGCGTGTTTTGGAACAAAAAAACAGTTCATGGCTTATTTTTGCAGCGAACGAAAAACCGTTCATGGAAAATCGTGTAAAATCTGATCTGAGATTATATCAGAATGTGCGGATTTACAGTCTGGCTGAGATTCGACAGTTTTTTGGAAACTTTGTATTATTATCCTTCGGGTTTGTTTTACTATTATGGACTGTTTTTTTGGAAATTGGAATCGGGAGAAAGCTTTATCGAAAAGACTTGGGAAACAGCCTGATGATTGAAAGTATACGTATCCTGTTGATGCTAATATTACTGGCAATACTATCCAATATGGTTCATTTACCCTCATCTTTGCTTCCTTTAGAAAACATATTTGATATCAGATATTATCTTAATGAGATTTGTAATATCTATGCTCTGTTGAACAAGTTTCAGGATTCGGTAGTAAGAAGACTGATTTTCTATATTAATTCCCAGGTTTTGATTAGCTGTGGGATTATTCTGGCGGGGATAATTATGATGCTTGAAAAAAAACGGTGGTATTCTGCCATTGTCCGTATCATGACTGCGAGAAAAAAAGAAAAAAAAGGATAGAATGATAACAATCAATGTTAGGCGGCAGAAAATCTGCCGCCCTTTTTCTAATCCATTTTTGTATAGTCAAATTCTAATATTTTTTTAATGCCAGTGCTGGCACTTAGATAATCAGTAAGAAGATTTTGCAAGCGTTCTTCACCCTTTTTTTCAATGTGATAGTATACGCGGGTCATTCGCTTGCCGACTAGTTTCTTGTAGTCGCTGATGCATTCGTTATCAATAAGTTTATACAAAGCCGGATATAAAGAACCCTCGGGAAACATGAGAAGACCCTCGGAAATTTCTTTGATTAATTGACATATCTCGTATCCGTAGCAGTCACCTTTTTCTTTTAGAATGTGTAAAAGAAGCATTTCTGCGGAACCTTTTTTAAAATTGTTTTTTGCAGGCATATTATAAAGTAACTCCGTTTAATAAAATATTTAAAGTTTAAACTTAATATATAGGAATTTTAAATAAAAGTCAACTAAAAGTAAATATATTTACTCTTTATGTGTGTTATGAAAAGGAACCATTTGGACTGCAGGTCAAGGAAACTTTTCATGGATTTTTCTCCTATTCTATTATTTCTGTATAGTATGCAGGTTGATCGTCCATTACGGCTCGGTATGCATTGTAATCGTGTATGTATTCCATGAATAATACAACAACAAGGATGGCGAGTATGGACAGAAGAATTCTTTTGATGAAACGATTAGTGCGCAGTCTGGATATCAGATATTCTGAATCTGTATTCTCATAATAATTGCAAATCAAATCCTGTGGAGAACCAAGATTTCTGTAAAAAGTTTCCTGATTACATTTGGGATCGTCATATTGGATTTCCTCGAGGTCACGAGCAATGCTTTCCAAAAAACGTTTTTCATATTTCCCATGGATAGGCAACAGAAACCGAATCTCGTTCAGATACAATTCTGCTGCTGTGTTTTTTCTTTTCATACTTCACCTCAATTGACTATCTTATATCCTGAGACGGTTGGTCATTTGTCATTTTATAAGGGGGATCTAGTTGTTGTATCTCCCAATATGCCTTATAAAAGAATATATGTTTCAGGCTAAAAGTAAGTAGGATTATTACAAGTGTAATCACAATAATTCTTTTGAGAAAGGTACGGATCTTAAGCCTGGATATCAGGCTTTGAATATCGGATTCTTCAAAGTATCCGCAGACTATTTCCTTTGGGTGGCCAAGTTCCTTGCAGAATACTTCATAATCCGCATTGGGACGCTGATTACTGATTTCTTCCAGTTCGCTGGCAATGTGTTGAATAAAAATTTTCTCTTTGTGGCTGTGAATTGGAAGAAATGTCTTTACTTCTTTTAGATATTTGCTTTCGGCTTTGTTCTTTTTCATAAATTAACCTGATAAAAAGTGATTTGTTATGGAGCTGCGAATGTGAAGCTTTTTTACAACCATATTTGAAAAAACATATCGATCACAAATATATTTTATCATTAAAAACAAATGAAAACAATAAATAATTAAAAATATAATATTAAATAATACCTATCTATAATATGCAAAGGAAATAGATGGAACCGCAAGTGTAGTATCCGGAACAGGAGATTAAGCGAATAATAAATCGGGCAGCCGCACATAAAGCACAGCTGCCCGCTTTTCCTTATTCAGTTTTCGGTAATGTTGCGAAGCTTGCTGCAAGTTCTTCATCGGTCGGAATGTAATCTTCCATTTTCCCATCATGGAATTTTTCATAAGCGACCATATCAAAATAGCCGGTGCCTGTGAGTCCGAAGAGGATGGTCTCTTCTTCGCCGGTTTCTTTGCACCGCAAGGCTTCGTCGATGGCTGCCTTGATCGCGTGAGAACTCTCAGGGGCAGGCAGGATGCCTTCTACTCTGGCGAATTCTTCTGCCGCCTTAAAGACTTCGGTCTGCGGTACACTGATGGCATCCATATAGCCGTCTGCATAGAGCTGGGAGAGTGTCGGGCTCATTCCGTGATAGCGAAGCCCTCCTGCGTGGTTCGGAGCAGGGATGAAGTTGCTGCCGAGGGTATACATTTTTGCAAGTGGCGTGACCATGCCTGTGTCACAGAAGTCATATGCAAATTTACCTCTTGTCAGGCTCGGGCAGGAGGCCGGTTCAACGGCGATGAAACGGTAGTCAGCGGTGCCATCCAGTTTTTCGCCCATGAACGGGGCGATGAGGCCTCCCAGATTGGATCCGCCTCCGGCACAGCCGATAATGACATCCGGCTGGATGTTGTATTTATCCATGGCAATCTTGGCTTCCAGACCGATGACTGACTGATGGAGCATGACCTGATTCAGTACGCTTCCCAGCACATATCGGTAACCGTCCATGCCGAGCGCGGTCTCAACTGCTTCGGAAATCGCACAGCCAAGACTTCCGCCGGTACCGGGGTGAGCGGCCAGGATTTTCCTGCCAATTTCGGTGGTTTCAGACGGAGAAGGCGTAACGCTTGCACCGTAGGTGCGCATGACCTCGCGGCGAAATGGTTTCTGTTCATAGGACACCTTCACCATGAAGACCCTGCAGTCGATTCCGAGGTAGGCACAAGCCATGGAAAGAGCGGTCCCCCACTGGCCGGCGCCGGTCTCAGTGGTCACACCTTTCAGTCCCTGATTCTTTGCGTAGTAAGCCTGGGCAATTGCAGAGTTCAGCTTATGGCTGCCGCTGGTATTGTTCCCTTCGAATTTATAATAGATTTTTGCCGGAGTCTGAAGCTTTTCCTCCAGACAGTAGGCACGAACGAGCGGAGCCGGCCGGTACATCTTGTAGAACTTCAGGATTTCCTCGGGAATGTCAATATAAAGATTGTCATTATCCAACTCCTGGGCAATCAGTTCATCACAGAAGATAGGGGACAGCTCTTCGGGCGTCATGGGTTTGTGGGTGGCCGGATTCAAAAGAGGGGCCGGCTTATTTTTCATTTTTGCCCGGACATTGTACCATTGTTTCGGCATCTCTGACTCTTCGAGATAGATTTTGTAGGGAATATTGTTCATACAGGGTTCCTCCTTCATCCTGCGATACCACCTGATTTAGCGAATGCTCGCTTTTGCATAAATTATAAAGTCAGGGATTTTTTATGTCAAGTAAACGTTAACTATTCATACCGGATTTACTCATGATATTATTCATAATATTTGTATAGCTACTATATATATAACATAAATAAAAATTGACATATATAAAATGAAATAATATAATAAAAACAAGAGTTGAAAAATAGTGATCTATGACATTGCTGATTCATGGGTATATGCGTTATGATCAGGAAGTGAGGCAGGAATCATGAAAAAAACTCATTACATCTGTTATATCATTGTACTTATCATTTTATCAATAAGGCCGGTCGCTGCAGGTTTTGCAGGGAAGCCTTCGGGCGGGACGATGATGGATTGGGTTCCCTACCTGATTATGATCGCTGCTGTATTGATTCAGAATATTCTGAACTATATGCAGGTTTTCGCAATCGATCCCAACGAGGGAAGACCCGGGCGGAAAAGCAAAAACATTTTTTTGATTTCTCTGGTTGTTACTGCACTGATGGTTGTAATCATGAGCTGTATGCCGGGGTGGTTTTTTCATCTCAGTGGGGGTTCAATCTCCCACTGAGATAAACGCTCCGTGCCAAGTCTCGCGAGCGAAACTTGATTAATGCAGTTCTACAGAATGTATAAATATAATTGTTGTTTGTATAAATATCACATCTGCTGATTCTGATTTTCATTCTTGTTTCATATTTTTGCACAGAACTATTGCATTTTTCACTGTAAATTGCTAAAATGTTAGCATGTTTCAAAATAGCAGGGGGCAAGTGCGCCCTGCAATCTATGTGAAAAGGAGAACATCATGAAAAAGAAACAGGTAATGGCTCTTGTGCTTGCAGCAGTGACAGCACTGTCTATGACAGCCTGCGGCAGCCAGGGCGGCAATGGAAGCTTATCTGCTGATAATGAAGCGGTATCAGCAGGTGAGGAGGCAGAGGCTCCTTCTGATGAAGTAGCAGCTCCGGAAGGTTATGATGAGACATCTGCAGAGCTGTATGACGCAGCTCTCGGCAAATTCAACACCGCTTATCAGGAAGCAAAAGAAGTAGAGAATGTTTCCGAGAAATGGGCAAAGATGGCACAGTCTGAGGCATGGCTCCTTGAGTCCGGCGTGACACTGCCGACAGAGACCAGAGGTGGTAACTATGCTATTTCCAGAGTGGCTCCCTACACAGCTACGACGGTAATGTGGGGCTCCGATGAATACAGACGTCAGCAGCAGATCGTGACCACAGAGCCGATCAAGTCAGCTGATTATCTTGAGATGAGAGAACACTGGCTGAATACAGAGGGCGAATCCGCGGATGATTACAATGCATATGTAAAATCCTTCCTCGCTGACAAGGGATATGAGCTGGCAGATGAGTTCAGATACCCGAACTACACCAGCGATCCTGTAACATGGGATCTTCTTGCTACATCCAAGCAGGCAGATACCGAACCTGTCATCAATACATATGATGGCCTGATGGCTTATGACAACAAGAATGAGCTTCAGCCGGCTCTGGCTGAGAGCTATGAGATTTCCGATGACGGACTGACCTACACCTTCCACATCCGTGACGGCGTGAAGTGGGTAGACTCTCAGGGACGTGAAGTTGCAGATGTCTGCGCAGACGACTTTGTTGCAGGTATGCAGCACATGCTGGATGCACAGGGCGGTCTTGAGTTCCTGGTACAGGGCGTCATCAAGAATGCGAACCAGTACATCAGCGGCGAGATCACTGACTTCGCTGAGGTCGGCGTTTCCGCTCCCGATGAGCACACACTGGTTTACACACTGGAGAGCCCCTGCACATACTTTATGACAATGCTCGGCTACAGCATCTTTGCTCCGATGAGCAGAACCTACTATGAGTCCCAGGGCGGTAAGTTCGGCGTTGAGTACGATGCAAGCTCCATGACCTATGGTACAGATCCTGACCACATCGCATATTGCGGACCGTTCCTGATCACAAACTGGACAGCGAAGAATACGATCGTCTTCGAGGCGAACCCGACTTACTACGCTGCAGACAAGATGAATATCCACAAGATCACATGGGTATTCGAGGATGGTTCCGATCCGACAAAGGTCTACACAGATATGAAGGCCAACACAGTATCCTTCTCCGGCCTGAATACAAGCTCCCTGGAGCTGGCGAAGACAGACGGAATGTTTGATGAGTATGCATATGTTTCTCTGACAGACTCCACTACATTCCAGGCATTCTTCAACATGAACAGAAACAACTTTGCAAACGCAAATGATCAGACCAAGATGGCTTCCACTCAGGATGAAGAGACTGCCGCAAGAACAAAACAGGCGATGGGCAACCAGAACTTCCGTCTTGCTATCGCGTTCGCAGTAGACAGAGGTTCCTACATGGCTCAGGCAGTCGGCGAGGATCTGAAGTATACATCCATCCGAAATGCCATCACACCGGGTAACTTTGTAACTCTGGAAGAGGATGTGACACTTGACATCAACGGTACAGAGACTACCTTCCCGGCAGGCACGAACTACGGTGAGATCGTTCAGGCACAGCTTGACGCAGACGGATGCCCGATCAAGGCATTTGATCCGGAGACACAGACCTGCGACGGTTATGACGGATGGTACAACCCTGAGAACGCAGCTGCACAGCTTGAGCTTGCAATTGCTGCACTGGCAGACGAAGGTCTTGAGATCAGCGAAGAGAACCCGATCCAGATCGACCTTCCGTATCCTTCCAACAACCAGACCTATACCAACAGAGCAAACTCCGTAAAACAGTCTGTTGAGAGCGCTCTTGGCGGAAAGGTAATCGTGAACCTGGTAGCAGGCGCAAGTATGGAAGAGTGGTACTATGCAGGATACATGACCGACTACGGTTATGAGGCAAACTATGACCTCTATGACTGCTCCGGCTGGGGTCCTGACTATGGTGATCCTTCCACCTATCTTGATACAATGCAACCGGATTACAGTGGCTACATGACAAAATGCCTGGGTATCTACTAATCAGTACAGTAAGATTACAGATACTCTGATCTGCACTCTTTATGAGTGCACAGCATGAATATGACATTGACACTATAAGAGACCGGAGCTGATCCGTTCTCTTATAGTGCTTTTAAGAGAGAAAAAACTATGGCAAAGTATTTAATAAAACGTATCGTTCATGGTCTGATCTCGGTTGTTATCGTAGTCGCCATCGTAATGGTCATGATCTATTCGCTGATGGATCGTAACCTTATTTTCGCGAAGGATTCTACCTACTCACATCTGAGCAACAATCAGAAGGTGACCTATCGGTACTTGAAATGGGAGGAATATGGCTATATTGACTATGTTCCGTATGCGGATTATCTGACAGAACTGGTCGCGAAGGGCGAGATCGATGATGAGACCAGATCCGCTGCTGTCGCTTTCGGACGTCAGAAAGAGAGCGATTCTGATACTGTAAAAAAATATATCAAACAATTCCGGAAGGAATATCAGGCGCGGGGCTATAAGATCGTGCGTCTGGATGCCGTGATGATCGGCAAGAAAAAGGTTGCGGACGGCGGACAGCAGCAGCTTTTCGCATGGCGCAATGAACCGCTGCCAAAACGTTTGTGGCAGTATATTTCCAGTATATTTGTAATAGACAATGTAAAAAATGTTGAGGATATTAACGGGAAGCGCGGCCTGACATTCACGTCTCACGACCCGGTCTACGGCGGGACAAAGTTTTCCCCTGCCATTATCGGAAACGGAACGACGCACAGATATTTGCTGTATTTTGACAAACAGTTTCCGTTTTTCCATCAGAATGTCCTGACGATCCATCTGGGCACCTCCTACGCGGTAAACAAGGGCGTGGATGTGTTCAACACGATGACGGATTCCCAGGGCTCGTATAAGAAGTCGGTCATTACCTATCCGACGGGACTTGAAGAGTCGAGCGCGGACAACCTTCACTCTGCGACTTATGTGAAGGGATCATTGTCCACGAATACAGTTCTGCAGTCCCGGTTTGCGGATGATTATACGAATATATCAACAATCAAGAGCGGAAAGTCCAAGATGGGCTATTCCTTCGTGATCGGTATCATTGCGGTCCTGATTTCCTACGGACTCGGCGTGCCGCTCGGTATCACGATGGCGAGAAGAAAGGACAAACTGGTCGACCAGATCGGTACGATCTATATCGTATTTATTCTGGCGGTGCCTTCGCTGGCTTATATTTTCCTGTTCAAGGCGGTGGGCGGAAAACTCGGACTTCCCACGACCTTCGATATGGATTCCAGGAATAAGCTGATGTATATTCTGCCGATCATTTCCCTTGCGCTGCCTTCGGTTGCGAACCTGATGAAGTGGCTGCGCCGGTACATGATTGATCAGATGAATGCGGATTATGTAAAATTCGCGCGGTCCGGCGGTCTGACAGAAAACGAGATTTTTGTAAAGCATATTCTGAAGAATGCATCCCTGCCGATTGTGCATGATATACCTTTCTCGGTATACGGAGCTTTGGTAGGCGCCATTATCACAGAGCGTGTGTACAGTGTTCCCGGTGCAGGTAACCTGCTCACCGAGGCCATCAACCAGTATGATAACGGTGTTATCGTCGGTGTAACTCTGTTCTACGCCCTGCTCTCGGTAGCATGCATCATCATCGGAGATGTGCTGATTTCCATGGTAGACCCGCGGATCTCATTTAGTGACAAAGCAAGATAGGAGGAGCGAGAATGAAGAATTATGATCTGGAACAATTCGGACTTTCGAAAGAAGAGCTGTTCGAACGTGTTCCGAATGACAGTATGGATTCCGAGAAGATCACCGCTCCGAAATATTCCTATTGGAGATCGGTATTCCGTGTCTTCTTCCGGAAAAAAATAAACATTATCATTTTGGTTATTCTGATTGCGCTGATTCTGTTTGCCTACATCTATCCGATGTTCGCATCCTACGACCAGTTCTCGAACCTGATGAACTCGACGGCGAAGCACTTATCGCCTTCGGCGGCAATCAAACAATTTGGTTTCAATATCCATTATATCCTGGGAACGGGAGGGGCCGGCCAGTCTACATTTGATGCGATCTGGTTCGGTTCCAGAATCTCCATTTCACTGGCATTTGTCTGCGCGGCTATCAACATGTCAATCGGCGTCGTAGTCGGAGCGATCTGGGGATTCTCCAAGAAAGTGGATATCATCATGACAGAGGTCTACAATGTCATCGGCAATATCCCGTATATTCTGTTCATTGCGGTTATGGTCATGCTGTTTACGGCAAGTTTCTGGACCATGGTGCTGGCACTGACTGTCACCGGATGGATCGCGATTGCTTATTTCATCCGAAATCAGGTTATCATCATCCGTGACAGAGAATATAACCTTGCATCGAGATGTCTGGGAACCAGTACGGTCAAGATTGCGATGAAGAACGTGCTTCCGTTCATGACATCCGTTATTGTGACTCTGCTCGCGACAGAGATTCCGTCCTATATCTCCTACGAGGTATTCCTTTCCTATATCGGAATGGGATTGAAGGAGATGTCTCTCGGACGTCTGATCTACGAAGCGGAGAGCGCAATGGTAACCCCCGGTTGGCAGTTTGAGTTCTGGAGCCCGGTAGTCATCGCCTCCATCATCACTGTCGTGCTTTATGTTGTCGGTCAGAACCTTGGTGACGCATCTGATCCGAGAACACATATGTAAGGGGATGCCATGGAAGAGAGAAAAGTAGTATTATCAATCAAAGATTTAGAGGTGAAATTCCGTGTGCGCGGGCGTATCCTGACAGCCATCCGCGGTATTTCACTGGATATTTATGAAAATGAGTCGATCGCGATCGTTGGAGAGTCCGGATCCGGAAAGTCTGTATTTACCAAGACATTTGCCGGCATGCTGGACGGCAACGGTTACGTCAGCAACGGACAGATCATCTTCAACGACGAGGAGACCGTCCGTCAGGTAGAGCAGAAAACACCCAGAGGAATCGCTCTGATGGAGGAATCCCTGCAGAAGCTGAATGAGTATTCAAAGCTGGAGGCAGGAGCAGCCACCTATCGGGAGATCCTGGAGCTGGAGAGCGAGTACCGGATTCAGACAGAACCCGATGCAAAGGGAAAACCCACGAAGACTCCCGACACAGCCTGGATGAAGGATTACAATGACAAAAAAGCTGCGCTGCAGGCAAGGTATGAGAAAGAGATCACGGGAGAAATCAGACCGGATCAGATCTCAAGAAACGAGATCCTGGCAAAAGAAATTTATCTGTCCGTAGGACGCCATTCTGCGAGAAAGCAGAAACGTCGGACAAGACAGCTTCTGGAAGCTTTTAAAAAGGCCATGCAGCTCGGTGTGGATCTGAATGATATGAATCAGAGAAACGCTGTTTTTGAGGAGGTTACCTTCCGCGTACAGTATGACAGTGAGTGTGAAACCGAAATTTTCGGAACCTGTATCCTGAACCTGGCCAAGGTAAAGGATGCCAATGACTGGGGAAATATCCGCGGTAAGAAGATCACGACCGTATTCCAGGATCCGATGACCTCCCTTGACCCGATCGTAACGATCGGAAAGCAGATCACCTCAATCATTATTAAACATCAGAAATGTTCAGAGGTCGAGGCCAGAAGAAGAGCTATCCAGATGATGGATAAGGTAGGAATCCCACACCCGGAGGCGCGTTTTGACGACTATCCGTTCCAGTACTCCGGTGGTATGAGACAGCGTATCGTTATTGCGATTGCCCTGTCCTGCCAGCCCAAGATTCTGATCTGTGACGAGCCTACCACTGCTTTGGACGTAACCATTCAGGCGCAGATCCTCAGACTGATCAAAGATCTGCAGAAAGAGTTCAACTATACAACGGTATTCATTACGCATGACCTGGGCGTGGTCGCGAATATCGCAGACCGTGTGGCCGTGCTTTATGCCGGACAGATTATTGAGCTGGGAACGGTGGAGGATGTCTTTTACGATCCGCGCCATCCCTATACATGGGCGCTGCTGTCTTCGCTGCCGCAGCTGGCGCAGAAGAATACCGCGCTGTATTCCATCTCAGGCACGCCGCCATCACTGTATAATGAAATTCAGGGAGATGCTTTCGCGCCGCGTAATCCTTACTGTCTGAAGATCGATACACTTCTGGAACCTCCACTGTTCCAGGTGAGCGAGACGCATTATGCCAAGACATGGCTTCTTGAGGAGAATGCACCGAAGATCAGTAAACCGGATAGCATTGAAAATATCCATGAAAAATTAACGAACGCATTTAACATACAGGAGATTTAAACGTGCCAACATCAAACAACGAGAAAGAAAAGAAATTAACGGCCACTGCCAGCCATTTTCCTGAGCATGGTCCGATCGATGAAAATGGCAGAGAAATCTTACTGTCCATTAAAAACATCGATATCACCTTCGGTAAGGGAGCGGATGCAGTGAAAGCTGTTCAGAACGCATCCTTTGATATCCACAAAGGGGAGACTTTTTCTCTGGTTGGTGAGTCCGGTTCCGGTAAGACCACGATCGGGCGGGCCGCCATCCGCGTCAATCCGCTTTCGGCAGGTGAAATTTTATACAAGGGTGTCCGGATTTCCGGAAAGATTCCGCGCTCCCTTGACAGGGAAGTCATCCGTAATATCCAGATGGTGTTTCAGGATCCGGCCGCATCTCTGAATGAGCGTGCCACGGTCGACTACATTGTTTCCGAGGGTCTGTACAACTTCCATCTGTACAAAGATGATAAAGACAGGGAAGAAAAAGTTGAGAACATGATCAACGAGGTTGGTCTGCTCCCGGAGCATCTGACCCGTTATCCTCATGAGTTCTCCGGCGGACAGCGTCAGAGAATCGGTATCGCCAGAGCCATGGTCATGGAACCGGAACTGGTCGTTGCCGATGAGCCGATTTCCGCTCTGGACGTATCCATTCGTGCGCAGGTCCTGAACCTGATGAAAAAATTCCAGCGCGAGAAGGGCATTACCTATCTGTTCATCGCCCATGATCTGTCGGTTGTCCGGTTTATTTCGGACCGGATCGGCGTTATTTACAAGGGAAAAATTGTTGAGGTCGCGGATGCCGAAGAATTATTTGACTTCCCGCTTCATCCCTACACCCACTCACTGATTTCTGCGATTCCGATCCCGGATCCGCTGCTGGAGAAGAACAAGGTACTTTACACCTACGATCCTTCCATCCATGATTACAGTGTGGACAAGCCTGAGTTTGTAGACATCGGCCATGATCACTGGGTATACGGAAACAAAAAGGAAATCGAGGAGTACAAGGCAATCCGTGAAAAAGGAGAGCCGATCAAGTCCATCACGATCCTTACTTCAGGAAAAGAAATGGAGTCTACTGTTCACGGCGCCGAGCTTGACAAGGCGGAACAGGAATTCCTGAAAGCTCCGGTACGCGACACCGGAAACCTGCTGTATGGGATCATCGCCTTTTTCCTTCCGGTCATCGGTATTATCTGGGCCGTGGTCAGCAGGAAAAAGAACTATATACGAAACTACAGGGTGCTGAAAAAGGGAGCCATAGCTGGATTCATAGTGCTGGCAATCATCGTTGCCATCTTCCTGATCCTTTTGGCTCTGGTGGTGATTTAATTTGAAACGTACGGCGAGAGATACGCGCAGAATGTCAGCGACGCCTCGTCCCGTAGAGAAAGTAGAATTGTCAGAGAAACATGCGAAGAGAAGGTTTTATCTGACAATTCTCTTTCTGGTTGTAGGGGCAATTGCACTGGTTCATGCGCTGATGATGTATCTGAAAAAGGACTCCGGATGGACAGAAATCCGGGCGAATTCCACACAAGAGCTGAATGTAAGCGAAGATTTTGTCTTTCTCTATGAACTGGGAACAGGCGGGGAGTCTGCCACCGCGGAAAACAAAGCGCTAGTCATTCAGTATTCTGATGCATGTGAATCGGCTTACATGATGTTCAGCGCGGATAATGCTTATGTGGAACTGAATAACGTTTACAGCATCAATCATAATCCGAATCAGACCATAGAGGTGGAAGACGGTCTTTACCATGCGCTGGAGAAGGCAGCGCAGTATCAGGACCGCAAAATCTATCTCGGGCCGGTCTACGCGGCCTACGATGACTTGTTTTTCTGCCAGGATGATGTTCAGGCCGCCGAGACAGATCCGTATCAAAATGCGGAAGCGGCCGCTTTTTACGCACAGATCGCGGCATTTGCCCGGGATCCTGCGGCCGTAAATCTGGAGCTTCTGGAGAACAATCAGGTGTGTCTGCATGTTTCAGAAGAATATCTGGCCTTTGCGAAGGAAAATGAAATAACCAATTTCATCGACTTTTCCTGGATGAAGAACGCGTTCATTGCAGACTATCTGGCAGAGACACTGGTTCAGAAAGGTTATACACACGGGAGCATATCCAGTTATGACGGCTTCGTGCGAAACCTTGATGACAGGGAAATCTCTTATTCGTATGGCATTTATTACAGAGAAGGCAATGAGATCGACCAGGCAGAGATTCTGGACTATACCGGCCCGGCGAGTATTGTCTGCATGAGAAACTACATGATGTCAGACAAAGACATGGTACACTACTATGCTTATCAAAACGGAGATATCCGGACCATGTACCTGGACCCTGCCGACGGACTCTGCAAGAGCGCCCGCAACGAACTGGTGTGTTATGCAGAAGACCTGGATTGCGCCGACATCTTACTTCAGATGAGTCCGTATTATATTGCGGATGAATGGGACGAAGACGCGCCGGACAAGCTTCTGCAGCAGGGCATTACATCGGTATATACAGAGAATGGTGAAGTGATAAAAAAATGACAGCTGAGCTGTCATTTTTTTTCGCCTTTAAAAGGGAAAGGACCTGTCCCTTTAAATGTTCTCCCGGGTGATGTCTGCGAGCCACTTTTTGCTCCGGTAGTGTCGGATGACAACCGGAATCTTCCAGAATTCATCCAGACAGAGGATGAAATATACGGCCATTGCCGGCAGGTGAAATACGAAGGCGCTCAAAAACCCGAGCGGCACTGAGATTGCCCACATGACGACGGCATCGCAGATGAGACCGAAGCGGGAGTTACCTCCTGCCCGGAAAATACCGGCGATCAGCAGAGTGTTCATGGCCTGGCCGATGACATAGTAGGAACTGATGAGAAGCATCATGCGCATATACCTGGTCGCGTCCGGGGTCAAATCAAACAGATGCGGAATCAGCGGACGGATCGCGATAATGATAAGAGCTGTGACTACACTGATGAGAAGTGTAACTCTGCAGAGATCACCTGCCTGTGCTTCTGCCTCCTTCATCCTGCGCTCTCCCATGGTCTTTCCAAGCAATACGGACCCGCCGCCGGATAGTCCGAAGCAAAGGATGGAACAAAGATCCCGGACATTCGTTGCTACGGCATTTGCGGCCACCACATCAGAGTTCAGATGACCAAGTATGATGGAATAAGTGGTAAACGCAAGCGTCCACAGAATATCGTTGGCCAGCGCAGGCAGAGAGTACTTCAGGAAATCTTTAAAGAGTTCCCGATGACGTCCGAACATGATTTTCAGATCAGGATTAAAAAGCTTGCCCGACATCAGACTGATCAGACAAAGAATCAGTTCCACAATCCTTGCAATCAGCGTGGCAATCGCGACACCGACCACCCCCAGCCTGGGCATTCCAAAAAGCCCGAAGATAAACACTGCATTTAAGAAAACATTTAAAAGAAGAGCAGCACTGGAAATCAGGGTACTGGTTCTTGCCCGCTCCATACTGCGCAGGGTGCTTTCGTAAACAGTAGAAAAACTCATAATAAAGTAAGAGATACCGATGATGCGAAGGTATGATGTACCAATGCTGATCAGGGCAGTGTCAGAGGTATAGACCATCATCAGCTGCCGGGGGATGATCAGAGCAAGAACCGCAATCACGGCTGTGACCGTCATCCCAATCTTTGCAGCAATCCCCATGACCGCCTGAATGGCATCCGTATTTTCCCGGCCCCAGTATTGGGAACAGAGCATCGTTATACCGGAGGAAATCCCGAAGAAGATACCCGTCAGAATAAATTGGTATTGATTAGCCAGGGATACAGCGCTCAGGGAGTCCTGTCCGGCAAAACCAAGCATAAAAACATCAGCAAAATTCACAGCGGAGTTTAAAAAGTCTTGAATTGTGATTGGCAGGACCAGGGCGAATAAAGCCCGGTAAAAAGTCTTCTTTTCTGCAGTCATTGTCATAGGTTTCCTTTAAGTGTAGTCTTTCCTATACAAAAAAGCACAAAATACAGAGATTTTGTGCTTTTTGAAGCAGATAACGGGAATCGAACCCGCCTCCCCAGCTTGGGAAGCTGGTGTTCTACCGATGAACTATATCTGCGTTTCGGATTTCAAAATGCATTATAACACATCGCCAGAACCTTGTAAATACCGATTTTCTCTTGCGTGCAGGGTTAAATAGATGTACAATTTCAGTAGGCTTTTGATGATTACGGAATCGCGGCGCTTTTGCGCCGTTAAAAGGAGGCACCTATGGGATTATTTGGGAAAAAAGAACTTTGCCCGGTCTGCGGCAAAAAGATTAAAGGGGATGTCCTGATTAAGATCAAAGACAATGTACCGCTCTGCCGTGAATGCAGTGCAGCGATTAATATGGAGACGATGATGATCCCTTACCAGACGCCGGAATCCATCCGGGCTCATCTGGATTACCGGGACAGAAATCAGGATAAGTTCGATTCCTTCGACAGCGATCTGGATCTCAAGGCGGGATCAGCTGTTTTCTGTGTGGATAATACCCAGAAGATCTGGTATTGTACCACCAATAAGAGGGACAAGAATCCCCCGCTCTTTACCTATGATGAGATTGCGGATTATCAGTATACCGAGAACGGGGCTCCTTATGTTCCGGAGGAAAAGAAGGGGGCTTTTGCGAAGCTTTTCGGAGAGAAAAAAGAGCCTGTGATGATTCACAGCATGAAGCTGCATATTGATCTGAACAATCCGTATACACATACGATCGATATCGAGATGCTTTCCCTCGATGAAGAGGTCAAGTCCAATTCGTTCGCATATAAGTCTAATAAGAGGGCGATTGACAGGGTCCTGGATGCCCTGGACGGGATGACCGGAAAGACCGATTTCTTTGCCGACGACAGCGAAGAAGAGGAAAACGAAACCTATCAGGCTGAGCCGGCGGACAGCCCGATGGAACAGACGCAGCAGGCGGAAAATACGGAGGAATCCTGGCAGCAGGCAGACACAGCGCCTTCGCTGGAGTTTGGGGCACCGGACGAAGAAGAAACACAGTCTTAAAGAATCCGGTCATCTCAGTGTGAGAGACCCCCACTGAGATAAACGCTCCGCGAGGATGCGCAGGAATTCGGTTTGGAAGATGTCAGCTGACGCTGACCCGAATTCCGCGCCAAGTCTCGCGAGCGAGACTTGAAAACGGCCAGATGCATCCGAATAGTTTTTGTGAAATCCTTTTTGTTTCTTGAAGAAGAACCGGTTCCGGGCTTCCTGAAAAAAGAAGCAAAAAGGATTTTTTGCATATAATACTAGAAAGAACGAAATGGTGAGGCCAGTATGGATTTCGGGCAGGATTATTATGAGCTTTTCGGGGACTACCGGGAAGAACGGGTTCCCTTTTATATGACTTATCCGATGAGCAATCCTTTTTTGGAAGAGGCGGAGTATGAAAGAGACTGCAGACGGCTGCAGCAGCTGTATCAGAAGGATGCCGGACATATTCAGGAAATTGTGGAACGGGAGTGTGACAAAATGGAATATGATGGAAGTATGATGTTTGATGAATATCCGGACCGCCTTCTTTTCCGGCTTCTGTGCCGGAATATTTACAGAGAACTGAAAGGAGAAGAATCAGAGAATCAGCTGACAGGGATGGACTGCACAAATCCGTTTATGCAGCTGATTGAAGTGATGCTGGCGCAGGAAATGTTTCGCAGACGCTGCAGACGCCGCCGTTGCTGCAGGCGATACTAGATGGGAGGTGACTCCCATCTTGTGTTCCGGATAAAAAACGGTTGTGGTTTCCGCCGAAACGATATAAAATAGTGCTTAACTGTTCGGGACCTGATTTTGAGAACGCCGCGCCAAGTCTTGCGAGCGAGACTTGAATTTGCTGAAGGCCCGGAACAGAGAATACAGGAAAAGGAAACATCCGATGAATCAGTGGAAAGAAATACTGGAATATTGTCTGAACAGGGAATTGCAGAAAATCATTCTGAGCAATCCCCGGAAAAAAGATGGCGTAAGAAAGATTGAGATCCGCCCTGTGCTGATCAGGGGCAGGCTTGTTTTTCAGGCCAGTGCCTACACGCAGAAGCAGGTAAAGCATTACAATCTTTCGGTTGATGAAGTTTATGAGAAGACCGCCGAATGGATGGAAGATATGAGACAGCTGGAGGTCCTGCATCCGGCGGGCCGGGTGCAGGCGCTGATCAGCAAGAAGGGAAAGATGACCCTGAAGCGGTCCGGGATGCCCGACTGCTCTCATAAAACACCGGACCTGGCACATAACCGCAGAAAGAAGTATATTCTTGATCCTGCGGTCACGCTGCCTTTTCTGGTTGATCTGGGCGTACAGACAAAAGAAGGCAGGATCGTACAGCAGCGCTATGATAAGTTCCGCCAGATGAATCGTTTTCTGGAGTTTATTGAGGATATTGTGCCCGAACTTCCAACCGGCAGAGAGATCACCATGATCGATTTCGGATGCGGGAAATCCTATCTCACATTTGCCATGTATTATTATCTTCATGAGATGAAGGGATATGATGTGCGTATCATCGGTCTGGATCTGAAAGAAGATGTCATTGCGAATTGTCAGAAACTGGCCCAAAAGTACGGATATGAGAAGCTGTCTTTTCTGACCGGAGATATTGCGGATTATGAGGGCGTGGACCGGGCAGATCTGGTCGTGACGCTGCATGCCTGTGACACAGCCACCGATTATGCCCTGGAACGCGCCGTGCGCTGGGGAGCAAAGGTGATTCTGTCGGTTCCCTGCTGTCAGCATGAATTGAACGCGCAGATCAAAAGCGAATTGCTTGAACCGGCACTGAAATACGGACTGATCCGGGAACGGATGTCTGCGCTTTTCACAGACGCGATCCGGGCAAATCTTCTGGAGGAAGCCGGTTACCGGGTACAGCTTCTGGAGTTTATAGATATGGAACATACGCCCAAGAATATTCTGATCCGGGCGGTCAGGGACGGTGTTCCTCAGAAAACGGACGGCCTCCCGGGGATGCTGGACGAGCTGCATGCGGATCTGACTTTGTCCCGTCTTTTGGGGAGCGCAAAAGCCAATGAGGATAGAAAGGAAAACGTCTTATGAGACCATGGAGACGGTTTGTGATACTGGTCATCGTTTTTATCGCCGGACTGGTCGGTTTTTCAAAAATGACAAACCATGAAAAAAGAGATCTTACAAAAGATATGGAAGAGGCGGTTTTACCCGTCGTGTATCTGACTGTGGGAGGGGAGCCGGTCAACGAACTGCATGGATATGCGGACGGCATGGACGCCGCGTCTGTGAGGGACACGATCACACCGCTTCCGGACGGTGGAACACTCCCGGTAGAGATCGATACGTACGGGGCAGAAATAAAGAGCCTGGAATATGAAATCCGAAGTCTGGATACGACCCGTCTGGTACAGGATTCCGAAGCCGAAGAGCTGACTGCGACCGGGGACCGGATCAGCGCGGATCTGAATATAAGAAATCTTTTAAGTGATGGGGAGGAGTATCTTCTGATTCTGAAGATCACAACCGCGGACAGGCCCTGTTATTATTACACGAGGATTATCAGAGAAGAGAACAGCTTCATTGATGAATGTCTTGCTTTTGTAAAATCTTTCCATGAAATAACCATGGATAAAGACCGGCAGAGTGAGCTGGCTGCCTACATGGAGCCGGAAGCGGATGCCGACAACACAACGCTCCAGAAGGTCTCCATTCACAACAGTCTTTCCCAGGCCTGCTGGGGGACTCTGGACGGCCATGCGGTTACAGAACCGGTCGCATCCATCAAGGAGCTGAATGACACATATAATGTAATCCTTCTTCAGTATATCTTTACGTCTGAAAATGAAGACGGATCAGCCTCCTGGTACAATGTGGAGGAGTATTATCGTGTCCGTAAGGGCGAAAAGAAAATATATCTTTTGAGTTTTGAACGCACGACAGAGGAGATTTTTGACGGAGACACTGTAAACATACAGGGGAACAACCTGAACCTGGGCATCCGTTCCGCGGATGTGGATTACCGTTCGAATGAGACCGGAACGGTTGTATGTTTTGTACAGCAGGGCGAACTCTGGAGTTATAATGTGACGGCCGGAATGCTGACCAGAGTGTTCAGCTTCCGGGGCGGCACGAAGGTGGACGCAAGAGAGAATTACGGAGAACATGATATCCGGATCATTCGCGCGGATGAGAGCGGAAGCATCGATTTTATTGTTTATGGCTATATGAACCGGGGAGAGTTCGAAGGACAGGTCGGAATCAGTGTCTGCCACTATGACTGTATGGCGAACACGGTACAGCAGAGTCTGTTCATCCCCTCCTCCGAGTCCTTCCAGATCATGAAAGAGGAGATCGGGCAGGCGATGTATATCACCGATACCGGACTTTTCTATCTCATGATGGGACATCAGATCCATTGTATTAATCTGGAAACGAAGGAAGATACGCTCTTTATTTCCGACATCACGGACGATAATTATGAAAGTTCGGATGACGGACGGTATCTGGCCTGGACGAAGGGAGAGGCACAGGATGCGGCAGAACTGTATCTGACCGACTTTGAGAGCGGTACGACAGATACGATACCGGCCGGGGAGAACAACAGAATCCGTCCGCTTGCCTTTTTGCAGTCTGACTGTGTGTATGGAATCGCATCGGAACAGAATGTCTCAGAAGAGTCTTCTGTGTTTGCTATGAACAGAATCGATATCATCGATTCCGGGAGCCCGGATCATCCGGTGATCAAAAGCTATGACGGGAATGGCACCTATGTCACGGATGCCAGGGTAGATGACGGCAGCATTTATCTCAGCCGTGCGATCTACAGCAATGGGGTTTATGTGGAAACGGATCCGGACATCATCCGCAGCCGGGATATGCAGGAGGAGGTCATCTGCGCGGCTGAATCTGTCTCTGATTCCAAAGAGCGGGAGATCGTGCTTCAGCTGCCGTTTGAATCCGGCAAAAAAACTAGCCTCCTGATTCCGAAACAGATCGTGAATGAGGAATCGGTTCGCCTGGAACTGACCGGAGAAGTAACAGAGAGTGCTTATTATGTATATGCAAAGGGAAAAGTACTTCTGGGAACGAACCAGATCGCGGAAGCGGTCATTTGTGCGGATGAGAACCGGGGCGTTGTCATTGGACCGTCCCAGCAATATGTCTGGAAACGCGCAAAGCAGATATCTGCAGACATCGGGGTGACGGATATGGGGGGCAGCAGTGCCGAAGCCAAAGCGCTGACTATCCTGCTGAACCGGGCCGGAGTCCGTGCGGACACGGATGCGCTGGTGGGATCCGGCATGTCGGCCTATGAAATATTAAAAGAAAACATCACGGAGGTTCCGGTATACAATCTGACCGGCTGTACGCTGGAACAGGTATTATATTTTGCCGGAGCCGGAGACCCGGTGCTGGCGATGTATAAAGGACAGGCTGTACTGATTACCGGATATGATGAAGAAAATGTTCAAATCTGGCATCCGGAAACCGGAGACCGTGAAAAGATTTCTATCAAAAACGCTGCGGAACAGTTTGCGGCTGATGGAAATGTGTTTATGACGGCAGGAGATTATTAATCCCTGCCGTCATAATTTTTCACAAAAATAATATATTACAACAAAGAAAAAATAAGGAAAAGCCTGTTGAATACGGAAATCGGAATTTTGATGGTCGCCGGCGTCTGCGCCCTGGTCCTGATCATCGGAGCTTTAAAAAGAAATGCAGAAATTATCCTGAATTTCGCGGTTCGCATGGTCGTGTGCCTGATTGTTGTCTACTTTGTAAACATGTATCTCTCTTCAAAAGGAATCGCGGTGTCGGTGGGGATCAGTCTCGCCAGTCTTTTGACATTCGGATGTCTTGGATTATGCGGGGTTGCAGCCCTTTACGGGATTTTGTTCCTGCAGTTTTTATGAATGTTGCACAATTCGTAAAAGCGGCGCAAAAAAGCATGTTTACAATCGGGACAAAGGTGGTTTATAATCCATCTTACCAAAGGAAACGGGACGGGAGGTGATGAAAGTTGTTAGTTTTTTGAAAGTCTGTATCACGCTGGTATTCATTTTCGGTTCAGTCTGTATGGATCTGAACCGGGGGAAGATCGCGAACGGATGGATTCTGGCCGGGCTGCTTACAAGCCTGCTGATTCATATACCGGAGGCTTCCCCGGAGATGTGGCGGTCGGCTGCGGCGGGCATGTTTCTGCCGCTTGTGATCGGATGGATCCCGTTTCGCATGCGGGCTTTGGGTGCCGGTGATATCAAGCTTTTTATGCTGACCGGATTTTTGAACGGCGGCAGAGAAGTGTGTATGATTCTTCTTTTTTCTTTCCTGTTTGCGGCAGGAATCTCTCTTGGCAGATTGCTGAGTCTCAGACAGCTCTTGCAAAGTCTGAATCATTTTTATCATTATTTTCAATCGGTTCTTATTCAAAAAAAAATCCAGGTCTATCCCGGGCGATATCAGAAAGGTCATACGATCCATTTTTCCATGGCGGTTTTTCTGGGATATGCTGCCTGGCTGGGGGTGAAAATTTGCAAAAATATACTGTGTCTTTAGGCGGCCTGGAGACCGGGTATATGCAGAAACTGGCATTATATCTGAGTGAGCGGCTTGGCAATTCGGCGCAGGTCGGAGTCATTGAAAAAGCGGATGAGGAAGTCGCTGTCCCGCCCGGAAAGAACGTCTGGATCGGATCAGAGGCCTTTATTGATACCTTGGGAAAAAAGAAAGCTGCCGGTGACAGGATCATTCTTACCGAAGAGGAGCCGGCAGAAAGTGCCGGTGAGATAAAAATATGCCGCTATCAGCCAAGTGAAAAGCTGTATCAGAAAATCATGCAGCATATACAGAAGATGACACCGGTCCCTCAGGTATCCCAACCGGAAACCCGGCAAAAATGGGCCGTCATCACGGCAGATGTTTCTGCCGGTGCACTGCTTGCCTTTTCGCTGACCTATGCACTGATTCTGGGCGAAACAGCAGGAGTTCTGTATCTGAACCTGTCGGAATTAAGCGGGATGGAAGGCTTGCTGAGTCTGGAAAAGGGAAAGGATTTCAGTGACTACATGATGAATCTGAGAGAAGGGGGCGGTTCGATGACGGATGGCTATTCGGGAAGGCTGGAGAATATAGACTATCTGCTTCCGGCTTTCAATCCGATGATTCTTCACGAGATACAGGAAGAGGATATCTGTAAGATGCTTCAGAGCATCCGTCAGGATGCACGGTATGAATGGGTGGTCGTCGCCATGGGGAATACCTGTCCGGGCTGTCAGCATATTTTATCCGGTGCAGACAGGCTTATTCATCTGACCGGCAGCGGTCTTCTGCAGGAATGCAGCCGGAAAGAGTGGACGCAGTTTGTCAGGTTGTGCAGGGAGAACCGTTCTTTCGATATGGAACAGGTTGTGTGTCCGGGATTTTCCTGTATGGAGAGAGGGATTCCTCTTCTTTATGAATGGATGGAGGGCCCGGAAGGGGAACTGATCCGGGGACTGATCCGGAAAGGAGAAGATGAGCGATGAATGAAAACTGGAAAGAGATACGCCTGGGACTGATGAATGATCTGGATATGACCAGGGATATCTCTGATGAAGAACTGAGAGAAATGATTGCGGATGAGGTAAGCCTGTACAGCAGAAGTCATTTGCTTTCCCTCAGAATGCGGGAGGACTATTGCCGGCAGATTTTCAATTCTTTTCGAAAACTGGATATTCTGCAGGAATTACTGGATGACGATGAAATCACAGAGATTATGATCAACGGACCGGAGCAGATTTTTTATGAGAAAGAAGGCCGAATCTGCAGATGGGAAGGAGGAAGACTCTCGGAAGAAAAGCTCGCAGATGTGATTCAGCAGATCGCAGGCAGTGCCAACCGGGCCGTCAATGAGGCTTCACCAATCGTAGATACCCGTCTTGCGGACGGTTCCCGCGTGAATGTGGTGCTGCATCCGATTGCGGTCGATGGTTCGGTTATTTCCATCCGTAAGTTTTCAAAGAACCCGATCACGCTTGAAAAACTGGTCAGGATGAATTCCATATCGCAGGAAGCTGCTGATTTTCTCATTCTTCTGGTGAGAGCCGGTTACAATATTTTTCTGAGCGGATCGACATCATCCGGAAAAACAACATTCTTAAACGCACTCTCAGAGTACATTCCGGCGTCCCAGCGCGTGATTACGATCGAGGATTCCGCGGAGCTTCAGTTAAAAGGGATTCCGAATCTGGTACGCCTTGAGACAAGAAATAAAAGCGGCAGCGGTGCGGTGCCTGTCACGATCCGGGATCTGATCAAAACTTCCCTGCGGCTTCGCCCGGACCGGATCATTGTCGGAGAAGTGCGCGGCGCCGAGGCTCTGGATATGCTGCAGAGCTTCAATACAGGCCATGACGGCTCTCTGTCTACCGGGCATGCCAACAGCAGTGAAGACATGATTTCCCGGCTGGAGACGATGGTTCTCATGGCGATGGATCTTCCGATGGAAGCGATCCGGCGCCAGATTGCCTCGGGGATCGACATCATGGTTCATCTCGGAAGACTGCGGGACAGGAGCAGGAAAGTATTACAGATCTCAGAGCTTGACGGAATCAAAAATGGGGTCATACAGCTTCATACACTATACCGTTTTACAGAGACAAAAGAGGAAGGGGGCGTCATATGTGGCTGCTGGAAAAAGGAAGGCGAACTTAAGCATCTTTCAAAGATGGAGACAGAAGGACAAAAAGAAGCATACGAAAGGTTCCTGTCCGGGAAAGCGGTATAGACGATTCCTGCGTGCACCCAGGATGCCTCCGGAGGGGATGTGGAAACATATTCTGGCAGGCCTTGCCTTATCAGCAGGATGTGCCTGGCTGTTTTACCGTTCTTACCGGGCGCTGGTCCTAGCCTTGTTCATCGTACCTTTTTATGTGAGAGCGTGTATGATCCGGCATAAAAATGAGAGTGCCCGGAAGCTGAAAGAGCAATTCCTTTCTCTGATACGGATCGTATCCGGTTCGCTGGGGGCGGGATATTCGATGGAGAATGCCTGGAAAAACGCGCTGCCGGACATGCAGAAGCTCTATGGAGAGGATGCCGCTATGTGCAGAGATCTGCAAAAGATGAATCAGAAGCTTGCCATGAATGAACCGCTCGAACAGGTGGTGGGAGATTTTGCATCGGAGAGAGGAATCGAAGATATCTGCCAGTTTGCGGAAGTCCTGCATTACGCGAAGAGGAGCGGAGGAAATTTAAACGAAATTATACGCAGAACCACCAGACATATGCAGGAGAAGGCGGATGTTCTGGCTGAGATTGAGAATGCTGTTGCATCGAAAAAAATGGAGCAGCGCATGATGAATCTCCTTCTGCCCGGTGTGCTCGTATTTATTACGCTCAGTTCGCCGTCTTACGCAGAGGCTCTCTATCACAATATTCCGGGTATCTGTGTGATGTCAGGATGCCTGGCCGGTTATCTCATCTGCCTGGTATGGTCGAAAAAGATAACAGACATAAGAGTCTGAATCAGCACAAAAGGAGGAGGTTTTGAAGACACGAAAAAAAGCATGGCTGGTGTTCTGCATCTTTGCGGGGATGTCCGCAGCATCCCTGGCACAGGGCCATTGGGCGGGGGACGGGCTCTCCGGACGGGTAGAACGGCAGCCGGAAGGATCCGGAGGAACCAGCCGGACATTTTCGTATCAGATTGACGGAGAGGACGGACAGGATTTTTCATTGGATATCGCGCCGGTGCAGCGCGGGGAAAAGGAAGTCATGAAATTGCTCGCGCAGGCAGCGGATGAGTGGGAAACATGCTATCTCGGACAGAACAAATCCGTGAATGAGGTGAAGGGTGATCTGAATGTACCCGCAGCATTATGCGGAGGACTGGTGTCGGTGTCTCTGGAGAGCAGCGATTACAGTATTCTCGACACAGATGGCCATCTTCACACGGAACAGCTGGAAGAGCAGGGGAGCATTGTGGAACTGAGAGTGACATTTTCCTGTCAGGATTATGAGCGGATCGAAGAATATGCACTGCATGTCACCGGACCGGAAAAAGGCAGCAGGGAGTGGCTGGAAAGACAGCTGCAAAAGAAGGTGACGGAGCTGGAAAGAAGCAGCCGCACGCAGACGGATTTCCGGCTGCCTGAGACGGTTGGCGGACATGACGTTGTGTGGCAGGAGGAAAAGGACAGCCGGTGGATCTGTCTGCTCCTGATGGGAATGGCAGCCGCTTTCTGTATTGAATGGCGGGAACGGGAGAATGAAAGGAAACGAAAGACAGACAGAAACAGGAAGCTCATGTACGAGTACCCGCTTATGGTGGATCAGCTGGCAACTCTTCTGGACAGCGGCATGACAGTCCGCCGCGCCTGGGAAAGAATCATCCGCTCTGTCCCGGAACGGCAAAAGAAGGACCGGCAGAGGGGGCCCGCTTATATAGAGGAAATGCAGATCACCTATCGTGAGATGAAGGAAGGGCGCGGGGAACGGGATGCGTATGAACGTTTCGGAAGCCGTATCGGACTTTTGCCTTACCGGAGGATCGGATCGATCCTGTCACAGAATATCTCAAAAGGGACAGAGAATCTGAAGGCGCTTTTGCAGAAGGAATCACAGGAAGCGTTTGAAATGCGGAAAAACCAGGCCAGAAAGGCGGGGGAAGAGGCCGGAACGAGGATGCTCTTTCCCATGATGCTGATGCTGCTGATGCTTCTTCTGGTGCTTCTTTTTCCCGCAATTTCGAATTTTGGCACAGGATTTTCTTAAAAAGGCGAAAAACAGCCGTTTCGGTTTTGAGAGGGTGTTATCGCTGAAGATTTGAACAGAAGGAGGGAACAGTTATGAACGAATGGAAACGTTTCTTAATGGAAGAAGACGGAATCGGGACCGTCGAGGTTATTTTAATTCTTGTTGTCATCATTGGTCTGATTATTATCTTTAAGAGCCAGCTGACGGCTCTGGTCAACAATACTTTTTCGCGTATTCAAAATCAGGCGGGAACGCTGTGAGGAAGGCCGGGGGCAGTATTACCGTTTTTCTGGCTCTGATTCTGACGAGTGTTTTTGCAGCGGTATTCGCCTTTCTGGAAGCAGCCCGCGTCAGCGGTCTTTCCGCAAATGCAAAGGTCTCGGTCATGCAGGCCCGGGATGCGGTTCTGGCGTCTTATGACCGGGAAATATACAAAAAATATGACCTGCTGTTCTGGCAGTCGCCGCAGGGAGAACTGCCGGGGTTGTGTTCTCTGGAGAGCCTTCAGCAGGATGCTGTGGAAGGAAATCATAAAGAGAGTCTGCTGCCCCGCGGGAATTATTATGTGCTGGGAGTGCATCTTGCGGAAGTCAGAATCCCCCGTTATGAGCTTGCCAGTGACGATGAGGGGACTCCTTTTCGCAGACAGGCATGTCAGATCATGAAAGAATCGCTGGCAGCGGATGCCCTGGATACGGTACTGGACTGGGTGAGAAATGCGCAGTCAGACAGAAACAGCACGCCGGATCTGGAAGAACAGGCACTCGGGGCGCTGGACAATCTGGAGCAGGCGGAACAGTCTTTCCGGGAAGGGCAGAGCAGTTCCACGGATGACCATTCCGGGATAGCGGAAGAGTCACAGAGCCTTCAGCCGGTCTCTCAGGCGGAAATATCGGAAAACCCGCTCGAGTGGGTAAAAAAAGTGCGGCAAAATGGGATCTTTTCCATCATTCTGCCGGAGGAAGAGATGTCAGAAAAACAGATCGAAGATTTATCCTCGTGCGTGGAAAGAAGGAGGCTTTGTGCCGGCAATTATGCCCGCGGGGCTGGCAGCACAGAGACGGGGAAACTGTTGTTTCATCTGTATCTGGACAAGTATTTTTATGATTACTGCGAAAAGAGTACAGATCAGGCGCTGGATTATGAACTGGAGTACATGATTACCGGCAAAGGATCAGACCGGGAAAATCTGAAGGGCGTTATCCGCAGGCTCCTTGCGCTGCGGGAAGCATCCAATCTGGTGTATCTGGAAAAAAGTTCAGAAAAACAGGAGGAGGCTCATCTGATCGCATCCGCTCTGACATCGGCCGTGCTCTCTCCGGAACTGGAACCTGTGGTGCAGCAGGGAATTCTTGCGGCATGGGCCTATGCCGAATCGGTGAGTGATGTGCGGATTCTTCTCGAGGGAGGAAAGGTTTCTCTTCTCAAAACAGACGAGCAGTGGAACACACAGATCACAAATCTGTCGGGGACAGTCTATACAAACGATGCGGCTTCCCGGAAAAAAGGACTTTCCTATGCCAATTATCTTCAGCTTCTGCTCTGGGCGGTCCCGGAAAAGAAACTGTCCTGCCGGGCGATGGATCTGATTGAAAAAAATACCGGAGTGCAGATGGACCGGATGGTCTCTGCGGCAGAGTGCGCGTACACATTCGAAGCAGCTCCGCTGTTCTGGAATATGGTCACTCTTGGCAATCATGTGATCGGAAGCTACCATTTTGAGGAAGATGCAGAATTCTCGTTTTGCGGGGAATAGCGGACGCAAAAAAGGAGGTGGTTGTATATCAGTGCTTTTGCGGACAGAAACAATGAAATCACAAAAACCGAAAAAAATATTATTCAAAAATCTCTCTCTGTTTCAGGACGGAACATTCAAAAAAACTCCGAAATAAATATTCGCAGGAAGAACGCAAGAGCACTGGAATATGCCCGCCCGAAGGGAAGTTTTACTGTGGAAGCCGCATTTGTTCTGCCGTTATTTCTGTTTGCGGCTGTGGCCGTCCTGGGATTATTCCCGATGCTGGTGCTCCAGACGCAGGTGAATAATGGTCTGCAGTACGCAGCACGCATGATGGCTGTTTCCTATCAGGATGAAGATGAGGAGGGTTCTGTGCTTTCACTGCTGGAAGGGCAGCTGCTGTTTCGCCGTTACATGTCAGAACACGGATGCGAGGAAAGTGTTCTCAGGCATGGGGCTGGCAGCATTTCCCTTCTGCGGTCGGATGTATCGGGGGATTATGTAACACTGGTCGCCGACTATCGGGTCATTCTTCCGGTTGCCTTCTGGAATGTCCATTCCCTGCCTGTGCGTCAGTGCGTGAGTGCCAGAAAATGGAACGGCGCTGACCCGGAAGTGACCGGGCGCGGGGAAGAGGCTTATGTCTACATTACTCCCGCAGGGAAAGCATACCACAGTTCCCCGCAGTGTTCTTACCTGAAATTATCGATCCGCAGCGCCGCAAAGGGGGCGGTGAGGTTTCTGAGAAACAAAAGCGGAGGGAAATATTATCCCTGCAGCTGTTATCGCGGGCAGATGTTGGTCTATGTTACAGATTACGGAAGCAGTTATCACGGAGATTTGAATTGCAGCGGATTAAAACGGACGATTTATAAAGTGTTAAAAGAGCGTGTCGGAGACCGGCATGCATGCGGGAAATGTTTTTAGGAGGAAAAGAATGTGTATTTTGCTGGGATTTCTCGGGGTACTTGCCTATATTGACCTGAAGACCGGGAAAGTGCCGCTGGAGATTTTTTATGCCGGCTGCGCCGCCGGGATGCTGAGATTTCTGATTGTCGCTCCTTTTTCCCCGCTCTGCCTGGTTCAGGGAGCAGCAGTCGGCGGGGCGGTCCTGCTCCTTTCTGTGCTCTCCGGCGGCGGAATCGGTCTGGGAGACGGTCTGGTCTTTTGCATGACGGGCGTGTTTCTGGGCGGCGGGAGGAATCTGTCGCTTCTTGTGCTCTCGTCCTTTCTGGCACTGCTGGTCTGTGTGGGACTGGTTCTTACGAAAAAGGCCGGAAGCTGCGATGGCATTCCGTTTGTGCCTCTGATCCTGACAGCGGATGTGCTGCTTCTGTTTTTTTCCGGACCGACCGGCTGCTGAATGACGATGACACAAAAAGGAGATACAAATGATGTTAAGAAAAATACAAGGATGCTTCCTGGACAGAAAAGAAAAACTCTGTGAATCGCCGGATGGTTCGTTCACAGTGGAGGCCGTCTTCCTGTTCCCGATCATTATTTTTCTGATCGCTTTGATCCTGCAGGTTTCTGTTTCGTGGTATCAGGGCGCCTGCGCGGCAGCCGGGGATACAGAAACGGTCAGGGAGCTGGATACACAGGGGTATTTTCGAAAGCAGATGGGAGAATTTAATGAAAATTGATTACCTGAGAACCGCTAAAAAAAGTTTTATGATCGTAAAGGATGCGGATTATACTTATGAACATTATGAATTGCAGATGATTTTGAAAAATGATATTGCTTCTTTACTGACCTTCCAGATCATGGTCGGTGACGGGGCGGTGGAATACTGGTATGATGTGACCGGTATGCAGTCGCTGGACAGACAGTTTTCGGTACGGCCGGTAGATGAGGCAGAGATACGAAGGCTGCTGGGAGGTTTGATCGATATGAAATACGATATGGACCGGTATCTTCTGGATGACCGCAATATTGTCTTTCTTACCGATATGATTTTCTATGACCGTTTTCTGGACAAGCTGAGATTCTGCTATATTCCGGGACTCTCCGGGCAGAAGGGATATGAAATCAGAAAGCTTTTTGAAGAGCTTTTGCAGCATCTTGATCACAGGGATCCTCTGGCGGTAAGCATCGGATATGATCTGTATGAACGATGTATGGCGGGAGAGTTTGCATTGGAAGACTGCAGAGAATGCCTGTGCAGACACAGCAGAGAACAAAGACTGGAAGAGGAACAGGAAACGGACTGGAAAGAGGTTGACCGGGAGGAGGACGAACAGGATGAGAAAACAGAAGAAGAGACAGATAAAAGGACGCCGGAGAGGAAATGGTTTCATCGAAAAGCGAAAAGGCAAAACAAGAAGCAGCGCAGGATACATTACAGCAGGTTTTTGGATGAAGAACAGGAGATTTCCAGTACCGCAGAAGAAATACATGCTCCTGAACAGGAATATGAATCAAAGGGGTACACACAGTTTTTCGCTCCAGAAGAACTGATGGACATATGGGAGTTGATCTATAAGGGAGAGGGCATGGAAAAAGATCTGGTACTGACCGAGTTTCCTTATTACATTGGAACAGACAGCACGAAAGTGCAGGGGGTGATGCAGTCGAGGTGCGTCAGCAGAATCCATGCAAGACTGTTTCTGGAGGAAAACAGGCTGATGCTCGAAGATTACAACAGCACAAACGGGACCTGGCTGAACCGGCATCTTCTGCCGATGAACACACCGACGGAAGTTCATCCCGGGGACCGGATTGTCATTGCCACAGAGGAATATATGGTTCACTGCCGGAAGAGACCGAAGTAACGGTTACGGCACCTTTCGGCAGAGGATTCACGAATGCCTCCGGCGGATTGCATTTACAGAGAGAATTCTTTATAATGATGAAAAAAGGAGGTCCTACCAATGAAAGATGACAACTGTATTTTCTGCAAACTTGCCGGAGGAGATATTCCGACAAATGTGATTTATGAGGACGACATGTTCACGGTCATCATGGATGCGAGCCCGGCAACAAAAGGGCATGCGCTGATTCTGCCGAAAGACCACTATGCCAATATTTATGAACTGCCCGATGAGACAGCTTCCAGAGTCTTTGTTCTGGCTAAAAAACTGGCTTCCAGGATGACAGAGATCCTCAAATGCGACGGATTCAATATCGTGCAGAATAATGGGGAAGTGGCCGGACAGACGGTTTTCCATTTTCACATGCATCTGATTCCCCGTTACATCGGAGACGGGAATGAAGAACGCCTTAGCTGGAATCATGCAGATATCTCTGCGGAGGAGATTGCAAATGTCTGTAAAGAACTGGATATGAGAGCATAGCAGACAGGAATGTGCAGGGATTCGGATATCAAAACTTCGTCGCGCGGATTCCTGTGACTTCAGTCGTGGGAGGAAGCGCTTATCAACAATCCTTCTTCGTCATGAGTCCAAACTCGCGACGAAGTTTGAAGCCTCCGGCGGATCGCAGGCGCGCAAGAGGAAAGCGCGCCGCGGCAAGTACGCCCGAAGCGTACTTGATTTGCGCCCCGGCAGGAACATCCGGGGCGCAGCTGGTTTTATTTCTTTTTTCGCATTTCTTCAATCAGGCCGGTAATCGCATTGATCGCATCTGTTTTCTCGCTTTCACGCATTGCGCGGATGTAAGATTCCCGGTTTTCCCATACAGAAGAGATCCCGTTCAGAAGGGTCTCACCGGTCAGTTCCTCTTCTTCAATTACATAACTGAAGCCCTGCTTTTGGAAGGATCCTGCATTCAGGATCTGGTCGCCCCGGCTGGCTGCCCTGGAAAGCGGGATCAGGATATTCGGCTTGCACAGTGCCTTGAGTTCGCAGATGGCATTCGCGCCTGCACGTGAAATGACCAGGTCAGAAAGGGCGAACAGGTCTGTAAGTTCATCTGTTACGTATTCATATTGGACATATCCGGTCGTATTATGCAGGGTCGGATCCAGATTTCCTTTTCCGCAAAGATGAATGATCTGATAGGTTTTTAAAAGTGTGGGGAGCAGCCCGCGTACTGCTTCGTTGATGACCTGGGATCCCAGGCTTCCCCCGATGATCAGAATGACCGGTTTATCCTGTGTGAAGCCGGTATAAGCATATGCTTTCTCTCTGTCCCCGTGAAAAAGCTCCCTGCGGATCGGGGATCCGGTGACGACCGCTTTTCCTTCCGGAAGATGTTCCAGCGTCTCCGGGAAATTGCAGCAGACTTTGCTCGCGGAAGGGATGGCAAGCCTGTTCGCCAGCCCCGGCGTGATATCCGATTCGTGGATGATGACGGGAATCCTTGCATGTTTGGCTGCCAGGACGACAGGGACACTTACGAATCCTCCTTTGGAGAAAACAATATCCGGTTTCAGTCTGTGCATCAGACTTCTGGCCTGCGCATAGCCTTTCAGGACCTTCATCGGATCCGAAAAGTTCTTCAGATCGAAGTAACGGCGGAGCTTTCCGGAGGAGATGCCGTAATAAGGGATGTGGGCGGCCTCGATCAGTCCTTTTTCAATGCCGTTGTAGGAACCGATATATGCTATTTCATAGCCAAGTTCCTGTAAACGCGGCAAAAGCGCGATGTTCGGGGTTACATGTCCGGCTGTCCCGCCGCCGGTAAGTATGATTTTCTTCATAATTAAGACCTTTCCTTGTCTGGTTCAGTGTCATTTTTGTCTTTCTTACATAATAGTATACATTTAGCGCTAAAAGTCAACCGGAAAAATGTCAGAACTTGCGATGAAAAGTCAGGGCGCGCTACTTTTTCGTCAGATGGCTTTCTGTTACAATAAAAATGCTGATATGACTATAAATAAGGAGGTACCGGATGGAACAGGTATTGCATTTGGCAGAGCATTTTTATATGCAGCGCAAAGAAGAGCTGATCATCGCGCTTCTGGTATGCATTCTGATACTTATGATAACGGCGCTGAAGGCGGCAGGAAGAAACAGAAGAAGGATTCTGCAGCTGGCGGACCGGATCCGGGAACTTACAAAAGCATCTTTTTCACAGATGAAAAGTACAGGCGGAGAAAGCGGCCCTCAGAACACGGGGAAACCGGCAAAAAACAATAAGAAGGAGACTGTGACTGAAATGAGTGCCGAAGAGGAGGAAGAAATATTCAGCTCGGTCATCCGGGAGATTTTCCCTTAAATTGTGGGAGAACCACTAAAAAAAGAGAGGAATTGATGCGAAAAATCAGACAATAGTTGTGCATAATGCATAAAGATTTGCGGGTGACCTTGACATAGAACAGATTCGCTGTTATAATTTGCAAAAAGTTTTGTAACAATTATGTAATAAATAAAAACAAAACGGATAACAAATAACATAATTGTGATACAAATACAAAACAAAAAAGAAAAACAAATTCACATTAGTGAATGTATCAGGAGGTCATATGAAATTCAGAAAATTGGTTATTGAATGCGGAGTGATCGCAGCGATGCTTGCCGTGTCCGTTCCAACAGCCGTTTCTGTCAATGCCGCAGAATCTGATCAAGTATTACAGACAATTGTTGGACAGATTAATATCGGAGGAAACGAAAGTACATCTGAAGTACAGGAGACTGCAGAGGCTGATGAAGCTGCATCTGAGTGGGATAACAAGCTTCTCGTAGTCGTTGCAGAAAATTCCAGCCTGAATATCCGGAAGGAAGCAGACACAGATTCCGAAATCATGGGCAAGATTTACCGTGCATGCGGAGCAGAAGTACTGGAAAAAGGCGATGAATGGACCAAAATCAAATCCGCGGATGTGGAAGGTTATGTAAAGAATGAGTATTGTCTCTTTGGCGGGGAAGCAGCAGTAAAAGCAGAGGAAATCTGTGACAAGAAGGCAGTTGCTTCCGTAAGCGGCATCCGGATCAGGAGCGAAGCCAATACAGATTCCAGAATTCTCGCAGTCATCGACGAAGGCGACAAAGTCAAGGTCGCAGAAACCGAAGAGGAACAGAACGGATGGGTTGCAGTGGAGTATGATGATACCACTGCTTACATATCAGCAGACTATGTGGATGTGCAGTTTGATTTAAAGGAAGCAGTCAGCATGGAGACAATCCGTGCAGAGGAGGCAGCAAAGAAAGCTGCGGAAGAGGCAGCCAGAAAAGCTGCGGAAGAAGAGGCAGCTGCTAAAAAGAAGGCTTCTTCAGAGGCTGCATCTGATTCATCTTCTTCCGGAAGCAGTGAAAAAGCTTCCCAGTCGGAATCATCTTCATCCCAGTCTTCCCGGACAGAGTCATCCTCATCGGCGGGGTCTGATGATGTGACACTTCTGGCTGCCATCATCCAGTGTGAGGCAGGCGGAGAGGGATATCAGGGCCAGCTGGCAGTTGGAGCTGTCGTAATGAATCGTGTCAGAAGC
>CAMNOU010000023.1 GCA_946546945.1 uncultured Lachnospiraceae bacterium
CTGTCTGATTATCTGCGGCTGTCGAGAAGATCTGGCTCTTCTTGGTCGGGATCGTGGTATTTCTCTCGATCAGTCTGGTAGCGATACCGCCCATTGTCTCGATCGACAGAGAAAGCGGAGTAACATCCAGAAGAAGGACTTCACCTGCGCCTGCATCACCGGCAAGCTTACCGCCCTGGATGGAAGCGCCCAGCGCTACACACTCATCCGGATTCAGAGTCTTGCTCGGCTCTTTGCCTGTCAGAGCTTTTACCTTGTCCTGAACAGCCGGGATACGTGTTGAACCGCCGACCAGCAGCACCTGTCCGAGCTCGGAAGCGTTCAGTCCGGCATCTTTCAGGGCATTCTGTACGGGGATCGTAGTTCTGTCAACCAGATCACGGGTCAGTTCATCAAATTTTGCTCTTGTCAGGTTCATCTCGAAATGCTTCGGACCTTCTGCCGTTGCTGTGATGAACGGAAGGTTGATGTTGGTTGTCGTAGCGGAGGAAAGCTCTTTTTTCGCTTTCTCAGCTGCTTCTTTCAGTCTCTGAAGAGCCATCTTATCGGTAGAAAGATCTACACCCTCAAGTCTCTTGAACTCAGAGATCATATAATCTGTAATCTTCTGATCGAAGTCATCGCCGCCCAGACGGTTGTCGCCGGATGTGGACAGTACTTCGATAACGCCGTCACCGATTTCAATGATGGAGACATCAAATGTACCGCCGCCGAGGTCATAGACCATGATCTTCTGCTCGCGCTCATTGTCCAGTCCGTATGCCAGAGCTGCCGCTGTCGGCTCATTGATGATACGCTTTACATCCAGGCCCGCGATCTTGCCGGCATCCTTTGTTGCCTGACGCTGTGCGTCATTGAAATAAGCGGGAACTGTGATGACCGCCTCTGTTACCTTCTCACCAAGGTAGTTCTCTGCGTCGGATTTCAGCTTCTGAAGGATCATTGCGGAAATCTCCTGCGGTGAATACTTCTTGCCGTCAATGTCTTTCTTGAAGTCTGTACCCATCTCTCTCTTGATCGAGGAGATCGTCTTCTCCGCATTTGTAACTGCCTGACGCTTTGCAGGCTCACCGACCAGTCTCTCGCCGGTCTTTGTGAATGCTACAACAGACGGTGTTGTTCTTGCGCCTTCTGTATTTGCGATAACGACAGGTTTTCCACCTTCCATAACTGCTACGCAGCTGTTTGTTGTTCCAAGGTCAATACCAATTATCTTGCTCATAATGTTACCTCCTGTACTACCAAAAAAATATATTCTATAGATCCATTAAAAAGATTAATTTGCTACTTTTACCATACTGTGCCTTACAACGGAATCTCTGTAGGTATATCCTTTCAGGAATTCCTCAGCAACAATATTCTCACCAAAATTCTCATCATCTATGTGCATCACTGCATTGTGAAGATTCGGATCGAACTCCCTTCCCACCGCTTCAATCGGGGTTACCCCTGCTTCTGTCAGTGTCTGGAGCATCTGTCTGTAAATCTTATCCATGCCGTCAACAAAAGGACTTTCCTTTTCTTCTTCGGGGACGGTCGCGAGTCCGCGCTCAAAATTATCGATGACCGGAAGGATCTTTTCGATGATGCTTTTTGCTCCCGTCTCGAACATCTGGCTCTTTTCCTTTTCCGATCTCTTCCGGAAGTTATCGAACTCAGCCATCTGACGCTTTACCTGGTCGGTAAGCTCTTCGATTCTCTCATCCTTCTTATCTTTTTTCTTTTTGAACAGGCTTTCTTTTTTCTCCTGTCCCTCATCTTCTTTTGCGGAGGCTTCCTCTTTCGCCTCTTCCTCCTGCGCGCCTTCCGGCCCGGCCTGCTCAGCAGTCTCTTCGTTTGCTTTTGCAGCAGCGTCCGCATCCGGCTCTGCAGTGTTCTCTTCTTTGGTCTCACTGACCTCTATATCGATTTTACGGCCGATATCTTTGTTCTCTTCCATCGAAATCCCACCTTTCACTCACTTTCCTTCTTATCCGTTAACAATCCCCCGGGTTCTTTTGCATCTTCCCCGGGATGAAAGATCTCTTCCAGCTGTGTCTTCAGCGTCTTGAGATTATCCACAACCTTTTCGTAATCCATCCGCTTCGGACCAACGATCCCGACCGTGCCGTGGATGCCGTCCCCCAGCTCATAGGTTGCCGTGACGACGCTGCAGTCCTTCATACGCTGAATCGGAGATTCGCTTCCGATGTAGACCTGGATACCGGTCCCCGGCTCCTCGTCTGCCGCGATGAACAGATCCTTCAGTTCCTGCTTTTCCTCAAAGGCGCTGATCAGCTCACTTGCCTTCTCAGAGTCTGCCAGTTCCGGGTATTTGAAGATATTTGTCGTCCCGCTTGTATAGATCTCAAGCTCATCATCCGTCTGCACCGCTTCCGCGACCGCATCCAGAACGTCGCTTACGACTTCGCTGTGAATCCCCGCCTGATCCTTCAGCTGGGAAATCGTGATGAGATTGATCTCTTCCAGCGCCAGCCCGTTCAGGCTGCCGTTCAGAAGAATATTCAGCTTCAGCATCGTCTCCTGATCCAGATCCGTATCCACCCGGAGGATCTTGTTCCGGACAATATTGCCATCCAGCATGACCGTTGCAAGCACCTGTCCTTTATCCACATTGGAAAGCTGAATGAACTTCACCTTTCCGCGGTGTGTCTGGGGCGCTGAAACAATGGTGGCGTAGTTGGTATTCGCCGCCAGAAGCTTTGCCATGGTCTTTAAGACCTTCTCCATCCGCTCTGTCTTCTCAATGACGAAGTCCTTCATTTCGGAGATTTCCTGTTCTTTGTCTTTCATCAGCTGATCGACGTAAAAACGGTACCCCTTATCAGAAGGAACCCGCCCGGCAGAGGTATGGGGCTGGACAATATAGCCCATCTCCTCCAGATCCGACATCTCATTTCGAATAGTCGCTGAACTCAGATTCAGGTCAGACGCCTTCGAAATCGTTCTGGAACCGACCGGTTCCCCGGTCTCCATATACGTCCGGATAATGACGTTCAATATTTTGATTTGTCTCTCACTGAGTTCATTCATCATGCCCACTCTCCTCATCCGGAGCTTTTGTTAGCACTCGTCTAATTGGAGTGCTAATATCTTCATCACCTAATTTATCACCATCATTTTTCTTTGTCAACTACATTTTTCCATTTTATTGCATTTTTATTGTAAAAATTCTGTGAAAACGTAATTGCTGATGTCAATTCCTCTTTCCGTGAGGAAAATCCGGTCTTTCTGCAGGGTCAGCAGTCCCTGAGAGGCCAGGCGTTCGAGGGCAGAACCGTATACCGATTCAATCGGAACCCCGAATTCGTTTTCAAATACCGCCCGGGAAACCCCCTGCATCATCCGAAGTCCCAGAAACATAAACTCTTCCATCTGATCTTCCGGTTGCAGGATCTCCCTGTCCTCATGACAGAAAGGATGGTTCAGATAGCTGTTCAGATCCGCTGTATTTCTGAACCGTGTGTTTTCCATCAGAGACGCGCTGCCCAGGCCAAGTCCGAGGTAATTCTTCCGCCTCCAGTAGCCCGTGTTGTGCCGGCATTCAAAGCCGTCCAGCGCGTAATTGGATATCTCATAGCGATGATAGCCGGCCTGTCCCAGGAGCTCCTTTGTGCGTACATACATTTCCCGCTCTTCCTCTTCTCCCGGCAGCAGCGTGGGCCTGCCGCCGCGCCGGCGCAGCTCATCCTCTTTTGCATAGCGGTCATAAAACGGGGTTCCCTCCTCAATGATCAGGCTGTAGGCTGAGATGTGGGCAGGATGCAGCTGCAGGACATCTGTCAGTGTTTTTTCCCAGCTTTCCGCCGTCTGGCCGGGAAGCGCAGACATCAGATCGATATTGATGTTTTGAAAACCGCTCTTTTTCGCTGTCTCATAGCTGCATAGAAAGGTTTCCCAGGTGTGGATCCTTCCGAGTTTTTCCAGTTCACGGTTATCCGATGACTGCAGCCCGAGGCTGATCCGGTTGATCCCGCTGCTTCGCATCGCGTCCGCTTTGCTTCCGGTAAGTGTTCCGGGGTTGCATTCCATCGTAATCTCCGCATCCCGGCGGATACGGAAATGTTCTCCGGCTGCCTCCATAACAGAACAGATCTGCTGCTCTGTCAGAATCGAAGGCGTTCCCCCGCCGATAAATACACTTTCGACTTCATAGCCGCGGCAGGCATCCTCATAGCAAGACATTTCTTCGCAGAGCCGCCGCACATATTTTTCGATTGTCCCGGATTCTGCGGGAGCCGACAGAAAATCACAGTACAGACATTTCCGGACACAAAATGGTATGTGAAGATAGAGTTCCATTGTTCCCGGTCCCTCCTTTTTTTATCCGCTGCAGGAATCTGTGCTTACAATCAGAGCGGGAGCAGTATCGGCGACTGCTCCCGCTCTGATTTTATTTATCATCCAGCTTCAGGACACTCATAAAAGCTTTCTGCGGAAGCTCTACATTGCCCACCTGCCGCATGCGTTTTTTACCCTCTTTTTGCTTCTCCAGAAGCTTTTTCTTGCGGGTGATGTCGCCGCCGTAACATTTGGCCAGGACATCCTTGCGCATTGCCTTGACCGTCTCTCTGGCGATGATCTTGCCGCCGACTGCTGCCTGAATCGGTATTTCGAACAAATGACGCGGGATTTCCTCTTTGAGCTTCTCGCACATCCTGCGTCCTCTCTCGTACGCGCTTCCGGCAAATACAATAAAGGAAAGAGCGTCGACCTCCTCCCTGTTGATCAGGATATCCAGCTTGACCAGCTCTGAGCGTGTATAACCCTTCAGTTCATAGTCAAAAGACGCATATCCTCTGGAACGGGATTTCAGTGCGTCAAAGAAATCATAGATGATCTCATTGAGCGGCAGATCATATTTGAGAAGAGCACGTGTCTCTTCCATATATTCCATGCCGATATAGATCCCGCGCCGTTCCTGGCACAGATCCATGATCGCGCCGATGTATTCACTGGTCACCATGATCTCTGCCGTGACCATCGGTTCCTCCATGTAATCGATTTCTGACGGATCGGGCAGATTGGAAGGATTGGTCAGTTCGATCATGGTCCCGTCTGTTTTATGAACACGGTAAACAACTCCGGGAGCTGTCGTGACCAGATCCAGATTGTACTCCCTCTCCAGGCGCTCCTGGATGATCTCCAGATGAAGCAGCCCCAGAAATCCGCATCGGAACCCAAATCCCAGCGCAATCGAGGTCTCCGGCTCGAACTGTAAAGAAGCGTCATTGAGCTGAAGCTTTTCCAGGGCATCCCGCAGATCCGGATACTTTGCGCCGTCTGCCGGATACATACCGCAGTAAACCATCGGGTTGACTTTTTTATAACCGGGGAGCGGTTCTGCGCACGGATTCTGACGGTTCGTGATCGTATCGCCGACGCGTGTATCTTTCACATTTTTGATGCTGGCTGTAATATAGCCGACCATTCCGGCACTCAGTTCCTCACAGGGTATGAACTGGCCGGCCCCGAAATATCCCACCTCGACGACATCGGCGGAAGCACCGGTCGCCATCATTTTGATCGGAGTGCCTGTTCGCACCGTGCCTTCTTTGATCCGGCAAAAAACAATGACCCCTTTGTACGAATCATAGACGGAGTCAAAGATAAGCGCTTTCAGCGGCGCCTCCGGATCTCCGGTCGGAGCCGGGATTTTCTCCACGATCTGCTCCAGGACCTGATCCACATTCAGTCCGGTCTTCGCAGAAATCCTGGGAGCATCTTCCGCTTCAATGCCGATCACATCTTCGATTTCCTCGACTACCCGGTCAGGGTCAGCGCTCGGCAGATCAATTTTATTGATGACAGGCATGACATCCAGATCATGGTCCAGCGCCAGATAGACATTCGCCAGTGTCTGCGCCTCAATTCCCTGGGCAGCATCTACCACCAGAATCGCGCCGTCACAGGCAGCCAGGCTTCTGGATACCTCATAGTTGAAATCCACATGCCCCGGCGTATCGATCAGATTGAAAATATATTCCTCCCCGTCTTTCGCTTTGTAGACAATGCGGACGGTCTGTGCCTTGATCGTAATGCCGCGCTCCCGCTCCAGATCCATATTGTCCAGTACCTGGGACTGCATCTCACGGCTTGTCAGCAGGCCGGTCATCTCTATGATGCGGTCGGCCAGGGTGGATTTGCCGTGGTCAATATGTGCAATAATACAAAAATTCCGAATCTTACTCTGATCTGTCAAAAGTTTCCCTCCCAGTATCCATTCAATCAATACTCCTGATTATAGCATAACGGGATTTTGTTTGTCCAGTGCGCCCTCTCTGATCTGCGCCTTCCGGTCAGCTTTCTTTTCCGCCCAGAACAGTATCCAGAATATTTGCCAGCGGATCCATCGCATTCAGCGCTTCCTGCAGGGTATTATTCTGCGCTCCCACCTCGATCAGCAGCGATTTCGGACAGAAATGCATGTTATAGCGGTATCCTTTCAGATAGATATTCCTGGTAAATCCGGGATAGCGCTCTCTGGCCGCGATCTGCATCTGAAGGGAGATCGCAAGATTGTCCGGAATATACGGGTTTGGCAGATATTCGATGTCCCCTGCCGCCGTCGTTCTGCTCAGGCCGTTAAAGAACATGATCTTTGCCATCTGCACGCCATTCTCCTCGCACACCAGCCGGGTATCCTCGCCGACTGCGTCTCTGTGCAGGTCAATCACCACTTCGATGGTCGGATGCGCTTCGAGGATCTCGCGGATATGAGGCTCGGCCACGCGGTATGCCCGGTCCCGGTCGGTATCATAAACGCCCTCATCATGATAAACATGGTACCCATATGTATTTTCCAGGATCTCTGTCAGACGCCTTCCGACTCCCACAACCGTTGTAGACAGATCCTCCGGCACGGAATCCAGATAGGTCTCCGAGGCATGGGTATGGCAGATCAGGATCTGCGGTTCCCCGTCCTCCCGCTTTGTAATCCTGCAGTCTTTTTCCAGCAATTCTCCCGCATTGAGCTGATCGCTGCTGATTGTCGTTGTCCTGTCCACCGTATAAAAATTCTGTATCAGATAATCAAAATCATTCAGCTTTTCACGGGAAATACGGTTCTGTACCGGCGCGGATGCCGCTGCCGCCAGTTCTTCCTCCGGCTTTCCCTCCTCCGGTTTTTCTTCTTCCGTTTTTCCTTCTTCCGCTTTTCCTTCTTCCGCTTCCGGCGCGTTCTGTATCTCCTGCCGTTCCAGAATCGGTTCATAGCTGATCTCACTTTCGATTCTGGTCTCATAGCTGCTTTCGGAACCTTCATAAAACACATCGTCTGCGGCTATTTCATACCCGGCATCGTCTCCGGCTGCTCCGTCATCCTCACTGGCCTCTCCTGTCAGGCCGGGCACGAACTGCCGGAGGATGACATGGCACAGCTGTTCGCGCAGGCTGATTTCCATGCTGTGGTTTCTCCAGGTCAGAGACAGGATCCAGACGATGAGCAGAACTGCCGCCCCGGTTACTGCCGGCCCGGTCCGCCTGCGCCGCTTTTCCTGTCTGATCCGATTTTTTGTAATGTTCATCATAAATCACATACGCCCCATAATCAGTATATGAAGGCGTCTTCCATTTATGACCATCAAATGCGCCACAAAGCGGCATGGATTCCTTCTGACACAGTATAGCTCATCTGTTTGATCTGCGCATCGATGTCTTTGGAAGTCACAAACATCTGCTCTGTATCCTGCATGATGAGCCCGGCTTCTATCACGGTCGGGATGCCGATGGCGATCACGGGGATGCCGGTCGTTTCTTTCGTGATTGCATGCCGGTGGTTGCCCACCCCGGATCCCGGCCAGATCCCGGTATCGGTAATCTGAACCGTCTTACAGAGGCGGCGTGCATTCCTTGCGGCAAGCGCGTCGATCACCAGAAGATAATCCGGCCGTGTCTGCCGGATGATTCCCGAGAGGATCTCACATGTCTCCATTCCGGTCTGCGCCATCACCCCGGGAGCGATCGCGCTCACACAGGGGACCTCCGGATCCCTCTCTGCCCCGGAAGAGGC
This sequence comes from uncultured Lachnospiraceae bacterium, assembly GCA_946546945.1. Taxonomy (GTDB): domain Bacteria; phylum Bacillota; class Clostridia; order Lachnospirales; family Lachnospiraceae; genus Eubacterium_I. Next base: position 8,012 of record CAMNOU010000023.1, read on the forward strand.
TTCCCGCTTCTTTGCTCCTTCGGCGATCAGATGACGGGTAATGCGCAGGTTATCGACGGCCAGCGGCCCCAGCGCGTCCGGTGTGACGCTCCGGTTTCCCAGCCCGGCGACCAGAAAAGAAGGAGTCTTTTGTTTTTCAGGGTCCGCATGGATCAGCTTTGCCAGGACGGTTCCGAGCTGTTCCGATACGCCGCGATGGATATCTTCGGATTCCTCTGTCATCCCGGGCGCCTCGATCGTGATATAGTTTCCCTGCGGCTTTCCCATGATGTTTGCCGCCTTTGCGGTCTCGATTCGCACGGTTGTTACCGCGATCCGGTCCCCGTCTGCTGTTTCTTCCAGCACTGAAATCCCTTCCCCGGGCAAACCTTCCTCCTGTATCCGCTCATTTTCTTCCACTGCAAGATCGGTTCTGATTTCAAACATGAATCCATGCTCCTTTTTTCATTAGTATCTGCCGAAATAATTGAAAAATTCTTTAAAAAGATGGCTTTTTTTCGGGATATTCTATTGACATTTTCATGAAGTCGCATTAAAATACACTAGTATGTTTACATTAGAACGTCCGTGTCCGGCTTTAATGAAACAATCATCGAGTATGGGAGGTGTACAGATTGGCTAACATTAAATCAGCAAAGAAAAGAATCTTAGTTGCGCAGACAAAGACCGACAGAAATAAATCCATCCGTTCTGCAGTTAAGACTTCGATCAAGAAAGTTGAAGCAGCTGTTGCAGCAAATGATAAAGAAGCAGCACAGGCAGCATTACTCGCCGCTACTTCCACAATCGATAAAGCCGCAACAAAAGGTGTTTATCATAAAAACAATGCTTCCAGAAAAGTTGCTCGTTTAGCTAAATTAGTGAACAGCATTGCCTAAGTTCGGAAGTTTATATTTCGAAAGCAAAAGCCCCGCAGTTCCGTCATTCTGCAGGGCTTTTTTTTTATTCTTTTTACCGCGGCTGTCAGGCGCTGAACTGCAGGATCAGCAATTCCACCGCCAGCCGGTCCGCTATTTTTCCCGTCTTGATGTCTTCCTCTGACTGTACTCCCTCTCTGACCGATTTCCGAAGCTGCTGTACAGAAAACTTCCTGGCCTGTCCGATATATTTGCGAACGGCAAATTCCGGAACTCCCGCCTTGCCGGCCATGTATTTATAGTCAAAGCCTTTGTCGGCAAGATCCTTCAGCTGCATCATGATCTGATAATGCCGCGTCAGAAGGAACAGGATCCGAAGCGGCGGCTCCTTAAGAAGAAGCAGATCATGATACAGACGCAGCGCATTTTTCTGCTGTTTATCCGCAATCGCGTCCATCATGGCGAAGATTTTCCCGGATATCTGATTGGCGCAGATCTGCTCAACATCCTCCGCCTCGATCACTTCTTTGTCCAGGGTATAGCTGAGCAGCTTTTCCAGTTCCTGCTCGATCATTTCCATATCCGTGCCTGTTTTCGACAGAAAAAGTTCCATGACCGGCCGTGTGATCCGCCTTCCCTCTTTTTTCAGACGGCCAAGCACCCACTGCATCAGGACGGATTCTGTCTGGCGGACGAATTCCACCGGGCGTCCGTATTTTTTGACCTGCTTGTACAGCTTCCCTCTCTTGTCCACCTCTGACTCCGTAAATATGAAGTGGGTGGTCGAAGGTATTTCTGCCATATAATCGGCAAAGTCATCCATGCTTTTCTTAAAAAAACCGCTGCTGTCTACAAAGATACACCGGCGCTCCGCGAAAAAAGGAAGCGTCTCTGCCAGATCGATCAGTTCTCTGGCGTTGACATCTTTTCCCTCAAAAAAAGAAACATTCATCGTATCATCTTCGGCAGCCATCGCATCCCGAAGCTTATTGCGGTACTGCCGGATCAGATACGTCTCCTCTCCATACAGCAGATAGACCGGCTGAAATTGTCCTGTTCTGATATCTTCTATAATCGTCTTCATGATGTTATTATACACCAACCGAAGCCGGCATCTCAAGAGCGGATTCCTGCTTTAGGCATAGGCCCGGATAATGAAAAAGGCTGTGTCCAATGCTATCTTCTGCGCGCATGCTTCTTTTCTGCATAGGATTCTATCTGAAACCCTTCTTTTCGCATGCGGACCGAAACGGCTCCCATCCGGTCTGTCCGTTCAATTTTCGAACCCGCTTCTTCCAGTCTTTCCAGAGTCTCCTTGTGGGGATGTCCGTAGCGGTTTCCCTCCCCGCAGGACAAAACGGTATATTCCGGCTGCGCTGTTTCAAGAAACGCGGGGCAGGACGAATATTTGGATCCGTGATGCGCCGCTTTTAAAATATCAAGATCAGGAATCAGCCCCCGCTCCAGCATCCGCTCTTCCTGTTCCTGCCCGATATCCCCTGTAAAAAGAACAGAAAGGCCCTGCGTCTGAAACAGCCAGGTCTGAGAGAGCGCGTTTGCGTCCTCTCCCCGGTCATTTTCCCCCGGATACAGACAGCTCATCTGGCTGTTCTTCAGGACAATCTGATTCCCCGCGCGGACATAAACGACTCTGGTATTGTTCGCGGCGGCCGCCTCTGTCAGCTGTTCCCAGGCAGAATCATGCGGCATCGCTTCCGCCAGAAGCAGGCAGCGGACCGGGAATTGATCCTGCAGCAGTTCAAGAAGCCCGGAATAATGATCATAATCGCCATGTGTCAGGATCCAGGCATCGATCCTTCTGACTCCGTGGTATTTCAAAAACGGCTCCAGCGTATATTTGCCGAGTTCCTTCTCATCGGAACTGCCTCCATCGATCATAACGTGCCGTCCGCCCCCGTCTGAGATGCAGATGCCTTCCCCCTGTCCGACATCCAGAAAGGTAATGCAAAAGGGATCTGCCTGCGGATGCAGAATTGCCGTAAAAAGGACAAGGAAGGCAGCCGCGGCCGCGATCCGCCCGAGAGATGAACGGACTCTGTCACGATACCGGATCAGCATGCACAGAACGATCAGGATCAGTTCGTAAAGGATCACGGTTCCCGGTCCTGGGCGCCCGGTAATGACGGTTCCGAAAGGAAGAAAGTTCACTGCGCGGACCGCAAGATCATAGAGATTGAGAATAAAATGACAGACCAGAAAAATCCATCCGGAAAGCTTCGGAAACAGCAGACCGGCACACCCGCCGAGCAGTCCGAAGCCGAGCAGCCAGCTGCACAGGGGAATGATCAGAAGATTCAAAAACAGAGAAAACAGCGGCACTTCATAGTAGAACCATGCCGTGACAGGGAAAAGAAACAACTGCAGGATCAGTCCGGAAAGCACACGATTTTTCACGGTCTTTCCCTTTGGAATCAGGAAAACAACCGCAGCCATAGACAGAAAAGAAAACAGAAAACCACTCTGAAAAAGTGACTCCGGACAATGAATCAGGATGACAAGCGAGGCTGCTGCCAGCGCGTTGACGGGATCGTATGTCCTTCCGCAGACCTGCGCTGCCGTCAGCAGCAGATACATGATCAATGCGCGCTGTGTTGACACTGCCATCTGGCTCATGACGGCATAGCAAAGTACCACACCTGCGCCTGCTGCCGCAGAAAACAGATAGGAAAAGCGCAGCCTCCGGAGCGTCCGGAAAATGCCGGCCCCGAGAATGGAAATATGAAGACCGGAAATTGCCAGAATATGGGATATGCCTGCACTCTGGTAGGAATCCCTGACTTCCCCGTCCAGCATTCCCCTGTTTCCCAGGACCATTGCCCCCAGGACGCCTGCATCACGGGCGTTCAGCTGCGTCCGGAAAACATGCGAAATACGCTTTTGGACCTGATAAAGAGATTCCTTCCAGGAAAATCCCGGCTGACTGATCACCGTTATGGTTTCCGGGAACATCCGAAAGGCTATATTCTGTGTCTGATACCAGTCAGCCACATCAAACTGGCCGTCATTCGCGGCATGTTCAAAGCATTCCATACGCCCGACGGCGCACAGGAGCGCTCCCGCCGGAATGTCATCGTCCTCCATATAAAGCAGGACTCTGCCGCTCTTTCTGACCGACGGCGCCGTGCCCTCCTGTCCCGGATCCCGGTATGCCGTCTCTTTCAGATAATACAGATAATGATCTGCCTTTTGCGTTTTCCGGTATACGACACCGGTCAGCCTGATCACGGAACCGCTTTTCAGCTGCGCCTGAACGGACGCATACTCCTGAATCCGGAAGGAACTCCAGAAAAAAGAAACGATGGTGACAGCTGCCAGAATCAGGCAGACTGCCGCCATCTCTTTTTTTCTGTCATACACGGTTATATTGACCGCAGCCACAGCAGCCAGGAAACCCGCCAGGAGGACAATCATCCGGATCCCGAAAGACTCCGGCCGGTAAGCCAGCAGGATTCCGAGGATCCACGCGGCAGAAATCAGACACACATGACGCTTACTGCGAAGTATCAATCAATCCCTCCTTCTCTTTCTCCTGCTGTTGCTGCTGATCTACATCGACATCTTCTCCTTCTTCCTGAACAAGATCGTAATTCATCGTATAATAATCATTCAGAGACATATCCTGGCGATAGACCATATTCGTCTCACCGTTCACAGAAATCTGTACTGTATTCACATTCGGCAGCTCCGCAAGCGAGTTCACAATGGAATAAATCACGACATCTTCTCTGATGTTGAAATTCTGTGTCAGGAAATTCTCGTCCAGATTTACAAGACATACACTGTCCATCGTCGATACACTGATCAGGCCTGTGCCGGCCGGGATTGCGGACTGTGCGTTCGCTGACTTCGGACCGTCCATGAGCCGCTCCATGATCAGCTTCTCTGTGGAAATATTGCTGGAATAATAGTGGACATGCTGTTTCTCGCTTACCAGACTTTCTCCGTCCAGGGATGCAAAATACAGGGTCAGGTCGGCCACCTGAATATTGTTGATCTTTTCTCCCGGATTGCTGACAAAAGATTCATCCGTCATCACACCGACTTCTTTTCCGTTCGCATCTGCCAGCGGCAGTCCGTCTACATAGAACAGAATCCCCTTCACCTGGGCGATCTGCATCAGCGTCTGTACGATCGCGCCCCTGCAGAGCACCTCCTGATTCACCGGCATTTCCGCGTAATCACTGTTAAAGTACAGCATGATCAGGCCGTCCCGGTACATGTAGTCGAGAAGCTGCACATTGTCCGGGTACACTTTCTGATATTCGACATCATCGGTACCTGTCTTCAGCTGAATCAGGAATTCATCGATCATTGCCGTTGTTTCATAATCATCCACGACCGGCAGGTATCCCCTGGGAGCGATCGCGCTCCTGTCCTGATTCAGGTAATAAATACTGTATTTTGTCTCCTGTTCCTTCCCCGTCTGACAGCCGGTCAGCAGGAAAGCCAGGAGCAGGATCAGCAGACCTGCCGCCCATCGTCTTCTCATTGTTTTATCCGCTCTCAAAAAATATCCCTTCCTTTATGACTCAATATAATTCAAAGGAATGCGCACGGTAAACGTGGTCCCTTCGCCCTCCCGGCTGTGTACTTTGATGGCTCCCCGGTGCATGATGACAGCACTTCGGGCAATGGCAAGTCCGAGACCGGTCCCTCCGATTTCTCTGGAATGGGACTTATCCACCCGGTAAAACCTTTCAAAAATATGATCCACCGAATCCTCCGGGATTCCCATCCCGTTATCTTCTACCGTCACATAGAAATTCTGATGATCCGCATTCAGCGATACATGCACCCATCCTTCCGGATTATTGTATTTTACAGCGTTCTCGATCAGGTTGGAAAGCGCAAGGGTCAGCTTGACCTCATCGACCTCAGCCATAATCGGCCGGAAGCTTTCCAGAACGAGATCCACATTCTTCTTTCTCGCGATCGGACGCATCCGTTTCATAATCAGCTCGAGCAGTTCGTTAATATTGACAGTGGAAATATTGACATTCGCGGATGTCTTATCCATCTTTACCAGCGACAGAAGATCATTGATGATCTTGTTTTCACGGTCGATCTCCTCTCCGATATCGCTCATAAACTCACGGTAGAATTCGACCGGGACATCCTCCTGTCCGATCAGGGAGTCCGCCAGCACCTTCATGGACGTCAGCGGCGTCTTCAGCTCATGCGAGACATTGGACACAAACTCCTGCCTGGTCTCATCCAGGATCTGCAGCCGGTGCAGCATATCATCACAGGCGGATGAAATCATCTCTGTCTCGGAGTAAGTCGTAACGCTCTGAAAATCATTCTCATATCCGTCATGGACATCCCGTATGGATTTTGCCAGACGGTTCAGCGGAGATACCATCCTGCCGGAAACACCGATCGCAGCGGCAATGACGATGACGATCAGCACAAGCTGGATCATGTTCGCGCCCTGTTTCAGATAGGCAAGATTCATCTCTATGCTGTCTGTGGAAAGACTCACCAGCATGACTCCGATGACATCCGAGGAATCGGTTCTCATGATCGGAATCGTCACCTCAATAAAATGATATTCGTCGTTGTATCTCTGCGGTGTTCCTCCCTGAAATGCCTGCATGACATCTTCGGAAAGGATCATCTTCCCCTCATCCATCTGAAACGTATCCTTCACAATGGTAAAGGAGTTGTCGACCAGGATGATCCGTCCGTCATAGATGGTGGCCATCTGCTCAAGCTGCGTGGTGATCGCGTCGGATGACTGATCCTTCAGATAATCATTTGCCGCGATCTGCGTCGCCAGAAGCTTGGCCTGACTGGTTATATCCAGCGTCCTGACTTCCACCGCCCGGGACTCATGCGCAGATAAAAGACCTGCCCTCAGCGCAAAGCCGGGGGCAATTCCAAAAAGTAAAATCATTAATAATATTCGAAATCTGAGACTTTTGACAAGTGTAAGTACTTTTTTCAAAACCGCAACCTCTAATTATCCGAATGGTAGTAATAACCCACGCCCCATTTCGTATGGACATATTTGGGCTCACTGGCGTTCTTCTCAACTTTTTCCCGCAGACGCCGGACATGGACATCCACGGTACGGAAATCTCCGGGATACTCATATCCCCATACAAGACTCAGCAGCTTCTCTCTGCTGTATACCTTGTTCGGAGACTTCACCAGAAGTTCCATCAGATCGAATTCCTTCGCTGTCAGTTTGATCTCTTTCCCTTCAATGAAAAGGCGGCGGCTTTCGCAGTCGATCTTGAGATCCCCGTCAATGATCACATTGGGATCCTCCGCCGGCTTCTGCGCAGTCGTACGCCGGATGATGGCCTTGATCCGCGCTTTGACCTCAAGGATATTAAAGGGTTTTGTGATATAATCATCTGCTCCGTATTCCAGTCCGAGGATTTTGTCCATATCCTCTCCCTTCGCAGTCAGCATGACGATCGGGATGTCTGAAAAATCCCGGATCATCTGGCATACCGTGAAACCGTCCATCTTCGGGAGCATGACGTCCAGAAGAATAATATCATATGTATTATTCTTCGCCTTTTCCAGCGCTTCCTCCCCGTCATACGCACAGTCCACTTCCATGCCATCCTGCATCAGGCTGAAGCGGATTCCTTTCACAATCAGTTTCTCATCATCAACAACCAGCACTTTTTTTGCCATATCTCTATACCTCTAATATTTTTTACTGAATGGAAATCCGGTCTTTCATCTTTTCAAAAGTTCCTTCGGCAATCCCATCCACCTGCATTATCTCTTCCTTGTTCTGAAAAGCTCCGTGTTTTTCTCTGTAGGAGATCACAGACTGTGCCTTTGTCTCGCCGACACCGGGAAGCCGCATAAGTTCTTCCTTCGATGCCGTATTAATATTGATCGCCGCGTCAGGAGCAGCCGCACCGGAATCTGATGAAACAGGTGTGTCCGCTGATCCCTCCCCACGGTTCTGCAGTGTTTCCTCAACCGTCGGGATCCGGATCATCTGACCGTCCGTCACAAAATCCGCCAGATTGACACTGGTTCCGTCTGCGTCTTCTGTCAGGCCTCCTGCCTGTTCCACAGCCAGAAAAACCCTGCTGTTCTCCTTCAGTTCATAGACACCCGGCTGATGCACGGCTCCGCAGACATACACATAAATCATGCTTTCCTCTTTGGATTCTCCGGCCGCACTGTTCTCTTCCGCCGGTTCTTCCGACTGCGTTCCGTCTCCCGCCGGTTCTTCTGCCGTTATGTCCTGAGCGCTCTCCCCAAGGAGAATCGTCTCCGGATCCGGCCGGCAGCCCGCGCAAAGCAGTGTAACTGCACACAGGGCACAAATCAGCCATCTTTTCATTTTCAGCATCTCCTTCACCTCTCTGTGCAAAGGTCCCTCGATGCTTTAAGACAATTTTATCATTTCAAAAAAATATTACAAGTATATTAAATGATTTTTAATGTATTTTTCTGACCGCAGCCGCGGCGGCAATACTTCCGGCAGCCGCAATCAGGAGCGCATAGAAAAGAAGATGCATTTCATCTCCGGTCTTCGGAGCTGACACAGAAGCTGTGCCGGAGGTTTTTCCTGTCTGATCTGACGGCATCTGTGCCGTTGTCCGGACCGATGCATCTGCTTTTTTCGGAAAACCGGTTTCCTCCTGATCTACAGCCGGCATTTCCTTTCTGATTTTCCTTACAGTGACCACATATTCCTGAAGCACTGTGTCTTCTTCGTCAAAAAGCGCGTTCGCCCCCGGATAGGGATTGTCATTCAGACGGTACCCGGACTGCAGGATCCGGCTCAGATCGTCCGTGATATCATACCCGAATTCTGTCCCGGAGGGCCCGGACAGATTTCTCAGGAAAAGATCTTCCCCGGATTCCATATCACGAATGATCACAGCTGCTTTCTGATCGTCCTTCTGCCGGTATATAATTTCTTCTTCGGTATCCGGATCCTCCGGCATCACTTCCAGGGCTTTTGTCTTTTCTGCCGATGCGGTAAAATTGCCGATTACCGGAGAAAGAACTTCTTCCAGCAGCGCGCTTTCCGGCTGCCAGGGTTCATAACTGACCTGTGCAGTTACATGATTGACAAGGGCTTCTCTTGAAAAAGAAACTTCCTGCTTCACATCTTCGGCCGCTTCGCTTCCGGGTTCGGGCGTCCCCTCATGATTCGCATTTTCATTATACTGGCCGTAAATGTAATGGATGCTCCTTCTGACCGTACGGTTCAGGCTGTCGTGATCTAGCCCTTCCGGATACGGAGTGCCGTCCGGATTCATGGGATCCTCCGGAGTCCGCGGATCATCCGGCAGAATTCTCTCTATGACCGGAGCCACCAATACCAGGTATTCCTGATCGGCGGAATCATCTTCATCATACAGGGTCTGCGGACCCGGATAAGCATTTTCTTTCAGTTCATAGCCTTTCTTCAGAAGTTCCTCAAGATCCGGACCGACATCGTACCCGATGGCTGTGCCCCGGGGGCCTGTCAGGATTTCTCTGTGAAGATCCGTTTCGCTGCTTTCATCGCGAATGATGACCTCTGCCTTCTGGTCCGGTTTTCTGGAATAAGTGATGACGACGGTCATGTTCTTGTCTGACGCGCTTATATTCCGTGCCTCCACACGCGCAAGAGACGGTGTGTAATTGAATACTTCAGGAGAGTCGACCGCATCGAAGCTCTGTGTTTCCGGTTCATATGCAGAATACGTCATGCTGTGCGTGACGAGATCTGTCTTTGCCGTGCGCCGGAAGGTCACCTTCTGAACTACATCCTCCGCAGCCGGGCTTCCGGGTTCCGGACGTTCCTCCTGTCCCTTCTCCTCTTCTTCGCTTTCATCCTCAGCGGGTCCTTCATCGTCGGATCCGTAGATATAGCGGATGGTGCGCTGAATGGTTTTCGTCTCCTCTTTTGTGCTCGTGCCATGCCGGAGAAGAACGGTAAACACCTGCTCCTGCCCGTCGTCCTGATCGAACAGGATCCCTTCCCTGAAATCACTGCTGACCAGTGTGTAACCCTGTTCCAGATAAGCCTGTATTCTGCTTTCGGCATCGTATGCTATTTTTTCTCCTGCATTTCCTTTCAGCCGGTCCGTCCTGAGCACCTTATCCGAGGTCTGATCTTTGTAAATGACAGCGGCTGTCTGCGGCGTCCGCTTATTTGCCATCTGCACCTTTGCCCCCTGCGTATCTTTTTCACGTATGACAAACGGAGCGCTGATGACTGTTTTTGACTTTTTGTCATACCCGGGTGAATCCGCAAGGCTGTAACCTTCCGGAGCCTTTGTCTCCACTGCCCGGTATGTCCCGAGCCCCAGGTTCTCAAAAGTCTGCAGTCCGTCTTTGTTTGTGATGCGTTCCAGGGTCCCCTGATCTTCCGGTGTATAATCCGCCCAGGTCCCATCCTCTTGAAGGAGCTGAAGCTTCACGGCTGCCCCCTGAAGTGCCTCTGCACTGTCCGCATCATACTTCATGACCGCTGCGGAGAACGGCTTTGCCGAAATCTTTCCGAACATTCCTGTCAGGGCGATGGTCTGACTGTATGTTTTCCTTCGCTCACTGTCCTGTCCGGGATTGTAAGTAATCACAGTCTCCGCCGGATAGCCGGTGTCTTCCAGTACCGCATGATAATTGACCTGCAAGGCCACATTGGAAGCTGTAATGTGTTCGCCGGTCACCTTGCTGTCCCGGATCGCGCCGGCATAAATCGCATTCAGCGCGTCGTAATCCGATTCCTTGTACCACCCCTGTTCGATCATGGCATGCGCAACGTTGGAAGGCACGTCAAAATCCTTATATTCGCTGTATACGGGCGTATCGACTCCCACTACACCGCCGTAGAATACAAATCTGACGCCATCCTTTTGGGGATACGCCCCGTACTGCAGCGGTTTTTCCATGACCCGTTTGCGAAATGCCTCATAGCTCTCCCCCTTTTCGGGCTCCAGTCCGGTACAGGAGGCGGCATAGTTGGCGACCAGGTAATCCGTGATGAAGCAGCCCCCGGGTTCCGTGAGACTGTACGGAGCTTCATTCACCCCCGTCACTCTGATAAAATCAGCCGAGGAGGCATTTTCGTAAAAACTCTCCACAAGAACGCTCTCCGGCGTCCCCTTTTCTCCGCGGGAATCGATCAGACTGTTATAAAGGTCCGTTCCGAAGCGAACGCCGCAGATTGCCATGCGGTTGCTGGCGGATGCCTGAAAAGCAGCATCATGAAACGGTATTTTTTCTCTTTCCCGGACCGCATAGGCAAACATGGTATCTCCGATACTGATTTTTGCAGCAATCGCATACCCGACGCCCCAGGTCATTATCCCTTTGTTCCCCAGATCGATCGTCACATCCGACAGAACAGCCTTCCCGGCCGCCTTCTCATTCAGCCGGATCCGTATCGTCCGTTTCCCATAATTCGCTGCGCTTCCCTCCATGGTCCACTGTCCGATGACCGTGCCGGAGCTGTCCGCGAGATCCGTCCAGGCCGTGGGAGCAGCCAGCCCTGTGTTCGTTCTGTTTCCGGTCGCAGCATACGCCCGTACAGGAATCGCGATCTCCTCTCCTTGGGCAAAGGTCTTCCCGTTATTCTTCAGAATATTCAGCAAAATAACACCCCGGTGGCTCTTCTGCGGTGTTATCTGCGACGAATACTCTTCCGCCCGGTCAGATACTTCATCGCCTTTCTTTACATCTACCGGTTTCCCTGCCGGGTCAAAGACCGAAAACTCCCTGACCTTCACCGTAACATCTGATGCGGCCTCAGAGGTCTTTGCTGTCACCGGCACAGAACATCCCAGCATGCCGGCGAGCAATAACAGTCCTGTCAGCAAACGGACTCTTCTGCACCGTGTCTGTCTCTGTTTTTTTCTTTTTATCATATTCGTCTCCTTTCATTTCACATCCTGTTCTCTTATTCCTGTCATCAGGCTCAGATCATAGGCCATCCCTCCCTTCTGCTTGGCTGCACTCCCTGAAGCAGGCCTGCAAACGGCACACAAAAAAGCCGGGAGTGTGTTCCGGCACAAGATTCTGCAGTTCCAGAAGAGAATGGCATCAGAAGAATTGAAAAGAAAGCGCAAAATCCCTTCGGTCATGTACAATCTCTGCGGTTTCGTTTTTCTGAATGTAAAAGCATAGATTTTTGTAATAAAAGAAATTCAGACAATTTCAGATAAAAAAGAAATATGCTTTGAAAAGTATACTACCATACTTCCCAAAGCATATCAAGACTAAAAATATATGATTTTTTATCCGCAGTTTTTTCCGGATTCCGGTCAGAAGGAAGCCAGCACGCGGTCCAGTTTTCCAATCATTTCATCCACATGCTCTTTCCCGATCACAAGCGGAGGAACGAACCGGACAACATCTGAGCCGGCCGTGATTACGATCAGGCCCTCCTCCAGTGCTTTTGCTGCTACCTGCCCGACGGGAACACGCATCTGCAGTCCCTGGATCAGGCCCATGCCGCGGCGGTCTGTGATGAAATCATATTTCTCTTTCAGTCCGTCCAGCTTTTCTTCCAGATAAGGCGCAATCTCTTTTACGTGCTCCAGAATCTTCTCTTTTTCAAACAGATCGAATACCGTGCTGACCGCAGCGCCGACAAATGGATTGCCCCCGTATGTGGTGCCGTGATCGCCGGGAACGAGTGACTTGTCCGCGACTCTTTGTGTCATCATGAATGCGCCGACCGGAACTCCGCATCCCAGTGCCTTGGCCACCGCCATGATATCCGGTTTTATACCGTAATTCTGCCATGCAAACATTGCGCCGGTACGGCCCATCCCGCACTGGACTTCATCCAGAATCAGCAGAATATCTTTTTCGTCGCAAATCTTTCGCACTTCCTTCAGGAAATCAGGGTCCGCGGGATAAATCCCGCCCTCGCCCTGCACTGTTTCCATAAGAATGGCGCAGGTGCGGTCTGTAATCTGTGCTTTCACGCTTTCTATGTCATTGAAGTCCGCAAATCGGATTCCGGGGATCAGCGGTTCGAACGGTTCCTGGTAATGCGGCGTGCCTGTAACGGAAAGCGCTCCAAGTGTTCTGCCATGGAAGGAATGATTCATGGCGATCACCTCATGCCCCGCATGCCCGTCTCTGGTATAGGCATATTTTTTGGCTGACTTCAGAGCTCCCTCGATTGCCTCCGCTCCGCTGTTCGTAAAAAAGATTCTGTCCATCCCGGAAGCCGCCAGTGCTTTGCCGGCCGCTTCAATGATCGGAGGATTGTAATAAAGATTTGATGTATGGAGCAGTTTGTCCACCTGCGCTTTCAGCGCATCGGTGTATTCTTTTTTGCCGTATCCGAATGCACAGACAGCAATGCCTGCCGCAAAATCCAGATACTGTTTCCCGTCCGTATCATACAGATATACTCCCTCTCCCTTTTCAAGGACGACCGGGAACCGGTTATAGGTATGCAGAAGTTCCTGCTCTGCGTTTTCCATATAGTATTCTTTATTCATGATAAAATTTATCCTCCCTGTCATTCAGAATCGCTGTTCCGATTCCCTTATTGGTAAAGATTTCCAGCAGCAGACAATGTGCCAGACGCCCGTCCAGGATATGGACTCTGGAAACACCGTTTTCAACGGCATGAATGCAGTTATTCAGTTTGGGAAGCATGCCGCCGACCACATACCCGCTGTCGAGCAGTTCCTTTGCCTCAGTCACCGTGAGCTCGGAAATCAGGGTCGAAGGGTCTTTCGGATCCCGGCGCACGCCCTCGATGTCCGTCAGAAAAGCAAGCTTTTCCGCGTTCACCGCGCTTGCAATCGCGCAGGCCGCATCGTCGGCATTGATATTGTAGGTCTGATACGCATCATCCAGCCCGATCGGGCAGACAATCGGAAGGAAGTCCTTCTCCAGAAGATCAAACAGAATCTTCGGATCCACATCTTTGATCTCGCCGACAAAACCAATGTCCTTTCCCTCAGAATATTTTTTCTCCACCTTCAGAAGCCCGCCGTCCTTTCCGCTGATGCTTACGGCGCGGACGCCCAGCCCCTCGACCATGGAAACCAGGGATTTTCCGACTCTTCCGAGTACCATCTCCGCGATCTCCATCGTCTGTTCATCGGTCTTCCTTAATCCCCCGATAAATTCCGGGACAATACCGGATTTTTCCACCCATTTATTGATCTCTTTGCCGCCGCCGTGAACAATGATGGGCTTAAAGCCTACCAGCTTGAGCAGTGTGACATCCTGAATCACACTTTTTTTCAGTTCCTCATCCAGCATGGCGCTGCCGCCGTATTTGACTACGATGATTCTGCGGTTGAACCGCTGTATATAAGGCAGGGCTTCGATCAGGACCTCCGCTTTTGCCTTTGACTCCTCAATTCTGTCTGACATGATATGGTTCCTCTTTTCTGTGTATTCTTTCTTTATTCCGGATCATGACGGGCTGCCCGGCATACCCGTTTTTCAGGAACGGTAGTCTGCATTGATCTTAACATAATCATAGCTCAGGTCACAGCCCCACGCAGTCGCTTCCTCATTCCCTGCTTTGATGTCCGCGATCGCCGTAACTTCCGGCTCTGACAGGATCTTTGTCGCTTCCTCTTCACTGTAGTCCAGCGCCACGCCGTTCTCAATGATCTTCAGGCTTCCTGCCGCGCTCTCGAAATACAGATCGACTTTTTCAGGGTCAAACTGTGCCCCGGAATATCCCATCGCGCACAGGATCCGTCCCCAATTGGCGTCATGTCCGAAAATCGCCGCTTTTGTCAGGCTGGAGCAGATGACGGATTTACTTAATACACGCGCCTGCTCCTTTGTCTGTGCATGAATGACTTTTACCTCAAAGAGCGCTGTGGCGCCTTCACCGTCACCGGCCATCATTTTGGCAAGTTCTGTATCTACATAATTCAAAGCTTCGCAGAATGCCCGGTAATTCTCATCCTTCTGTGTGATCACCGGATTGCCGGCCATCCCGTTCGCCAGAAGCAGAAGCGTGTCATTGGTGGAGGTATCCCCATCCACGGAAATCATATTGAATGTATCGCGCACATCTGCGCGCAGCGCCTCCGCAAGCAGGTCTTTGGAAATCGCCAGATCCGTCGTGACAAATCCGAGCATCGTGCACATATTCGGATGGATCATGCCGGACCCCTTGCACATGCCTCCCACCGTGACCGTCGTGTCCCCAACGGAAAACTGGACAGCCACTTCCTTTTCATGTGTGTCTGTCGTCATGATTGCCTTCGCAGCCTGATTGCCGGCTTCGATGCTGCTCTCAAGCCCCGGAACCATGGACCGGATGCCCGCTTTGATTCTGTCAATCGGAAGCTGCATGCCGATAACGCCGGTCGAGGCGACCAGAACTGCTTCTTCGGGGATCGAAAGCAGCGCGCCGGCTTCCCCGGCTGTCTCCCTGCAATATCCCATGCCCTCGCTTCCGGTACATGCATTCGCAATGCCGGCATTGATGATCACTGCCTGTACGGATTCACTGTTTTCCACAACATTTCTGTCCCATACGACCGGTGCCGCCTTCACGATATTCGTTGTAAAGGTACCCGCCGCCCGGCACGGCTTCTCGCTATAGATCATTGCCATATCCGTACGGTCCCTGTATTTGATGCCTGCTGCCGTGCAGGCAGCCCGGAATCCCTTTGCCGCGGTCACACCGCCTTTGATCTGTTTCATAACCCACCTCGTCTTTTCCTATTCATTGAACCTTGTAATATTTTCATCGTTAAGAATAAAATCATAGGTATTGATATCCGTCCGCTCTCTCCAGCCGAAACGGTTCCAGAACTGATTTCCGACTTCATTGCTCTTGAAGGCAATCAGACTGATCTTGTTGATCTGTTCTTTCTGAAGGATCCGCATCGCCGCCGTTGCCATCTGCCTGCCGATCCCGCGTTTGCGGTAGTGCTCATCAACACAAACATGATAGAAGGAACCGGTCCTCCCGTCATGTCCGCAGAGGATCGATCCGACGATCCTGCCATCCGCCTCTGCTACCACGCTTGTACCGGGATTTCGCGCAAGGAAACGCGCTGTCCCTTCTCTGGAATCGTCGATGCTTCGGATCCCGAACCCGTGGATTGACATCCATAGGGTATATACCTGATCATAGTCATCGATTGTCATAGGGCGTATCCGAACATCCATCTTGTACCTCATTCTGTATTTATTATGCAAAGGATTTCTTCACATTGTTTTCTATATTATACCTTTGCGTGCTGTTCGTAAAGGTCTTACGGCAAAAATAACATCACTTCTGACAGAAAACATGCTGCCCCGGGGCCGGGCCGCCCCAGGCCTGCATGTATATTTATACATCATTGCAAAAATCTTTTCTTTTTCTCAGAACACATGCCAGTTTCCATCATATCACAAATTCGGAAATAATCAATTCTTTTTTCAGTTTTTTCTCATTTTCACCGTTTTTACTCATTGCATGCATTTTTATTATATTTTTCTGTATATTTTTACACTTGCACATTGCGCATCTCTGTAGTATAATCAGTGAAGTTGAATTGAGAAAGGACGGTTATCGTTATGAAAGAAAAAGTTATTCTTGCCTACTCAGGCGGACTGGATACAACCGCGATCATCCCGTGGTTAAAAGAGAATTATGATTATGAAGTAATTTGCTGCTGCGTTGACTGCGGACAGGGAGAAGAACTGGACGGTCTTGAGGAGCGCGCAAAATATTCCGGCGCTTCGAAATTGTATATCGAAGATATCACAGATGAGTTCTGCGATGAGTATATTGTTCCGTGTGTACAGGCCGGAGCCGTATATGAGAACAAATATCTGCTGGGAACATCCATGGCCCGTCCGGGCATCGCAAAACGCCTGGTGGAGGTTGCCCGGAAGGAAGGAGCTGTTGCGATCTGCCATGGCGCAACAGGCAAGGGCAATGACCAGATCCGTTTTGAGCTGGGCATCAAGGCACTGGCGCCGGATCTGAAGATCATCGCTGCATGGCGTGATGACAAGTGGACGCTGGATTCCCGGGAAGCGGAAATCGCTTACTGCAGGGAGCACGGCATTGATCTGCCCTTCTCTGCGGACCAGAGCTACAGCCGCGACCGCAACCTCTGGCACATCAGCCACGAAGGACTGGAGCTGGAGGATCCTGCGAACGAACCGGACTATGATCATCTTCTGGTCCTTGGCGTATCTCCGGAAAAAGCACCCGATGAAGCGGAATATGTGACCATGACCTTTGAGGCAGGCGTTCCGAAATCCGTAAACGGCAAAGAGATGAAGGTATCCGATATCATCCGTGAACTGAACCGTCTGGGCGGAAAGCACGGCATCGGAATCGTCGATATCGTGGAAAACCGTGTTGTCGGCATGAAATCCCGCGGTGTCTACGAGACCCCCGGCGGAACCATCCTGATGGAAGCACATGATCAGCTGGAAGAGCTCGTATTAGACCGTGCGACCATGGAAGTCAAAAAGGATATGGGCAACAAGCTGGCTCAGATCGTTTATGAAGGCAAATGGTTCACTCCTCTTCGGGAAGCAGTTCAGGCCTTTGTCGAATCCACGCAGAAATATGTGACCGGCGAAGTGAAATTCAAGCTTTACAAAGGCAATATCATCAAAGCCGGAACGACTTCCAAATACTCCTTATACAGCGAGTCTCTGGCAAGCTTTACGACCGGTGATCTCTATGACCACCATGATGCAGAAGGCTTTATCACACTCTTCGGCCTTCCGCTGAAGGTCCGCGCCATGAAAATGGCGGAGCTCGAAAAAGAGAGCAACTAATATTCCGATCAGATCAAAAAACAGGACCCGCCGTTCCGGCGGATCCTGTTTTAATTTCTGCAGTTCCTTAAAAAGCATGGTCTTTTACTTGCTTTCCGTGATTCCGATTCCGGAAAGCAGTGTCTTTAATCCATCGCGTTCTTTCATGTAGTTCTCCAGTTT
Organism: uncultured Lachnospiraceae bacterium; assembly: GCA_946546945.1. Taxonomy (GTDB): domain Bacteria; phylum Bacillota; class Clostridia; order Lachnospirales; family Lachnospiraceae; genus Eubacterium_I. The sequence goes on from CAMNOU010000023.1 coordinate 25,753, forward strand.
CTGAACAACCTCTGTCCAGTAAGCTTCGCTCTTCTTTTTTGCCTCCTCGACCTGCTTTGTGCAGCGGTCCTGTGTTGATTTCACAAGCTCCTGGCAGCGTTCTGAGGTTTCTTTTTCCAGCTGCCGGCATTTGTCTTCTGTCGCCTGATCCAGAAGCTTACACTTCTCCTGGCTTGCCTTTTCCATGTCCTCGCACTTTTTCGCGCTGTCTTTTTCCATGGCCTGACACTCCCGGATCGTCTCCTCCCTGAGAGACTTACACTTCTCCAGCGTAGCCTGTTCTTTTTCCTGAGCCTCGAACATCATCTGGTCGATCTGCGCTTTGCTTTCGGCTTCGCGTTTCGCGCTCACTTCCTCCTGCCGTGCACTCAGAGACTGAATATTCTCCAGATACTGCTGTGCCGCAGCCTGTGCATCTTCAAAAACATGATTGATCTTCAGCGCAGCTTCCGCGATGTTTCCGGCTTCGTCCAAATCGATTTTTCTCACATCCGCAGACTTCTTTACCTCATCCAGTTCCGCCTGCAGCTGTTCTGTCTGTCTGCTCTGCTCAACCAGCAGCTGCAGCAGCTCTGCTCTGCTTAATTTTTTCAGTTCCTTATCGGTCATAGGTATCACCTGTCCCTTTCTTTTTACGGACACTGTATCCGAACTTTCCAAGTTTCTTTCCAAGTTCAAAATACTCTCCATGAGAATATGCCGCCAGCCCCAGATCATTCAGATGGAACTTTCCAGTCTTGTCCATATATTTCGGATCGATGGCAACGGCTGTCACTTCCGCCAGAAACATATCATGGCTTCCCAGCTCAATCACCTGTGTGACCCTGCATTCTATATTGACCGGACTCTCCTCTATGCGGGGAGCCTGTACCGTTTTTGATCTGCCGGGCGTCAGATGCAGCGCGCTGAACTTGTCAATGTCTCTTCCCGACCGGACTCCGCAATAATCGGCAGCATGGACCAGCCGCTTCGTCGTCAGATTGATCACGAATTCTTTCGTGTCTCTGATGATCGCATAGGAATAGCGCTCTTTGCGCACGGAGATGGACACCATGGGCGGGTCCGAGCACACGGTTCCGGCCCAGGCGATCGTGATGATATTCGGCTTTTCGCCCTCTCTCTGGCAGCTTACCATAACCGCCGGAAGCGGATACAGCATATTGCCGGGTTTCCAGTAATCTCTCGCCATTGCTTACTCTTCCTGCATCGCGGCCATAAATGCTGGGATCAGCTGTTTCTTTCTGGAAACAATACCCCTCAGTACATGATAACCGCCTGTTTTCTTCACGTGCCAGGTCGTTTCTACCAGCTGCTCTGCTCCGTCTCCTCCGCAGATGAGATAGGTAGTCTCTTCCATAATGTTGGTCAGCATCACAAAGATCATGGACGCCTTCCGGTCAGCCATTGCCTGCGGCAGATACGGGATCAGCTTCTCCTTCACGTTGTCCAGCTCTTCCTGCGTCATGGCGCTGATCTGTCCGACGCCAAAATCTATGCCGTTCTGGCTGAACATTTTGAAGTCCTGGTAAAAAATCTCTTCCGGACTCTTGGTGTCAAAATCACTGCCGGCCCGGAACATTGCTTTCGCGTGCTGTTCTGTGTTGATTCCCGCAATGACCGCCAGTTCCTCTGCTGCCGCCTGATCGAGCGGCGTACAGGTCGGCGAACGGTACATGAGGGTATCGGACAATATCGCGGAACACAAAAGGCCTGCGATGTTCTTCGGGATCTCTATGTTCTGTTCCCGGAACATCTGATAAATGATCGTACCGGTACATCCAAGCGGCTGATTGCGGAAAAAGACAGGAGACATCGTCTCCAGGCTGCCGATTCTGTGGTGATCAATGATCTCCAGGATATCAGCCCCCGCGATGCCGTCCACTGCCTGGCTTTTCTCATTATGATCCACAAGGATCAGCTGTTTCTTTCTCATATTCAGGAGGTTTCTTCTTGAAATCATCCCTACATATCTGCCCTCTTCATCCAGAATCGGGAAATCCCGGTGACGTTCTTTGGACATGATGTCCCTCACATCATCAATATACTCTTCCAGTTCGAAGGTGACCAGATTGTCTTTTCTCATGAAATAACGGATCGGCATACTCTGATTGATCAGACGGGCCGTCGTATAGGTATCATACGGCGTGGTGATCAGGGTACATCCCCGCTCTTTCGCGATTTTTATAATGGTCTTTGAGACCTTTTCTTCTCCCGCTATGATCAGACATCCGGCATTTGCCTCAATCGCGCACAGCTGCGCATCGTAGCGGTTTCCGGTGATGGCCAGATCATCGTCATCAATGAACTCTTCCATACTTTCCGGATTGGCAGATCCGACCAGAACCTTGCCGTTCACAAAATATGCGTGCTCGTTGCCGCACAGCAGCTTGCCTTCGAGCGTATCTATAATATTTTTATACTGTGTCTTGGAACGGGACAGGATCGTGTTGTCATACACATCCATATAGGAAGTCGCTATATCCTGCGTAATAATAATCCCTTCCAGAAGGTTCTGAGAATCTGTGATCGGCAGTGTGACCACATTCAGCTCCTTCATCATCTCCCAGGCACGCTTCAGCGAAATCTTGCCGCTGACTCCCGGCGTGCGCCGGATCTCTATATCCTTTACCTGTGCTCCGACATCCGTTACCAGACCGGGTACAGGAATCCCAAAACATTCCAGTACATATTTTGTTTCTTCATTCAGTTCTCCCGCACGTCTGGGCTCATATCTCTCCTCGTCCGTACGGTTTTTCAGATATGCATAAGCTATGGCTGAACAGATGGAATCCGTATCCGGATTCTTATGTCCTATGACCCACACTTTTTTCTTTTCTTCTATCGCCATCAGGATTTCCTCTCTCTACTACTTTATCAGAAACTGATCAGCCCCATCTGCAGCAACAGGAATACAACCAGAAGCACAAAGTCTGCCAGCGCAAAAAATGAAAACACCTTCCATCCTTTAAAAGACTTCTGTATCCGCTTCAGACTGTTTTCACTCAGTTCAATCTCCTCGATCCTGGTCTCCAGGTCGTTCACCAGACTTTTCATGTTCCGAAAGCACTTCACATTCTCCGCATGAATCTTTTCAACGAGATCTGTGCGCAGAGCCTCTGACTTCTCTGTAATGTCCTGCAAAGAGGCATTCTTTTTTTCCATGCCGTCCAGCATCGTCCGGATCTCGTTAATCTGCTGAACAGAGTCCCGGATCTCGTTGATCTGCTGAACAGAGTCCCGGATCTCTTCCATCGGACGGATCGTCTCCCGGATCCCGTCAAGCTGTGAGGAAGTCGTCCGGATCTCTTCCGTCTGTGACCTGGCACTCTCTGTCAGCTCACGGATCTGGTTATCTGTTCTGGACTCCAGCTGTTTCATCTGCAGATCCAGAGAATCGATCATCTCCTGCACCTGAAGGGTCACTCCCTCGATCAGCTGATCGATGTCCTCCCGGTTTGTCTCCAGCGCCCGCTCTGCTTTTTCATTTTTTTCTTTGATGGAATGAATCTCATTCTCCAGCTGAACCACGCGGTCATTTGCTGAGTCAAGCTTCTCCTGCAGCTGCAGATTTTTTTTATGAAGTTCATTCTGCCGTACGGGAGCAGAAGTTCCCTTGGCTGTATTTTTGTTTCTGTTTCTGCCGGATGTATCTGTTCCGAACATCGTCTGCAGCCCACCGATAAAATCCATACTCTGTCCTCCTGTTAATCCGCCGCTGAGATTTATTAGTCACTATCTTAACATTTATTCCGACATTTTACAACGTTTCCTTTTGAAGTTCATCCAAATGAACACGTACCATCATGGCAATCTTAAAAAGCATGGCATCCTCAAAGGAACGGATATCCAGTCCCAGTTTCTTCTGGGTCCGCTCCAGACGGTACACCAGCGTATTTCTGTGAATGAACAGCTGTCGGGCAGTTTCAGAAATGTTCAGGTTGTTGTCAAACAGCTGATTGATCGTCGTCAGTGTCTCTTCGTCCAGATCAATATCCATATTCTCTCCAAGCACTTCCTTCAGGTACAGTTCACACAGATCGGCCGGAAGTTTGTAGATCAGTCTCCCGATTCCCAGCCTGTCATAGCAAAATACTTTGTTCGACCCGTTAAAAGTGATCCCGACCTGCAGCGCCGTGCATGCTTCCGCGTACAGCCTTGCCAGCACTTCAAAGGAGTCCGCCGGCCGGCCATAGCCGACCCATACGTTCATCATCGCCTCTGTCTGTACATTGTCAACGATCATCCAGGCATATTTTTCAAAATCCGCACCGGGAATATCAGATACGCTTTTGATCAGAACCGTCCTGGAGGCATCCATCTCAATCACATAATCCGCAGCACTGCCGGCAAGGAGATTGCGGATCGTCTCCACCAGAATGGCATCTTCATCCGCCTTATGCCGGATCACATATAACATGTAGCGCTCCGGCCGGAACTGAAGCTGGTGGCTTTTTTGTGTGAGCTGTTCTCCGGCAATTTCTCCGGTCAGCATCTGCCGCAGCACCTGATATTTATTTTCCGGTTCCTGCATCATGCTGATCATACTCCGCATCTGGCTGGCCGCCATCCTGCCGATGACATAGGAATTATCGATTTCAGTTCCGCTGTTGGACAACAGGACATATTCCGTATGCCCCTGTATATCAATGCGGAAAAAAATCCATCCCTGCACAACCTGGGATTCCGCCGGTGATTCGGTAAACTGTATCACGGATTCTCCATAGTCAGCTGTCTGCACTGTTTTCGTGATCAGTTCACCGCCGGCTGTATACAGGAGAAAATCTTTTTTTGAGATCTCTTTCAGCTCCTGAAGCGCCTGGTTCAATTTGTTTACAGAAAGCATTTTGTTCATAGTGTCCTCCACATGCATTCAAGTCTCGCGGAACATTTATCTCAGTGGGAGGTTCTCACACTGAGATAAAAAAGACCGGGTATGGAAACCATACCCGGCCTCGATTTCTGTTTCATTTTAGTGGGAAATAACCTGCTCGGTCTCTTTATCAAAAATATGAGCTTTGTTGATGTCAAACGCAACGCTGACCGGATCACCGTAACGAGCCGGAGTGCTGGCATCAACCTTTGCGGTCATGGTTATGCCTCCTGCTGTGTAGTAAAGCAGAACTTCGGATCCAAGCAGCTCGTAGCCGTTCACCTCAGCCTGAATCTGATAATTCTTATTCTTCTCAACAAACTCAGGGAAGTCATCCATATCATCCGGACGGATACCAAAGACAACTGTCTTGCCGTCATATCCGCCTTCGATCAGGGCTTTGGATTTATTCTCAGGCATCTCATAGGTGTTGCCGAAGAACTCAAGGCATGCTTTATTGCCATTTACTTTCACTACTGCGTCGATGAAGTTCATCTGCGGAGATCCGATAAATCCGGCAACGAACAGATTGTCCGGCTCATCATATAATGTCTTCGGAGAAGCAACCTGCATGATGACACCGTCTTTGAGAACGACGATTCTGGTTCCCAGTGTCATCGCCTCTGTCTGGTCATGTGTAACGTAAATGATGGTTGCGCCCAGTCTCTGATGCAGTGCGGAAATCTCGGTACGCATCTGTACTCTCAGCTTTGCATCCAGATTGGAGAGCGGCTCATCCATAAGGAATACTTTCGGCTCACGCACAATCGCACGTCCCATGGCAACACGCTGTCTCTGACCACCGGAAAGAGCTTTCGGTTTTCTGTCAAGCAGTTTCTCAAGATCAAGGATCTTGGCAGCTGCGCGAACCTTTTTATCGATTTCATCCTTCGGCATCTTTCTGAGCTTCAGGGCAAATCCCATGTTGTCCGCAACTGTCATGTGCGGATATAATGCGTAGTTCTGGAATACCATGGCGATATCTCTGTCCTTGGGTTCCACGTCATTCATACGCTTTCCGTCAATATAGAAATCTCCCTCGGAGATCTCCTCCAGACCTGCGATCATACGAAGAGTGGTAGATTTACCGCATCCGGAAGGTCCTACGAAAATAATAAACTCCTTGTCCTCAACTTCGAGGTTGAAATCCTTAACTGCCTCGAATCCGTTTGGATATCTTTTAAAGATATGCTGTAATGATAACTGTGCCATAGTATTAATCCTCCATATTCTCTTACGTACAGCTCTTTGCTGTTCTTTTGTATTTTAACAAATCTGTTTTTTCTTGTCATTATCCATTATGACAAAAATCCATTCCGGCAGTTGGTATTTCTGACAACTGTCATCAGTCCGGCATTCTTTTTTCTGCATTTTACCGATAGTTTCTTTTTCTTTTTGTCATTTTGACGGTTTTTTGCAGTTATTGTCTTCCTGTGCTTCCAAATCCGCCCCGGCTTTCATTTTCCAGGCTTTCCACTTCTTCAAAAACCACCTTCGGCTGATTCTCCATGATCCTGAACTGACAGATCCGGTCATTTTTCCTGATCAGAGTATCTCTGGTCGCGTATACCGGCATCCGCCACATATCCTCATCTCCGCAATAGGATCCGTCAATAACTCCGCAGCTGTTCGTCTGCAGGATCCCGTAATTCTTAAACGAAGAACTCCGGGGCACCAGATGCGCCTCATAACCTTCCGGCAGTTCCATGGCAATGCCAAGCGGAATCAGCCGGAATTCCCCGGCTTTTAATTCGACGTCCTCGCTGGCGCGCAGATCGATCCAGTCTGATTTTCCATCAATATATTCCAGTCTTTCAATTTCATCTGAAAAATACTTTATTCTTATATTCGGCATACTTCTCCCTCTCTGCGGCCGGAAAACTACTGCCATCCGTCCGCTTCATTTTCATCCTTTTTATCCCGCATCATAAGCTCATGCACAGCGCTCTTTGCAGTCTGTCCGCCAAAAAGGACCTGATTGACCTGTGTAATGATCGGCATATCAACATGGTATTTTTGGGCAAGCACTGCAGCTGCCTTTGCGGAATAGACGCCCTCTACCACCATCTGCACCTCATCCATTGCTTCCTGCATCGAGTATCCCTGTCCGATCAGCATGCCGGCCCTGCGGTTCCGGCTGTGACGGCTCGCGCAGGTCACGATCAGATCGCCGATTCCGGACAGTCCTCCCAGCGTTTCGGATTTTGCTCCCATCGCCGCCGCAAGGCGTCCCATTTCCGCGATTCCTCTGGTGATCAGAGCAGCCTTGGTATTATCGCCGTATCCGAGTCCGTCAGACATCCCGGCGGCCAGGGCGATCACATTTTTCAGGGAGCCGCCCAGCTCGATCCCCAAAAGATCCGGGCTTGTATAGACACGGAATACCTCATTCATGAAAAATCCCTGAATGATCTCCGCCGTTTTCCTGGTCTTCGCTCCGGCCACGACTGTGGTCGGGAGAAATCTGCTGACCTCTTCCGCATGACTCGGGCCGGAAAGCACTGCGACATCCGCGTCCGGGATCTCGCTTTCGATGATGTCTGTCTGAAGCATCAGGGTATCTTCCTCAATTCCCTTTGCCACGGTTACAATCAGCTGACCGGCAGGAAGATACTGCGCGATTTTCTGCGCGGTACTCCTCGATGCCGTCGACGGAACAGCCATGACGATCATGGCTTTGCGGCTGACTGCTTCTTTGAGATCTGCAGTGAACCGGATCCGGTCAGGGATCTGCACTCCGGGAAGCTTACTTTTCAGTTCATGTGTCTGATTAAGCTCCTTTGCTGTTTCTTCATTTCTGACCCAGACAACCACATCGTGGCCATTCCGGTCAAGTACGATGGCAAGGGCCGTTCCCCAGCTTCCTCCGCCTAATACGGAAACCTGTGCCATTCCGGTCACCTCCTCAACGTTGTTTTCATGATTTTTTTCCTTCTTCCTTTTTGCCGGAAGAAGGAGCGAATTTATTCTCCGTACCGCTCAGAAGCCGCTTGATATTCGCCCGGTGCTGCCAGAAAGCGAGCGCCGTCAGTATCCCCGTCAGGACATACACCTCCGGCAGATATTCACTTCCCACCTTCAGCAGTCCAAGTTGTCCGAAAATAATGGTCTGAATAAAAAATCCGCTCAGTATGCCCAGAGATCCCAGCGACATAAATCCGGTCGGGATCACCGACGCGAAAAACAGGACCGCGCAGAAGAATACCATTCGCCAGTCAAATCCGAATACGATGCCGACACTGCAGGCAATCCCTTTTCCTCCCGCAAATTTTGAATGAACCGGGTAGTTATGTCCCAGAACCGCCCCGACTCCGGCATACAGTTCCAGAAGCCTCACCGCATCCGGATACGTGTGTCTGAACAGCAGCCAGACGGCTACCATGGCGGCAACTGCCTTGAGACAATCCCCAAAGAAGACCGTGATCCCCGCTTTCCAGCCGAGCACACGAATTGAATTTGTCATACCGGTATTTCCGCTTCCCTGTTTTCTGAGGTCTGTGTTATGCATTTTCCCGACCAGTTTTCCTGTGGGAAACAAACCGAACACATAACCAAGAATCAGGCCGATCACACGGCTCGCAATCATAGTTTCCATCCACCTTTCCGGGGCATCCCCGCAAATTTACGCATCCTCTTTGCGTTCTCTGACGATAAATTTAAGCGCAGTTCCCCTGAACCCGAATGTGTCCCGTATACGGTTTTCCAGATATCTTGTGTAGGAAAAATGCATCAGTTTTTTATCATTTACAAAGATTACAAATGTCGGCGGTTTGACAGCTACCTGTGTGGTATAAAAAATCTTCAGGCGCTTCCCTTTGTCCGTCGGCGGCTGCTGCATGGCAACTGCCTCTGATACGATTTCATTCAGCACGCCTGTCGCGACGCGCATGGAATTGTTCTCTATGACCGTATCGATCAGATCGAACAGCTTCGGCAGACGCTGACCGGTCTTCGCGGAGATGAACATAATCTCTGCATAAGACATAAAGCTTAAGACTTCCCGGATTTTACTGGTATGCTTATAGATCGTCTTATCATCCTTTTCGATCGCGTCCCATTTATTGACAGCAATGATGATTCCCTTGCCCCGCTCATGGGCGATTCCGGCAATCTTCGCATCCTGTTCGGTCACGCCCTCTGTCGCATCGATTACAATAATCACGACATCTGATTTCTCGACGGCGGTCACGGCCCGGATAATACTGTAACGTTCTATCTCTTCTTTTATTTTATTCTTGCGCCGAAGGCCTGCCGTATCGATAAAGACATATTCTTTTCCATTATATTTGATCGCTGTATCGATGGCATCGCGGGTCGTGCCGGCGATATCGGAGACGATGACACGGTTCTCCCCCACCAGCCGGTTAATGATCGAAGACTTTCCGACATTCGGCTTTCCGATGATCGCGACCTTCGGCCTGGTATCTTCCTCTTCCTCTTTCGCGCTCTTCGGGAAATACTTTACGACCTCTTCCAGCATATCTCCGATCCCGAGCTTTGAAACGGCGGAAACCGGCATCGGATCCCCGATTCCCAGATTATAAAACTCATAGACATCTGTTCCGTATTTTTCAAAGCTGTCTACCTTATTCACGACCAGAACGACCGGTTTCTTTGAGCGGCGAAGCATATCCGCCACCTTTGCGTCGGAATCCACCAGTCCCTGTCTGACATCTGTCATAAAAATGATGACATCCGCTGTCGCAATGGCAATCTCCGCCTGCTCGCGCATCTGGGAGAGAATAATATCCTTCGAATCCGGCTCAATACCTCCGGTATCCACCAGAGTGAAGGTATAATTCAGCCACTCCACATCGGCATAAATGCGGTCTCTTGTTACACCGGGCGTATCTTTCACAATGGAAATACGCTCGCCCGCAAGCGCATTAAAAAGTGTCGACTTTCCAACATTCGGGCGGCCAACCACCGCCACTACCGGTTTACTCATGTTCTACCTCTCTCGTATAATAAGTTTGTAAGCAAGAAAAACAGCTTACAGACTTATTCTTTTT